>JAZOCC010000001.1:0-54021 GCA_045596385.1 Lachnospiraceae bacterium
GGGTTTACTGCTTGCATTAGTATTATGCTTGCAGGTTGTTGTACCGGCAACTAAGGCAGATGCTGCCACCGTATTGTACAACAACGCAACTGGTTACGAAGGTAACTATGCATATGAGCTGTGGAAAGACTACGGCGACACTAGCATGACATTGAAGGGTAACGGCCTCTTCGAGTGTTGGTGGGAGAACATCGGAAATGTACTTTTCCGTAAGGGTGTAAAGTGGGATTGTACCCAGACTTACTCCCAGCTTGGTAACATTACTGTAAGTTATGGTGTAGATTATCAGCCGAACGGTAATTCTTACCTCTGTGTATACGGATGGTGTAGAAATCCGCTCGTTGAGTACTACATTGTAGACTGTTGGGGAACCTGGCGTCCGCCGGGAGCAAACTCCAAGGGAACCATCACCGTAGACGGTGCTACTTATGATGTATACGAGACCACTCGTGTAAATCAGCCGTCCATCGACGGTAACACCACGTTCCAGCAGTACTGGAGCGTACGTCAGAGTAAGCGTACCAGCGGTACCATTTCCGTAACCGAGCATTTTAAGGCTTGGGAGCGTATGGGCATGCAGATGGGGAAGATGTATGAGGTAGCATTTAACGTAGAAGGTTATCAGAGTAGCGGTTGGGCAGATGTATACCAGCTTGACATCACTGTAGGCGGCAGCGGTAGCAGCGGCGGAAGTTCTTCCGGTGGTAGCTCCTCCGATGATGGCGCAAGTAGCGCACCGGGAACCAACCAGGGTACCGTAATCGAGTGTGAGAGCATGACCAAGTCCGGTCAGTACACCGGTAATGTAACCAGCCCGTTTGACGGCGTAGCATTATATGGTAATGATGACGCAGTATCTACGACTGTAAATTTCTCTTCCGGTACTCATGACTTCTCTTTAAGAGGAGCATCCGACTGTGATGAGTTGGCACAGGTTGATTTATATATCGGCGGCCAGAATAAGGGTACGTTCTATTTCGGTGATGCAAACGTAGCAGAATACACCATTAAGAATGTATCTACCGGCACAGGTAATCAGAAGGTTGAATTAAGAATGACCGCAGACGAAGGCAGCTGGGATTTATATGCAGATGCACTTATTATCGGCGGTAGCGGAGTATCCGTAAACGGCGGCAACTCCTCCGGCGGAAACAGCGGTAACCAGGGTGGTAACAACAGCGGCAATCAGGGTGGCAACACCTCCGGCGGCACCACCAATACCGGCGCAACCATGGAATGTGAGAACATGACCAAGTCCGGTCAGTATACCGGAAATGTAAGCTCTCCGTTCAACGGCGTAGCTTTATACGCAAACGACGACGCAGTATCTTATACCCAGAACTTCACCAGCGGAACCAGCACCTTCACTTTGACCGGTGCATCCAACGGTGACAACATGGCAAAAGTTGAACTTTTCATCGATGGTCAGAATAAGGGTACTTTCTACTACGGTGATGCAAATGTAGCAGATTATGTAATCGAGAATGTATCTACCGGAACCGGTAACAAGAAGGTTGAGTTAAAGGTAACCGCAGATGACGGTAGCTGGGACGCATATATCGATAAGTTAACCATCAGCGGCGGCGCAGCTTCCGGTGGAAATACCAGCGGTGGTAACACCTCTGGCGGTAACACCTCCGGCGGCAACACCAGCGGTGGTAACACCAGCGGTGGCAACACCTCCGGCGGAAATACTTCCGGCGGCAACACCTCCGGTGGCACCACCAATACCGGTGCAACCATGGAATGTGAGGACATGACGAAGTCCGGTCAGTACACCGGCAACGTAAGCTCTCCGTTCAACGGTGTTGCACTTTACGCAAACGACGACGCAGTATCCTATACCCAGAACTTCACCAGCGGAACCAGCACCTTTACTTTGACCGGTGCATCCAACGGTGACAACATGGCAAAAGTTGATCTTTTCATCGACGGCCAGAATAAGGGTACTTTCTACTACGGCGATGCAAATGTAGCAGATTATGTAATTGAGAATGTATCTACCGGAACCGGTAACAAGAAGGTAGAGTTAAAGGTAACCGCAGATGACGGTCAGTGGGATGCATACATTGACAAGTTAACCATCAGCGGCGGCGCAACCAGCGGCGGCAACACCTCCGGCGGAAATACTTCCGGCGGCAACACCAGCGGTGGAAATACTTCCGGCGGCAACACTAGCGGTGGAAATACTTCCGGTGGCAACACCTCCGGCGGCACTACTTCCACTGACGGTACTACCCAGTGTGAAGATATGACCAAGTCCGGTCAGTATACCGGTAATGTAAGCTCTCCGTTTAACGGTGTAGCATTATATGCAAACGATGATGCTGTTTCTTATACTCAGTATTTTGCAAACGGTTCTCATGACTTCACCTTAAGAGGTGCATCTAACGGCGACAATATGGCAAAGGTTGATCTTGTTATCGGCAATGAGACAAAGGGAACCTTCTACTTCGGTGATGCAAACATCGCTGAGTACACCATTTCCAATGTATCTCACGGTACCGGTAACCAGACCGTGAAGCTTGTTGTAACCGCAGATGACGGTCAGTGGGATGCTTACCTTGACAGCTTGACCATCAGTGCTGCAGGCTCTGTAGATACCGACAACGGCAGCAATGCAGGTAACAGCGGTAATTCCGGTAACAGCGGAAGCTCTATCAATCCGAACGGAAAGATGGTTGCTTTAACCTTCGATGACGGCCCGTCTTCCACGACGAGTCAGGTTTTGGATATTCTTGACAAGTATGGTGTAAAGGCTACGTTCTTCTTAATCGGTCAGAACATTAACGGTAATACCCGTTCTATCCTTGAGAGACAGAACTCTTCCGGTCATGAGCTTGCAAACCATTCGTATACTCATAGTGATATGACTACGATGGATTGGAGCTCTATCCAGAACGAGATTAATCAGACCAATAACCTGATTAAGCAGTACACCGGACAGACTGCAAAGTTCTTCCGTCCGCCGTACATCTCTGTAAACAATACCATGTACAGCGCAATTGACATGGCATTCGTTCAGGGTACTATGCACAATGACTGGGATGGCACCAGTTCCTCCAGCCAGATTGCAAACTCTGTAATTAGTGGCGTACAGGACGGTCAGATTATTTTGCTTCATGATTTCCAGGGCAATACCAATACCGTGAATGCACTTCCGAGCATTATCGAGAACTTACAGAATCAGGGTTATCAGTTTGTAACCATGAGCCAGCTTTTCGAGTACAAGGGAAAGAACGCAAACGTAGAGAACAAGATTTGGTCTAACGTTTACAACTAAAAACAAATAACGCAAATCAAGCGGGGCATGTCATACGACATGCCCTGTTTTTTCGTGCATGTAAAGTGAGACTGCACGGAATATAAAAGCAAACCGGGATTGTTCTGTGACAATCCCGGTTCCTCTATAATTAAATGTAGTATAAGATTAACTCAACTTATGTATAAACAGTCCGCTTCGCAGCTTCGGCTCGAACCAGGTGGATTTCGGAGGCATTAAGCGTCCTGCGTCGGATACAGCAAACAGTTCTCCGATGGAGGTAGGATACATGGAGAATGCCACGGTCATATCTTCTGCAACACGACGCTCAAGTTCGCCAAGACCGCGGATACCGCCGATGAAGTCGATACGTTTGTCGGTACGCGGGTCACCGATACCCAGGACCGGAGCCAGCAGGTAATCCTGTAATAAGGAAACGTCCAAAGATTCTACAGGATCGGTAATTTTCTGTAAGGTGTCATTAGCGGTCAAACGGTACCAGATGCCGTCCAGGTACATACCGAAGGTGCCTTTCTTTTCCGGCTGGAAGGCATCCTTTCCTAATGCTTCTACCGTAAACTCCTGTGCGATACGGGCAAGGAAGGTTTCTTTGGTCAATCCGTTTAAGTCTTTTACTACGCGGTTGTACGGTAAGATTTTCAGTTCGTCCTCCGGGAAAAGAACGGAAAGGAAGAAGTTGAACTCCTCCGTGCCGTCAAAGCCCGGGTTCTCCAGACGACGCTTTAAGCCTACCTTAACAGCAGAAGCTGCACGGTGATGTCCGTCGGCAATGTAAATGCTGTCGATGGAATCGAAGGCGCCGGATACGGCAGCTACGTCAACCGGATCGGAAATTACGAATACTCTGTGGGTAATACCATCTTCGGAAGTGAAGTCATAGAGCGGAGCGCTTTCCTTTGTTTTTGCAACAACGGAATAAATGGTTTCGTTTCTGCGATATGCCAGAAAAATCGGACCGGTCTGTGCATTACAGGTATCCACATGACGGATACGGTCTTCTTCCTTATCGGCACGAGTGTTTTCGTGCTTTTTAATCACATTGTTCATGTAATCATCAATGGAAGCGCATGCCACAATGCCGGTCTGGGTACGACCGTCCATGGTGAGTTCGTAAATATAGTAATTGGTGGTTGTGTCGGTGACAAAGGTGCCATCGGCAATGCGGGTGTTCAAAAGCTCTGCAGCTTTTGCATAAACGCAGTCCGCATAGGTGTCCACATCATCCGGAAACTGGGTTTCCGCGCGGTCAATGTTTAAAAAAGAGAGAGAGTCCTTGGCAACAACTGCTTTTGCCTCGCTGCGGTTGTACACATCATAAGGTAATGCCGCTACACGATGGGCCAGTTCTGCGGTCGGACGGATGCAATAAAACGGTTTTATCGTTGCCATAAAATGTCCTTTCCGGTATAATACCAATGCTTTTAAAAGAAGTATACCTTTTTTGGAACAAAAGCGCAAGACAAATGAAGAAAAATATAAAATTATAAATTAATTTGATTTTTTGGTGGAAATTTGTCAAAAAATAGTGTATAATGATAGAAAGCAGTATATTTGTACGTGAAATATTGTAAAGGGGGCATTTGATGATAAGCTATTTGTTAGGAAACTACCTGGTAGATGAAGGATTTATGACCAAGGAGCAGTTGTTACATGTCATCTCCGTACAGGAGAAGATTCGTGTAAAGCTTGGTCTGATTGCGGTATCCGAAGGAATGCTGACGCTGGATCAAGCAGATGCGATTAATCGTTTGCAGCAGACTATGGACAAGCGATTCGGCGATATTGCTGTAGAAAAGGGATTTTTAACGGATGCACAGGTTGGTAGTCTTTTGAAAATGCAAGGGAATGCATATTTGACCTTTGCACAGACTCTGGTAGATGAAGGTATTATTACCATGGATAAGATTCAACTGGTGCTTAGAAGCTATCAGGTGGAGAACGGTTTTACCAATACCGAGATGGAAATCCTTAAGAGCGGCGACCTTGAGAAGATTGTTCCGTTGTTCCTGCCGCAAGGAGCGGAAGAGTATGAGGAGATTGTGTCTGTAGCGTTAAAGATGATTGTTCGCTGTATTGACCGGCATGCGTATCCGATGTGTGGCGTACTGACGAGTAAAACCGATTTGGTAAAGCCGGTGTCTCAGGTGCTGGAAGGTGGCGCCGGTTGGAAGGTTTGCTTTGCGGATGAAAAGGATGGCTTATGTCGTTTAGCTTCAGGCTTTGCAAAAGAAGAGTTTACTGCGGTAGACGAGGATGTACAAGATGCCGTAGGAGAGTTACTGAACTGTATCAGCGGTGTGTTTGCAACCGCACAGAGTAATAAGGGTATTACGTTAGAGTTGATGCCGCCGGAGATGGGGGCGGATGCATCCGTATCCGGTACGGATATTCTGGTGATGCCGTTCGGTATCGGTGATACAACGGTGAAGTTTGTTGTTACAAATAAGAATGGTTGGAGGTAGTGACATGGCGATTACTGTATTAGTGGTTGATGATTCCAAAACTTCGAGAAAGATGTTGTCCGATGTGTTGACGAGAATGGGACTTGAAGTCATCGGGGAAGCAGTAAACGGCGAAGAAGGTTTTTTAAAGTATAAAGAGCTTCGTCCGGACATTGTAACCATGGACATTACCATGCCGGTAATGAATGGACTGGAGTCCTTGCTTTTGATTAAGCATGAGGATGAGAATGCAAAGGTCGTTATGATTACGGCGGCAGGACAGAAGAATAACCTGATGCAGGCAGTGAAGGCCGGTGCAGAGGAGTTCTTAACCAAGCCGTTGGATGAGGAAGAAATTCGCCGGGTAATCGGTGAGATATCCGCAAAAATCGAGAAGTAGGAACATAGGGGGCTGTCGCATGAGACAGCCCTTTTTGCATGGGACGGTGCCTGAATTTTCCAAAATGCAGTCCCGCTCTTGTATTTTCTTTTTAGAGTTTGCCAATAAGCAGAACCTATGATTTTATTACCTCTTTTCTCGTACTTCGGATAGAGGCTTTCTAATTACTTCGGGAGAATATATGAATGAGTGACGCAACCGCCCTGATGCGGCATCCGTGCCTTATGGCGGGCTCGCCCGGACCTCCTGTCCGAGCGTTGCTGACAAGCAAACGAAGTAATAAGAAAGTCTATTATCCTACGTAAAGTTCAAAGAGGTAAGAAAATCATAGGTTTTGCTTGCTTTGAAGAGTATGAAAAGAAAATATAAGAGAGGGACTGCGTTGTTATACTCTTTCAGGCACCTGTCGGACAAACGGGCCATCGCTCACGCGACAGCCCGTTGTTTGCAAGAAAAACATATTTTCTAAGGGTGCTACACTTCTGAAAAGTACGTTACCAGTTTTTCGGCATATTGTTTCCAGGTGAGATGCTTCTTTGCATATGCCCATGCCCGGTCGGCGATTTGTTGCATGCTGTCCGGGTGATTCAAAAGACCGGTAACGGTATCCGGTAGTGCGGAGAGGTTCTTTAAATCATAGTAGCGGAGCATGTCCCCATCGGAAAAATGCTCCAGCAAATAGTTACTTTTATCGGTAACGCATACGGCACCGTTTAACATGGAACTGTAGATGCGGTCATGAGAACCACGCTTGAACCAAGGCATGACATTTAAGGAGAGCTTTGCTTCCGAAATGGCTTTTAGACAGACTTGCGTATCGGAGTATTCCGTATAGGTGAGTCTGTTTTTGTTTTTTATAGCAAGAGTCTCCCAACCGGCACCGATACAGTGTACTGGGATATCGGCATCTGCTAAGGTCTGTATTGCTTTGCCCCGGAAGGTGAAACGAATCCATAAGTCGAGGAAAATCATTTTGTTCATGACATTTCGTAGGTCTTCTGTACTAAGCTCCGGAAGTTCCCGGTTCAGATGACGCAAATAAACCGTGTGGATACATTGGTCCGGATCCGCCAGTAAATCGTCTAAAATTCCGTGGTAAAAGGCATCATACTCCGCTCCGTTACGGCTCATATAAGGAAGGAAAAAGTCCGGTTGTGTATAACAACCTGTAAATACTACAGGAGTAGAACGTTCTGCAATCGAAAGAATGGGAAGGGATTCTCCCATCAGGTTCGGAATCAGGCGGGCCGGGTCGGTGACGTCTTCGCGTAAGGAAAGCGGGGCACCGCCTCCGAAGGACTCCCGGTAGGCACAGCCTGCTAACGGCATGGTTTCCCCCGGAACGATTTCCGGATAAAACTGTTTCATATAATCGGTATGGTCGCCGTCGATACAAATTTGCAGATATCGTTTCGGAAGGTATTTCAGTTCCTCGTAGTAATAGAACGGATGGTCCACAATGATATTGATGCAGGCTACATCGTATTTGTCCCAGAGCAGTTCGCCCTCCGGTGTATGAAAAATCGCTTCCCGCTGGATGCCGTGGAAGTTAAAGGTAATCATCAGTGTCTCGTGAGGGACGATGAAATCAATTAGTTTTTCCGTGCCGAAAAACGGCTCGTGAATGCGGATAAGCCGCACCTCATAGCCCATTTTTACATACTCCTCCGCTAAGCGGTCGGAGAAAAAGTGCAGGGTTTCCACACTGGGTTGAAAAAGTAATAATCGTTTCATAGGCACCTCCCGTACACAACGTTAATCTATATTAAGAAGCTATAGAAGAAATATAATACTGTTTTGATTTTATAGTAGCATATCAAAGAGAAGATGACAAGAAGTGAAAGAGGAAAAGAGTGGTCGCAATTACTTGATTCTGCCCCTTGCATATCACAGGAAAATCATGTAAAATAAGATGTCGTTGTATACCCTGGAGTAAGGTGAGATAAGAAGTGGGGCATATACAAACAACATTATGCAGAAGAGAACAAAGAGGAAAACAAAGAAAACAGAGACATTAATATGCAGGAGGCAGTTATGAACCACAGCAATGAAATAAATAAAAGACGTACCTTTGCAATTATTTCCCACCCGGATGCCGGTAAGACAACCCTGACGGAGAAGCTTTTGTTATACGGAGGGGCTATTAATCTGGCTGGTTCTGTAAAGGCGAAGAAGACCGCAAAGCATGCGGTGTCCGACTGGATGGAAATCGAAAAGCAGAGAGGTATTTCCGTTACCTCCTCCGTGATGCAGTTTAATTATGACGGCTATTGCATCAATATTCTGGATACCCCGGGCCATCAGGACTTCTCCGAGGATACGTACCGTACCCTTATGGCAGCGGATTCCGCGGTCATGGTAATCGATGCTTCCAAGGGTGTTGAGGCCCAGACCAAGAAGCTGTTTAAGGTTTGTGTGATGCGTCATATTCCGATTTTTACCTTTGTGAATAAGATGGACCGTGAAGCGAGAGATACCTTCGAGCTTCTGGACGAGATTGAAAACGTGCTGGGTATCCGCACCTGCCCGATGAACTGGCCGATCGGTTCCGGTAAGAATTTCAAGGGTGTATACCACAGAGATACGGAGACCATTACCCGCTTCATCGCTGCGAACAACGGTCAGAACGAAGTAGAAAAAATCGAGGCGACCCTTGGTGATGCGAACTTAGATGAAATTATCGGCAGAGAGAATCATCAGAATCTGGTGGATGAGATTGAGCTTTTGGACGGTGCCAGCAGTGAGTTTGATTTGGAGAGAGTCAGTGCCGGTGAGCTGACGCCGGTGTTCTTCGGTTCCGCTCTTACCAATTTCGGTGTGGAGACCTTCCTTGAGCACTTTTTAGAAATGACTACCTCTCCACTCCCGCGTAACGCAAAGAGTGGCGTAATAAAGCCTTTGGAGCATGACTTTTCCGCATTTGTATTTAAGATTCAGGCGAATATGAACAAGGCCCATCGTGACCGTATTGCCTTTATGCGTATTTGTTCCGGTAAGTTTGAGGCCGGCATGGAAGTAAATCATGTACAGGGAGGCAAAAAGATTCGTTTGTCCCAGCCGCAGCAGATGATGGCACAGGACAGAAAGATTGTGGAAGAAGCATATGCCGGCGATATTATCGGTGTATTTGACCCGGGTATTTTCTCCATCGGCGACACGGTATGTGCTCCGGGAGAGCAGATTGAGTTTGAAGGTATTCCGACCTTTGCGCCGGAGCATTTTGCGAAGATTCGCCAAGTGGATACCATGAAGAGAAAGCAGTTTATCAAGGGTGTATCCCAGATTGCTCAGGAAGGTGCCATCCAGATTTTCCAGGAGTTTAATACCGGTATGGAAGAGATTATTGTGGGCGTGGTAGGTGTACTGCAGTTTGATGTGCTGCGGTTCCGCTTAGAGTCTGAATATGGAGTGGAGATACGTATGGATCCGCTTCCGTACGAATATATCCGTTGGATTGAGAATGACGGTATCGATGTAGGTAAGTTGAATATTACGACGGACTCCAAGCGAGTAAAGGATTTAAAGGACAGACCGCTCTTACTCTTTACCCACGAGTGGAGTATTCGTACGGTATTGGAGCGTAACGAGGGATTAAAACTGGCAGAGTTTGCAAAGAACTAAAGACAAAAACGGGGGGAAGGCTATGAAGCAAAGCGGAAAACACAACAAAAAAGCAAGGTGTAAGAATGTGTTGAAACATGTATGCGGTGTATTTTTTGCGGGCGTAATCGGAGCATTCGGTGTTGGAATGTTTTGGATGACAACGCAGGAACAGGCGGTGTATGCGGCAACAGAAGAAGCCGTGTTTGTACCCAGTGAGGTGCTGATGCCGGAGTTTTCCGTGGAGGCGGGCTTTTACGAAAAAGGCTTTGAACTGACATTGGCGGCACCGGAGGGTATAGAGGTGTATTATACTCTGGATGGTTCCGAACCGATACCGGACGGGGCGTCTACATTGTTATATATCGACCCAATCCCGGTGGAACTGTGTGACGGCAGGAAAGGGAGCAGCCTTCCGTCCGCAACGGTAGTCCGGGCAATTGCGGTAACGGAAGAAGGAACATGCAGTGACATACAGACCAATACCTACTTTGTGGCACACAAAATGACCGAGTGGTATGAGGTGCCGGTGATTTCCCTGGTGTCGGACCCGGAGCATTTGTACAGCGAAGAGACCGGTATTATAACCAATGCGCAGGAAAAGGGCCGTGAATGGGAGCGCCCGGCGCATTTTGAATATTTCCTGCCGGAGGGCATACGGGAGATATCCATGAATGTGGGTATCCGTATCAACGGTGCCTATTCCAGACGGTTTGAGATGAAATCCTTTCGTGTTTATGCACGTTCGGAGTATGATACACAGAAGAGTTTCAAATACGATTTCTTTTCCGGCGGGCTGATTCCGGCGGTGGAAAAGAACGGAGAGCAGAAAAATATCGAGAAGTTCAAGCGTCTGGTGTTGCGGGGCGGCGGAAACGAAAGTGACGCCTGGGAGGTTACCTTTTTCCGGGATATTCTGGCACAGTCCCTAATGGTAGGAACGACCCTGGATGTACAGGCCTATCAGCCGGCGGTTGTGTTTTTGAACGGAGAGTTTTACGGGATTTTGAACATCAGAGAGCGGATGGATGACCGGTATCTGGCGTCGCATTACAATTGCGGGGAAGAAGATGTGGTGATCTACGGTTTTGAGTATAATAAAGACGGTGACGGAAGGGTGATTCTGCCGCCGGAGGGACAGGATGTCTTTGAGGTGGTGGCGGAAGAAGGTCCGGAGGAAGAAGTCGGCTTTTTTGAAGAGGCCTATGATTTCGTTACACAAAACGATATGAGTGACCCGGCCATGTACGCAAAGGCACAGGAGTACTTTGATATCGAAAATTTTATTGACTATCTTTGCGTGGAAATGTATTGCGGCAATACGGACTGGCCCCATAACAACTGCGAGGCGTGGCGATATATCGGTGAGCCGTCGGAGGAGTACGGTCTGGACGGAAAAATCCGCTGGCTGTTGTTTGATACGGATTTTGGTTTCGGTCTTTACGGACATCCGGTGGAGGAGCAGGTGATTGCCTCCATGGTGGCGGACCAGAGGCGAGAGCAGCCCTACCGGGATGTGCTGACTTGTCTGTTCCGTGCTTTTTTGAAAAACGAGACCTTTAAGACACAGTTTAAGAACCGTTTTCTGGAGCTTTTGGATACGAATTTCAAAGCATCCGCAGTAGTGGACAAGGTGGAATATTTGTCGGAGATTTACCGTCCCCTGGTGGCGGAAAAGTATCTGAAGTACGGGGAACTTCATCCGGTGGACCGGAATATGACGGTCGTACGGGATTATGCCGCAACACGGACCAATATCATGAAGGGATATCTGGACTGGGTGCTGGACGAGGAGTTGCATGACAATGCGGTCAGTTCTCCGGTGCTAAAGACCGGTCATAAGATTATGCTCGGAATATTGGCTCTGATTGCCGTTACGGTAGCGGCAGTTTTTATGATTCGTAAAAAGCAAGAAAAAAATTATTAAGAAAAACGGAACCGATGGCAAAGGAATTTCGTCTTTTTGATAGGGGGTAACGTATGAACAAAAAAGCAGACCCGGAAATCCGGTCGCTGCCCGCCGGAGAAATAAAAGAAGAATATGACCTGGAATATTTGATGCGTACCTATGGCAATGACGTACTTCGCATGGCGTACAGTTATGTGAAGGATTACGATACAGCGGAGGATATTTTCCAAGAGGTGTTTATTAAGGTGAATGCAAATCTGGCAGAGTTTCGCGGAGAAAGCTCCGTGAAAACATGGATTCTGCGGATTACGGTAAATGCCTGCAAGGATTACTTAAAGAGTGCATATTCACGCAGAGTGACTATGTTTTTCGATGAGGAAGAAACGCAGATTCCGACGGAGGACACCACAACGGAAATCGAGCGCAGGCAGGACGGAGAACAGATCCGGAAGGCACTGCTGTTGCTTCCGGAAAAGTACAGGGAAGTATTGGTATGTTTGTATTTCGAAGAACGGTCGGTGGCAGAGACGGCAAAGGTGCTGGGACTCAGCGAGGGAACGGTAAAGAGCAGACTTTCCCGCGCCCGGGATAAGTTCCGCGTTATTCTTGAGAGAGAATGGAAAGGAGGTGCATAGGATGGACAACTTAATGCAGAAGCAGGATAAAATGCAGGAGGAAGAACTCTATGCACTTTTGGATAAGGCTATGGATACAGAGCGTCTTTGTGTCAGTGAAGAACTGATACAGAAGACCTTAAAGCGTGTGGCAGAGGCAGAGGATTCCAAGGTGATTTCCTTTGAAAAGGCCGCAAAGAGAAAGCTTCCGGCAGTGAAGTATGTCAGCGTGGCGGCAGCGGCGCTGTTTGTGGCGGTATTGGGCGTCGGCGTGTTGCGCGGAGGAGTTGCTTCCAAGGATGTACAGATGGAGGCAACCTATGAGAATGCTTCCGGGAAGGCTGATTCACTGTTAGCGGATGCGGTGGATGGCAGAGGGCTTTCTGTGGCGGATAGCAAAAACGGAAGCACGCAGTATTATTACAGTACCGGCGATGCGTCTGATATGAGCGATGATACGGTGGAAAGTGAGACTGCGGTAAAGGAAGAGCGCGATGTACCTATGCCAAACGAGGTGAGTATGAGCCTTTTGGAAGGTACCGTGACGGTAATATCTGCGGACCTGACCGAGGCCTTAACCGCCGTAGGAGCGGAACTTGTATCCGGAGAGGCAGAGTACTGGGAGTTCGTACAGAGAGAAACAACCTGGGAAAAGGAGCTTTTTCGGGAATTGGCGGCTGCCATGGATGTGTTTGAGAATCCGTTGCCGGAGAGCGGTGAATACAGATATGTACTCGGATGCAACGATGGAAGCAGGCAAATAATTTTCTGTGAGTTTCCGTTGGATGGGATTGTTCGTGTAGAGACAAAAAAGGGAGTTCTTTGGGGGCTTTTGGGAGAAAAGACTCGCTTTTATTCGGAATAATCCTTTACAACAAAGAAAAAGGATGTTGTACGACACCGGGCGGTGTGGACAACATCCTTTTGTTTTTTAGTGCCTGCTTATTCTGCGTCAACATCTTCGAGAACCGCATCCGCAACTTCGGAAACTACCGTATCAACGGAAACTTCTTCCTCCTCTTCTTCGGTCTCGTCAGTAGTGATATTAATGGACACATACTCGCGGGATGCCATGGTGTCCTCGTCATCGAAGCTGTCGTCGAAATCGAAGTCGTCTTCTTCCTTTGCGAAGAAGTTTTTATAAACAAGATATGCGCCACCGGCAACTGCGGCAACGGACGCTAATGCAGCAAAAAATTTAAATACTTTTTTCATTGGAATGCTCCTTTCTATGATACTGATTCTATTATACGGTGTTTTAGTGAAAAAGAAAAGTCTATTTTGAAAAAAAATTTATTTTTTTCTTCATTTTTTATTGCAAAATGTTATAATAATTCTATTTTTGTGTTGAACTTTCTGACAAAATAGAGTATAATATAATATATGATTGGAAGGGGAAGCCGCAGACAGATAAATCGCATACCGAATGTAGCAAGGAGGTTTACGAAATGGAAAAGGATAAGGATTTACAGGAGTTTCTTCGTGCCGAGGAACGGGAAGAAAAGGCGAAAGAAAAAGAAAAGAAAGCGAAGGAGCCGAAGGTAAAAAAGGAGAAAGAACCGGAGGCAAAGGCTCCGAAGGAGAAGAAAGAGAAAGCTCCGAAGGCAAAGAAATCAGAGGAGAAATCAGAAGAGGATACTAAGGGAAAGGAGCCGGAAAAGACAAAAGAAAAGGTTCCGAAGGTGAAGAAAGAAAAAGCCCCGAAAGAGGATAAGGAAGAAGCTCCGGCGGAGATTGCAAAACCGGAGGTGCCGAAGGCGAATGTTATATCAACACTTCTTGAAAAGGTGAAGGGAATAAAGCTCCCGAAGATAAAGCTTCCGAAAAAGGCAGCGGCTTCTGTTGACGGAGCAGCGCAGGGTGCAGAGAAGACCGGAGGAGAAAAGGGAGAGAATAAATTCATTGCTTTTGTGAAGAACCTGATGGCCAGACTTCCGGAGTTCGGAAGCGGTGGCAAGGGAAAGAAGATGAAGAGTATCAGGACACAGCTGATTACCATGTTCTGTGTTCCGCTTGTTTTTATTATAATTCTGGGTGTTGTGTGCTCCACCAGTGCATCCAAGGCATTACAGTCCAACTACGAGGAGGCTGCCGGTTCCACGATCAATGCGAAAGCAGAGCATTTGGCATTGGTATTGGATACGGTTGAATCGAAGCTTGACCAGATAAACGCCAGCAGTGACATTTCCCTGTATTACGGAGGCAATTTAAAACCGGAGTCTAAGGCGGAAAGCGATGCGATCAGTGCGATTAAGGCGATGGTCGGTACCTTGGGCGGCGATAACGAGTCCATTATCGGTAATATTGCAGTGATTTCTTCCTACGGTCAGTCTTATGCATCCGACGGTAAGTTCTCCGAGGGAGACAAAGCATCCGAATTTGCGGCAAGTGCGGATGGTGCCAATTTTCTGGCCTCCGGTAAAACGTATCAGTGGACCGCACAGCATGAGTTTGTTGACAGCCGGTTAGGGCTTTCCGCGGATACTTACTTTATGGCGGTTACGACAAAAATGGTAAGCACTTTGGGAAAAGAAATCGGTTATGTATCTGCGGATATTCAGACTTCCATGTTGGTAGATACGCTGGCGGGAATCAAGCTTGCGGAAGGCAGTATTTTCGGAATTGTTTCACCGGACGGAAAGGAGCTTACTTATACTCCGGACGGTGTTGCGGATACGACTTGTTTTGTAGATAAAAAGGTATATGAGTCGGCGGTAGCAGAGCATAACATGGCAAGGGGTTATGCGAAGATTGACGGAGACAGGTACTTGATTATTTCTGCTCCGATCGGCGACAGCGGTGCATTCCTTTGCGGCGCAATTCCGCGGAGTGAGATTATTGCCAGTGCCAATTCCATAAAAATACTTGCGGTAGTTGTAGTGTTGATTTCCGCAGCATGTTCCGTGTTATTGGGTATCTGGGTGGCAACTTCTTATGCCAAGGCAATGAAGCGTACTATGGCGGGGCTTGATAAGGTGGCAAGAGGTGACCTTACGGCGAAGATGAAGACCAAACGCAGAGATGAATTCGGTGCGTTGGTTGCATGTGCAAATAAGACTGTTACCAATATGAAGGACATGGTACAGCAGACTTCTGTAGCGGCTGATAACGTAGGAAGTTCCGCGGCCGGCGTAGATGATACTTCGGCGAAGTTGTTGACGGCAACGCAGAATATTACAACCTCCATTACGGAGATTCGAAACGGTATTGTACAACAGGCGGAGGATTCCGAACGTTGCCTGCTTCAGAGTGAAGAGCTTGCGGAGCGTATCAATGAGGTTAAGGCGGATGCTGTTGCCATTGATGAGCTTGCCAAGGATGCTAAGATGGCAGTAGAAAACGGTATGGAAGCTATCGGCGTACTTGAGACTAAGGGAGAGGAGACCGCATCCATTACGAAGCGTATTACGGTGGATATGGACGCACTTGCGGAGGAATCCCTTTCCATCGGTAAGATTATCGGTGTTATTAATGATATTGCGGAACAGACCAATTTGCTTTCCCTCAATGCTTCCATTGAGGCAGCACGTGCCGGTGAGGCCGGACGCGGATTTGCGGTTGTTGCGGATGAGATTCGCCGGCTTGCGGAGCAGTCCGTAGAGGCCGCAAATGAGATTGCGGGTATCGTAAACGGTATTAAGAAGCAGACGGAGGGTACCGCACAGACGGTAGCTCAGGCGGAAGAAATCGTTTCTTCCCAGAGTGTAGCACTAAAGAATGCGATTTCTCTGTTTAAGAATATCGGAGAAAATGTAGAAGAGATGACGGCACGTCTGGCAAATATCTCCAACGGTGTGGAGAGCATCAGTGAAGCTCAGAACGTAACGGTAGATGCAATCAGTAGTATCTCGGCTGTGTCCGAGGAGACTTCCGCAGCTTCAGAGGAAGTGCAGAATATGGTTGATCTCCAGTTAAAGGCAGTGGAGGATTTGTCGGATGCGTCCACGGTGTTAAACGACGAAGCAAGAAAGCTTCAGGAGGCGTTACAGGCATTCCGTTACTAAAGGTGAAGAAATACGGTGTCCCGGGAGTCCTACGGACTCTTGGGACACTTCTTTTTGTGACGGACCGTAAAAAAAGAGGACATTTAGAAAAAACTATGGTATAATGTTCGCAAAGGGCGGAGCGGAATACATCGAAGAAGCACTGTCAAACTTGTTTGAACAGGGATTCTTTGATGTGTTCCCGGAGCGAAGCGACCGAGGGAAAACGCAGTTTTTTCGAGGCTGAGCCCTTTGAAACAAATAATAGGAGGTTGAAATGAGGAGATTGTATCGCACCGGAATATTGGTATTGACATTGACAATGCTGTGTGCCTTTTCCGGTTGTAAGGAAGAAGGGACCGAGGGAACGGGGGGGGCGACCTTGACACCGGGAATCGGCAACCGACAGGAAGAACAAACAGACCCAACCGGAACACAAACTCCGGTAAGCGGTTTTGAAACTTATACGGAAGCGGTGATGTTACAGAGGCTGGTGGAGGCAAGAACATTACCGGCGGTGGAGCATCGTCTTCCGAAGCGGGATGATGTGGTAACAGAGAACAGAGGAATGCCGGGGGTATACGGGGCAGATGTACAGTTTGCTACGGAAAATGCGGATACACTAACCGGTGCGTTGGTTTCGGAGGGCTTGTTTTGCTATGGCGAAGATGGTACGATTGCACCGAATATTGCGAAATCCTATACGGTGAATTCTGACTTTACAAAGTACACAATCTATCTCAGAGAGGGCTTGCGATGGTCGGACGGAGTGTTGTTTACCGCAGATGACTGTGTGTTTTTTTATGAGGAGATGTGTCTTCCGGAGACTTTCGGAGAGTCCTTGTGGAAGTGCTTTACTGTAAAGAACGGTTCGAAAACGGAGCGTGCGGTCTTTAAAAAACTGGATGCATATAGCTTTGAAGTGGTATTTCCGATATCAAAGCCGGAGTTTTTAAATGAGTTGCTGGCACAGGGAGGCATTTGCTTTGCACCGGAGCATTATCATGTGAATCTTTTGCCGGAGTATATGGGTGAGGACGCCGCAAAGGCAAAGGCAGCGGATATGGGATATGCAAGCATAGCGGAAATGCTTCGTGAATCCGTAGTGAAGGCATGGAATACGCCGGGAGTGCCGACGTTGAATCCTTATGTACTTTCGGAAGAAGAGGGAGCTAACGATGTAAAAGGGAATTATTACGAGTTTGTGCGGAATCCGTATTACTGGAAGGTGGATGCTACGGGAAAGCAGCTTCCGTATATGGACCGCTTGGGCTTTACGAGAATCTCCGACGAGTCCCAGAAAATGCTTTTGACGACGGAAGGATTTTTAACGGTCGGGTTGCTTCATGCAGAGCAGGTGGCAGAGGCACAGACCGGAGCCGAACGGGGGGAGTACCGTGTGATTACCTGGACGGAGAATGCTTCCTATGCGGTGAAGAATGCACTAAAGAATTTTCCGGAGAGTTGTCCGTATGAAGAAATAGTAAGAGGCGTGGGAGCTGCGCACGCGGAATGTTGGTACATGGAATAAAGGGGGGATCGGTTTGGAAGAGTATATCCCGAGTGTATTAAAGGAACTGAATACGGTGTCTGTAACGATACGATTGGTATTGTCGCTTTTATGTGGTGGAATTCTTGGTGTGGAACGAGGTCGTAAGAAGCGTCCGGCGGGCTTCCGTACGTATATGTTAGTGTGTATGGGGGCGGCGCTGGTCATGATTACGAATCTGTATATTACGGAATTGTACGGAGGCACGGATCCGGCACGAATGGGCGCACAGGTTATTTCCGGAATCGGCTTTTTGGGTGCGGGGACCATTATCGTAACGGGAAGAAACCGGGTAAAGGGTCTGACGACCGCAGCAGGACTTTGGGCTGCAGCTTGTGTGGGACTTTCTCTCGGTATCGGGTTTTACACCGGAGCGCTTGTAGGATGTGTGTTGATATTTGTGGTAATGGCATTGTTACAGCGCCTGGATGACTGGGTGATGGCGTCTACCAAGGTAATCAATTTATATGTGGAATTTGAACGAATGGCGGATGTGGGAGCCTTTATCCGGTTTGCCAAGGAGCAGGGCTTCCGTATCAGTGATTTGGAAATGACGCGGGCTAACGGGGTGGAAGACAGCGGGACGGCCGTTTTATGTACGCTACGGTTACCGAAGAAGAAGCCTCATGCGGAGATATTGCAGATGCTAAGTGAAGTGGAGCGGGTGCGCTACGTAGAGGAAATATAAGGAACGGGACTGTCGCATGGGCAAATGCGCGGTCCCGTTCTTGCAAAAAAGAGCAGGTTCAGTAGAACCTGCTCTTAAAATTATGTCATTATAACTTACATCGTCGGAAGATTGTCATCCGGATCGGAAACGGTGTAGTCCTTAGATACTTCGGCAACGTAGTCCATTACGGTGTTGTAGGTTAAATCCTGCTTGATACTCTCTAAAATATTCTCCGGCATGTAACGCTTTTCGAACTTTAAAACGTAATGAGTATCGGTGGCTTCATCAATATAGATGTCCATTTCGCCTTCGGTACGCTCAGCCTCAAATAACCACTTGCTGTACGGGCCGTATGCGAAGCTGGAGGATTCGCCGGTGACAAGAGAAGCATCGGTTTCGGAATCGGCGTATTTTGTACGCTGGTCTTCCGGTGCGTAAGTCGCACAAAGAGTTTCGAAATCTTCTCCGGCCTTTATCTTAGCTAACATTTCTTCAGCTTTTGCTTTGTTTTCAGCTTTAGCTTTCTCAATAGTAGCTTCATCTGCACCTTCCGGAATTGCCGGAGTGAATGCCAGTACACGGTAGTCTACAGCGTCATAGGTATCCTTGTTCGCATCGTACTCTGCCTGAGCATCGGCATCGGAAGCTTCATTCTGCTCATAAAGATACTCGGAATACTTTACGGCAGCAAGGTTATCCTTAATAATGTCCTTTAACTCTTTTTCTTTTGCACCGAATAATGCGGTGAGGTAAGCATCAGTGGACATCTCATTCTGCTCGGCGAGTGTTTTGATTTCTGCGATATAAGTCTTGTAATCCTCGCTTACGTCAAGGTCAACGCTCTTTGCTTTTGCATCAGCGATTAATGCTCTGTTTTCTTTGATAGACTCGGCAGCACGCTCGGTGAAATAATCTGCCCAGGTAAGTCCTGTTTCTTCATCATAAACCATAGTGTCCAGGTCATCGATGGAAGACATTCCGAAGTACTGTAAATAGCTTGCGTTGGTGTTGATAATCGTGGTTTTGTGGAAATTAAACTCCAACTCGGAAACGGATTCGTTGTTAATCCGGAAATACTCCTTAAACTTTGCTCTGCTCTTTACAAACGGTACTACGATAAGCAGTGCAGCGAGACATGCTACAATAGCTACGGTAGCAATAATGGAAAGGGCTGCCTTTCTCTTTTCGCGTTTTGCTGCCTCTTCTTTGGCTAAGACCTTACGTTCATAGCTGGTCATTTTCTTTTCGTTGTTGTCCATGTTCCTTCTTTCTCGGGAAGAAAAGTCTTCCGCGATACCCTCCTTTAAAATTTGTCTGCCCCTATTTTACACTATTTTCGGACAAGAATAAAGAGGTTTTGAAGAATTTCATAAAAAACTCACAAATTTTTTTCTTGTATTTTTCAATGAAATAGTTTATGATAGTAGCGTAAAAATTTAATAGAGCGGAACAGATTCCGCGAACGGAGGTAGTTTCATGAAAAAGAAAGCATTATTTCTTGCGCTACTTGTTTCCGTCACCGCACTTTGCGCATGCAACGGCGGCAAGGCGGGAAAGAAAGGTTCGGAGGATGTGGTTTCCGCGGTAGTAGGAATAACACAGGATTTGGACAGTCTTGACCCCCACAAAGCAGTGGCGGCAGGAACCGATGAAGTCTTGTTTAATGTGTTCGAGGGGCTGGTAAAGCCGGCTTCGGACGGGACATTGGTTCCTGCGGTAGCAAAAGATTATACGATTGCCCCGGACGGTATGTCGTATACCTTTACCTTGCGCGAGAACGTGAAGTTTCACAACGGCGAGGTAGTTACTGCGGATGATGTGGTTTATTCGGTAAAGCGTTGCGCGGGTTTACTCGACGCTCAGGATCCTGAGGTTGTCGTGGAATCGGCGCTTTCTGTTATTTCTGCCGTGGAAAAGGTAGGAGAGGACACGATCGTGATTTCTCTTTCCGAGCCGAATACGGAGCTTTTGGGATTTTTGACCTGTTTCATTATCCCGGAGGATTATACAAATCAGGAAAGTGCACCGGTAGGAACGGGCCCGTATAAGTTTGTTTCCTATACGCCGCTTACCAGCTTTGTGGTAGAGCGGTTCGATGATTATTACGGAGAGCAGCCGTATCTGGAAAAAGTGACCTTTAAGATTTGTGCCAGCAACGATGCGGCGTTTATGGAGTTGTTGTCGGGAAGTATCGACATCTTCCCTTACCTGACGGATGAGCAGGCGGCACAGCTGACTGCGGATTATAACCTGGAGGTTGGTTCTACAAATGTGGTGCAGGCCATGTTCTTAAACAATGACTTTGGCCCGTTTGCCGATTTGAAGGTACGTCAGGCACTCTGCTATGCGGTAAATAAGGAAGAACTCATCAACATTGTTGCCGGCGGAAGAGGTCATGTCATCGGTAGTAATATGTTCCCGAACTTCGGCGTATATTACGACGAAACCTTGGAAAACTATTACACCTATCAACCGGAAAAGGCGAAGGAATTGCTAAAAGAAGCGGGCTATGACGAGAGTAACCCGCTAAAGTTTGTGGTAAAGGTGCCGTCCAATTATGATATGCATGTGGCAACGGCCCAGGTGTTGACGGAGCAGTACAAGAAAGTCGGTGTACAGGCAGAGATTCAGTTGATCGAGTGGTCCGCATGGTTAACGGATGTATATCGTGCAAGAGACTACGAGGCTACAATCGTTGGGCTTGACTCCGCTCTGGCACCGAGCGATGTGGTAAAACGTTATACTTCCACGGCAAAAAACAACTTTGTAAACTATGAAAACCCGGTGTTTGACGATACCTTTGCAAAAGCATTGGCAAGCATCGACGAGAACGAGAAGATTACCTTATATAAGGACATCCAGAAAATATTGACCGAAGACGCAGCCAGCGTGTACCTGCAGGACGGCGCAAAGTTGGTAGCCGTAAATAAGAAATTTACGAACTTCTTATTCTACCCGGTATATGTACTTGATTTAGCATCTATCAAACCTGCACAGTAGAGGTGCGGTGGCTTGGGTGTGGCGAATCTTACGCTTTTCGTGGAAAATGACAGAACAGGTACAATTCGGCTGGTAGGACATTCCGGTTTTTGCTTTTCCCGAAGGGTCGCGACTTGCAAAAACGGAATGTATCTGCCAACGGATTGTGCCGTAAGTAGATTCCCAAAGCGTAAGAAGGGCACCGCGCCCGACAATAGAAAGGAGGGGCAGAGATGCGCTATTTTGTAAAAAAGACAATTGCATTATTGGTAACGCTGTTGCTGGCGGCATTTCTGACCTTCCTGGCTTTTGAGGTCATTCCGTCGGATGCGGCGGTGGCGAATTTAAGTATTGATGCCTCGGATGAAGAGATTGAAGCGCTTCGTGAGGCAATGGGGTTGAACAGACCGCTTATGGTTCGCTATGGGAGTTTTCTTTTAGGAGCACTCATCGGAGATTTCGGTGAGTCTACCCAGTATCGTATCCCGGTGGCGGAACTGTTGGCGGACCGGTTCGGTGTGACCATCAGTCTTGCGCTTCTCTCTTTTGTACTGATTGTAGGGATTTCCGTGCCCTTCGGCATTTTTGCGGCACGGACCAAGACGAAAGCAGGGGAAGGCCTTGTGACATTCCTGACCCAGACTATGATGGCGGTACCGCCGTTCTTTCTGGGAATGTTGATTACACTTCTCTTCGGTATTGTGCTCCGGTGGTTTACTCCGGGAGGTTATGTGCCGGCGGGAGAGGATTTCTTTGGATTTTTAGGATTTATGATATTTCCGGCCATTGCGGTGGCGGTGCCGAAAATCGGTATGTCGGTGCGCTTTTTGCAAAGCTCTTTAAAGGAGCAGATGGGGGCTGATTATGTCCGGACTGCGCGAAGTAAGGGGTGTACCGGTCGTCGGGTGCTGTGGCGGCATGTGCTCCGGAATGCATTGGTGCCGGTAGTGACTTTCCTTACCATGGTGATGGCAGAGATTTTGGCGGGAAGCATTGTTATCGAGCAGGTGTTTAACTTATCCGGTGTGGGACGTTTGCTTGCAGTATCCATTTCATCGAGAGATTTCCCTGTGGTGCGGGCCATTGTGCTGTACACCACGGCGGTGGTGGTATTGCTTAATTACGGGGCGGACCTTATCTGTAGGTTTTTGGACCCGCGTATTAAGGAATTATAACGAGGAATGAAAAGGGGAGCCGGGGAATGTAGAATGGCGAACCTATCAGAATAGAGTCGAAACAGAAAACGAAAGTAGAAAATTGAGGAAAATGCGGAAAGGAGGGATAGGATGAGCGTAGTCGGTTGGTTAAAGAAGGACGGAAAGTGGAAAATGAACCGGGTGGTCGGTCTGGTGCTTGTGGTACTGGCAGCGTTGATTTCGCTGGTGGGATGCTTTTATACACCTTGTGATCCGAATGCCATGGATGCGACGTTAAAGAACGCTTCTCCTTCCCTTGCCCATTTATTCGGTACGGATAATTTCGGCCGGGATGTGCTTTCCCGTGTCATGAAGGGAGCCGGAACTACCTTTGCGGTAGGACTTTCCGTGGTAACCATTGGCGCCGTGGGTGGTTGTCTTATTGGTGCATTTACCGGCTATTTCGGTGGAAAGGCCGATTTGATTTTAATGCGGGTTAACGATGCGGTGGCGGCAATTCCGAGCATTTTGCTGGCACTGGTGTTTGTGGGCGTGTTCGGCAGCGGTACGGTGCAGCTTATTGCGGCTCTCGGCATTTTGTTCATTCCGAGCTTTGCCCGTGTGGTGCGTAGCGGTTTTGTAGTACAAAAGGAACTGGATTATGTGAAAAATGCACGACTGATGGGGGCAAGTCACTTGCGGATTATGTTTGTGCATATTTTACCGAATATAAAAGGAAGTTTGTTATCTGCTCTGGCCATCGGTTTTAATAATGCGGTGTTGTCGGAGGCAGCCATGAGTTACTTAAGTCTTGGGGTACAGCCGCCGGATGCCAGCCTCGGAAGAATGCTCTCCGAGGCACAGCCCTATTTGTTCCGGGCGCCGTGGAATGCGGTGGCGCCGGGCCTGATGATTCTGTTCAGTGTGCTGGGCGTGGGGCTTCTCAGCTTGGAAGGAGGCGCAAAGCATGACTAAGGAAAGCAAATCATTGTCTAAGGCGCGTGTCCTTTTGTCAGTTCGGGACCTTTCTGTGGCGTTTCCTCGGCACGGCAGAGGAGATAAAACTGTTGTAAAAAAGGTGTCCTTTGATTTGGCGGAGGGCGAAATTCTCGGAATTGCGGGAGAGTCCGGCTCGGGAAAAAGTATGACGGCGTTGGCAGTGATGGGACTTTTGCCGGAGAATGCCAAGCGTACCTGTGAGGAAATGGTGTTTGACGGGACTCCGTTATGTGTACCGGGAGCAGGTAAGGCCGGAGCCCGGAAAGCAAAAAAGCAGGAAGAACAGTTGCGACAAGTACTTTCCGGAAAAGAGATGGCCATGATTTTTCAGGAGCCGCTGACTTCCTTGAATCCGGTACAGACCATCGGAACCCAGATGGAGGAGCCGTTGTTACTTCATACCACGCTGACTGCGGAGGAGCGGAAAGCGGCGGTATTGGATGCACTGTCCAAGGCGGAGTTAAAGCAAGGGGAGCAATTGTTGTCCCAGTATCCGCACCATTTGTCCGGAGGTATGCGTCAGCGAGTGATGATTGCCATGGCAATGATTAATAAACCGCGGTTGCTCATTTGTGACGAGCCCACCACGGCGTTAGATGCGGTAACGGAGCGGGAGATTGTGTCTCTCATCCGGAAACTGGCAAAGGAGCAGAACACAGCGGTGATTTTTATTTCTCACGATCTGTCCGTACTGCGGGCGCTCTGCGACCGTGTCATGATTATGAAGGACGGAAAAGTGGTGGAAGAGGGCGTGACGGAGCAGGTGTTTGAGCATCCGGAGCGTACCTATACAAAGAATTTGATGAAAGCGGCGGTGAAGGGGCCGAAGGAGACGGCGGACGTAGTATCCGGCGGGGAGTCGCAGAACATCGCCGGTCAGGCCACCGTGCTTTCGGTACGTGATGTTTCGGTGGTATACATGCACAAGGCGGGATTGTTTAAAAAGACCACCGAAAAGCATGCGGTAAATGGGGTGTCCTTTACGGTACAGAAGGGTGAGATATTCGGTATTGTAGGCGAGAGCGGTTGCGGTAAGTCTACGCTGTTAAAGGCGGTGTCCGGGCTTCTTTCCGGATATACGGGAGAGGTGTTCCTAAAGGTGGGAGACAATTACGAGGAGGCAGAGAAAGATGTGCCGGGTCTGTCTGTCGAGGGAAGTAAAAAGGCGGCAGGCGTACAAATGGTATTTCAGGACCCGTACACCAGTTTAAATCCGGCCAAGAAGGTGGGCTGGATTTTAGAGGAGCCTCTCCGGTTAAATACGACGCTGACCAAGGAAGAACGGCTTCCTTTGGTACAAAACATTTTGCGGGAAACGGAGCTGCCACTGGATGTCATCGACCGTTATGTGGCGGAGCTGTCCGGCGGGCAGCGTCAGCGTGTGGCCATTGCGGTGGCCCTCATTACCAATCCGGAGCTGGTGCTTTTAGATGAGCCGGTATCGGCACTGGACGTGACGGTACAGGCCCAGATCCTAGAGCTGTTGCTGAGATTTCAGAAGGAGCATGGCCTGACCTATGTCTTCGTGTCCCATGATATGGCGGTAGTGCGGAAAATCTGCGACCGTGTGCTGGTGATGAAGGATGGCAAGGTGGTGGAATGCGGTGCCACGGAGGACTTGTTTTTACGGCCGCAGGAGGAATATACGAAGAAACTGTTGGGTGAGTAATATATGTTTGGAATTGTGGTGTGGTAGTTGTTGGTTCTGTGAAGGTCGTGACGTTTTTGTTGCGACCTTTTCTTTTTAACTTTTCAAATAATGTTGAAAAAACAGTTGACAAGACAAGTCTTCTGGTATATTCTATGGATATACAATAAGTATTGTGATAGAGGCGCATTGATTATCAGTACACTGCGGGATATGTCAGGGCATAAGAGAACGTAGGGGAAAGGATGAGATGCCGAAGTGAGTAGCTTCCTGAGGGCTATTTGCTGGGGCCGGGGTTAACAGCCGCGGGACTGTCATCATTCATTTGATGGAGGGCTATCGAAGATATTTCACACGGGACTTGTGTGAAACCGAATAGGTGTATTCTTCGAGAACCGTCGTCAGAGGGTTCTTTTTTCGTGTAGGCTTAGTGAGCATGCGTACGGTTGCGGAAGCTTTGCTTCCGGCAAACGGCAGTCATGCGAACGCGCCCACGACTGAGCGGCTTTGCCGCGAAGTGTGGGTCAGGTGCGAAGCACCGCCTACATAGTATAATTTCAATGGAGGTGCGATATGGCATTATTTACAGGTGCAGGTGTTGCGATTGTAACGCCGATGAAGGCAAACGGAGAGGTTAATTTTGAGAAGCTTGGCGAACTGTTGGAGTTCCAGATTGCCGGCGGTACGGATTCCATTATTATTTGCGGAACCACCGGTGAGGCTTCCACTTTAAGTCATGAGGAGCATTTGGAGTGTATCCGCTACACGGTAGACAAAGTGGCAAAGCGTATTCCGGTTATTGCAGGTACCGGTTCCAATTGTACCGAGACCGCAATTTACTTGTCTAAGGAAGCAGAGAAGGCGGGCGCAGACGGACTGCTTTTGGTTACTCCGTATTATAATAAGGCTACCCAGAAGGGCTTAATTGCTCATTTTACGGAGACTGCGAAGGCAGTAAATATTCCGGCGATTCTCTATAATGTGCCGAGTCGTACGGGCTGTACGATTCAGCCGGCAACCGTAGCGGAGTTGGTAAAGAATGTAGATAACATTGTAGGTATTAAGGATGCTACCGGCAATATCAGCACCACCATGCAGACTATGTATCTGTGTCAGGGTGATATTGATTTGTATTCCGGTAACGACGACCAGATTGTTCCGGTACTTTCCGCAGGCGGTAAGGGCGTCATTTCCGTACTTTCCAACGTGGTACCGAAGGAAACTCACGACATTTGTGCAAAGTTCTTTGAGGGTGATGTAAAGGGAAGTCTTGACCTTCAGTTAAAGTACTTGCCGTTAGTTGACAATTTATTCTCTGAAGTAAATCCGATTCCGGTAAAGGCTGCCCTGAACCTGATGGGTATGGAGGTTGGACCGCTTCGTCTGCCGCTTACCGAGATGGAGGATGCCAACAAGGCAAAGCTTGCTGCGGTAATGAAGAATCTGGGTATTATTCAGTAATTAAGAGAAGCAAAAAACGTAAAGCGTCCGGTTTGGCCGGTGATGTCGGCAAGCCGGACGTTTCCATTATATTACATACAGGAGGCATGTTATGGTACGTATTATTATGTGCGGCTGCAACGGAAAGATGGGACGTGTGATTTCCGATTTGGCCGCAGAAGATACACAGGCAAAGATTGTAGCGGGTGTGGATTTTGTAACGGAGCAGTATTATGACTACCCGGTATATCCGAGCATTTTGGATGTGAAGGAAGAGGCAGATGTGGTAATCGACTTTTCCTCTCCGGCAAAGCTCTCCGAGCGTTTGGCGTTTTCCGTGGAGAAGAAGATGCCGATGGTATTTTGTACCACGGGACTTTCCGAGGAAGAGTTTGCGCAGGTACGGGAGACCTCCAAAAAGGTAGCGATTCTTCGTTCCGCAAATATGTCTCTCGGTGTCAATACCCTGCTTAAGCTGGTGGCAGCGGCGGCGCAGGTATTTGCGGCAGCGGACTTTGACATGGAAATCGTAGAAAAGCACCATAACCGTAAGGTGGATGCACCGTCCGGAACGGCATTGGCTATCGCGGATGCTATGAACGAGGTATTAAACAACGAGTACGCCTATAAATTCGACCGCTCTCAGGAGCGCAAAATGCGTGAGAAAAAGGAAATCGGCATCTCTGCAGTACGTGGCGGCACCATCGTAGGCGAACACGAAGTCATCTTTGCAGGCGTCGACGAGGTCATCGAAATTAAGCACACCGCATACTCCAAGGCAATCTTCGGAAACGGTGCCCTCCAGGCGGCGAAATTTCTTGCAGGCAAGCCGGCCGGCATGTACAATATGAGTGACGTAATTGGTTAGACACTTGATATTTTAGATATGAACAAGAAAAAAAGTGGCTTTCGCGTATAGGCGGGGCCACTTCTTTTTTTGGAGGGAAACCGGAAGTGGTAGGAGGAATTAGGAAAGGTCTTTTTGCTTTTCCCGAAGGGTCGCGTTTCGCGACAAAGTCGCTCGGTCGCGGGCGCGTTCGCATGCCAGAGCACCACGTGGTGCTCGCATGCGAACTTTGCCTACGCGGAAAAGAAGGGCCCCGCATTCCTGCGGAGCCCTTTTAGCTTGTGCCAAAGATTATTGTGCTGTTTCAGCACCCGTATGTTCGGAGGTATTATCACCGTTTGTAAAGTTTGCGTTTAAATTGATCAGAAAATCCGCAAAGGTACTCTTTGTCTCTTCTACTACCGGTTCTTCGGCTGTCTCTGCAACAGCAGCTTCTTCCGGCTCCTCGATGAGCTCGAGTTCTTCGGATACTGTAATACGGCATGCTCCGAACTGACCGTTGTCAAGCTGGGCAAATATGTATGCAGTACCTGCGGACTTCGCGGTTACAATACCACCGGCACTGACAGAAGCCACCTCCGGGGCAGAGCTGGAAAACTTCGGAAGCTCTACCGTATTTAACGGAGCAATCATCCAGGACATCAGGGAACGCTGACCTACCACCATATTCATCTCAAGACGAGAGAACAGGATAAACAGGGCAGGCGGTCCCACCGTGATTTTGCATTCCAAAACAACCGGTTCGGTCTCTTCGAAAGCCTCGGAGTCCTCGATAACTGCGGTAACAACTGTGGTACCAATAGAAAGGGCCGTCACAACACCGGTTTCGTCGACGGAAGCAACTTCTTCGTCTGCAACGGTAAACGTAACGGTCTGTGTTTCTGATAAATTATAAACCTTAAGGGCATAGTCCTTACCTTTTACAATTGCCTTCGACTTTACATTCAGCTTCGGAGTACCTGCCGCATACGCCGTGGAAGCGTTTGCGAATAAGGTAAAGAGGCTGACGGAAAGCAAAAAGACAAGGGTAATGATACCTTTTGAGAAACGTATTTGTTTCATGGCATTGCCCTCCAACTGATTACTACGGAAATCCTTGCGTCACATCCTGTGCCTCATTTTACCATCACTTTTTGTCAGAATGGTGTCATTTCTTAAGAATTTTATAAGATTTTCCAAGAGGATTCCGCAAAATTCGACTTGTGCTGACGGTAGAAAAAAAGTATAATAGAGACAGAAGGGTAACTCGCAGGATAAGGGGATTTTATGTCCCGAATGCGTAAGGAGGAATAATGATGCAGTACATTTTGATAGCGGATGACAATGCGGACATTACGGATGTATTGGAAGCCTATGTAAGAAAAGAAGGATACGAGCCGCTGGTTGCGGCAGACGGAGAGGAAGCACTCCGTCTGTTCCGTCAGCATGAGCCGGCTGCGGTTTTATTAGATGTAATGATGCCGAAGGAGGACGGGTACGAGGTATGCCGGAAGATTCGTGCAGTGTCGGACACGCCGGTGATTCTGATTACCGCCCGGGGCGAGGATTTTGAGAGGGTGATGGGATTGGATATCGGCGCAGACGATTATATTGTAAAGCCGTTTTCGCCGAATGAGGTGATGGCACGTTTGCGCGCAGTGCTTCGCCGTATGTCCAGAGCGGACCGGGAGAAAATCAGTGAGAAGAACGAGAATGTACTTAAGGTAGGGAATCTGGAGATTAATCTGGAGGAATACACGCTGCATATCGGTGGTCAGAGAATTGCACTTACCAAAAAGGAAATCGAGACCATGTGGACTCTTGCAAGCAACCCGAAGAAGGTGTTTACCAGAGACAATCTGTTGGATAGTTTGTGGGGCTACGATTATGTGGGAGATACGAGAACGGTGGACTCTCATGTAAAGCGTTTGCGCGCAAAGATTGACAAAGCGGAGCACGCCGGCTGGGATATCGCTACCGTATGGGGCGTCGGTTATAAGTTTGAGTTGACGGACAATAAGCAGTAAGTTAGAGAGTGCAGTGTGAGGAGGCAGGTATGGAGCAACAGGGCGAAAAGAAAAAATTTCATAAGCTGCTATTTGTAAAGACCTGTTTCTGGTTTGCGGTCATAATGATACTGTTTGCGGTAGTACTGGGATTTATCTATATGCGTTTGTACGAGCAGACCATTATGGATACTTACAGAGAACAGTCCAAAGCAAAAGCCGAGAGCGTGGCAAAACGCTGTTCCACCTTTTTTCTGCAGGGAGATACGGAAGGCTGGAAGGAGTATCTGACGATGCTCACCGAAATCGAGCAAACGGAAATCTGGATGATTTCCAATGATGAGGCGATGCGTCCGTTGACCGGAGAATATGCCATCAGCAGAGATTTTTTTGCAAGTCTGGATTCGTATCAGAGCGGGTATCGGGATATTTTAAATAACGTATTTCACAATATTCCGTCCGCAAAGGCAGGATTCAGTGAAGTGCATCAGATGAATATGATTACCATCGGCATGCCGGTGTTGGGTGTAAACGGCGAAGTGGCCGGCGGTATTTTGATGAATGTAAAAGCGGAAAGCCAGAAGGAAGTGGTGGACAGCAGCCGGCGATTGATTTTTATCAGCGGCGGTATCGCACTTGCGGTGGCATTTGTTACTGCCCTGATTTATGCAAGAGCCTTGTCCAATCCGATTTTAAAAATCAGACGTACCGCTTTGGAACTGGCGGACGGAAATTACGAAGTGACTACCGATATCAATCAGAACGATGAAATCGGTGAATTGGCCTATACGATGGACTTCTTGTCCGAGAAGCTGAAGGAGAATGAGATTGAGCGGCAGAATCTGGAACAGATGCGCTTTGATTTCTTTGCCAATGTTTCTCATGAGCTTCGGACCCCGATTACGGTCATGCGTGCCTATACGGAGAGCTTGGTGGACGGTGTGGTAACCAAGCCGGAGAAGATTCAGCATTCCTACGAGCGTATGCTCGGTGAATGTCAAGGCATGGAGCGTCTGGTAGGGGACTTGTTGCTTCTTTCTAAAATGCAGAATCCGGACTTTGCGATAGAAAAGGAACCGGTGAATCTGGTGCAGATTTTTGAAGACTTGAAACGAAGTGTCGGCGCCATCGGAAAAGAGAAAAATATCAAGGCAGACCTTTATACGGAGTTGCCGGTGATTATGATGCTGGGTGATTATGACCGCTTGCGTCAGATGTTTCTTGTTATTTTGGACAATGCGGTGAAGTTTTCGCCGGAGGATTCCGTGGTATACATCCGGATTACCTGCGACGAACAGATTACGGTGTCCATCCGGGACGAGGGCGTCGGCATCAGTGAAGAAGAACAAAAGTATATTTTTGAAAAGTTTTATAAATCCAGACTTCGCCAGAATGCGAAGGGCTCCGGCTTAGGACTTGCCATTGCAAAGCAGATTGCGCTTAAGCACGGCGGAACCATTGACATTCAGAGTGAGGTGGGGAAGGGAACGGAGATTATCTTTACCTTTCCGGAGCTGGAAGAAAATTACGAGATGTAACTGTCGGGGGCCGTGCACAGAGGGTGCGGCCCCTTTTCGGTCCCTTTGTGGACTTTTTATCGGTCGACCGCTGATTTGGTATTTGATTTTGCAAGTCGCAATGCTCCGTCAAACTTCCTGTAAGAACGACTAGGACGCTCGGGGGCGACCTCGCGCCCAGTCTTTTCTAACAGGTGATTTCGACTGCGCTAAAAGCGCGACCCTTCGGGAAAAGCAAAATCCAAATACCAAATCAGCGGTCGACCTTGCCAAAATGCCGAAAGAGACCGAGAAGGGGCCTTCTTCAACGGCTCCCCGATAGTTTTATATGTGAAATTTTCTTTCGGACGAGAGTGTTTATAGAGAGTGGTTTCAAGCCGGGATAAAAATTTATATTTTTGATGTAACAATTTCAGGATTACAGGGTGTTATAGGTGAAACAAGGAATTTCCGAGTTTTGTTCGCGAACATAGAGGTTGCAGAGAGGAGGAAGGTTCATGACTCCGGAGAATCGAATACGTGCGTATTCCGATATGGTGTACCGGATTGCGTTTGCAAGGGCCGGGACAAAGGAGGATGCGGATGATATTTATCAGGAAGTGTTTCTTCGTTATATAAGGAAGGTACCGGAGTTTCGGGATGAGGAGCATGCCAAGGCCTGGTTTATTAAGGTGGCGGTGAATTGTTCCAGAAAGTTTCTCGGAGGCACATCAAGGAAGCGGGAAGTGTCCGGGGAGTGGATGACAGAGACCGAAACAGAAACGTATTTGACCGGAAACGGTGAGAAAGGCAGTCTTCAAACACCGGAGGAGCGTATCTTTGCGGATGAAGGCAAAAAGGAGCTTTACCGGGAATTGCAGAAGCTTTCTGCGGATGCAAGGCTGTTGTTGCATCTGTACTATTTCGAAGAATTAAAGACGGCTGAGATTGCAAAACTTATGCACCGGAAGGAGTCTACGGTGCGGGTACAGTTGACAAGAGCCAGAGAAAAGTTAAAGACGCAGTTGGAAGAAGAGGTCGTATTGGAGCTTCTTCGTGTGTAAAGGAGGTAATGTGATGTTAGAACAGGATTATAAAGAATTGATGCAGGAGGTCAGACCGGATACGACGCTGGTGGAGAAGATGGTAGAGCAGAGTAAGGAAAGAAAGCGTGTCGTGCTTCCGAAGGCCATGAAGGTGGCAGCGGCAGTACTATGCGGTCTTGTAGTACTTGCGGGCGGTACCGTGGCGGTGGATGCGGCGACGGACGGTGCGGTACGGAAGTTGTTCGGACTGGGCGAGTCTGTCGTAATCGGTGCGGAAATGGTATCGGTATCGAAAGAGCGCCTGGAGGAGGATGATTGGAGTCAAGTAAATATAAGAAAAGACGAAAACGGCAAAATGATATGTGAAATCAGTTCCACGTCGGACGCCCCGATTTTTGCATGGTATTTTGAAATCGGTACCACATCGTATAATCAATTTCAAAATACATTTAAACGATGCAATACGGAAGAGGACTATGCATGGAGCTTATACGAATGTATGAGCAGGTGTTTCTCGGATCGTTTTCGGAAAGGGAAGTCCGGACACGAAGAGTTTTTATCCGAACTGGAACAATGTGTGGAGCAGCTTGATACCGAGAATGCATTTCAAAGGGCTTGTGCGCAGGGAATTCAATGGTTTATGGATGACTTAAAGTCGGAGAAGAAGACGGAGGTTCTTGCAATTCCGGTGCATGACTTTTCCGATACGGACGGGGACGGCAATGTTTATGAAGTGATTGGAGACTCCTATGTCGTTGTTTATCCGGAGGATTGGAAAAAGGAATACGAAGAGAACGGTACGACGGAATTTATGGTAGAGGCCAAGGGTGGTATGCCGAGAACGTATCTGATTGAGGTAAAGGATTTTGGAAGCTGGAGTGCCATTTACCGGGATATGAGCGTGAATTACAGCGAATTTGAAGAACTTAGGCTGGTTGAGTAATCCGCTTTAAAGAATCTTCTTGCGACAAAAGAAAAATCATGATACACTGTGTGTAGGCAAAGCGGAAGCGATGCCTGCACATTTTTTGTTTGTATACACAGCACAGAGTAAGGGGAGAGTACGAATGATATGTAAGAATTGCGGAGCGGAAATCGATGACACGATTTTGTTGTGTCCGTATTGTAATACCGAGAACGAAGAGGTGGCAGCGGAGGAGCACAGAGACGAGGTCAATTTCATTTTGAATCAGGCGGAGGAATTAAAGACCCGTCCGGAACGTATTTCGAAGAAGGTGAATCATAAGGTCAGCCGGATTGCGTTTTTTGCGACGGCGGGCTTTCTTGTATTGCTTTTAGCGGTGTTTGTGCTTTCACGGATATTCGGTGACCGGTCGGTGGCAAAGATGGAAAAGAAGCTGGCGAAGCTGGAAGCCTTTTATGCGGCCGGGGATTATGAAGGGATGAGTGTTTGCCTGGATGAGCTGGAGGATACTTACGGGGAGCAATTTAAAAAGTACAGAAATGTATGGCGCGTATATCATTGGCTGGACAGTCAGGAAAATAGTTACGAATATGTGAAGGAATATATTGGTACCGAATATCTGGATGCGGAGGAATTGGCCGGTGAGCTTAGCAGGAGTCAGGATTTGCTTTATGAGATTTGGCAGGCGGAAGAGGCAGGGTTTCGTTACGGAGAATCGCAAGGAATGTTGTATGTCCGTAATGAAATATACCGTATGATGAAAGAGGCAACCGGAATTACGGAGGAGGAGATTACGGAGTACTTCGGAGATTTTTCTGAGGTGACGGAGGAACTTCCGGAGTTGAGGGAGCTGGCCGAGAAACTTTTGGCACGATAGGAGGAGCGCTATGAAATGTAAAAGCTGTGCCGGTAATTATAAGACGAAGGAATTGATTTGTCCGTATTGTGGTCGCGCCAATCTTTTGGGAAAGCTTTGGTTTGCGGAGAAGAGCGAGGCGGAAAAGGAATACGAGAAAGCGCAGGCAGACTATAAAGAGCGGGTTACGCCCTATGTGGTTAACCGCTTGTTGAACCGTTTGATTGTAATATGTTTTTTACTGATCGGATTATGTGCGGCCGGTTTTGCTGTTGTTTTCCTGGCGTGGGGAAGCGGTCACGAGATTAATAAAAAAGGCGGAAATTCTGTAATAAATCATAAGCTGGAAAGCTATTATGCGGCGGAGGATTATTTGGGATTGTACAATTATATGTCGGGGAAGGACCTTCTGTGTGAAGAGCAGTATAAGTATTCCCAGGCAGCGATTCTGGCACGGGAGTATGCGTATTTTCAGGCGGAAAAGCTGCGGTTTATGAGTTTGTCCGAGGAGGAAAAGGCAGCGGAAGACAATTATTGTTTGGAGCTGTTGCTGGGACATGCGTCGGATGTATGCGGTCCGCAGGTCGGCATCTATGCGGAGCCGGACCCGGAAAATGAGGAAATGATTGCAAATTACCGGGAAGAGGTTTATGCATTTCTCTACGGGACTTTCGGTATTACGGATGAAGAATGGGAACCTTTTACAATATCCTCCCGTTACCCGGAGGTGGACAACCACGAATTGGCGGATGCGTTGAGAGAACGGAGGGCTTGGAATGAGTAGAAGTAGATTGTTTGATAAAAATCCGAAGCTCTGTATTACAATGAAGATGTTTTTACTTGCGGGGCTGGTTTCCTGTGTAGTTCTTTTGGGAGTCTTGGTCTGGGAGTTGGTAAAGCATGAGCCGGAGCGTATGTTGGATGGTGCCGATATGGCTAATTTATGCGAAAGAGAATATCTGGAGAAAGACTACGGGCATTTGTACAAAAGATTATGCAGATACGGACTGGATACCGAATATTTTCAGGTGTATCTGGAAATCGCCGAAGCGGCAGTGGCGCTGGAGAATCTGAAACTGTGGCATCGGGCGGAGAAAAAGGGATTGGACGGTAGCCAGGAGAAAAAAGAGTACTATTATAATGAAGTTTTATCCTATGCACAGAATTGTAAGTTTGAACGGAACAAGGCGGAATTAGAACGCTTTGCGGCGGAGGCAACGGACATTTTTGAAGAGTCCCATGCACCGCAATAAGGAAGGAGAGCGGTTATGAACCTTTTGGTTGGAGATATTATTAAAATGAAGAAACCGCATCCCTGCGGAAGCAAGGAGTGGGAGCTGTTGCGTGTGGGAATGGATTTTCGTATGAAGTGTACGGGTTGTGAGCATCAGGTGATGCTGCCGCGAATTCAGGCGGAGAAAAACATTCGAGGGATTGTACGGAACGGGGAATCCCTGACACCGGCGCAGTTAAAGGGCGAGAGTGCCGGAGGACAGGCATAATGCAGGAGAATCCGCCGAAGTTTTGCAGAAAATGCTTTCTTGCGGAAATGAAACGACAGGGGATTTCGGAAGAAAGCTACCGAAACATGCTGGAGCGCATCGAGAGTATGGATCCGGAGTTGCGATGCACGAAAGAAGTATATGAGGAACGTCTTACTGCGTGCAAGAAGTGTGAGTATTTTGCGGAAGCTATGTGCGGGCTGTGCGGCTGCTTTGTAGAATCCCGTGCCGCGGTAAAAGCCAATGCCTGCCCTGCGGAACCTAAGAGATGGGAAGCGGAAATTATGTAGGAAGAAAAGAGAAAAGCCCCGGACACTTTTGCGCCCGAATCAAAAAATTACAGAAAATGCTTGACAGACTGCTTTTCCCTATGCTATATTAAACTAGCTATGGAAGCGGTCTTTTTTTTATGCCTAAAAACAGACTTAGCCATTAGAGCTAAAAAAATTAACGGAGGTGGATTGTCGTGCGAGTAAAAATTACATTAGCGTGCACTGAGTGCAAACAGCGTAATTACAACACCATGAAGGAAAAGAAAAATCATCCTGACAGAATGGAAACCAAGAAGTACTGCAAGTTCTGTAAGAGTCACACGCTGCATAAGGAAACCAAGTAATTCGGTCAAAGCGCAGTCTGTTTGTATCGGATGATACGTAGCAGACAGGAAGGAAAGTGAAACATGGGAGAAACTACTGCAAACACTACACAGGAAAAGGCTCCTAAGAAGAGCTGGTTTAAGGGCCTCAAGTCCGAGTTCAAGAAGATTACGTGGCCTGACAAGGAAACCCTTGTAAAAGAGTCGGCAGCTGTTATCGTCATTACCGTGGTTCTCGGCTTTGTTATTGCTTTGGTTGACATGGCAGTGAACAGTGGCGTAGACTTAATTCTCTAATTAAGGACAAGGTGATGATATGGCAGAGGCAAGATGGTATGTTGTGCATACTTATTCCGGTTATGAGAATAAGGTAAAAGCAAACATCGAAAAAACAATCGAAAACAGAAAGCTTCAGGACCAGATTCTCGAAGTATCCGTTCCGCTTGAAGATGTAGTGGAAGTGAAGAACGGCAAAGAGAAGACAGTTCAGAGAAAGATGTTCCCGGGTTATGTGTTACTCAACATGATTATGAATGATGACACATGGTACGTGGTGCGTAATACCAGAGGTGTAACGGGCTTTGTAGGTCCGGGAAGCAAGCCGGTACCGCTCACGGAGGAAGAAATGTATAACATGGGACTGAAACGTGAGCAAGAGGTTGTTTATGAATTCGAGGTTGGCGACACAGTACAGGTTGTATCCGGCGTATGGGAAAATACGGAGGGTGTTGTACGTGTAATTAACCGCGAAAAGAAGAGTCTCACCATCAGTATCGATATGTTCGGTCGTGAAACACCTGTTGAGATTGGGTTTGAAGACGTAAGAGTCGACAAGTAAGTACAAAAGTACAATGCGGAAATAGTCCGCGCAGTGGGAGGAATCAGCCAAAAGCCGAAGGCTGAAGGGCACTCCGGAAATTACGGATTTCGTAAGAGATGCCTAACCCCGATAACACCACATTTTAGGAGGTATACAACAATGGCAAAAAAAGTTACTGGTTACATTAAGTTACAGATTCCTGCCGGCAAGGCAACTCCGGCACCGCCGGTTGGACCGGCTCTCGGTCAGCACGGTGTAAATATCGTACAGTTTACGAAGGAATTCAACGCAAGAACCGCAGATCAGGGCGACATGATCATTCCGGTAGTTATTACCGTATATGCGGATAAGAGCTTCAGCTTCATCACGAAGACTCCGCCGGCTCCGGTTCTGTTAAAGAAGGCTTGTAAGCTTCAGAAGGCTTCCTCTACCCCGAACAAGACGAAGGTAGCTACCATTAAGAGAAGCGAAGTACAGAAGATTGCAGAGCTTAAGATGCCTGACTTAAATGCAGCAAATATCGATTCTGCTATCAGCATGATTTCCGGTACTGCAAGAAGTATGGGTATCACCGTAGTTGATGACTAAGTCCCGTTAGGGTGTGGATATAGTATCCGCAGATTGTAAGATGATGTGGGAGGAATTTCTCATATAGGATGCAAGCGAGTTCGCATGGAGAGCTGACATAAAACCCATGCAAAAACAGGTTGAGTCAAAGTATATGAGTACCTCATTCCGCAAATACCACTAGGAGGTTAATACAATGAAAAGAGGAAAGAAGTATACCGATGCTGTGAAGGCTTTTGATAAGGCAGCACAGTACGATTCCAATGAAGCAATTGCTTTAGTAAAGAAGTCCGCTACCGCAAAGTTCGATGAGACCGTTGAGGCTCACATCAGACTCGGTGTAGATGGTCGTCACGCAGATCAGCAGGTACGTGGTGCAGTAGTTCTGCCGCACGGTACCGGTAAGACTGTTAGAGTATTAGTTTTCGCAAAGGGCGATAAGGCAAACGAGGCAGAGGCAGCAGGCGCTGATTACGTTGGTGCAGAGGACCTCATTCCGAAGATTCAGAATGACGGTTGGTTTGAGTTCGACGTAGTAGTAGCTACCCCGGACATGATGGGTGTTGTTGGTCGTCTCGGTCGTGTTCTCGGACCGAAGGGCTTAATGCCGAACCCGAAGGCTGGTACTGTTACCATGGATGTAACCAAGGCTGTTAACGATATCAAGGCAGGTAAGATTGAGTACCGTCTTGACAAGACCAACATTATTCACGTTCCGGTAGGTAAGGTATCCTTCACCGAGGAACAGCTCGCAGACAACTTCCAGACGATTATGGGTGCAATCATTAAGGCAAAGCCGGCATCTGCGAAGGGTCAGTATTTAAAGAGTGTAACACTTGCGTCCACTATGGGCCCGGGTGTTAAGGTGAACACCGCAAAGTTAGGCTAACTTAGTTTTTTGATTAGGCATATCAAAAAAGTCCTTTAATGGTTGACACAATAATAAATGTGTTAGTTCGGAACCGCCACAGTTGCTTCGCAACCGTGGCGGTTCTTGCGTGCAGGCAATGTCCGTGCAGGCAAAGTGAGCATTGAAGAGATTTTGGAAGCTTGCTTTCGAAAATCTCTGATGATGCGAACGCGCCCACGACCGAGCGACGTAAGTCGCGAGGTGAGGGCAGGTGCAAAGCACCGCCTGCACGCAAGGAGTTGCGGGAACTTGTTCACAGGCAGTCGCGCAGTCATGCGAACGCGCCCACGACTGAGTGTCCGAAGGACACGAAGTGCGTGGCAGGTGCAAAGCACCGCCTGCACGGAATACGATGAAAACGGATATTACCATGACAAGAAGAAAGACGAAGAGTGTCATGGTATGATTTTTTTGCCGATATTGAAAATTGCCATGATACAAGGAAGTTTGAGAAATGTCATGGTACGAATTTGAAGATATTTTATTTGATTACCATGATATAAGCGCATTTGAAGGAATTTCATGGTATAAAAGAGTGGATATTAATCAAGCGGAGTTGCAAAAATGTCATTTCAGTAAGAAAATGAGTGGACTTATACCATGAGAGTAGCCTAAAGAGAATGTTCTCATGGTAAAGAAAAAAATAAAAGATAAAATTGCACCATGAGAATTAAGAAAAAAATATGTATCATGGTAAAAAGGAAAACAGATGTAAGTTGGATGCCATGAAAAGAAGAAAAATAGCGTTGTTCATGGTATTAGGTGATGTTTTGACGGACTATAACGTAAATCGGCAAGAACAAAATAAAAGCAAAACAGAAAAAATGCAAGAAAAATAAAACGTTTATGGAAAATAGTTGTTGACAAGTAAATAATTCCGTGGTATAGTATCAAATGGACTGTGGCTAAACCCAGTTCAGACCGAAGACAGCAGGTGCCGGAGTATCCGGCGTAAGAGAAACCGCCTGCCGAGGAATCAAGCGTTTATGATTTGTTTGACTCTTTGCGTCTTCGCAGAGAGTCTTTTTTGTTCCTTTGTTGAACGAAAACATTCCGCGAGGATTGAGTTTATATAAATTGCTTGTTTTTTCGTCTTTGGATTCCGGCGTAAGCCGTATTCTATAAGGAGGTAAAAAAATGGCAAAGGTTGAAATCAAGAAGCCGATCGTAGACGAGATTAAGGGCTACGTAGAGAAGGCCGGCGCAGCGGTATTAGTTGATTACCGTGGTCTTACCGTTGAGGAAGACACCGCACTTCGTAAGGCATTAAGAGAGGCCGGTGTTGTATACAAGGTATACAAGAACACATACCTCAACTTCGCATTCGAAGGCACCGAGTTCGCTGAGCTCGCTAAGCATCTCGAGGGACCGACCGCAGTTGCTTTCGGTATCGAAGATGCAGTGGCTCCGGCAAGAATTCTTGCTGAGTTCGCAAAGAAGGCTCCGAAGCTCGAGTTCAAGGGCGGTGTTGTAGAAGGCGTTTACTACGATGTAGCAGGTCTTCAGAAGGTTGCTACCATCCCGTCCAGAGAAGTACTTATTTCCAAGCTTCTCGGCAGCATGCAGTCTCCGATTACCAACATGGCAAGAGTTCTCAAGCAGATCGCAGAGAAGAACGGCGAGGCAGCATAATGCAGCGTAAGGGTATTGCCCCGGTCAATAAGACAAGCGCAATCGCACCTGCGGCGTAACGCAGATTACGAAAAGCGGCAAAGCCGCAATACACAAATACTATTTAAATTTTTATGGAGGTAATGTAAAATGACGACTCAGGAATTTATCGATGCTATTAAGAGCATGACCGTATTAGAGTTAAACGATTTAGTAAAGGCTTGCGAGGAAGAGTTTGGTGTTTCCGCAGCAGCAGGCGTAGTAGTAGCAGCTGCTGGTCCGGCTGCAGCAGCAGAGGAAGAGAAGACCGAGTTCAACGTAGAGCTTACTGAGGCTGGCGCTGAGAAGGTTAAGGTTATCAAGGTTGTTCGTGAGATCACCGGCCTTGGCTTAAAGGAAGCTAAGGATCTTGTAGAGGGCGCTCCGAAGGTAGTTAAGGAAGGCGCATCCAAGGCAGAGGCTGAGGACATCAAGAAGAAGCTTGAGGAAGTTGGCGCAAAGGTTACCTTAAAGTAATCTCCAAGTTGACAAAGTGAGCATAGAAGGAGTTGCGGAAAACATGGTTTTCCGGCAACTCCTTTTTTCTGCGAGCGCGTCCGCGACCGAGCGACTTTGTCGCGAGGTGTGGGTAGGTGCGTAGCACTGTCTACACGCAGAATTGAAAGGGCAGAACCGCCCCATGGAATAAAAACGATTTGTCATGGGCTTCGGATGAAGTCTTTCTAATTACTCCGGCAGGTGTTTTATAGAGTGACGCAACCGGTCTGACATCCGTGTCTGAGCGTTGCTGATAAATAAACGGAGTAATTTGAACGACTAACACCCTGCGCTAAATTCCAAATCATTTTTATTCCATGGGGCGGTTCTTGGCTGCTTCAAAGAGCCTTTTGACACTCGAATTCTTTGTATGAAAGGGACGCCGGTTTCCCTGACGGGTTGATTTCCTAAGAAATTCGTCAAAGGATACTATGAGAACACTTTAAATTTGTTTGCTTTTATATCCTTTTTAATGGTAAACTATAATTGATGTGAAATATACTACCGGAATGCGCAAAAGAGGAGGTAAAGGTATGGCGTGGGAAATTACTGACATCTCTCCGGAGGAAAGAAAGCTCTTGGCGAAGGTAAAGCTAAACCCAGCGATGTATCTGGGTAAGGCAGAGCTTTCAAGATTTGAAAATTGGTTTGCGGGGTATTATTGGGGTGCATATATGGCGGAGTGTGGGAAGGAACATAATATCTGGCCGAACGGTTCGATGCATATAAACGAGTACGCAGCGAAGAAATATAAAAAAGAATCGAGAGAGATTGGTTCGGTTGCGGGATATCGTAGGTTTATTTTGCACAAAGAGCCGGATGAGGAAAAGGCATTACAGATATTTTGGGGCTTTTTGGATGAGTATTTGATAAGCCTAGGTTTTGAACCGGTGCCGGAGGGAAACATTAATTGGCCGGTTGCAGGCAGTGCGCCGACAAAGGAGAATGAACAAGGGGAGACAGAAGTTTCGGATCTTTCGCCGAAAATAAGGACCCTTTTGGCGTCGGTTCGAAAACGTCCCGGAATGTATTTGAATGAGCCTACATTAGAACAGTTTGTCGTTTGGCTGGATGGATATAAAGGCGCATTATTGACGGCAAAGCGGTTTAAGGCATGTTATCGTTTTTTGCCGGAAGGTTTTGAACGGTATGTCATTGAAAAGTGCGGCGGAGAAAAAGGGACACCGCACGAATGGTGGCAATTTGTGTTACAGCAGGAACCGGATGGGAAGAAGGCGTTGTTGGCGGTTTTTGAGTTGCTGGATGAATATTTGGTATCTTTGGGGTATGCGCCGATACCGGAGTGGGAGCCGGTGATAGTGTCGTAAGGTGCTATGTAAGTCTTTTTGAATTGCGTTCCTAATGAGAAATGTGTATAATGAAAGGGAACAGAAGTTTACTGAGAAACTTGTCGCAGGCGAAGAGGGGGATTGTAGGAGGAATCTGTCATGGATCAAGACTTTTTAAAGATTGCGGCGGTTCAAAGAAGACTCGAGAGAAACCGTGATATGGAGATGACGGTAAGAGGAATTGCTGCTGCTGTCGTATTTGCAACGTTCTTATGCGGAGTCATGGGTCCGTATAGGGATACATTGCTTATAGTATGGTTTATTTCACTTCCGATTATTGTCGGTTTGTTTTTTGCGGAAGTGCATTTTATCAAGAAGAGCAAGGAGTATGAGTACGAGATATATCGCTTGGAGGTTGAGAGAATTAAACTCAACAAAGAAATAGCGAGAATCAAAAAAGAAGTCTTAACGGATAATGAATTAGAGCTTCGCATTGATAGGCCCACGAGAACCGTAGTATTGCCCATAAGTTATTATATTGTTTTATTGATTCTGGATTTTCTGATTTTAATGTTGATATTAAGTCGATTTTCGTAGTTGTTTGATTTCCCCGAAGCCTGTCGCTTGTTGCGACGGGCTTCTTTTCCATTTATAAGAAGGAAAAATTTGTCTGAATAGAAGCTTTTTTTCGAAATAAAAAAAGTTGTCTCAATAACTTGACAACTTGACATAATTATGTTATCATGAAAAATGCACTATTGTGGTGTGGTGTGCCCATACAAGTATATTATAGCACATCCTGACGGAAAAAGAAAGAGTTTTTTTCATCGTTACGAAATTCTTATTTTTCGGCAGACCAAAAATAATCCAAGGGGTGAAATCGTTCATGGAAAAGAACAGAATTAAGCCGATGCAAGTAGGCAAGGGTGTCCGCATGAGCTTCTCCAAGCAGAAGGAAGTACTGGAGATGCCGAACCTCATTGAGGTACAGAAGGACTCTTATCGCTGGTTTTTGGAAGAAGGATTGGACGAAGTATTCAGAGATATTTCTCCGATTTCGGATTACAGTGACCATCTGAATCTTGAGTTTGTAAGTTTTCAGCTTTGCGAAGACGATGTGAAGTACAGCATCGAAGAGTGCAAAGAGCGTGACGCTACCTACGCAGCACCGTTAAAGGTGAGAGTAAGACTCCATAATAAAGAGACGGACGATATCAAGGAGCATGATATTTTCATGGGTGATTTGCCGCTCATGACCGCTACCGGTACGTTCGTAATTAATGGTGCGGAACGTGTTATCGTTAGCCAGTTGGTTCGTTCCCCTGGAATTTATTACGCAATCGGTCACGATAAGATCGGTAAGACGCTGTACTCCAGTACAGTAATTCCGAACCGTGGTGCATGGTTGGAGTATGAGACTGACTCCAATGATGTTTTTTACGTGCGCGTAGACAGAAATCGTAAGGTGCCGATTACGGTACTTATTCGTGCACTTGGTATCGGTACCAATCAGCAGATTATCGATTTATTCGGTGAAGAGCCGAAGATTATGGCAAGTTTTGCAAAGGACCCGTCCGAGAATTATACGGATGGTTTATTAGAGTTATATAAGAAGCTTCGTCCGGGCGAGCCGCTTTCCGTAGAGAGCGCCGAGCCGCTTATCAACGGTATGTTCTTCGATGCAAGAAGATACGACCTTGCAAAGGTAGGCCGTTATAAGTTCAATAAGAAGCTTGCGTTCAAGAATCGTATCGTTGGTCTTACCCTGGCTAAGGATGTAGTGGATACTACCACCGGCGAGGTACTTGCGGAGACCGGTACGATTATTACCGAGGAGCTTGCGGTTAGCATGCAGAATGCGGCTGTTCCGTCCCTTTGGGTACAGACCGAAGAGAGAAACGTAAAGATTCTTTCCAACCTTATGGTTGATTTAAATGCATTTGTTGACTGCAACAAGGCAGAGCTTGGTATTACCGAGGAGGTTTACTATCCGGTTCTTAAGGAGTTAATGGACACCTATACCGGCGAGGAGCTTCTTGAGGAGATTAAGCGTAGCGTAAACGAACTCATCCCGAAGCATATTACCAAGGAAGATATTTTAGCTTCCATTAACTATAACATTCACTTAGAGTACGGCATCGGTAATTCCGACGATATCGACCATCTCGGTAACCGTCGTATCCGTGCGGTAGGTGAGCTGTTACAGAACCAGTACCGTATCGGTTTGTCCCGTATGGAACGTGTGGTTCGTGAGCGTATGTCTACCCAGGACTTAGAGAGCATCAGCCCGCAGTCCTTAATCAATATTAAGCCGGTAACGGCAGCTGTGAAGGAGTTCTTCGGCAGCTCCCAGTTGTCCCAGTTCATGGACCAGCACAACCCGTTAGGTGAGTTGACCCACAAGCGTCGTCTCTCCGCATTAGGTCCGGGTGGTCTTTCCAGAGACCGTGCAGGCTTTGAAGTTCGAGACGTACACTATTCCCACTACGGAAGAATGTGTCCGATCGAGACCCCGGAAGGTCCGAACATCGGTCTTATCAACTCCCTGGCATCCTATGCTCGTATCAACGAGTACGGTTTTGTCGAGGCTCCGTATCGTAAACTTGATAAGAGCGATCCGAAGAATCCGCGTGTAACGGAGGAGGTAGTTTACCTTACCGCTGACGAGGAAGATAAGTTCGTTGTAGCACAGGCAAATGAGCCGCTTGATGAGAACGGATACTTTGTAAATGCAAACGTTTCCGGTCGTTACAGAGAAGAGACCTTGCTCTTCGAGAAGAAGAAGATTGATTTGATGGACGTATCCCCGAAGATGGTATTCTCCGTAGCTACGGCCATGATTCCGTTCCTTGAGAACGACGATGCAAACCGTGCACTCATGGGTTCCAACATGCAGCGTCAGGCAGTACCGCTTCTTATGACCGAGGCTCCGGCTGTCGGTACCGGTATGGAAATGAAGACCGCTGTGGACTCCGGTGTTTGTGTGGTTGCAAAGAATGCCGGTGTGGTTGAGCGTGCGGCATCTGCCGAGATCGTAATTAAGACCGACGACGGCAGTAAGGATACCTACAAGTTATCCAAGTTCACCAGAAGTAACCAGGGTACCTGTATCAACCAGCGTCCGATTGTAAATAAGGGCGAAAGAGTAGAGGCAGGCCAGGTAATCGCAGACGGTCCGTCCACCTCTAACGGTGAGTTGGCTCTCGGTAAGAACCCGTTAATCGGTTTCATGACCTGGGAAGGTTACAACTACGAGGATGCGGTTCTGTTAAGTGAAAGATTGGTTCAGGAAGATGTTTACACTTCCGTTCATATTGAGGAGTACGAAATCGAGTCCCGTGACACGAAGCTGGGACCGGAAGAAATCACCCGTGATGTTCCGGGGGTCGGCGAGGATAAGTTAAAGGATCTTGACGAGCGCGGTATTATCCGTGTAGGTGCAGAGGTTCGTGCTACCGACATTTTGGTTGGTAAGGTTACCCCGAAGGGTGAGACCGAGCTGACTGCAGAAGAAAGACTTCTCCGTGCAATCTTCGGTGAGAAGGCAAGAGAAGTAAGAGATACCTCCCTCCGTGTACCGCACGGTGAGTACGGTATCATCGTAGATGCTAAGGTATTTACCAGAGAAAACGGCGACGAGCTTCCTCCGGGAGTTGAGCAGACCGTTCGCGTTTACATTGCACAGAAGAGAAAGATTCAGGTCGGCGATAAGATGGCAGGTCGTCACGGTAACAAGGGTGTCGTTTCCCGCGTGCTTCCGGTAGAGGATATGCCGTTCCTTCCGAACGGTCGTCCGCTTGACATCGTGCTGAACCCTCTCGGCGTACCGTCCCGAATGAACATCGGACAGGTGCTTGAGATTCACCTTTCTCTTGCAGCAAAGGTTCTTGGTTTTAACGTGGCAACGCCGGTATTCGACGGTGCAAACGAGAATGATATTATGGATACCCTCGAGATGGCAAACGATTATGCCAACACCTCTTGGGAAGAGTTCCAGGCAAAGTATAAGGATATCCTGGATCCGGAGGTTATGGAGTACCTCGGAAGCCACTTGGAGTACAGAGAGCAGTGGAAGGGTGTTCCGATTAACCGTGACGGTAAGGTTCGTCTTCGTGACGGACGTACCGGTGAGTACTTTGACGGTGCGGTTACCGTAGGTTTCATGCACTACTTAAAGCTCCATCACCTGGTTGACGATAAGATCCATGCACGTGCTACCGGTCCTTACTCCTTAGTAACGCAGCAGCCGCTGGGTGGTAAAGCTCAGTTCGGTGGACAGCGTTTCGGTGAAATGGAAATTTGGGCACTCGAGGCTTACGGCGCAGCGCACATCTTGCAGGAAATTCTTACCGTTAAGTCTGACGACGTTGTTGGTAGGGTTAAGACTTATGAGTCTATCGTAAAAGGCACTAACATCAGCGAACCTGGTATTCCTGAGGCATTTAAGGTTCTCCTTAAAGAACTCCAGAGCTTGGCTCTCGATATGAAAGTTCTCACCGAGAACAAGGAAGAACTTGCAATTAAGGACTTCATTGAAAGCGATATCGACGATATCCCGATGGTTAAAGAGAAAGAAATTCGCGAAGAGGTTACTATCGACGACTTTGACGAGAGCGATATCGGTGAAACGGTATTCGAAGATTCTAATTCTGACGATCTCGACGATGAGTTTGAATTTGATGCTAAGTCTATGTTTGAAGACGAAGACGACGAAATCGACACGACTATTCCTGACGGCGATTTGTTTGACGACGACTTCGACGACGAAGAAAACGAATAATAGGGGGATAGATTAAATTATGTTTGAACTTAACAATTTTGATTCTATACAAATAGGAGTAGCATCTCCCGAAAAAATTAGAGAATGGTCTTACGGCGAAGTTACCAAGCCCGAAACCATTAACTACAGAACGCAAAAACCCGAAATGGGCGGTCTTTTCTGCGAAAGAATTTTTGGACCGACCAAGGACTGGGAGTGCCACTGTGGTAAGTATAAGAGAATTAGATATAAAGGCGTTATCTGCGATAAGTGCGGAGTTGAAATAACCAAGTCTAAAGTACGTCGTGATAGAATGGGGCACATCGAACTCGCTGCTCCCGTATCACACATTTGGTACTTTAAGGGCGTTCCTTCAAGAATCGGTCTTATGCTCGATATGAGCCCCAAGTCTTTGGAACAGGTTTTATACTTCGCTTGTCACGTAGTTTTAGATCCCGGTACGACCGATCTTCAGTACAAACAAGTTATCAACGATAGAGAAAAACTTGAATACGAAGAAAAGTACGGAATCGGCTCTTTCAAAACTGGTATGGGTGCAGAGGCTATTAAAGAACTTTTAATGGCAATCGACCTTGAGAAAGAAAGCGCAGAAACCAAGAAAATCATTGAAGAAAACGTTTCTGGACAGAGAAGAATTCGTGCGGTAAAACGTATCGATATTATCGAGGCGTTCAGAAAGAGCGGCAACCGTCCCGAATGGATGATTTTAGACGTTCTTCCCGTAATTCCTCCCGAACTCCGTCCTATGGTTCAATTAGACGGCGGAAGATTTGCGACCAGTGACCTTAACGACCTTTATCGTCGTGTTATCAACAGAAATAACCGTTTGAAGAAACTTATGGAACTCGGCGCGCCCGAAATTATCATAAGAAACGAAAAGAGAATGTTGCAAGAAGCCGTTGACGCTCTTATCGATAACGGTAGAAGAGGAAAGGCTATTAGCGGTGCTGGTAACAGAGAACTTAAATCTCTCTCTGGTATGCTCCGTGGTAAGCAAGGTCGATTCCGTCAAAACCTTCTCGGTAAACGTGTTGACTATTCAGGACGTTCAGTTATCGTCGTAGGACCTGAACTTAAACTTTATCAATGCGGCTTGCCTAAGGAAATGGCAATCGAACTTTTCAAACCGTTCGTAATGAAAAAACTCGTGGAAAACAACGTTTGCCACAACATTAAGAACGCTAAGCGTACCGTTGAACGAGGTAAGGCTGTCGTTTGGGACGTTTTGGAAGAGGTCATTAAAGACCATCCCGTTATGCTTAACCGTGCACCTACCCTTCACAGACTTTCAATTCAGGCGTGTGAACCTGTTCTTATCGAGGGTAGTGCAATTAAACTTCACCCGCTCGTTTGTGGCGCGTTCAACGCCGACTTCGACGGTGACCAGATGGCAGTTCACGTACCCCTTTCAGTAGAGGCGCAGGCTGAAGCAAGATTCTTGATGCTTGCATCTAACAACATCTTGAAACTTTCTGACGGTAAACCCGTTATGTCTCCTACCCAAGATATGGTCATGGGTTCTTACTACTTGACTATTATCAGACGAAAGATAGGTGAAAAATACAACGAAAAGGGCAGAAAGGACGAAAACGGCGTAGTTTACGGTGTTCCCGAATATACCGTTTCTTACATTTCACCCGAAGAAGCTATTATGGCTTACCAGACTGGTAAGATTAGACTTCAGGACGAAATTATCGTTCGTCGTAGTATGGAAATAGACGGCGAAATCGTTACTGGAAGAGTTAAAACTTCAGTTGGTAAGATTATCTTTAACGACGCTATTCCTCAAGATTTAGGTTTCGTTGAAAGAAAAACTAAAGAAGATTACCTCAAATACGAGATTGATAAGCTCGTAGGCAAGAAAGACCTTCAAAAGATCGTTGGCGCGTGCTTTAAGCGCAGAGGCGCAAGCTGTGCGGCTGACGTTCTCGATAAGATTAAGGCTTTGGGCTTTAAGTATTCAACCGTTGGTGCAATTACCACCAGCGTATTCGATATGCATATGCCTAAAGAAAAACCCGTTATTCTTAAAGCAGCGGAAGAACACGTTTTAAACGTTGAAACGCTCTATAAGAAGGGTTATATAACCGACGACGAAAGATATAAGAAAGTCGTTTCAATTTGGAAACAGGCAACTGACGACGTTACTGAAAAACTTAAAGCAACGCTCGACGAGTTCAACCCCATTCTCATGATGGCAAACTCTGGTGCGCGTGGTTCAATCGACCAGATTAAGCAGCTTGCTGGTATGCGTGGACTTATGACCGATCCTAACGGTAAAACGATTGAAATTCCCGTTAAGTCTTGCTTCCGTGAAGGACTTTCCGTTCTCGAATACTTCATTTCTTCTCACGGTGGACGTAAAGGTCTTGCCGATACCGCACTTAAGACGGCTGACTCAGGTTACCTCACTCGTCGTTTGGTTGACGTTTCTCAAGAAGTTATCGTCAAGGAAGAAGACTGCTTTGCATCAACTGGCGACGCTGTTAAGGGCGTTAAGGTTTCTGCAATCAAGGGTAGCAAGGGAGAAGTTATCGAAGGTCTTAGAGACCGTATCGCTGGTAGATTTACCGTTAACGATATCGTTAATCCGTTGACTGGCGAAGTTATGGTTAAGGCTAACGAGATGATCACCGAAGATATGGCTGACGAAATCGTTAAGACTGGTATCGAAGAAGTTGAAATCAGAAGCGTATTCACCTGTAAGTCAAAGACTGGCGTATGCGCTAAGTGTTATGGTAAGAATATGAGTAATAACAACCCCGTTCAGATCGGTGAGGCAGTTGGTATTATTGCTGCTCAATCAATCGGTGAACCTGGTACTCAGCTTACGATGAGAACGTTCCACACCGGTGGTATCGCGTCTACCGGAGACATCACGCAAGGTCTTCCTAGAGTTGAAGAACTTTTCGAGGCAAGAAAACCCAAGCACGCTGCTATCGTTTGCGAACACAGCGGTACGGTTGAAATCGAAGAGAAAGATAAGATTATTCACGTTATCGTTAAAACTGACGATGGCGAAAACAAGGATTACACTATTCCGTTTGGAACTGGCGTTATCGTTAAGACGGGCGACGTAGTTGAACCAGGTTCAGTTCTTACTAACGGTTCTGTATATCCGCAGGACATTTTGAAAACCAAGGGTATTAAGGGCGTTCAAGACTACATTCTTAAAGAAATCCAGAGCGTTTACCGTTCACAAGGCGTTGACATTAACGATAAACACGTTGAAATCATCGTTCGTCAGATGATGAAGAAAGTTCAGGTTGAAAATCCCGGTGGAACAGATATTCTTCCCGGTGAAAAACTTGACGTTCATCAGTTTGAAGAGGCAACCATTGACGCGCTCGAAAACGGACTCGTTCCGCCTCAGGGTAAGAGAATTCTTCTCGGTATCACCAAGGCTGCGCTTGCAAAGGAAAGCTTCCTTTCTGCGGCGTCCTTCCAAGAAACTGCAAGAGTTCTTACCGAGGCTGCTATTAAGAATAAGGTTGACCCGCTCATCGGTCTTAAAGAAAACGTTATTATCGGTAAGCTTATCCCCGCTGGTACGGGAATTAAGAACTATAAAAACGTTTCACCACAAACGGTTTTCCAAAGAACTGCTGAAGAGCAGGAATAATGTGGTTTAAAATCAAAAACCAGTAAAAATACTGTCATTTTGATTGACTAAATAACCGATAAATGGTAAAATTATAATTCGGCGGGATACATTCCCGCCGACAAAAAAAGTTTCTAAAACGGAGTTTTCCGAATCCGTTTTCTGAATATCCGAAATAAGTTAAGGAGGTGTGCTATGCCTACAATTCAACAGTTAATCAGACAAGGTAGAGAAAAAGCAACTTATAAGTCAAAGTCACCCGCATTGGACAATTGTCCTCAAAAACGTGGTGTTTGCTTGTCAGTTACCACTACTACCCCTAAAAAACCTAACTCTGCACTTCGTAAGATCGCCAGAGTTCGTCTGACCAACAAAGCGGAAGGTATCGTGTATATTCCTGGTGAAGGTCATAACCTTCAGGAACACAGCTCGGTTCTTATCCGTGGCGGCAGAGTTAAAGACTTGCCTGGTGTAAGATATCATATCGTACGTGGCGCTCTTGATACTGCTGGTGTTGCTAAACGTAAACAAGCAAGGTCAAAATACGGCGCAAAACGCCCCAAATAAGTTATAAATAACAAACGTAATATAACTTAAACAACAAAAGACACCTACTTATAATCGGAATTCGGAAAATTAACCCGATTTGGTAGGCAGTATGTCGAAAGACAGAAGGTTCGCTACCCCTAGCGGGGCAAGTGATAGCTGTACTGAAATAAGGGTTTACCCTTAAAAATGCGCGAAGAAAATTCGCAAATAATTAAAGGAGGATTATTAATATGCCAAGACGTGGCAATATTGCAAAAAGAGATGTTTTGCCCGATCCCGTGTATAGCGATAAGGTTGTGACCAAACTCATTAACCAAGTTATGCTCGACGGAAAGAAGGGTATTGCACAGGGTATTGTTTACGATGCTTTTACGGCTGCTTCTGAAAAGATTGGTCAAGATCCTAAGGAAGTATTCGTTCAGGCACTCAACAACATTATGCCTATGGTTGAAGTAAAAGCAAGGAGAGTCGGTGGTGCTAACTATCAAGTTCCTATCGAAATCCGCGCTGAAAGAAGACAGACGCTCGCTATTAGATGGTTGGTTGCTGCTGCAAGAAAGAGAAGCGAAAGAGAAATGAGCGCAAGACTCGCTGCAGAACTCGTTGACGCTTTTAACAACACTGGTAGTGCCGTTAAGAAGAAAGAAGATACTCACAGAATGGCTGAAGCTAACAAGGCTTTCGCTCATTACAGATTTTAATTTAGGAGTTAAACTATGCCGAGAGATTTAGATTTAGGTGTAACCAGAAATATAGGCATTATGGCTCACATCGACGCTGGTAAAACTACTACCACCGAACGTATTTTGTTCTATACCGGTAAAACCCATAAGCTTGGCGAAACCCACGAGGGTGGCGCTACTATGGACTGGATGGTTCAAGAACAAGAACGTGGTATTACCATTACGTCTGCTGCGACCACTTGCTACTGGAAAGGTCACCGTATTAACATTATAGATACCCCCGGACACGTTGACTTCACCGTTGAAGTTGAGCGTTCACTCCGTATTTTGGACGGCGCTGTTGCAACTTTCTGTGCAAAGGGCGGCGTTGAACCACAGAGTGAAACCGTTTGGCGTCAGGCTGATAAGTACAAGGTACCTAGAATTGCATACGTTAACAAAATGGATATTAACGGTGCAAACTATGAAAACGCTATCCAGATGATGAAGGATAGACTTCATACTAACGCTCTTCCCATCATTATGCCTATCGGTAAGGAAGACACCTTTAAGGGTATCGTTGACGTTATCACTAGAAAAGCATATATTTATCTTGACGATTTGGGCAAGGAAATCGACGTTACCGACGTTCCTGCTGATTTAAAAGATAAGTGCGAAGAATATAGAGCACAAGTAGTTGAACTCGCCGCAGAATCAGACGACGCGTTGATGGAAAAATTCTTTGAGGAAGGTGATCTTCCCATTGAAGACATCAAAAAAGGTCTCCGTGCTGCAACCCTCGCTATGAAGGTTACTCCCGTTCTTTGTGGTTCAAGCTACAAGAACAAGGGCGTTCAAAACCTTTTGGACGCAGTAGTTGACTATCTCCCCAGTCCTTTGGATATCGGTGCCGTTAAGGGTGTTGATACTAAGGGTGAGGAAGCGTCAAGAGAACCTAGCGACGACGAACCGTTCAGCGGCCTTGCGTTCAAGATTATGACCGACCCGTTCGTTGGTAAGCTCGCTTTCTTCCGTGCATACTCTGGTGTTTTGAAGACTGGTTCTTACGTTTATAACAGCGTTAAGGGCAAGAAAGAAAGAGTTGCGCGTATACTTCGTATGCACGCTAACCACAGAGAAGAAGTTGACGCAGTTTACTCTGGTGAAATCTGCGCGCTCGTTGGCTTAAAAGATACCACCACTGGTGATACTCTTTGTGATGAAAGCAATCAAATTATTCTCGAACAAATGGAATTCCCCGATCCCGTTATCGAGGTAGCAATCGAACCGAAAACCAAACAAGGTCAGGAAAAGATGGGCTTTGCTCTTGCAAAACTTGCAGAAGAAGACCCCACTTTCAAAACTCACACCAACACCGAAACTGGTCAGACCATTATCGCAGGTATGGGCGAACTTCACCTTGAAATTATCGTTGACAGATTGCTCCGTGAGTTCAGAGTTGAAGCAAACGTTGGTAAGCCTCAAGTTTCTTACAAGGAAACTATTAAGCAGGCTGTTGAAGCTGAAGGTATGTTTAAGCGTCAGTCAGGTGGTCACGGTCAGTACGGCCACTGTAAGATTCGCTTAGAGCCTCAAGAACCTGGTAAAGGTTACGAATTCGTTGACGAAACGGTCGGCGGTTCAATCCCCAAGGAATTTATCCAACCTATCAACAAGGGTATTCAGGAAGCAGCAAAGAACGGTATCCTCGCTGGCTACGAAGTAGTTGACTTCAAGGTAACCGTTTACGACGGAAGTTATCACGACGTTGACTCGTCAGAAATGGCGTTTAAGATTGCTGGTTCAATGGCACTTAAAGATGGTTTGGAAAAAGCAAAGAGCGTTCTCTTAGAGCCGATTATGAAAGTTGAGATCGTAACTCCCGACGATTACTTCGGAGATCTTATGGGTAACGTTACCGCTCGTCGTGGTATCATTCAGGGAACTGACGATAGAAACGGCGTAAAGGTTATCGATGCACACATTCCGCTTGCAGAAATGTTCGGTTATGCTACTGACCTCCGTTCAAGAACGCAGGGTAGAGGTAACTACACTATGCAATTCTCTCATTATAATGAAGTACCGAAATCGGTTGCTGAAAAGATAATGGGTAAAAAAGCGTAATTAACTGTTGACAATTAGTTAAATTTATTGTAAAATAAGATTACGTTTTAATAAAAAATAAAAAAATTATTTAAAAATCATTATTATTTAGATTATTTGGAGGAAATAATTATGGCAAAGGCTAAATTTGACAGAAGTAAACCGCACATTAACATCGGTACCATCGGTCACGTTGACCATGGTAAAACCACTCTTACCGCTGCTATCACGATGACCTTGTCTTCTATCGGTAACGCTCAGAAAATGAGATACGATGAAATCGATAAGGCTCCTGAAGAGAAGGCAAGAGGTATTACGATTAACACCTCACACGTTGAGTATCAGACTGAAAATCGTCACTACGCTCACGTTGACTGCCCCGGACACGCTGACTACGTTAAGAACATGATTACCGGTGCTGCTCAAATGGACGGTGCAATCCTCGTAGTTGCTGCTACCGATGGTCCTATGCCCCAGACTAGAGAACACATTCTTCTCGCTCGTCAGGTAGGCGTTCCTTATATCATCGTATTTATGAACAAATGCGACCAACTCGACGATCCCGAACTTTTGGAACTCGTTGAAATGGAAATCAGAGATCTTCTTTCTGAGTACGGCTCCCCCGGAGACGATACCTCCATCATCAAGGGTTCTGCTCTTAAAGCTTTGGAATATGCTCAGGCTGATCA
>JAZOCC010000002.1:0-38694 GCA_045596385.1 Lachnospiraceae bacterium
ATACCGTATCCTGTAGCGCCATCAATCTTATTCCACTGTAATACAACGCCCGAGGTCTCGTTAAAACGCCGGGTAATGTCCGGTGTTCTTACATACGCAACACCGCCGGCCTCAGACTTTGCTCCGTGGGCTCCCGTACTCGGGTCCATACAGGTTACCTTATAGAAATAAGTCTTTCCGCTGACTACATTCTTATCCTGATAACTGTTCTGCGTCGGGTTACACAACCATTTGTAAGTACCGTTCTTTCCGGTCTCACTCCGCCAAAGTCCGTACTTTTGTACACCGTTCACAGCGGTCCACCTTACACGGATGCTGTCTACGATATTGGTAACCGTAGGCTTTGACGTGGTTGCCACAGCCGCTTTTTCTTCCGCATATGCCGTCACTGCCGGAAGGGTCACTCCGGTCAGACAGAACATACATAAAAGAAATACCAATACTTTTTTCATTATGTATCCTCCTTGTATTGTCTATTCTCGTAAATCAGCTATAATTATAGCACATTTTTTATAATTTCGCAAGAATTACACAAAAAAGCACCTTGATAATCCACAAAAAATCAGACTATCAAGGTGCCTTCCTTTATATTATACATTTATAATCCGCAACAAATAATAATCCCCCAATTGCTTTTCCGGATAAAAGGTAATTGAACTGAATCCCAATTTACCCCGCAAAATTGAGAATAACTTACTCCTGTCCAGCACTCCGTCCATCGGATACACAAAGTAAATGCTATCGTTATCCGCCTGTTTCTCCGCAACCGCTATAGCCTCTGTCACAGTCGTACAAACATACTCCCGGTAAGGATAAATAATGTAGCTGTCATCATCGCAGACATGCTCCTTCCCACACTCACATTCCCAATTGTCATGGGAATCCAACGTTGCCAGCATCTCATCCGTCATCATAAAATGCGTGTACAGCACTCTGCCTTTTACATCCGGAGTCGGGTCATCCCAGGTCACATCCATATGATACCATTCCCCATCCAGTTCGATCAAATTCCAGGCATGTCCGTTATTGGAAACATACTCACAGTTAATTCCCTGCAACAGCATAAACAAACGGAAGGTAGACGCATATCCGGAACAAACCGCTTTTCCCTGTAAAAGGGTGCCTTCCGCATAATGTGCGTCCCGATTGTTATTCGTCTCCAAATGCACACTGTCATACGCTACATTTAATAACAAATAATCATGCACCGCTATAATTTTATCGATGTCACTTTTTCCTTCCAGATCCAGCGCCTCATTTATCTCCAACAGCTTTTCATACGTAGCAAGCTCTTTTTCACTCAAACAGGAGGTATCTCCCGTAATAATCGCATATACATGCTCCGCATCGATTTCAGGACGTTTGGAAACATACACCGTCATTTCGTAACCGTTCTTATACTTCTTCAGAGAACGAATCTCCGCCTCTATTACCATTTCCGGATACATCGCCATATACTCTTCTGCCGTACGTAACATAGAAATATCTTCGGCATAAAGGTAAATCGTCCGGTAATATTCCATAACGTGTTCCAACAAATAGCGGTCTACCGCTTCTGCCGAATCATGGAACTCCGCATTCATATTTGCATTTATCTCTTCAATCTCCGGAAACTCCCCAAGCTGCGGAGCCGGTGTCGGCGTCGCAGTCGGCTTCGGTGTTGCAGTCGGCTTTGGCGTTGCGGTCGGCTTCGGTGTTGCAGTCGGCTTCGGCGTCGCGGTTGGACTCGGCGTCGCGGTCACATTCGGATTTGCCGATGTCGTCACCAGCTTTGCCTCGGACCATGCGGAATAAAAACTTCCCACACCGTCTACCTTCTTGTAGCTTCTTACCTGTACTTTGTAGGTCGTCTCCGGGGTCAGTCCCATAAACGTCTTCACACCGGTTTTATAATTTCCGATAGTCACGGTCTTAATTACCGTGGAGCCTACCATGAAGCGAACCTCGTAACCGGTCGCCTGGGACGTGGTGGTCCAGGAGCACTTTATCGCATCATCGGCAGTGGCAGCGGCACTGCTTAACACTCTGCTGGTCAGACGCACCATGGTACGTCCGGTATTACGACAACCGGACAGAGTCTTCCCATCAGCACCTGCCAAAGCACGCACCGTATAACGATACACCGTTCCGTTATTATCTTTTACTTCCGTATCTGTATAGGTAAATGTAGTATTCCCGGTCACGGTCGCAATACGCACCCATGCATCCGCACCGTCAAAGCTCTTGCGGTAAATGCCGTAGCCCATAGCACCGTCAATCTTATTCCACTGCAATACAACTCCTGCGGCCTTATTAAAACGCTGGGTAATGTCCGGTGTACCTACATACGCCACACCGCCAGCCTCAGACTTTGCCCCGTGGGCACCCGTAACCGGGTCCATACAGGTCACCTTGTAAAAATATGTCTTGCCACTGGTTACTTTCGTATCCCGGTAGCTGTTCTGTGTCGGATTTCCCTGCCACTCGTATGTACCGTTCTTTCCGGTCTCACTTCGCCAAACACCATACTTGGATACCCCGTCTACAGCATCCCACCTTACACGGATACTGTCAACAATGTTGGTCACCGTAGGCTTTGCCGGAACCGCCACCACCGTGCGTTCTTCCGCATATGCTTCCACTGCCGGAAGTGTCACTCCGGTCAGGCAGAACATAAACATAAGTGCCATAAAAAACTTTTTCATTTGGCTTGTCCTCCTTATATCAGGTTAAATATTACATCCGAAAGAAAAACTTATACTCCGCAATAAACAAAACACTTGTGTTCAATACTTTAATCACACCATTCAATAAATCTCTGCTGCACTCATTTTCTGCATCTAATATCTCTGTAAAATCTATCTGTTCAAAAACGCTGTGCAGACCATCATCCCGAATACCGTAACATCCTCCCACTATCTTTCTGGCCTTACGGATATTATGCCGGATAATCTCAACAAACAGCTTTCGCATATATTCGTAATAGGTAAGCCCCATATTACAATACATCGACTTATTTATTATATCAGATACTAAGTATTTTGCCGTATGTAAATCATTTCCCAATATTACCGCTCTCAAGATACTCTCGACTCTTGCTTCTATTTCTTCCGATTCCTTCAACTGCAATAACTGCTCTTGACACCCATCTCGTAAATTAGCATCACTAATGCAAAACTTCTCTTCTAAAATTTCATCCAGTTTTCTCGGCAAATCCACCAACCATGCAATCATTGTATGTCCTATCAGATTCTTGTACTTATTTCCGGGTTGAAGCGTCACCGGTACCTCTACATTCTCAAAATCATTATTCGGCCATCCTGTAAAATGCTGATATGACTCTATCATGGGGTAATTAAGATACAACATTCCCACATCGGTACTATCCGTGAAATACTTCTGCAAACGACAAATTTTATCTTCTGAAAATCCGGGGTCATGACGCTCATAATCAAAAACAAGTAAGATATTATTAAAATTATCCTTACTAAGCGACTCTGCGTACCCCTTCTCCTTTCCTACCAAATACGGCAAATCCACATCTTCCATATCCCACGTTTCACCGTATTCCTTCACTATTGCAGTATAAAGCACATAAATATTTGTCCCGAAAATCAATATATTGTCTCCTGCTATATCTATTTCCGGAAAAACTTTCAACAACAGTTTCATTAACACATTTTTCTCATGATTTCCTTCTACAATAACCAGACTTTGTTTTCTCGTTCTCGGAGCTAAAAAGTCATAATTACTCATACTTATCAAACTCCCCACTAATATAAAGCTTCTCCAAATTGTGCCCTTCTCTAAGTTCTCTTGGTGTCGCATCACACAAAGATGTTAATCTCCCGTCTCTGGAAAGTATAAACAGACAATCCGGACGCATTAATCTGTTTGTCATCAGATTCGTGTTATGCGTTGTCATAACTACTTGCGTATTCGGATATTTCTTCTTAAAGAACTTTACCATAACCTCTGACATTTCGTAATGATAAAATGCATCAAACTCATCTATAAAAAGAAACGACATCTCCGCCCGCAACATTAACTTACTATAAAGATTCAACAAAGCAATCGTACCGCTCGAAGCAGAGGAAGCAAACGGTACCGGCTTCTCATGTGCAAAATACAGCTCGTTTTTTCCATCCGGTAAAGTAAGAAGCGTTAATTTACATTCCACACCCATGGCATTTAAAAAATCTTCAAAATCCTTAAGATTCTCTTCTGCTGCCAGTCTTTCATAAAAAATCTCATAATACTGACCCGGCCGATACATTACACTTTCGCTAATACTCATGCCTCCCATACGTTTAATATAAGAATACAGCCTCAAAAGAACCGAATCCTCCTGTAATACTGAATTCGCAATCACCCAACGTAAAAAAGGCAACGTATGATTTTCACCCATCTCTTCCGATGTCGTATCCTTCAATGCATTCACATAGCGATCTATCGCTATCGTATCTGCCTTTAAAAGACTCAGATTATGAAATATGCCTTCACTTTCCGCAAAATTAAAGAAAAATACCCTCTCTCCGTTTATTGTTAACTCTTCCTCCAACAACTCATACTCTGAAATACGCTTATAGCAATATGTTATTTCCTTATCATCAAACTGAAATACATACTTAAAATCCGCAAATTTACTTTCAGAATTCGCATTCAACAGCATCCCTGATTTAATCTTGACCGTCCCCGCTATCCCTGATGCAATATCTAATATCGCTCTTGCCAAATTCGTCTTACCTGTTGCATTTCGTCCATAAATAAGCATCTTACTAATCATATTATTCGTAACACAATCCGAGTTAAACTGATATCCGCCAACCTGCGTGAAATCAACTACCAACCGCTCTTTAAAATTCCTAAAATTCTCTACCTCAAATCTTTTTAACACTTTTATCACCTTCCGTTCGGAAATTATGATTCTATTATATCCTAAAACTAACAAAAAAACAACCTTTGCCGTAAAAAAATTACGGCAAAAGACGCTCCATCTCCTCTTATACACATTGCATAAAATTACTCTCTTTTTTCGTGCACTATTCCGATATTGTCTAGCTTCAACAGATGCGTTATACTTTTAAGTACAGAAAGACCTGTCCTTTTATAGTCACCTTTTCCTGTCTTATTCCGGAACTGTCCGACCTTTCTCGGACCCACCCCAAAACTTAGCATTGCAAAACTAAAAAGAACCGTATATAATTATTCTCAGAATCATACTGCATGACCCTGAACTAATCATAACACAGTTAATTACGCAGGATTCCGTTAAAAATCTATATGGAAAATCTGTACGCCTGGATGTTCTATGTGTCACCGGCGCAGGAGAAGACGCCGCCTCTATTATGTGGAACGTTCATTCCATGATAAAGATAAAATAATTTCAGTGGAAGACGACGAACACTTCATATACGTTAACGCCGGTGATAATGTCGCTGCAGAAACAGAGGATGCAGATGTAGCAGAATTAATGGAATTAAAATACAACACTCCTACAGTCCAATAAAAACACCGTAGCCGGTGAACCGGCTACGGCTTTTCATCACTTCTCTGAAACAAACTCACAGAAACCTTCTTATTACTTCCCCGAGATATAAAATCGATTCTTATCCTCCATCTTCGCAAGAAGCTCCCGGATACAGTTCAGACGTCCTTTCGCTGTCTTATATTTCTTCAGCTTGTTGTTAATCTGCTCCAGACTCTTTACATGGGCAGCAGGCTTGTGATAGATAAATTCATCTGACTCATAGCGACTCTTTGACCGGGTCATCTCTTTATCCCAGGCATTTACACACCCTCCGGTAAAAAACACATCCTCCTTCAACAACCGGGCCGGGTTCCCACCCCAGGAGGTGTTGGAAGGAATCTTCTTTCCCGGGACAACCGCACCGCCGCCGATAATGGCACCGGAACCGATTTGAATATCCTTAAGGATAAACCTATCTTTTTTTCTTCCGATCTTCGATAAAAATCTTATTATACTCCAAAAACAATTCCCGATAATAGCCAGATTGATAGTGTGATGATGTATTCCCTAGTGGAAAATTATCATCACTGACATATTTCGTATTTGTCATATCAATTATTCTAATATTCGGATATCGCCTTATGATGAATTCGTCAATCTTCTCCCACACGCTATTTTTCTTACGAATCCACTCCGCGTCATCCCAAAGAACAACCTTTCCATTCAGCATTCTTTTTTCAGTCATACGACCTTTCACAAGAATAATTTTGTTTAGCGGAACATACTTTACTACTTCTGCAAAAAAGGCAGGTATACACTTTTCCAACATTGCCCACTTTTCTTCGGTATCATACGAAATACTCCTTATTCCTTCGAAATCTTTTACTACATCTGCACTTTTAATAAAATAGTTTCCGGTAAAATATTTCTTGTCAGCAGTCTCATAAATACTACATGTAGCATCCGCATAATTATCAATAATTAAATACTCCGGCTTTGTCTTTTCCAGATTTTCAAAGAAATCCTTTTTAAATTCCATTTCTGCCCATGTTTCAAACGATCGCTGAAAACTCTCATCCTTTGTTTTCTTTCCTGTTGTGTCATAGTCTATTTTGTCCGACATTAAACTCACATAGGAACTATGATAAAAGATATACGACAAATCCACATAATCCCGGTAATTTTCATTAAAGAACGGCATTCCCATCATACAAACCCGTGAAAAGCAGCTTCCCAAAAGCGCCAATTTCACTTTTTCGTCCAGGACAAAATTCACCCATTCTTTGGAAACATTCAGCATTCCTTTCATCTTATCTACTTGAAATTGCAGTTGGCTTTGAGTCTCCAATAACTTATTTTCCCGTTCTTTAAAACGAAGTTCACATTCCTTGTATGAACTTTCTTTTTCTTTTGCAACCTGCAACAACCTACTCGTGTTTTTTAAAAAAGGCGATTGACTACGAACAAACCACTCAGTTTTACACTGTAGCTCATCTCGCAACGTTCCCACACGCTCCGATTCCAACATATCAGCGTACTTCCACCAAACAGAAAACATATCATTCAAGCGAACTGATACACTTATTTCCCCTTCCTGAAACGAACCCATTTCACATACATTATCTTCAAAATATAAGTCCCATGGTTTATACGGTGTTCTCCAATTTGAGTAATGAATAATTTTCGCGGATTTGTAATCCATGACTCCATCTCCGACAAAACAGCCAAAACGATAATTATATAATTCTGTCGGTAAATAAACCGCCTTATCACAAAACAAATGATTTAGCAAGCCTTGATCAAAGTAATATCCTTTTATTTCCTTCATATCAAGTATATCATCAAAATACTGCCTTGCCCTGATTTCGCACAAATTAAACAACACCACTCCCGAATTGAAATACTGCCCTGCAAGAGCTTTATCTCTTTCGTATTCCCCACGACCTTTAAAGCCTTTTCCTCCACAGGCGGCTACACACTCCCCTTTTTTAAACTCGATACCATACAAATCGGCAAGACTTCCATTCACCACAGTATCAACATCCAAATACAGAATTCTATCTATATCCTCTGGCAAACTTCCAATACAAAACAACTTATAATATACCTCATATGGACGTGTTGTACTTATTTTGAGTCGATTCATAATTCTCTCTTTAGGAGAATCGATAAAACACAAACTTCCCTTCGCATGATTGTGTAACGCAAAATCCTGTAATTCTCTTTTGCAATTCTCCGACACATCACAGCATACATATACATGTATCTCTTCTTCCGGGTGATTTACATACAACGATTTCAAAAGCACATAAACATACTTAAAATAACTCCTACTGGGTGTTAATAAAATGTTCATTGACAGCCCTCCTTTATGCTTTTTTCGCCACACATTGGTAAATTCAAGAAAATATACTTACTTGCCAATCTTCTGAGAAAGCTTTCTTCCGGCACGTGCTATTTTACTCCTCCAGAACTCGCCCAGTTGCGTTTCTAACTCTGCTACCTTCTTTTCTAATTCTGCACGCTCGGACTGCAAACTCTCAACCTTTTTCTCTAACCGGGAAGCTTTATCCTTCAAGAAAACTCTATCTTCCATCAGGCCTTCCATTTTATTTTCCAAACGGACAATATCTTTCTCCAAAAATGCTCTATTCTCTACAGAATCCTGCAGTCTGTCTTCTAATCCCATAGATTTTCCCTTGAGAAATGCACGATCCTTTTCCAAAGAATCTACTTTTCTTTCTAAGTTAGCCGATTTATCTTTTAAGAAAGCCCGGTCTTTTTCTAAACCTGTCACCTTAGTTTCCAGGTTGGCAGATTTCTTCTTTAGGAAGGTGCGGTCCTTTTCAAGACCAGCCACTTTGCCTTCTACGCTCACTGATTTATTCTTAAAATAAGCTTTATCCTTCTCTAACGTTTTCACTTTACTTTCAAGCCCCGTACAGCGCTTCTTAAGAAAATCTCTATCCTTTTTTATCCCTGCTACATTCTGTTTACCCACTTCAATTCTGGTATTACGCTTCCATAAAGACTCCAAAATAGGAGAAATGGTATCTTCCGGCACACAAACATCAAAGCATTTATAGTGACAGAGAGATAAATTATTTGTATTTGCCAGAGTGTACACAAACATATCTACAGGATATAAACAAATACCATAATCAAATCGTTTTAAAATACACGACCCCATATTGATATTTGTCATTCCCAAAACTACGGTTTTTATTCTCTTTTTCAAAGGTGCAAACGTCTCGTCAAACAATTCCGGACACGTATAAGTTCGTAATATTTTCTTAAAACATTCATTTCCCGGACACGAGCCAAATACCTTATCCGTGAAATCAACATCACTTTCAAAACCAAAGAAGCAAGGATCATTTAAGAGAACATTTAACGGATGATCCACCTCTACTGCATCATCAATATAAATACCTCCCATTCTATAACAAGCCTCTACAGCAAAGTACTGTCCTACAAAGTCCATGTCTCCTTCTTTAAACGCCAATGAAACAATTTCCGGACAGTTTGCCAAATCACAATTCGTTTCATCCAGAATTACAACATTCGGTGTTTCTCTCAGTACATACTGATATTTTGATACAGCCGCCTCCTTATCAATCTCTTTAAATCCATTTATGTAGATATTTTGCGGCATTTCTACATAGTACTCTTTTATCTCGTTATAAATCTGATATAAGGATGCAGATTTCTTCTGCAAATCCTCTACACCCTCAAGCACAGATAAATTCTCATGAAAATAACGCCAAAGAATATCTCTGTACATCGGTCTACTGTTCGAGAAATCTCTGACTCTGTAAAATGCACGTAATATAGCATGCTCTTTATAATCCGGATTAATCATTCGAATCATATATTCCGAACCATCGATAACGTCCTTCACATACTGCGGATTTCCGATATCGGCACAAATAGAGTTGCCGGACAATTCATAAAAATAGCATGGTGCATTATAATACGCTATCGTGGTCAAATTGCTAACCATCGGAAACAGCCAACTGATATCTTCGCCCTGACCATATATCGGCATATAGCCAAATCTCTCAAAAAGATCCGCACGAAACAGTTTTCCATGTAAATAATGATAATTGGAATTTAAATAATCTTCAATCGTTTCATGCTTTTCCAGCGTGGCTATTTTCTGCAAACTCTTACCGGATACCTTCATAATCGGAGAATATACCATTTCCGGAAAATCATTTTTTTCCGCACAACCATACAATTTTTCCAACATTTTATAGTCGACATAATCATCCGAATCTACAAAGGTTACATAATCTCCTTGTGCTGCCTTTGCGCCCGTATTCTTTGCATAAGCAACGCCCTTACTCTCAGCCTTAAACAAACGAATCTTCTCCGGAAATCTTTCCTGCCACTTCTCCATGACTTCCCATGAATTATCCGTAGAATAATCATCTACTAAAAGTATTTCATTGTTTTCCAAAGATTGATGTACCAGACTATCAACACAGCGGTCCAATTTATCCTCTCTGTTATAAACAGCAACAACCACCGACACTGCAATATTATTCATCTCATCCTCCAAAAGTCAGACTAACATTCGCTATTTTCCATTTTTATATACTTCAATACATGTATCAATTCATCCACTGAAGCCGGGGTATGAAACAAGGCCTCTTTCTCATTAATTTTTTTCTTCAGTTTATCAAAGAAAATACTAAATCCTGCATCCGCATGCGTACGGTTCTCTCCGACAAACATTCGCTCCAATGATACCACATGCATATCGGATTCAAATATAATATAAGGTGTTAAAAGAGATGTGGAAGACACAGAAATCAACACTTTATCTCTTAAACCGTTAGCCAGTAATTGAATTTCCCACGGCACTACCGAACGCTCCACTGTTTTATAACCACACGGAGTGAAACGGTCATAATAGTCTCTCGGATGACGTTTTACGATAATATTATCTTTGCCCACCAATTCAACCACTTGTTCAAAAAGTTCAAAATCATTCGTGTTAAACCTGTCAGCGAAGAAAAAGTCTTCAAGATAAATGTATTCTTCGGAAGGCATATCCTCATATCCATATACGTCAACTAAAATCTCCTTTAATTCCACATACTCCTTCGGGTTCGGAATCTTGCGAAGCTCATACTTGTAATTCTTAACGGAATATAACTCCGGCTGATATAAATAATACGCTTCGATTGCATCAACAAATAATGCTTTAGAATACTTTCCTGTTTTGTAAATTGCCCGATTATCCGTCTGTGGAATATCCATGGTATAAGCACGAACACCCTCATCGTACATAAACACTTTTGTAGGTTTATCATTTACCGTTTGGTAGTGATAAAGCATTTTCCAGTAGATATGATCAATCGGAACAAAAATCTCATCATAAATCGGCTCAATCGGCATATCCTCTCTTATGAAAAAAAGTGCCGGATTCTCAAGAACCTGCATTTTTGCCGCATCATCCAAATCCCAAAATCCCCATTCTGCATCTCTTGTCTGAGGACGCACGATACGCCCGAAAACACCTTTTCCTTCCAGTCGTTCCAACATATCCTCTTCCCAAGAAGTGACCGTACTCAAAATCAAATCACATGCAGCATCTTCACATACCGTCATACGCAACGTAATACAATTGAATAACTGATATACCGATTCGGCACAAAACAGAATGTTCTTCATGATCCTCTACTCCTCGTAATTTTCTTTAATCCATTCTCTTGCAATTAATAAATCCGTTTCATCATGAATATCAATCGAATCATGAATTACATACGGAGCAATTCTGTTGCCCATAAAGCCCCACGGCTGCTGACCTTCCGCACCAGACTTTAAGAACGGTACGCTCAGCACCCAGAAATTATGGGAGAGGAAGTAGCACGGAGGTAAGTCCTGACGATTCGTGGATACCTTACCCGTAATTCCCTTTTCATACATTTCCAATAAACCATCACCGTTTAAAGTCTTTGCACGAAGCGGATGATGGTCATTATCCTCATACACAGGAACTACAGCGGTCAAGGTCGGATCGTCAATCATCTTTTGAATACAATCATCAATCCATTCGGTCTTAACCGTTACATTATTCGCTAATAACACAACAAGAATATCCGGAGTCTCTCCATCCTTTTCAATCTCACCAAGAGCATGCATAATACAATCAATATGCTGAGAGGTCGGCAATGCCAGTTCCAACGGACGTACAATCTTCTTGCATCCGCCCCATTTTTCTGCAGCGTCCAGAATCTTCTCATCATCACTGCTGCAATACTTGTCGCCGATTAACTTACTGGTAGCTGCTGCATGGGCCGGATAGTATAAAACCGGCTTCCCTAAAACGTCCAAAATGTTCTTGTCCTTTAAAGTGTTGTTTCCTCTTCCTGTTAATAATGCTGTTACCTTCATACTCGTTCTCCTTTGTCTTTTTGTTTTCGGAGTTTCCCTCATCGTCCACCCCATGTTTCTTTATCGTTCCTCTTACCTCAAATGATTCGCCTCGTTACATGCAATCGTCTGTCCGGAAATGCAGTTGGATGCATCGCTGATTAAGAAGATGGTCACCTCTGCGATTTCCTCCGGAAGCAGTACACGCTTGCCTACGGCATATCTTCTGTACAAATTGCCGTTCGGGTCATGTCCCGTCATGTCCGTTGCGGTTACTCCCGGTGCGATGGCATTGACTCTTACACCCTTGGTAATGAGCTTCTTTGCCAGACCTTCGGTATAGCTGATTAATGCTCTCTTTGCCAGACCGTACGGTACATCGTCTCCGTACAGACCGCGCTCGGATACCATGTTCAGAATCTTACCGGTCTTCTTGCCTACTTCGTTGTAATACTTCATATACGCCTGGGTCATGAAATAGACACCCTTTAAATTGGTATCCATCTGCATATCCCACTGCTCCTCGGTGCAGGTGGCATAATCGATATCATGGATAGAGATACCTGCGTTGTTAATGAGACAGTCGATGCCGCCCATAGCCGCACGTGCCTTGTAAACGATGTCATCGTCCTTTGCAAAGTCTCTCACATCGTGCTCCAAAAGGAACAGGTTCTTCGGGTTGCCCAGCTTCTCCTTGGCTTCCTTTAAGCCTTCCATGGTTCTGCCGGTGATGGCTACCTTTGCCTTTTCCTCCAGACATCTCTTTGCAATGGCAAAGCCAAGACCTCTGGTACCGCCGGTAATCAGGACCTTCTTGCCCTCTAAAATACCGCCGTACTGAATCTGTGCTACATTTACGTTTGTCACTCTTGTCGGAGTACCGGACTTTACATACTCCAAGCCTCTTTTGATATAATCCTTAAATCTACCCATGATATTCTCTCTCGTTTCTAAAATAATTTTTTAATCTTTTCCTTTACGCTTTGTCCCAACTTCGTCTCCGCAAACTGTCTCACACCCGGCAGATTCCCTACGTGACGTGCCGCATTGTAAGCGATATTCCGGTCCACCTTGCCCTGCTGAATGGAACGACGGAAGCCCTTTAACATCTTGATGTCCTTTACCTTATCGGTAAATACCTCAAAAATCACCGGACGTCCCAAATCGTTTCTGCAGAAGGTGTCAATCTGCTTCTCATACTCCTCCGCATTCGTAGCGGACAGATACAGGAAATTATTTGCCTCTACCCATTCCTTGGCACGTTTGCTGTGCCCTGCGGAAATATGCATATCGATATTCGGCAACCGCTCCGGTCCCATGGAAAAGTAGAATTCCGCACCGCCGCCGTTATTAATCAGGAGGATGTGTACGTTATTCCCTACCTCGCGGATTCCTACGGAGTTCATGTCGTAGAAGAAGCTCAAATCTCCGATGACAAGATAGCAGTCCGTATTCCGTGCAGAGGCCTGTCCGAAGAAGGTGGACATGGAGCCGTCAATACCGTCTGTTCCGATGTTACTGTAGGTACGGATGCCCTTCTTTAACGGGAACATCTGCATGATACGGGTACTGTTTAAAATACTCAGATGCAGCAGGCTGTTCTCCTGAATCCGGGCAGCCAGCCCCTTCATGGCAGCAAATGCCGTGATATCGTTCTTGCCGAGAATCTCCCGTTCTGTCGGTGCCGGCAGGTTCTTAAACTTCGCATCTCCTACCGTGTATTTGTTTACCTGCTCCGTGAGCTCGTCCATACCGGTCAGCTTTACGTTCTCCGACAGGGTCAGAAGCTCGTTATAAATCAGCAGGTTATTGCTTCCCTTAGATAATCCGGCCAGCTTCTCAAAGAAGTATGCCGGAGCACACTGGAACACCTTCGTCAGGTTCTGGAATGGGTCCACAATACTTCCGTCATCGTTGATGCACCAGCTTTCACAAATGTCCTTAATATTTCTAACTAAAATCTTCAATCTGGACAAGTAGTTACCGCCAAAGAAAATGACAATATCCGGATGGATATCACGCAGTACCGCTGCCGTAATGGACTCCGCCGCCAGGTATGCGTTCACAACACCGCCGCAATCCAGATTGGACAAATACTCCGTGGCAAATACCGCATTGTACTTAGAGAAGAAGTGCTCTACCGCTGCCTTCATCTTCTCCGATGCCGGCTCGTTACTGCCGCAGATCACAAGGATACGCTCTGCCGCTGCCAGCTTGGCACTGACTGCTTCCCAGGCTGTCTCCTCGGAAGCCATATCTACACGCTCGATTTTGTTGTACATCGGCAGTTCCGGAATACTTGCATCCGCTATATCCTCAATACTCTGATTAATCGGGAAGTTCACCTGTACCGGTCCCTTTCCGTTTCTGGTCAGCTCTAAAATCGCTTCGTTCACCAGTCTCTGACAATACCAGATGTCCTTGTCGTTCTGAACCACCGGAAGATTTACGCACTTCTTACAGAAGTTCTTGTACATATCCACCTGATTAATCATCTGGTCCTCCAACTGTCCCAAATGATACGGATCTCTGTCTCCCGTCAGCACCAAAAGCGGTACATGCTGGAAATACGCCTCCGCAATGGCCGGAACGTAGTTACAGGTCGCAGTGGAGGAGGTACAGGCGATTGCCACCGGCTCATCCAACTCCTTTGCCAGACCCATAGCAAAGTATGCCGCACTACGCTCGTCTACCACGGAATGGCAAATGAAAAAGTCATCATTCTCTACGGAATGTGCCAACGGTACGTGTCTGGTACCCGCCGACAACACCAGATGGCGGATTCCGTGCTGCTTTAACAGCGACACGATAATCTGTACATTCAAAATCTTTGTATACATAACAGTCTCCTACTTTACATTTTATTTCCGTACTTATCCACACACATCTTTAAATAGTCTATGGAAATCTTCTTTAACTTTCTGCGGTTCTCTCTTACCGGTGCGTAATCGATGACCTGCTCGATTCGCTTCGACGCCGCCACACCGTTATCTACATAACGGTTCTTTAAGCCCATCTTTTCCAGTAATTCCATGACTCTGTAGCCGGTTATGGTATGCGGAATGGACATGAACTGCTTCTCGAATATTACGGAGAAAGCGGTACCGTGGAAGGAGTTCGTAAACACATACGACGCATGCTTTACATACCACAGGAACTCATCCGGTCCGCAAATACGGTTGTCCGCTACCTTCTTATTGCCGGCTGTCGGGTCTCCGCTGACATCAATTACCTTGATTCCCAGCTTCTCGCCCAGAAGCTTCGCCGCATTATTTACCTTCGGCTGGGTATCGTTCGGCATGGTATAGGTCAGAATAAACGGCTCCTTTTCCAGCTCGGTCTTACAGATAAACGGTTCATACTCTTCCTTGTCAAGGAGGAACGTCGGGTCCACATCCACATGGAGATAGGTATTCTTTCCCGCAAGCTTCTCTACCTGATCGTATCCGTTCTTCTCTCTGGTGGAAATCGCATTTAACTTAGCCAGCTGCGACTTATACGTATCCGCCGGGCGAATCAGACCCTTTAAGTCCACGCCTACGGAAAAGGTCACGCGTCCGGTCTCCGGCTTACCGAAATCCAGTAAGTATGCCGGGTCCAGCACTCCCTCCGTCAGCTTTGCGTTCCAAAGCTGGTCACTTCCGCTGATGTACAGTCCACACTTCGGAGAACGTCTTCTCAGCTGCTTGATTGTACGATAGATTCTGGTTTCATGTAAATTCGTTTTGATAAAACGCTTAAATCTCTTGTGCTTCGGCATCACCTTTTTAAAATTCACCCAGCTGTGTACCGTCTGTACAAAGCCCTTTGCACCGCGCATCAGCTGCCACTTCAATCTGTCGTTGGCATCCCGCTTCATGGCACGCTTATGTGCGTAATAAATCGGATTACGGAACGGAACATAACGGTTCTGATGATACCACGGTCTGTAATTGATGACCTCGACCTCGTTTCCTTCCTTCTCCATGGCCGTCTGCAATGCCAGACACTGCAATACCGCACCGCAGTTGTACGGGAAATGGAAGGTAATGATACCGACCTTCATCTTCTTGGCCTTCGGCGGACCGAACACCTTTGTTTTCCAAGCCACATACTTGTCTTTTTTACGCCAGTTACGCAGAATGCGTGCCACCTTCTTCGGGTCATCCTCCCGGCATGCCAACGTGAGCTGTCTCGTCAGATTTACCTTGGACAGTGCACAACTGTTTACTACATCCTTTGTCTCCTGAAAACTCAGCACATTTTTATACGCAGCCAGCTTCTGCTTCCGCGTCATGGAGCTGGTCTCTATCTTTTTGAAGTTCCCCATCAACACTACGAGGAATACTACGTTTACACCGTCCAAAAGGTTCTTCGGATGATCAAACTCACTGATAAACTTCACTCTCTCGTTGTAACCGTTCACCAGATTACCGAACGTCGTCTCTTTGTAAACTTTGGAAAGAGACACCGTAGACTGACGATAACGGTACATACTGCGATTTACTACAAATGCCTTACGTACATGGCGATAATACTGCACGTTAAAGCAACAATCCTCTTCATAGTCCACATCTAACGGGAAGCGGATATTCTTCTCCATCATAATGCTTCTCCGGTACAGCTTCGCCCAGATGGACACGCCGGAAAGACTGGTTCTCGGAGTGGTAAACAGTCTCGCCAGATCACGGTTAGACTCGTATACTTCTGTTGCCGGCTTTCCGATAATATGGGTACTGATGGTGGCGCCGGTCTCCGAAGCAAACCGCTCGTAGCCGCATAATACCAAATCAACACCATCCTGCTCATAGCCCGCAATTAACTGCTCCAAATAATCCGGAGATATCAAATCATCCGCATCGATAAATGCAATATAAGTCCCCTTTGCTTTCTCAATACCGAAATTTCTTGTCCGTGCCGGTCCCTGGTTCTGATTATGATACACATTTGCCCTACGGTGCTGCTTTGCTACCTTATCGCAAATCTGCCCACTGGCATCCGTGGAACCGTCATCCACTAAAATCAATTCAAAGTTCTTATAGGTCTGGTTGAAAATACAATCTATGGTTTCCTGCAAATAATTTTCCGCATTATACACCGGAACAATTACGCTTATCATTTCGTTTCCTGTACTCATCTCGGAGCTCCTTATCGTTTCCTAATAACTTCTCCCATCCTACTTCTTTGCAGCAGCCGCGTTGTTCTGATCCACCTTGGCCTTCTGCTCCTGAAAATACGCATCACAAACCTCTTGTGCATCCCCAATCATACGTGCAGTGCCCTTATCCATCCAGATTACCTTCTGACAAAGGCGCTTTACCTCCTCCAGCGAATGAGAAACAAACAACAGGGTCGTTCCCCCCGACAGCATCTCATTCATACGCTGCTCACACTTCTTTTTGAACGCATAGTCACCTACGGAAAGGGCCTCGTCCACAATTACGATGTCTGCCTTTACCATGGTGGCTACGGCAAAGCCCAGTCGCGCCTTCATACCGGAAGAAAAGTTCTTTACCGGCGAATCCAGAAAGTCTCCGATTTCCGCAAATTCTACGATTTTTTCAAACTGCTCCTTCATGTATTTATCCGTATAGCCCAAAATACAGCCGTTCAAATAAATATTCTCGCGCGCCGTAAGGCTCGGGTCAAATCCGGCTCCCAGCTCAATCAACGGAGCCACGCTGCCGTTTACGGTAATCTTACCGCGGAACGGCTTGATAATGCCGCTGACCGCCTTTAACAGGGTGGATTTGCCGGAACCGTTGGTCCCGATAATCCCCCAGGACTCTCCCTTTTTGATTTGAACATTCACATTTTTCACCGCCAGGTGTTCCTGAAACACCAGCTGTTTCTTTACCATCCGGACAAAGTACTCCTTCAGGTTGTCTACCTTCTGATTTGCCTTATTGAACCGGACGGTTACATTCTTTATATCAATTGCAATATCGTTTCCCATCTGTTTCTCTCCTAAATGTGCAAAATAAACTTATCCTGCTTTTTCAGGAACGATAAAATTCCCAAAATCAGCATTACCGCTGCTACCGCACAGCCGCCTACCACATACTCTGCCTGCGGTAATACGCCCGAATAGATAATGTCTCTGAACTGCTTTACATAGTAGTACAGCGGATTAAACCGGGTGATACCGAACCGTACCGCTGCCGGCAAAGACTCTATCGGGTAGAAAATCGGCGTCAGATACATCCACGCCATCAGCACTACATTGTAAATATGCTGAACATCCTTAAAGAACACGTTTGCCTGTGCAAGGAACAGTCCCAATCCCAGACAAAATACGAACAACTGAATCAGAACAAACGGGAACAGCAGGTTCGTCCAACTGAACCTTGCCCCGGTCACCAGCATAATAATGACAAGCGCCACTAACGTAAACAGCAAGTCAATCAAGCTGGTAATAATTTTCGAAAATGTAAAGATATACTTCGGCACATACGCCTTCTTAATCAGGGTTGCATTGGAATTAATGGAGTTTAGTGCCTGAGAGGTAGAAACCTTCATAAAATTAAACATTAATTGACCGGTAAACAAATATACCGGGAAATGTTCAATCTTACGGTTAAACATGGCCGAGAATACAATGGTCATAACAATCATCGACAACAACGGGTCCAAAACGCTCCAAAAGTACCCCAAAACACTTCTGCGGTACTTTAACTTTACATCCTTCAAAACAAGGTGTCTTAACAAATCTCTATATCGAAATAATTCTTTTAATCTAATAATCCAAAGTGACATTTTTCTTTCTCCCGCATTCTTTTATTTCCGGCGAATGATATACTTTCCGATTCCCCGTTGAAGGGCTGCGCCCAGACCGAAGCGTCTGATGTACTGCACTATCATTACCGCTTTACTTTTGTATACCGGCTCCTCGTTATCGCCCACGGTACGCTTCCATGCCGCAAACTCCGCCGTATATTTATCCGACAGCCCATCCCGGTCCAGCTTCTGCTTTACCGACTGTATCGCAAGGGCATGCTGCTGCTCTTTTACCGCATCCTTTACATTCTCCGTTGCCGAGGCTGCATTGGTACAATACACATACACCTTCTTTGAGGAAAACACAATCTTTTGGGCCGCAAGAAACGCCCAAAACTGAAACACATTATCCTCCGCTATCGTAAGAAACTCAGGAAATTCCAGTGTTTCCAGAAGGTCCCTCCGATACAGCTTGTTCCAGGTGACAGGCAAAACGCCTCTCTCCAGAAATATATTCCTTCCGTCCCCGGCCAAATAAGTTCTGTTGCGCGTATTGGTAGCCCACTGGACCCATTCCGGCGCATGCCAAACATCCTGTGCTTTACCTCCGAATACCAAAATATCCGCATTACAGGCACTCGTTTTATTATACAATACTTGTAACTTTTTAGTCAATAGGAAATCATCGGCATCTACAAACAATATGTAACTGCCCTTTGCCCTTCTCTTTCCGATATTTCTCGCACGGCTCACCCCACCGTGCTCTGCGCGAATGAGCTGTACCCTTTTATCCTGCTTTTGATATGCCTCAATCATATGACAGGAGGCATCGGAAGACCCGTCATCCACACAAATGATTTCCGTTACCACCGGTCCTTGCTTTATCACGCTATCCAGGCAGCGGGCAATGTATTTTTCTGCATTGTACACCGGTATGATTACCGATATCCCGGTACCCGTTACCTCTTTTTCATTACCCAATCCTTCTTTATCTCCCATTCTTTTCTAACCCTCCGATAATTAATCAGCACCTTCCCTATCGTTTTTATCAGCCTTACAAAGCATTTTATTGTCATCTTCCCGGATTTCTCTACCCAAAAGCCTTTTCCGGACTTTTGCTCCACCAGGAGGACTTTTTTCTTTCCCGCATAAGCACCCACCTTTACTCCGATACGAATGGCGGTACTCCCCTTTGCCGGCAAAACATATCTGCACAGGGTATACAGTGTGCTTTGTTGCTCCCCGGTTGCATCCGTCAGCATCTCAAGCTCATCCGGCGTTAGCGTATCCAGCCGGTATCCCATTCCCCTCAGCTCCGCATTATGCTGCTCGGAATCCAGTGTCACCAGCCACTCCGGGCCCTTCAGAAAGTCCTCGGCACCCTTTACCGCAATCATAAAGTCCTCATAGCGATACCGGAATACCGTAGAGTAAAAACGCTCGCATACAATATAAATCGCATCCGCAAGTCTGCCTTTTTCTTTATACAGGCAATTCGTAATCAAACGATTTCGTACATCGTAATACTCCATCATGGAACTGCGCTTTCCGTCAAATTCCTCATGCCATACCGCAATACCGTTGAAATAGAGCGGGCACATGCCGCTTCTTAAGCTGTATTCGATATCATCCACATGCAGAAAATACGGCATAGGATATCCCTTCTTTTCCACATGACTTCTCGGCACACAACAATACCACCATCCGGCATAGGGCTGTTCTACCGCAAGGGGGCCCGACACCGCCATTACCGCCTCCAGTTCCCTCATATCGGTGCTCTTATACGGATTCACAACCCTGCCCCGGCTGTCATACCCTTCTCCCGCCGCATGCATTACATACGGCACATCGGTCCGGAACATTGCTCCGCCGATAAAGCAGTCCGCATACTCCTCCTTCAGATAGCTCAGCACACTTTTCGTACGCACCATAGCTTCAAACTCTACCACAACGTCGTCATCCATGAGAAGTATATGGGTAATCTCCGGATCTTTCATTGCCTCTTCGATTCCTCTGGTAAAGCCTCCGGCACCTCCCGTATTACGGTTCGGTACCAGAACCACCCGTTCCTTTGCGAAATCGGAAGGCTCCAAATTGCTTGCATTATCGATTACAAAAATCTTTTCCAACGCCGGTGCTTCTCCGGCCGTTCCCACATTCTTATCCACCAGACGGCACACATTCTCCGACACGGCAGCCTGTCTGTTAAAGGTACAGGTAGCCAAAGCGACGGCGGTTTTCTTTGCCGCCTCAGGGGACTCAAATGCCCCCTCATACAGGATAGTCTCCTCCCGGGCCTCAAGCTCGATGTAATAAAAATGCGGCTCCAACTTATCTATCGGAAGTATCGTCTCCGACACTCCGTCATAGGATACGCATCCGGCAATAAAACCGTCGTCCCGGACAAGACGTACCTCTCCCTTTCCGGTCAGACGGAGCCGACACGTACATGCACTTACAATCGTATACTTACTCCACTGAGCTCCGGAGAAAGCATTAAAATAGGTGTCAAAACGGACACATTCTCCGGCCGGTATCACCAAAGTACCATCCTCTGTAATATGTAACAACCGGGACGTATGATAATATAACTCCTTTACCTCCGGTCTGTTACGTTCCGGCCATACTATATGTTGAAGTACCATAGCTTCCTCCTTGCACGTTACTTTACTAATCGTAGCAGCACTGCCGCCGCCGGATAAAGGAAATACCGGCTTTTCCGCAACAGCCACACACTTTTCTTCGGATTCGCACGATATGCCGCCTCACATTCCGTCTTCAACCAGTGCTCCAGTTCCTTAATTTCCTTTCGGCTCTTTGCGCAAACGGGCATACTTAACAATGTCTTTATCTCATCCGCCTGCATCTTTGCGATTCCGTTTGCCAGATACTCCAGAACATTTTCGGAATCTCCCTGTGCCGCTCTCTCTTGATAATACGCAACAACGGACCGTAACACCCTGTTATGCTGGGCTCTGTTCCTCTGCATATTTTCCCATGATACGCTTTGCCCCTGACTACCGATGCGGTAACAATACACCGGCAGGTCAAACACACAAAAGGTCCTTATCCACGGGACCGGAAATAAAATATACTGCATATCCACATAAAAGCAATGCTCGAACATTTTTATTCCATGTTGCTGCAACAGCCCTGTTCTGATTGTCCACTCGTGCATACGGACATGGAGCTTCGCTGCCTGCTCCCGGAAATCATATTCTTTTCCGCGGTCCAGTCCGTCACAGCCCTCAATCCTACGGTATTCTACGTTTCCCTTCGTTCCTGATACTACGGCTCCGTCTTTATCCACATACACGCAGGCAAACGGCGTTGCAACCAAATCGCAGGTCACTCCTTCCAGCTTCTCCAGAAAAGCATCATAAGCAGCCTCATCCACCCAGTCGTCCGCATCCACCACCTTAAAATAAGTTCCGGTGGCATGGGCAATTCCCGTATTGATTGCGGAACCGTGACCGCCGTTTTCCTTATGAATTACTCGTACAATGCCTGCATACTGTTTCGCATATTCCTCAGCCATTGCTCCGGTATCATCGGTAGAACCGTCGTTAACAATCAGTATTTCTGTTCTGTCTCTCCGGCTTGTCCGTGTCATAGAAGCAATACAGCGCTCCAAATAATTCCGGGCATTGTATGCGGGTATTGTTATTGTTAATAGTTTTTCCTGTTTCATCAGATTCTCCGCCTTACCGCATGAAATAAATAAATACTAAAATATACGAGACTCTTTCCTACGGACATTTGCTCCTGCTTCCGATACATGTGCCACGTCCCGATTACAGCCTTCAGTTTATTGGAGGAATGCGAGTCTGCATGTCTTCGATACACCGCCAACGGCTCGTCCAAACCGTACGCCACATATCCGTTTTTTAATATTTTCCACCATGTCCCGGTATCCTCTCGGGCACAATCTTCCGGCATCTTTAACACCTCTGTCGGTATTTTGTTCCGGTCAAACATCACCGTAATGGTCGATATAGTAGTATTTTTCAGCGCTTCCTTATACGTAATCTCCTTAGGTACATGCACTACCTGACCGTTTCGCTTGCCGGACTCATCCGCAAACTCATACCCCGTAAAACTAAATGCACAATCCTTTTGCCGCATAAACGCAATCTGCTTCTCTAACTTATCCTTATCCCAGAGGTCATCCGCATCCAAATACGTCAGATATCTTCCCTTTGCCGCATCGATTCCGATGTTTCTTGCCGCCGCAGGACCACCGTTTTTCCCGGCTTTTATAATCCTGAAATTTGCCTTCCCGGTAGTCTGCTCCCATTCTGCTTTGCACTGCTCCAATATCCGGACACTTTCATCCGTAGACACATCATCCACAAAAATCACTTCCCAGTCCCCATAGGTTTGCATGCAAACGGAATGTACCGTCTCCCTCAGATAAGACGCCGCATTATACACAGGTATTACAATACTGATAAGTGTTTCTTTGTTCATAGTGTCCTCGTCCTTTATTTAAAATTCCTTTTTAATTATAGCAGAATTGCGATTCTCGTCAATATATTCCGCTACAAGTTACCTTCCCCGTCTCTCATACATCCGCCACAGCCGCCGCAGCCGGAGCTTATGCGGTTTCCGGCCTCGTCAAAGGCATAGACCTCCATGCCTCCGCCGCCTCGCAGATAGTCGCCTACGGAGTCCAGAAGGCATACCGCCTGGGCCGCGATGCCTTCACCGTTGCCGGTAAAGCCCAGCCCCTCCTCGGTGGTGGCTTTTACATTTACCTGGCTCTTTGCGATGCCCAGGGCTCCCGCAATATTCTCTCTCATATCGTCCAGGTATAGCGCCATTTTCGGCTGCTGGGCAATAATCGTGGCATCGATGTTGCTGACGAGGTAATGCTCCTCCGCCAAAAGGTCCGCCACCTTCTTCAACAGTACCATACTGGAAATGCCGGCGTAGGCCGGGTCCTTGTCCGGGAAATGCTTCCCGATATCCCCCAGGGCCGCTGCCCCAAGGAGCGCATCCATAATCGCATGTAAGAGCACATCCGCATCGGAATGTCCCAACAGACCCTTCTCGTACGGAATTGCCACGCCGCCCATAATCAATGCCCGGTTTTCCACCAGACGATGCACATCATATCCTGTTCCGATTCTCATAACAGCCTCCTTCTCTTGCAAGAAACCTTATGCTTCGTCGTTTTCCTGCTCCCGCATCTTCATAACTTCTTTTACATACACCTCAAAGGCCGACGGTATTGCATAGGTTTTCTGCATTTCTTCCGGTGTCACAAATACCCAGTCACCGTTTTTCCGGCCTAAGTCCTCTGCCCGTATTGCCGCAGATGCCTTATCGCCCTCGCTTTTGCCCATCGAAGCCCCACCGGATTCCGCCTGCTCCTCTGTCAGCTGCCGCACATATGCTGCCAGCCGATTTCTTTGCTCGTCTCCCGTCTCCTCAGTCTCTATCCGAATCCCTTCCATGTGCCACTCCACATGGGAAAAGATATGTTTCGCCTTTTTGTCTTTTTCTATTTTCAGAAGAGGGACCGCTTTGTCTGTCCCGGCTTCTTTCATTGTTACTCTCCCTAGTTCTTCCGCCAATCCTTCCACCGGTTGTGCGATTGTTTCTGTAATAATCCTGCCATCTGAAGACTTCCTGTCTGCCACTTCCTCCGCAAGCCTGTTGGGAAATTCCCAAAGCCCTGCCAGCAGCCCCTTCCCCGGTCTGCGGTGAAGCAACACCCTGTCTCCACAGTATACAAGCAATACCTGCCGTTTTTCGATGCGCCGCTCCTTCTTGCCTGATTTGACCGGTAGCTCGGTTTCCCTTCCGGTATGAAAGGCACGGCACAGATGCATCACCGGACATTGCTCGCACAGAGGCTTGCCGTTGGGCAGACACACCGTTGCTCCCAGCTCCATCAACGCCTGGTTGAAGTCTCCGCTCCGCTTCGGCATTACCGCCGTCAGGTCTTCCTTCATCCTTTTCTTGGTGCGCTCCTTGGCAATATCCTCCTCACTTCCGGTAATTCTGCTCATGACCCGCAGCACATTGCCGTCCACCGCCGGGTACGGCAGTCCGAAGGCTATGGAGGCTATGGCCCCGGCAGTATAATCTCCGATGCCCGGAAGCGCCCGTATTTCCTCGTAATCCGCCGGCATCCGGCCTCCGTACCGTTCTACCAGTACCTTTGCCGCCTTCTGCATATTCCGGACCCGGTTATAATAGCCCAGTCCTTCCCAAAGCTTTAACAGTTCCTCTTCCCCAGCCTCCGCCAACGCGGATATCTCCGGCAAACACGTCAAAAAGCGGTCATAATAGCCCCTGACCGCTTCGACTCTTGTTTGTTGTAGCATAATCTCCGACACCCATACATGATAGGGTGTCGGATCTTCACGCCAAGGTAATATCCGTCTGTTAAACTCGTACCAATGTAACAAATACGGTACCGTTTCGGCATACGTCTTTCTTACTTCATTCTGCTCTTCCAAACTACTGCTCCTGTTTCTTTGCCTCTCCGTAATCCACAAAACTGATATTCAGATTCGCTGTCTCGGCAATTCCCGGAATCTCGGCTCCGTCGGTATACTGCCACATGGTATAGTGATACGGATAATCACCCAGCTCACCCTTGGAGCTGTACCACATATCATACTCCGCCAGACTGCTCAAATCCAGCTTCAGCACCGACCAGCGGGCATCCGCATACAATACCGGTGTATAACCTGCCGCTGCGATTTCGTCCATAAACGCCTTCACACAAGCCGTACGCGCTTCTGTGGAAAGTCCGCTTGCACGGGTTTCCTCACCGTCGATATTCTCCACCGTGTTTACCGCTACCGGCCAGGTAATGTCATACCCCTTAATATTCTTAAGCACAAACTGTGCCTCTTCCTTTGCTTCCTCTACAGTCGTTGCACGGGAGGTGAAGGACACGCCTACCTCCACGCCGGCGTTCAGCGCATTCTTTACATTTCTGCTGTAATTGGAATCCAGCTGGTTCTTACCGGCAGCTGCATCTCCGTGTACTCCGAGACGTATCATGGCATATTCCACACCGGATGCTGCCACGGTTTCCCAATCAATGGTACCACTGTTTCCGGATACATCCACGCCCTTTACGGATACCGTCTTTCCGTCACGGATATAACGCACTTCTCCGTTTTTCTCGGTAAGGAAGGACTTCTTGTCGTATTGGTTACGCTTCACCGTTCCCGCTACCGGAACCAACAGATGCTCTCCGTTGTCTCCCTGTACCTCCATCTGTTCGCCCACGGCGCCGTCACGATTGGTCGCCGAAAATACGGTCTTTCCGTCTGCTTTTCCGTATTCTTCACCGGCATATGCGTAAAATCCGAACTTCTCTACCGTATAAATACGGTCCGCATACTTCAGACTACCGATCATCTTACCCAGATAGGAATCTGCGGAGGTCACATATGCCTCAAACGTAATACCTTCTTCACTGAGCGTATACTTAAACTCCTCCAGTCCGACCTTGTAGCCGTCCGGCAGAACCGCACCGCTCTTTTTCGGTACCGCAAAAGCATAGGAAATATTCTCAGCCGTAAGGTCGATACGAATGCCCTGTTCTTCCTCACGGTAGTTCTGTACATTCAGAATCTGTGCCGCCGTCTCCGCATTCAGAATCACCTTACATTCCTCCAAGGTATCTGCATTCAGTACATGCAAGTCATTTACTTCGCCCTTGTAATAGAATGCATACTGATCCACCTCGTCGGAATTAAACTGTCCCGCAATCGGACAAAGCACTTCCGGATTTGCGAAGGAGTAATCCCAGAAGAAAAATGCTTTCTTAGTCTCCGTTTCCAGATATACATGCTTACTGTCAGTATCCGCAATCTCATTCAAATAATACATCGTCAGGTTGTTTCCTTCGATACGGATGTACTGCTTTCCGTTCAGCCGCTCTACGGAAGCCTGATATCCCTGCGGCCATACGGTATCCTTCACAAACGCTTCCGCATCCTCCGTCAGATAGGTTACGTCATCGTTATCCTTAAATACCGGTATAGAATCACCGTTTCCTTTGACTCCCAAGAATTCAGCTACCCCCGGAAGCTTCTTTGCCAGGAAGGTATCCACCGCATCCTTTCCGGTGAAAAATCCCTTGGAAATCGGTGTTGCAAACACATACAACAATACAACCGCCGCAAGTACACAGAAAATTCCGAACATCACTTTTCCTGCCTTGAACTCATGGTAGGTACGGGACTTCTTTCTCTTCTTCACTGCCTTTTTCGTGGTCTTGTCTGCCTTTGCCTGTCTCGCCAAACCTTCGGCCCTTACCGCCTTCGCATCTTCAATCTCCGCCTGTGCACGTGCCAGAGCCGCCTCAGCTTCCGCCTTTTCCTGGGCCAGCTTGGCTGCCTGAAGATTCGCTTCTTCTTCTCTTGCTTTTGCTTCCGCCAGCTCCGCTGCGCGTTCTGCGTCCGCCACCTTTTGCGCTGCTATGCGCTTTGCTTCATCTACGATTTGTCTCTCCTCCTCTGCTTCGGCTTCCAGACGAAGTCGCTCTGCTTCCTCCGCCTCCAAGCGTGCTTTTTCTTCTTCCTCAAGACGGCGACGTTCTGCTTCTTCGGCTTCACGGCGCAATCTTTCTTCTTCCTCCAGACGACGACGCTCCGCTTCTTCGGCTTCGCGACGCAATCTTTCTTCTTCCTCCAGACGACGGCGTTCTGCTTCTTCGGCTTCACGGCGCAATCTTTCTTCTTCCTCCAGACGACGGCGTTCTGCTTCTTCGGCTTCACGGCGCAATCTTTCTTCTTCCTCAAGACGACGACGCTCCGCTTCTTCGGCTTCACGGCGCAATCTTTCTTCTTCCTCAAGACGGCGGCGCTCCGCTTCTTCCGCTTCGCGGCGCTTCCGCTCTTCTTCTGCCAGACGGGCTTCTTCCTCCTTACGCAGACGCTCCGCCTCTGCCAGAAGTGCCGCTTCCGCTGCGAGCCTGGCTGCCTCCTCTGCCTCGCGGCGCTTTCGTTCTTCCTCTGCCAGACGGGCTTCCTCCGCCAGACGATCCTCCTCTTCCTTACGGAGACGTTCCGCCTCCGCCTCACGGCGAAGTCTTTCTTCCTCCTCCAGGCGACGACGCTCTGCTTCCTCCGCCTCACGGCGAAGTCTTTCTTCTTCCTCCAGACGCAGGCGCTCCGCTTCCTCCGCCTCACGACGAAGTCTTTCTTCTTCCTCCAGACGCAGGCGCTCCGCTTCCTCCGCCTCACGGCGAAGTCTTTCTTCTTCCTCCAGACGACGGCGCTCTGCTTCCTCCGCCTCACGACGAAGTCTTTCTTCTTCCTCCAGGCGCAGGCGCTCCGCTTCTTCCGCCTCACGACGAAGACGTTCTTCCTCCGCTGCCCGTCGCTCTTCCTCTATACGCTTCTGTTCCTCCAGCAGCGCACGTATGTCATCCGGAAGATTCTCCGCATCATGATAATTAAAATAAATACCGTAACGCTCGTTGTATTTTTTGTAATACGGCTCAAATACCAATTCCCCGTCCGCATCGGTTCCCCGCAAGGAAAAGACCGGCGCTCCGTCACGCTTTACGAAGTTCTCGTTACTGTTTTCAAACCACTCCGCCAGATGCAGCTCGTCGTTTAACAGCACCCGCTCACGTACGGTCACATTCTTTGTCGGAATAACAACCTTTGTGCGCATACGCTCCGTGGTCATATCCTCGGTACCCAGACCCGCTGCCAATACATACGGTCCGTAGGTGGCAGCGGCACAGTTTTCCATATCCGAAAGGGTATGAATCCGTACCTTCGGGAACAACCTAAGCTCTATCCGGTCTCCGTTCTCCCAGGTCCGGTCACAAACCAGGTAGCCGCCTTCGTTCCGGCACTTTGCCTCAGCTCCGTTGACCAAAAGCTCCGCCTGCTCTCCGGACCAGTCCGGCACACGGAAGCAAAGCGCAAACTTCTTTGCGGCCTCCAGCTTCACATCAAAGGAAACCTTATCAAAGGCATCCATATCCGTCTTCTGCACCAAACGTAAGCCAAGTTCCGGCTCCGTCAGCTCCGACGCAAGGTAAAGGTTTATGTAAATTCTGTCATCTGCTTTATGGTATAGGGAATGATTCAGCTTCGTAAAGCTCTCCATACCGGTACCGGTACAGCACCAGAAGTTGGAGTACGGTGCACTAAAGGTCTTGAAATATCCCGGCTCCATCGGCTGGAAAAAGGTGGTCATACCGTCTTCCGGGTTCTGAGAGCCTAAAATCGCATTCAAAAACGTGCGCTCATAGTAGTCCATATATTGCTTTTCACCGGTCAGGGCGTACAAGCGCTCCGCCAGCTTTAGCATATTGTAGGAGCTACAGGTTTCACAGTTACACTGGGTACGAACAGCTCCTAAGGCGCCCGGTGTACGGAAATGCTCCAAATCTCCGTTTCCACCGGTGACATAGGTATGAGCCTTTACCACAATGTCAAAGAAATTCTTTGCCGCATCCAGATAAAGCTTCTCCGACTCACCCAAAACCGTGTAACGGTTCACTGCACCCAGCAGCTTCGGAATGGTGTTGTTGGCATGCTTGTTCGGTAAAATATCCTTTCCCTCCGCAAGCTGCTCAAACAGGGACGGCTCCTCAAACTTTGCCGCCGCCTCCAGATAGGCCTCATCATCGGTTTCCTTGTACAACTCGTACAGGCAGTCGTTCATACCGCCGTCCGCAATGGAAAGTACCTTTCTCTGTATCTTCGGCGTCCATTTTAACACTCGCTCACAGGCCCAGCCGCCCAATCTCTTGGCAATATTCATGGCCCGCGGAAGCCCCACCAGACGATACACGGTAAGCAGACCGTACAAAAGCTTATGCACGGTATACCACGGCATCCAGGCCAGTCCTCCCGACTCAATCTTGTCAAAAAGCTCCTCCTTGGATGCAAACAAATATCCGTTCTCCGCCTGGCACTCCGTCAACTCCTCCAGAATGTACTCCAGACGCTCCTTGATATCCTCCGCCTCCGTAGAAGCATACAGCTGTGAAAGCGCCACCATATAATGGCCCAGCGTATGTCCGGAAAGCTCCGAATTTTCCCAGCCGCCCGGATAGCGCTCCGCCTTAGGCTCCAGTCCGGCTGTTTCCCGGAAGCCCGCAAGCAACCGGTCCGGTTCCAGACTGCGCAGATATTCCTGTTCTTTTTCGTACGCATTCACCAAAACAGGCTCTGTGATTTTTACTTCATCAAATGCAAATCCTTTAATCAGCATTCGCATTCCCCCTTTACCATTTATTCCTTTGCTCCGTAATCAACGAAGCTGATATTTAAATCCGCTTTTCCTTTGATTCCGTTTACGGTACCGCCTGACGTATACTGCCACATAGAGAACCTGTACGGATAATACAGGTCGTCTCCGTAGTACGCATACCAGAAATCATAGTCCGAAAGCTTTGCCATATCCAGCTTTAAAATCGACCAGCGGGTATTGGCATATAACATCGGCGTATAGCCCGCCGCTTTTATCTCATCCATAAACGCCTTGGCACAGGCGGTCCGTGTCTCTCTGGACAAAGAATTCGCCCTCGCCGCCTTATAGCTGGTAATCTCCTCCGTATCAAACACCACCGGCCAGGTTACATCGTAGCCCTTCAGGTTATCGATTACGAATTTCGCCTCTTCTCTGGCCTCTTCCTCCGTTACGGCCTGAGTAAAGAAGTATACACCCGTTTCGATTCCGGCTGCCTTGGCTCCCTCCATGTTCTGCTTAAAATACGGGTCCAGCTCACAGGTGCCCTGACTGCCCATACCACGGAAGCCCAAACGGATAATGGCAAACTCCACTCCGTCCGCCGCCACCTTGTTCCAGTCCACGGTCTCCTGATATTTGGATACATCCACTCCTTTGACGGCGATATTCTTTCCGTTTTCCAGGTAGGTGTATTCGCCTTTTTCATTCTTTACAAAGTTCTCCGCAGCATACTCGTGCTTCTCTACATCCTCCCGTACCGGAATCAACAACCGCTCTCCTGCATCACCGGTAAGAAGAATCCGCTCTTTGTCGGCCTCCTCCCGGGTCACACCGCGGATGATGCTGTCACCGCCCACGTCACCGTAGGTCTCTTCCGCATAGGCGTAAAAATCAAGCGCATTCAGCGTATATCCCTGACCGTTAAAGCCCAGTTTTCCGACTACCTTTCCGAGGTAAACACCGGAGGATACCACATAGGCATCAAAGCGCAGGCCGCTCTGTTCCAGTGTATAAACCAGTTCGTGATCCGCATGCAGGATATAATCCGCCATATCAAACGCTCCGTCCGCTCTCAGAACGGAAAATAAATACGGTACCCCCTGAATCACGGTATCCAGCACCAACACATCGCCTTCCTCCGTATAGGCTCCGATATCCGCCAGAAGGGAAAGCTCCTTGGCAAAGGACACGATTTTATGCTCCTCCAGGGTCTTGACATCCAATATATGAAGACCTTCTTTTGTCTCATTTTCAAAATACACGTACTGCTCTACACCGCTTGTGTTATGCACTCCTCGCACAAAGCAAAGCCGCTCCGGCTGTTCAAAGGAATAATCCCAGAAATACACTGCGTTTCCGGTATAGGACTCCAGGTAAATATACTGTGCCCCGTCCTCCGGTATCTCGTTCGGGTAATACGCACGCAGTCCCGCACCTTCGATACAGATATACTCCGTACCGGAACGTTCCTCCACAAAGGAACGGTAGCCCTCCGGTAACGTCCATGCGGCGATCTGTGTTCCGGGATTTTCAAGATAGCGCTTTACCTTTGTCGCATCCTTCGTTCCGTCACCCTGCTCTCCGTCGGTTACACCGAACACCTCGGCCACTCCCGGCATCCGCCGTAACAGGAACCCATCCACCTTATGCTTGACCTCCGTCAGCCCCCAGCCGATCGGTACCGCATACAAATACAGCAAAAATACCGCAAACAGAATTCCGATTAAGTGGACAATTGCCACCCGCAGTGCACGGCCCTTTTTCTTTTTCTTTCCGGCCGGTACATCCTTCGCTTCCGCATCCTTACCTTCCGTACCTGCCGTTTTCTCCTGTGGTGCGGCTTCCTCAGCCTGCACATCCCGCACCTTCATCTCCGGTGCAGCCTGCTTACTTGCCTCTAAGGCCGCCAGCTCCGCGATTTCCTCCTGCTTCCGGGACAAAGCCGCCAGCTCGCCGTCGGACAAGCCCGCCTCCGCCGCATAATCGAAATATATACCGTAACGGTCATTATAATGCTTGTAATACGGAGTAAACAAAAGCTCGCCCTCCGCATCGGTCCCTGCCGGGAAGAAGGCAATGTCTCCTTCCGCCTTTACGAAATTCTTCCGGCAGTCGGCAAACCACTCCCGTACACTGACATCCTTTACCAGAATCTGCTCCCGCACGGAAATCTGCTTCGTCGGAATGGTAACGTTGACTCCGGTCAGCTCCGTAGTCATTTCGCTCCGTCCCAGACCTGCGGCCAATACGAACGGTCCGTAGGTAACCGCCGCACTGTACGGTGCATCCGGCAGTGTATGTAAGGTAATCTCCGGGAAGAACCGGAGCTTAATCTGCTGTTCTCTCTCCCATCTGCGGTTCAGTAAAATGTAGCCCCCCTGTACCGCATAATCCGTAGCCGCCCCGTTTACGGACAGTTCAAACCGCTGCCCTGTCCACGCCGGAATACGAAAAGCCAGCGTAAAGTCCCTCTCCTCCGGTAGCGTAACGGAACACGTAATCCGGTCAAAATGATTCAAATCCGTCTTCTGGACCAGTCTAAGGCCCAAGGTATCATCCTGTAATACGGATGCCAGATACAGGTCTACATACAGCCTGTCCTCTCCCGTATGATAAATCGCACTGTTTAATTTTGTAAAATTCTCCATTCCGGTACCGGTACAGCACCAGAAATTCTCAAACGGCGTACTGTAGGTCTTAAAATACCCCGCCGCCATCGGCTGGAAATACATGGTCATACCGGTCTCCGGATTTTGGGAGCCCAGTATCGCATTGTGATAGGTACGCTCGTAAAAATCCATGTACTTCTTTTCGCCGGTTACAAAGAACAAGCCCTCGGCCAGCTTTAACATATTGTGGGTGTTACAGGTTTCACAATTACACTGGGTACGCTCTTTTCCCAGCGTACCGGTAGCCCGGAAATGCTCCCACTCGCTGTTGCCGCCGGTCACATAGGTATGGTCCTCGGTTACAATGTCAAAGAAGGACTGTGCCGCCTTCAGGTAAAAGCCCTCGGACTCACCTAACGCAAAATAACGGTTTAACGCACCGAGAAACTTCGGAATCGTGGTATTGGCATGCTTGCCCGGAAGCACATCCTTCCCTTCGGCAATCTGCCTGAACAGCTCTGTTTCATCAAACTTCGCCGCTGCGGTTGCGAACTCCTTCCGCCCGGTCTCTTTATACAGTTCGTACAGACAGTCGTTCATACCGCCGTACTCCACCATAAGCACCCTGTCCCGCACCTCATCGGTCCAGGCTTCGGTACGGTTGCATACCCAGACACCCAGCTTTACCGCAATCTCCAACGCCTGAGGACGTCCGCCCAGCTGGTACGCCGAAAGCAATCCGGCAAACACCTTGTGCATGGTATACCACGGCACCCAGGCCGGCTCACCGCGCTCAATCCGGTCAAACAACTCTTCCGGAGATGCAAACAAAAATCCACTCTCCGCCTGACACTCGGAAAGCTCCCTCAATATGTAATTTAACCGCTCTTCGATATCCTTCGCTCCGGTGGCCGCATAAAGCTGCGAAAGTGCCGTCATATAGTGGCCCAGAGTATGTCCCGCTATCTCCGTGTCCTCCCAGCCGCCCGGGTAACACTCCGCCTTCTTCGGCAGGCCCGCCGTTTCACGGAACCCCGCCAACAGCCGGTCCATATCAAGGCTACGCAAATACTCCTGTTCCTTCCGAAACGCATTCTCCAGAACCGGCTCACACAACTCAACTTTATTCAACGCAAAATTACGAATCAGCATGACAAAACTCCTTTCTTCTTTCGAATTCCCACAGACAAATCCCTCACTCAATTTATAAATAAAAAATCAAATAATCCGGCAAAAAGGCACACTTATCCATGCTATTTTTATTTTACCGAAAAAAGTCGATAAAGTCAAGAAAAATGCGTATTTGAGTTGATGCTCCAATCACAAAAGGGGCACGCTTTCAAATGCATGCCCCTTCTCTGTAAGCCAAAATCATTAAACTATATCGTTTTCTCCAATTTTCTCCCAATCCACGCCAGTCTGGCATCTAACCAGCCAAGCAGCGCCTCCGCAGCTTCTCCATGGGTATCAAAAACAGCTCCGTAGCTGAAGTTTCCCATGTTACCGAAGCCTTCTGCTCCTTCCGGCATCTCAAAGCTTCCCCAGTCGCCGAAGCCTTCTGCTCCTTCCGGCATCTCAAAGCTTCCCCAGTCGCCGAAGCCTCCTGCTCCTTCCGGCATCTCGAAATTCCCCCAGCCGCCGAAGCCCTCAAAGCCTTCCGGCGTCTCCCAAGCTCCCCAATCGCCGAAGCCCTCAAAGCCTTCCGGCATCTCCCAATCTCCCCAGTCGTCGAAGCCTCCTGCTCCTTCCGGCATCTCGAAATCTCCCCAGCCGCCGAAGCCGCCTACGCCGATCAGGTCTTCTCTCCAACGGGTATATTCCCGTTCAAATTCATCCGCATACTGCTCCGTCAATGAAATTATCGTTTCTTTTATCCGGGCAACCGGGCTATTCTCTCCTCCGGACAGCTCCGCAAAACGTTTTGCAGCCAGCTCTTTGAACCAGTCATACTCTCCCAGCTGTCGCAGCAAATGATACACATACACCGTATCTTCCGCCGCAGTATGTCCCGCAAAATTTCCGTAAGCCAGATCAAAATCCCACGGAGCGCCGAACATCAGCTTTCCTCCGGCATCCTTGTACAGATACATACTGCTGTAGTTATTATCGTAATCATTCGCAATCAGCTGTACCAGATACATATCTACCACCGATGCCAAATCCACCAGCTCTGCCACCGATTTTTCGGTCTTTTCTTTATATACCGCATCGTAGACCTGTATCATATACTCCCGGATATAGGCCATCTGCTCCGCCGAGCGGGCATCGCTTTTCACTACATAATAAGCCGAGGATTCATCAAAAGAGCGCTCCATCATCATCTGCATGCTGTTATCCTGTTCGGAAGCATAACCCGTAACCGCAAACCACGCCTCTCCTTCCTTTCCTTCCTCGTTCCGTCGGCTTATATCCGCCTCCAATTCCAACAAATACCCCGTGTCTGTCACCGACGGGTTCGTGATTCCCGTCTCATCCAGAGCAATTCGGCCCTCATCCACCTGCGTCTGCTCCGCCAGAAGATACACTCCCGCATATTCCCCATTCAAATAAACCTCTACCAATGCACAGTCCGTGACATAAGAAATCCCGGACAGAGCCTCTGCAAATCGATAAGTAATCAAATTCCGAAGCAATGTCGGATCATTCCATTCCGCCAACAACACCCAGCTTTTATGCATTCCCTCCGAAAGTCCCAACACCTGCTGCTTTTCTTCAAATTTAATTCGGTACGGTTTTTTCTCATACATCTTCGTACTGTTTCCCCGAATCCGAATACCGGCCGCTGCCGACCTAAGCTCATGAACCGCTTCACAGTTTGTCACAGAAACCGTGCATTTTGTATAGACCTTGTCATCCGCAATTTTTTCCCCTTGCTCCGTCTCAATCAGAAGGAGCGGCATTTTTCCGCAGACAACAGTATCGCTTTCACTCTTCTCATCCTCCGCCGATACACCGTTCCCATGCGGCGTGGCATCCTCCCGTACCACCTGTGTCGGTTGCGGTGCCTTCTCCCCTTGCACATCCTGTGTTACCTGCGGTGTCTTTTCCTCTTGCAACTCCTGCGTTACTTGCAGTGCCTCCGGCGTCTCCTCTGCCTGTCCGCGCTCTCCGCAGCCGGCTAACATTCCGACCATAAGCAGCACCAACGCACTCCGTAATACTCCCTTTCTTCTCATTCCTGTTTTCCTTTCCCTCACCAAGCGGTTCCACGCATATCACATTTTACCGCATGGCATTTTTTCTGTGCCATCTCATATCTTACACAAAAGATGTGAACAAAATATGAAAAAAGTGACAAACAAGTTAATTTTAACCTGTTTGCCACTTTCAAATTCAATCTATTCTCTTTCTATAATAGGACTCTGCCTTACGAATTATACGGTAGCTACTGCGTCGAAGCTCTCCTTAAGTGCCGGGTAAAGCTTCTTGAATACCTGATACTTTGCCTCGTACTTTGCCACAAGCTCCGGATCCGGCTCGGTGGTATCCACAACGGTGATGAACTTATCTGCTGCCTCTTCTACGGAAGCGTACTCACCGCAGCCTACTGCCGCAAGGATAGCTCCGCCGTAGCCCGGGCCCTCTTCGCTGTTGATGATATCTACCTTTACATTCATGATGTTGGCCAGCATCTTTCTCCAAAGCGGGCTCTTTGCGCCGCCGCCGGTTGCACGGATGCGGTCAATCTTAACACCAAGGCTTCTTGCGATTTCAAGAGAATCACGAAGTGCATAGGTAACACCCTCAAGTACAGCCTGGGTCATATCTGCTCTGGTGGAATCCATGGTAAGACCGATGAAGCAACCTCTTGCATTCGGGTTGTTGTGCGGGGTTCTCTCACCCATTAAGTACGGCAGGTAGTACACATGGTTCTCACCAAGGGTGGTGATTGCCTTCTGCTCCTCTGCGTAATTCTTGGTGCCGATGATTTCGTCCATCCACCACTTGTTGGAGGATGCTGCGGAAAGCATGCAGCCCATCAGGTGGAACTTACCGTTTGCGTGAGCAAACATATGTAAAGCGTTCTGATCGTCTACTGCGAACTTGTCACATGCAATAAATACCGTACCGGAGGTACCCAGGGAAACGATACACATACCGTCCTTCGTCGTACCGGTACCGATAGCACCTGCAGCGTTGTCGCCCGCACCTGCGATAATCTTAACATCGGTAGAGAAACCGAGACGCTCTGCCATAGCCGGGGTCAGAGTACCTACTACTTCGAAGCTGTCGTAAATCTTCGCAAGCTGCTCTTCCTTGATACCGCAAATCTCAAGCATCTCCTTGGACCAGCACTTGTGCTCAACATCCATGAGAAGCATACCTGCCGCATCGGAAGCGTCGGTGCAGTGTACACCGGAAAGAAGATATGCAAGGTAGTCCTTCGGAAGCATAATCTTCTTAATCTTTGCAAAGTTATCCGGCTCGTTCTTCTTCACCCAAAGAATCTTCGGAGCGGTGAAACCGGTCAGAGCCATATTTGCGGTGTAAGAAGAAATCTTCTCACGACCGATGGTCTTATTGAGGTAGTCACACTCTTCCTGGGTTCTGCCGTCGTTCCAAAGGATCGCCGGACGAATTACCTTATCGTTCTCATCTAAGATAACAAGACCGTGCATCTGACCGCCGAAGCTGATACCTGCCAGCTTGCTCTTATCGAGACCGTCAAAAATCTCTGCAATACCGCTCTCAAAGCCTGCAAACCAATCCTCCGGATTCTGCTCGGACCAGCCCGGCTTCGGGAAGGACAAACCGTACTCACGGCTTGCGGTCTTTACAATCTTACCGTCACTCTCCATGAGCACAAGCTTCACGGAAGAGGTACCTAAATCTACACCTAAATAATACATGTCTTTCTCCTTTCTTTGCCTTTGCGTTCTCTCTGTTTTTACGCAAAGCACCTTAGTTTAATAATACCAATGAAGCGGGGCGCTGTCAATGATTTTTTCGTTTCACACGCATAAAAACGCACCTCTTTCGCAACAATAATTTGTTTTAAAAGAAGTGCGTTAACATCAGCATATTGGAACTAAATGTTATTATTGATAAATGTAGATGGCAGAAAGTATGCGTATCACATTTTCACCGCATTCCAAAAAGCACCGAGCCCCAGTTGGTATAGTTGTCACCCTCTGCCACCTGACGGTCATACTCTGCCTTTGCGCTCACCACACCTGAAACCACGGAAATACCGATACGCACCGCCATCAGAACGAAGGCCGCTGTGATCACAAAGTGTCCGGTTGGGTCCACGTACTTGTGCGGATTATTAAGACAATATGTGTACAGGTTGAGACTTAACGGGTCATATAGATTTCCAGGGTAGATATCAGCCTATGTATACTATAACACCATCCCGAATAAAGTGCCAAGAGGTTTTACGAACCGTAAAACCTCTTGTGCATCTTTTGGGGATAGAGTCACTCATCAAAAAATGTGAATATCATGTTTTCATCATTCTTCTTTACATATCTTGAAACTCTTCTACCACTTCAAGTACTTCTTCGTTTTCGGATTTCTTTCCATACTCCAAAATTTGATGTATTAATTCAGGCACTACAAAGAGCACTAATTCAACCAATCGTCTATATTCCCATTCGTCAGAATAATCAATACAAGTACTCGCAACATCAATAAAGTAACGTTTAAGCCACGATCTATCAACCTCACTAATTTTCCTACGACCAAGCTCTATAGGACCATAATTCTGCCCTAAACACGCATTTTCAATTAAAACTTTTAGCACCTGCTTAGATACTTCTAAAGGGTATTTATCCAATACCTTTATATCTTCATATGGAAAGTTATCAATCCTTTTCAATTGCTCTATTAACCATGCTTCATACCTATTTGTCATTTTCTTCCTCCATATTGCCAAGGTAATGATTTATATAATTCATTAAACTCATTAACCGTCATTGCTCTTGTTGGGAAAATAGTATAATGTCCTACGCCGTGTAATGAATTAGGTAAAACATCAATACCATCAGCAACAACACCTAAACCATCTGGCATTGGTGTACCTGCAGGCAACTTATGAAAATGTCCGCTCAAAAAGGCAGAATTAACATCTAATACATTCGATGCTCCCCTTGGTAATTGACCAATTTCAGGACCTACAATACTATCAAAACTTTCAACATTAAAGTCCTGTTTAGGTCTTGCCCCCCTTGGTCCCATCTTATTACCAAAAGAATAAATATCTGCCGTTGTCCTACCACCCCGATACAAATTCATTTGATAATCAAGCTTTTTGGCCGTAGCTATCTCCGTATCAGAAAGAGTTTGCATTATTCCTCTCTCTTTCATAAGTGCGTAAGGATCTAGCATAGTATTTGCCATTCCTCTACCGTCCACCACAGCTTC
>JAZOCC010000003.1:0-30677 GCA_045596385.1 Lachnospiraceae bacterium
CACCTCATACTCAAAGTCCTCGGCACTGCTTTCCGTAAGGTCTCCCTGTGTCTTTGTTCCCGTAACAGCCTCCAAAGTCACTGTTCCCTTTTGTGCCGTTACAATGTCACTGCTTACATCAAAGGAGTAGTCCCTGTGATAATAGGAGACAAGATAACGATTACCGCCCACGCAATCTTTACAAGACCATACTCCGTTTACGGTAAGAAAATTACCTATAGCTTCCCCTTCTGTTATGTCGAAGACATAAACAGACACCTTTGATATTCCTATACCGGAAGAATCTACAATCTTTCCTTCCAGTGTGGCATTATAATAAGCTTCCGCCATTACCGGTATTGCAGAAGACGGAATCATCCCCACCAATATTGAAAGTATTGAAATCAAAGCTAACAACCTCTTGATTTTCTTTGTTTTTTTCATCATTATCCTCTCTTTCCATTAATAGTTTTACTTTTCTGTACACTCCACTATGTAATAAAAAATATTATACACCTTTTTTCTCTGTTTTTCTACACCTTCTCCATATTTAAACTCATTATTTTATCCATTTCTTTCAGTCTTATTCTCCCCGGTCTCACCAACAGTTCCCATCTTTCCAATAAAGAAAAAACTCCATACACCAAACATCCGGCATATGGAGTCGTTCTTCTTATTTCTACTTTACAATATATTTATCAAGTCCATGGGATACTTCCACGATATTGTCCAAAATCTCTTTTGCATTCCTCACGTTTCGGAAGTTTCCTTCTGTCATCTCGGAGGATTGCTGCGCCAATGCCGTAACCTCCTCCGACATCGCGGAAAGATTGGAAATGTCGTTTACAATCTCGGTATTTGCATTCGCCAATGCTTCGAGGCTCTTTTCGATTTCGCTGACGTTCTCCGTCAATACATCCACATTTCCGTTCACCTCTTCAAAATGCTTTGCCACTTCCGAAATCATTCGTTCCTGAGCATTTCCGCTCTTTAATGACGCTTCCACGGCAACTGCCGTTTCGGTTGCATTGTTTGCAAGATTGTCTAAAATAGCCGAAATACTCTCTGTCTCCTGACGGGTACATTCGGAAAGCTTTCTGATTTCATCCGCCACCACGGCAAAGCCTCTTCCGGCTTCTCCCGCACGGGCACTCTCTATGGATGCATTTAATGCCAGCAAATTCGTTTGAGAAGAAATATCAAAAATAGTCCTTGTAATTTCTTTTACATTGCTTACATTCTGTTGCAACTGTTTCATCGCCGCGGATACCGTATCATTGGCTTCTCGCAACCCCTCCGCTTCCGCATGCAGGGCACGTATCTTGTCTGTACTTGCTTCATTCAGTTCCCGGGAACGGTTTGCCACTCTTACCATATTCTCCGCACCGGTTACCGCCTGTTCCAGATTCACCTGAATTCCCTGGGTCATCATGCTCTGACTTTGAATGCTTTCCGCTGTGGTAACCGTACTCTGACTGATATCTCCCACTGCCTCCGAAACCGCTTCGGACGAAATCTGTAATTCCGTCATAATATCCATTGCCTGCCGGGTTCCGACACGTACGCGATCTGCAATAACGAGAACATCCTCCATCATAGCCTTCTGTTTTTCCGCTTCATAATTAACCTTACCGATGGAGTCCGTGTTAAATACTTTTCCGAGCTTTGTCAAATAGTATGCCAAAAACATAAGTACCGTAACCGCAAGCGCCGCCACAATATTCGGCAAAAACGCATCCGCTTTGTAATTATCCAATACAAACTTTCGAAGTAAGGTAAGCGCTATATTGGCAACGGAAGTGCTTATCGCAGCTATCATGGAAAACCTGACATCAAAAAAGAAAATACAGCCCAAAAGAGGCATCGCCGCCAGAAAACGTGTATAATAATCATTAAACGCATACACCATCATAATTGCAACAATCGTAAGCCCCAATAACATATAATACCGCAGCATGACGCTTGCACTGTCCTTTTTCAGCGCAAGAAAGCCCAAAATAACCGTGGCTAACATCACCGCAAACATCCCCACGGCATATGCAAGCGTGCGATCTCCCTTCAAATAAGAAACAAGCACGATAATATAGCTTAATACATAAACAGCCGCCGTAGAAACGCACAAAAAAACATTCACCTTTTTCCTTTGTTCCCCTAAATCTGCGTAACGAAATTGTTTCTCTTCCATAACCTTCTCCTTTGTTTTTGGGTCGAAATTGTCACGCAATTCCAGGTGTTAAACCACCGATTTCTCCTCTATTATACTCCTCCTTCTCTCCTTTTACAATAACTCAACCAAAATATTTTCACTATTTTTTAAATTTATCCGCATCCCATTCCGGAAACCGTTTTATTTCTTTGATTAATCTCTCTGCTGCTTTTGTATGTGTTATCTCTGTCGGATGCCAGTCTGCCGCATACCCATCCTCCGGAAGCTGGTCCGTAAAGCCCATATAGGAAATCCTTATATCCCCCGTTTCCCTTTTATACCGTTCCACAACATCCTCTACCGCCGTACATAATGCTTCTCCCATAATTCCCAATACACAAAGAAGCTGCGCCGTCGGATTCTTCTCACGTACCGTTTTTAAAAATGCAAGATAACCCGCAATATATTCTTCTCTTTTGTCGTCGTTATCAAGAACATAACTCATATCGTTGGTTCCCAGATTAATAACAATCAAATCCGGCTGTCGCATGGTAAAATCCCATGCTACATTCTGCGGTTGACAGGCACCCTTATATGTACCGTACGAAAATCCAAGTTTCTCATAATAGTCCGGCACCAGCTGATGTTCCATCTTCTCTCCCGTAGCTGTATACCCCGATACAATGCCGTATCCGCTGAAGGACACCATACTGTAATCCACATCTAAAGCCTCTGCCGTCTTATAGGCATACGCCCTTGTTACATCCTCCGTTCTTGTAGCAAAATGATGGTCCCTGTCCTCATCATCCACACCGTACCCGCAGGTAATGGAATCCCCAACGAACTCTATCAGCTTCCCCCTCGGTTCTGTCGGTGAAACCGCACCGTCCGTCTCTATCCCGGCTATCCCGCAGGTAGACATGGCAGACTCCGAAAGCTTAATTATTCTGACAACATGCGTCTCCTTCTCTTCCGAAGAAAAGGCCGTAACATTCACCTCCGGCTGCTCCAGTAACGTATCCGTTACCCTTTCTCCGTCCACATACACCGCCACCCGCACCCGGTTTTCCGGCACACCGCTCCAGGTATCATCCGCCAGAAACGTAATCTTCACATAGGTACCGTTCACGGAAAACTCGACTCCCGTCCCGGAAAGCGCCATCCATAACGTATCCTCCAAGGGCATCACACGCCCGATGAATCTGACATTTTTCGTATCCATAAACTGTACCTCCGATACCTTTCATTTTAGCATAACTTATTTTCTTTTGGAAGAAGCAAAAACGGGTCGCCGCACCGTCCGTGCGACAACCCGTTTTCACTTTATCCTTACGCGATGTCATCCATCTGCGCCGTATACAACTTATAGTAATATCCCTTCTTTGCCATCAGTTCCGCGTGGCTTCCGCATTCCACGATGCCGCCCTGATCAATGTACATAATCTTGTCGCAGTTCTTAATAGTAGAAAGTCTGTGGGCAATGATGAAGGAGGTTCTGCCCTCACACATCGCATCAATACCCTGCTGCAACGCCCGCTCCGTCTGTACATCAATGCTGGAGGTTGCTTCATCAAGCACCAGAATCGCCGGGTCGGAAAGTAAGGTTCTTGCGAAGGAAATGAGCTGCTTCTGTCCCTGGGAAAGAAGAGAGCCTCGTTCCTTTACTTCGGTCTGATAACCGTCCTGGAACCTGGTAATGAAATCGTCCGCACATACAGTCTTACTTGATTTGATAATCTCTTCCGTAGTCGCATCCAACTTACCGTAGCGAATATTATCTTCAATCGTACCCGAGAAAATGAAGCTGTCCTGCAACATGATACCCATCTGGGAACGAAGAGAATGTAACGTTACCTTCGCAATATCCTGTCCATCGATTAGGACGCGACCCTGATTTACATTATAGAATCTGGAAATCAGGTTTACGATGGTACTCTTTCCCGCACCGGTAGGACCTACCAGAGCTACGCTCTCGCCGGCCTTTACGGTAAAGGATACATTCTTCAAGACATCCTTGCCTTCTTCGTAAGCAAAAGTTACGTTCTCAAAGGTAACATCACCCTTAATCGGCGCCATCTCCACTGCATCCTCTGCATCGTCTACGGTCACCGGCTCGTCCAGAGTCTCAAAAATACGCTCCAAATAAGCAATGTTATTGATAAAGTTATTGAAAATATTTCCAAGGTTCATAATCGGCTGCCAGAACCGGGATGCATAGGAGGTAATCGCAACAATGACACCGAGACTTACCTCGCCGGCTCCCATAAAGATAAGGCCTACGATAAATACCGCCGCTCTTACCCAAACTGAAATATTATCGATACCCGGCCATACCAGGTTACTGTACATAACCGCCTTAAACCAAGTAGTACGGCAACGGTCGGAAAGCTCCGCAAAGGTCTCCGCATTCTCTTCCTCACGGGCAAACATCTGGGTGATTCTGGCACCTACAATGTTCTCCTGCAAATATGCATTCAGGTTAGAGTTCTTATTGGACACCTGCTGCCATGCCTTTCTCTGCTTGTTCTTAATCCAGAACATAAAGATTGCCAAAATCGGCACACCGGCCATTACGACCAGAGAAAGCTTTACATTCACACAGAACATGAAGATGACAATAAATATCAGATTCATGATTTCCAGTACCACATTGATCAAACCGTTAGAAAGCATATCCGACACGGAGTTTACGTAGTTAACAACACGAATCAGAATCTTACCGTGTGGTCTGTCATCGTAATACTGGAACGGGAGCTTCTGTAAATGCTCAAATACGTCCTTACGAATATCGTAAATGATATTCTGGCTGACGTTAATCATAATTCTGGAGCGAACCGTTGTAAAAATAATGCTTAAAATAAAGCAAATACAAAGTAAGCCTACCAGCATAAGTAACATCTTTACATTTTCATTCGGAATCGCCACGTCAAGTGCCTTCTGGGTAATCATCGGTCCGAATAAACCGGTAATACCGCCGATGGCACTGAGTACCAATGCAAAAATCATCTTCCCCAGATACTTTTTAATATAAACAAATGCTCTTAAGAGGTGGTGATAATCAAAAGGGGTTTCTAAGACTTCGTCTTCTCTGTATGTATTTCTTCTGGCCATGATTATACCTCCTCTCCGGTCTGTAACTGCACAAGGCTGTAATAATATCCCTTCTTGGCAACCAATTCGTCGTGAGTACCCTCTTCGGTAATCCGTCCACCCTGGATAATGAGTATCTTATCCGCAAACTTCGTGGTGGAAACCCGTTGTGCAATAATCAGCTTTGTACAAGGGAAGTCCAGCTCGTTTAAGCTGTGCTGAATCTGCTTCTCCGTCTCCATATCCACTGCGGACGTGGTATCGTCGAGAATGAGAATCGCCGGCTTTACCGCAAGCGCTCTTGCTAGGGAAATACGCTGCTTCTGACCGCCGGAAAGACCCACACCACGTTCGCCGACAATCGTATCATATCCCTCCGGCATCTTTGTAATAAACTTCGCCGCCGCGGAATACTTTGCAAACTTCTCTACCTCTTCCTTCGTCAGACTGCTGTCACCGTATGCAATATTGCCGTCGATGGTATCGGAATACAACAGCACATCCTGGGTTGCCAGGCCGATGTTTTTACGAAGCTGGGTCAGCTTCATATCGCTTACATTAATGCCGTCTACCAGCACTTCGCCTTCGGTCGGCTCATAGAATCTCGGAATCAACTGAATCATGGAGGTCTTACCGCAACCGGTCTCTCCCATGATTGCTACCGTCTCTCCCGGATTCGCCACAAAGGAAATATTGTGAAGTACCGGCAAATTGCCGTCCTCGTACTGGAAGCTTACATTTTTAAACTCTACCTTACCCTTGAAGCGGTTCGGTAAATCAATGGCATCCGGTTTATCCACAATCTGCGGCTCGGAGTAGTAAATCTCCATAACCTTATCGGATGCTGCGGAGAATCTCTGGAACTCGTTCATAATATTACCAAGCATACGCATCGGGTTCTGTACCGCCCAGATAAGACCGGAAAACGCTACATACTCACCCATGGTAAGACTACCGTTAATAATGAACAAACCGCCTACAACCAAAAGCGCAATAGACATCAGGTTCGCAAAGGTCTCGATATACGGGAAGTATGTAATCCAGGTCAATGCCGTCTTTTTGTTGGTTTTGGAGAAGTCTACGCTGCATTCGTCAAACTTCTTAATCTCATACTCTTCTCTTGCGAACGCCTTTACCACACGGTTACCGGATATATTCTCCTGGGCTGCGGTATTTAAGTGGGACAGCTTTTCACGAAGTTCCTTATGTCTCGGTGCCACCTTATTACGGAACAGCACGATAATAATCAGGATAAACGGTGCGATTGCTAAAATGGACAGCGCCAGACGCCAATCCATATAGAAGAAATACGCCGCTGTCGCAATCAATAACGCAAGCGACTCCACGATACACCGAATAACCCAGGCAATCATATGACGAACCGCATCCAGGTCACCGGTTACACGAGTCATCAAATCACCGGTACGATAGGTATTGTAAAAGCTCATGTCCTGACGCTCAATCTTATCAAACAGATGCGTTCTGACACGATACAGTACCTTCTGCGAAACATGCTCCACATCCATACATACCAGATATACAACCGCTGTTCTTACGAACGTCAGCACAATCATGGCAATAATCAGCTGAAAAAACAAATCTCTCTTGTTTACCAGATTCGCCGCTGCATCCTCTCCGGTCAGAAACAAATCAATGATATTCTGTGTAATATACGGCACCGTCAACTGCATTACATTGTACACAATGGTTCCCAGAATACCAAAGAGATAAATTACTCTGTAGCCCTTCATATTTTCCCATAACCAGGCTATCTTCGAGTGCTTCTTCGTTTCCATATGCATCCTCCTTTGCCATCCGTCCGCGGAGACCTGTAAGCCTTTTCATCCGCGATTTTCTTAGCAATTCTCCATCTATTGTTAAATGATTAACTCTATTATACAAGTTTATTATAAAAAAGCAATACTTATTTTGCATATATTCATATTTTAAAACATTAGGTAATAAACTGTTAGAATTCCGCCCTCACCCGATATTTCTTTCTTCCTTATTATTGTGTATATATTAATTTTTTATTGACTTTCTTCTTTTACTACGATAAACTTATCTTTGGGGATTTTTTCCTACATCCCTGAAAAAAGAGAGAAAGCGAGAGAACAGAAAAGAATGAACAAGAGAAAGTGCTTATGCCTTGTGCTGGCGTTATGCCTGGTATTCGGTCTGGTCGTACCGAACAACCTTTCCGCACAAGCAGCCACCCAAACCTACGACTTTAACGACATGTCCTACAGTACCTCCTACGGTACCGCTTACAGCGTGGACGAAGACGGCGTACTGGAGCTCACTTTCGAGAGCCAGTATCAGGAAATCCGTTACACCTTCCCGGAACCGATTAATATGACGCTTTGCGACAGCATCACGGTTTCTGCGGAAGCAGCTGACAGTCTTGCATTTAAGCTTTATGATGACGCCGGTGAGGAAGTGTTTGTCGAGTACGGTTTTTCCGCTGACAAGAAGACCCTTCACACCATGGCTCCTGTTTTAGACGGAACCGTAACCGAGTTCGGCGTAATGTTACTGGCAGAAGCCACCGACGTTACCGCAAAGCTCTATGAGATTTCGATTGAAATGATGTCTACCGAAATCAATTCCGGTACCACCACAACCACGTCTACCTATAATTTCAATGACATGCTCTACAGTACCTCTTACGGTACCGAATACAGCGTAAACGAAGACGGCGTATTGGACCTTTGCTTTGCGGAACAGTATCAGGAAATCCGCTACAGCTTCCCGGAAGCACTGAATATGACTCTTTGCGATAGTATTACCATCTCTGCGGAAGCAGCTGACAGTCTTGCTTTCAAGCTTTATGATGATGCAGGTGAAGAAGTGTTTGTTGAGTACGGTTTTTCCGCTGACAAGAAGACCCTTCACACCATAACTCCGGTTTTAGACGGAACCGTTACCGAATTAGGTATTATGTTACTGGCAGAATCTACCGAAGTTACCGCAAAGCTCTACGACATCTCGGTAGTTATGAAGTCCGGTAGCACCGGTTCCGATACCAACGAAAACAAAACCACCTATACCTTCAACGATATGGCCTATAGCACCTCTTACGGTACCGAGTATAGCGTAGACGAAGACGGTGCGTTACATCTTGTATTCGCAGAGCAGTATCAGGAAATCCGTTACAGCTTCCCGGAACCGCTTGATATGGCTCTTTGCACCGGAATCGCTGCTACCCTGGCTTCCGAGCATGATCTTGCGGTAAAGCTGTATGACATCGCCGGCGAAGAAGTATTCGTACAGTACGGCGTTTCCGCAGCAAGCAAAAAATCGTTCACCTTCGCTCCGGTTTTGGATTGCAAAGTAACCGACTTTGCAGTAATGCTTCTTACGGAGACCACAGACGCAGAAGCTGTGATTTATGATGTTACCGTAGATATGACTCCTGCTGAGGATTCTGCATTAACCGATACCTTATTAAGTACCTATGGTACTCTGTTCGGTCGTATCGGCAGCAGCGTATCCGTAAGTCAGCTGCAAAACAGCCGTACCCTGAATGCAATTACCAAAGAATTCAACAGCATCACGCTGGAAAACGATATGAAGCCGAGCGTGGTTCTCGGTTCCTCCGCTACTTTGATTACGGTTGAGGAAGCTGTTGAGCTCGGTTATTTCATTCCGGAAAATTATACCGACACCATGGTACCGAAGCTTAACTTTAGTACCGTCGATACCGCAATGAAGATTTGTTCCGAAAACGGTCTGGGTATGCGTGGTCACACCTTAATCTGGCACAGCCAGACTCCGACCTGGTTATTCCGTAGCAACTATGATGCTTCCGGTGATTACGTAAGCACCGATGTCATGGATGCCAGAATGGAATTTTTTGTAAAGTCCGTAATCAATCATGTATACGACAGCAACTACGGTGATTGCGTCTATACCTGGGATGTTGTAAACGAATATCTCCATTCCTTTGACAAGAACTCCGAATGGAACGCTGTTTACGGCGAGACCGGAACTACTCCTGAATTTGTAAAGAAGGCATTCCTGTTCGCTCACGAAGCACTCCTCAAGCAGGGTGTAAGAGACAAGGTTTCCTTACTTTATAATGACTTCAACTCCTTTACCATCGTTAATGATATCATTGCTATGATAGAGTTTATCAATGCAGAAACACAGCTTTGTGACGGTATCGGTATGCAGGCTCATTTAAAGACTTCTTATCCGAGCATCTCCGACTTCTGCACTGCTTTAGAGGCATTCTGCAACACCGGTCTTGAGATTCAGTTTACCGAGTTTGACGTACAGAACACCTCTGATACAGCGCAGGCTACCTACTGCTACAACTTAGCATCCGGTATACTGGATTGTTATAAAGCAGGCGGCAACATCACCGGTTTTACCGTTTGGGGCTTACATGACGGCGCATCCTGGAAATCGGACCAGAAGCCGACGTTACATTCCAAGCTCGGTACTCCGAAGGCATCCTACATTTCTATGCTTCAGGCGTATACAGATGCAGGCTACACCACCGAGGAAAATCCGACTGCTACTCCGGTTCCGACTGCTACTCCGGTTCCGACCGCTACTCCGGCTCCGACTGCTACCCCGGTTCCGACCGCAACTCCGGTTCCGACCGCAACTCCGGCTCCGACCGCAACTCCGGCTCCGGTTGCAAGTATCAGCGCTACCGTAAAGAACGCATATCATTGGGGCAACGGCGGACAAGTTGAGATTGAACTTACCAACAATGGTGCTTCTTTCACCGACAGCTGGACCGCAGAACTTGATTTAAATATCACCGGCGAGTTAACCAATTCCTGGGGCGACGGTTTTGTTACCACCTTTGAGAACGGCCACGTTACGATTCAGAACCAGAGCTGGGTACCGGACTTCGAGACCGGAACCACAAAGACTGTTTATCTCCAGTATAACGGAAGCCTTCCGAATTTCGTAACTTGCACCCAGAAGGATACAGCTCTTGCAGCAAGTATCAATTACTTAAATCACTGGGGCAACGGCGGACAAATCGAGATTCTCCTTAACAATACGGGTGCGACACTTACCGACGGTTGGGAGACCGAGCTTACGATTAATCTGACCGGAACAATGACCGGCACCTGGGGTGACGGATTTGTTACCTCTTACGATAACGGTCACATTGTAATCAAGAATCAGGATTGGGTACAGGCTTTTGAAACCGATACCACCAAGAGTGTGTACTTACAGTACGACGGTACTCTTCCGGTTATTGCAACAAACGCAACGGCACGTTAAGTATCATAGCTTAACATAACTTTCCTATAGCGAAAAAAAGGACAGGGCAATCACTGCTCTGTCCTTTCTTATTATTGTGTGTTTTCTAACTATTTGCTTTGTTACAAAACCGACTTTGTTGCAACTAAAATCACCTACGGCATATTTACCTGGATAATCTTTAACTGCTCCATTCTGTCATACAGCATGAAGCGTACCTTTCCCTGATATTCCGGCTTAATCATATAGTGACAATAAATCTCAATCACATTAAAGATGCTGTCGGTACGTCCTTCCAACTTAAAGTGCTTAAAGCCCATCGGAACATATTTCTCCCAAATCGCCTCCGGAGACACATAATTACAGGAATCCGTAATAGAATACATGTTACGACCACCCTTACAGCCCTTGAAATCCCACGGCTTCAATGCTACCGGCTCTCCGGTCGGATTTTGCATACTCTTGGCAATGGTCTTCTGGTTCTCCGAAATCAGCCTGTAGTGAGCCGCTCTGGCCGGACAATTCGGTGCGCAAAGCGCATTTACCAAAATCTCACACCGCTCCTTATCCTTAATCTTCTCTAACTCATCAAACTTGTTGTTCATGTTGTAATCCAGCACAACCATGGCATAATCCTTTTCCAGCTCGGCATTGACCCCCTCTACCCCCTTGATACACTTACAGGTAGAACTGATAATGTGCATCTTCGGATAGTTTTTGCGCACATACTCCTCCAACAGCGGGGATACAAGAATAACGCCGTTCATTCCGTTGTGTGCCGCCTGCAAACAATAATTACAAAACGGGTCCGACAAATCCTCTTCTTCAATCAACACATTGGTATATGTATATCTGACCTGTACTCCCAAGTCATTCATGGTTTTGATACAGGTATTGATAAACTTCTCATCACACATATCCGGTCTTGAATTTCTTCCGCCGTTCCACAAAGACGTCGGAAACTCTCCGAAGCAGGCACCGATATTCACCCCTTCTCTGAAAAACTCCGGGTGATCCTTCCACAAACGGATAAACGTAACGTTTATCGGGTAATTTCTGCGCAATCCCGGCAGAAAGAAATTAACTTCCATTGGAAACCTCCTCAACTCTATGACATCATATTATTTTCGACATAGAAACTATATTTTTGCACAGTATTATCATACATCGAAACCGTAGTGTTGTCAAATGGATAATACATCTGGACTTTTTCACCGAAACATAGTAAAATACATCTTTGTGGGACTAAATATTTGGAGGTTTACCAATGAATAAATCGAATTCTAATCTCTCTGTGCGTTGGTTCTATCTGGCGGTAGGTGTGGTTGCTATGCTGTTTGCCGGTGTACTGTATGCATGGTCTATTTTAAAGTCACCTTTGTCCACCGAATTCGGATGGGGTGCATCGGAACTTGCCCTGAACTTCACTCTGGCCATGAGCTTTTTCTGCATCGGAGGTCTCTTGGGCGCTCAGCTTTCCAAACGTGCCGGATTCCGGATTGCTCTCATCATTGCCGGTATTCTATCCGCAGCGGGCTTTCTCCTAACGGCTGCTCTTCGTGATACCTCTATTGTAATGTTATATCTCAGTTACGGTGTTCTGGCCGGTCTTGGTATCGGTATTGCCTACAATGTACTCATTGCCACCGTCAGTGCTTGGTTCCCGGACAAAAAGGGGCTTTGCTCCGGTTGTTTAATGATGGGGTTCGGTGCTTCCGCACTGATTCTGGGTAATGCAGCCGATGCACTTTTTAAAAGCACCCTCGGCTGGCGCTCCACCTATGTAATTCTTGGTATTTCCATCTGTGTCGTTTTGATTTTGGCTGCTCTTTTCTTACGGAAACCGAGTCAGGAAACAATTCTTCCTCAGCCTAAAGTTACAAAAGCTACCGGTACGGAGGACTTTGACCGACAAGACTATACCTCCCGTCAAATGCTTTGTCGTCCATCCTTCTGGATGGCCTTTGTCTGCATTTCCTTCCTGGCTGCCGTTGGAAGCTCGGTCATCAGCTTTGCCAAAGACCTGGCTTTGTCCGTGGATGCTCCGGAATCACTAGCTGTCTCTTTGGTAGGAGTACTGTCTATCTGCAACGGCATCGGTCGCATCCTTACCGGCGCGCTCTTTGATTCCATCGGCCGCCGTAAAACCATGCTGTGTGCCAATGCGCTTACCATCTGCGCAGCCGGTGTTACACTGTTAGCCGTATCCATCGGGTCCCTGCCGCTTTGCATTGCAGGTTTGTGCCTGACCGGCATGTCTTACGGTGCCTGTCCGACCATTACAGCCGCATTCACCTCCTCCTTCTTTGGCATGAAATACTTCTCTACCAACATGGCCCTCATGACCTTTACCGTCATGGGCGGTTCTCTCATTGCAACCGTGTCAAACAAGGTTCTTGAGGTTACCGGTGGATATACCGCTACGTTTATGATGCTGCTGGCCCTGACTGCTGTTGCTCTGGTTTTGAACCTTTTTATTCGCAGACCGTGATCCGCTTCTGCCGATAAATAATGCAGGTGGTTGCCGTACAACAAACAACCACCTGCATTTCGTGCTTTTCCTATTAATTCGTATCCTCTTAAACAAAGAATTCTCGATACTTTATTCCAATTCCTGCAGCATGTTTTCCGGATCCTCTGCTGCTTTCACCTTATCATTTGCTTTCACAATAACTCCCTTCTCATCAATCAGATAGGTTGTTCTTACAACTCCCATAGAAACCTTACCGTAATTTTTCTTTTCCTTCCATACATCATACGCCTCAATTACGTTCCGTTCCGGATCTGCCAAAAGAGTGAATACCAATCCGTATTTTTCCGCAAACTTCTTATGGGAAGCCACGGAATCCTTACTGATTCCGTGGACAACCGCTCCTTTCTCCGTAAACTGCGGATATCGTTCGGAAAATCCACATGCTTGCTTTGTGCAGCCCGGTGTACTATCCTTCGGATAAAAATACAGAATAACCTTTTTTCCGAAATAATCACTTAACTTATGCAACGTTCCATCCTGATCAGGCAACGCAAAATCAGGTGCTTTTGTTCCTACTTCTAACATACGATACCTCTTCTTTCTTAGCAATGCGTAAAATTCAAATATTACAGTCTTATTGTATCACATAAACATAACCACAAACAAGGAAAAGTTGTTGGAGAGTCAAGTACTTGGTCATTCTCTCAGAAGCCGTGTATTATGCAGTTTCCAGAGCTTTTGTTTTTGGCGTACCCGGTTATACCCCAGTTTTAATTGAAGTCCACTTTTGTCACTTTTTGTTTTTTCAATATAAACATGTTTATCATTGAGCTCTTTTTAAACGCACTTAAATCTTTCACAAAAGGATATTTATTCCATTTTTACGAACAATAATCTTTCACAAAATCTTGCTTTTATTGTTTTTGCGAAAGATTAACTTGCATTTTTATCTCTATTCGGATATAATATACACATAGAAAGGAGTTGACAACATGAAATTAAAACGAGAACTCTACCTTAAACAGATCAGACCTTTTTACGAGTCCGATATAATAAAAGTCATCACCGGAGTACGTCGCGCCGGCAAATCCGTTTTACTTAAGACCATCACAGAGGAACTTAACGAAAACGGAATAGATGACAGTCATATCATTTATCTTAATCTGGAAGATTTGGATTACGAATATATTGAAAATGCTTCCGATTTAAATAAAGAGATTAAAGCACGTATCCGGGACAACGAAAAGTACTATCTGTTCCTTGACGAAATTCAACATATCACTGAATTTGAAAAGGCTTTGGCTTCCTTTCGGGCAACCTTAAACACTTCCATTTTCGTTACCGGAAGTAACTCCACGCTTCTCTCCGGAGAGTTGGCAACCTTGTTGACCGGTCGCACCGTAGAATTCGAAGTATTACCATTTTCCTTCGGCGAGTTAAAAGAATATCTGGAAATAAATAATAAACCTTTTTCAGAGGATTTATTCTACGATTATCTTAAGTGGGGCGGTTTCCCTTTACGTTTTGATTATGCCGACGAGTCTGCAACCCGTCGTTATCTGGAAAACCTTTATGAAAGCATCGTAAATCGCGACATCGTAAAGAAAGCAAGAAATCTTGACAAGAAACAGTTCATGGATATTTCCTTATACATTCTCGCCAATGCCGGTAAAGAATTTTCTGCAGATAATATCTGTACCTATTATGAGCAACAAAACAATAAAGTCCTTACAAGCAGGACAGTATATAACTACTTGGATAAAATGAAAAAGGCCTTCTTGATTCATGGCGTATCCCGCTACAACATTGTAGGAAAGGCGGCATTGAAAAATCGTGAAAAATATTATGCTGTGGATATGGGCTTCCGGACCATCAACACAAATACGATCAACTTTGAAGATACCTTTTTCTTAGAAAACATTATTTATAACGAACTTCTTTCCCGAGGTTACAATGTATTTACCGGAAAGACCTACAAAGGCGAAATCGATTTTGTTGCCATCAAAAACGGTAAGAAATGCTTCCTTCAGGTTTCTTACCTCCTTGCATCTGCTGAAACCATAAAACGTGAATTCGGTGCTTATGACAAAATCACAGATGCATCTCCGAAATATGTGCTCTCCCTTGATAAAATCGATATGAGCCAAAACGGAATCATCCATATGAATATTTTAGATTTTCTTCTGAATAAAAAAGATTTAATTCTCACATAATGTCGTATGAACAGCCTTATCGGAGAGTCGGTCTCCGCTTCGCGACCGTCGGCGCATTACCGAGGTCCACTGGACCTCGTGCGGTCTCGCCTGCCGGCTCGGTCCGCGCTAGACGCTCCCCACTGGGGAGCAGCGCGCCCTGCCAAAAGCAGAGCTTTCGGACCATACGAATATCAACTCTTTTCAGATAAACAAAAGAAAGGTCCGACAGAGCTAACGCTCTGTCAGACCTTTCTTTTATGGACCTGAGGGGAGTCGAGTACTTAGTCAACATCTCAGAAGCCTTGTATTATGCGGTTTCCGAGACTTTTGTTTTTGACGCACCCCGGTTTTACCCCAGTTTTTTTCACACGGAAGCCCGTTCGCATCTCACCCTTTTACACTCTCATCCACGTCCGCCCAACCGGAACTTCGACTCCGTACCGGCTTTCAATCGTTTGAAGTTCTCCTTATGCCGAATTGCCATAAAAAGAACCATTGCCGCCATGATCCATATTGCAGATGTCTGCGCCTGAAACAATAATAAAAGTAACGGACAACATAACATTGCTATCACGGTTGCCAATGACATGTATTTTGTGGTCAATAAAAGCACAATCATAATCACGGTTGCTATCAGACCGACACGCCAGTCCACCACCCATACGGTAGATAGCGTAACAAGGAATCCTTTGCCACCCTTAAACCCGTACCATACCGGAAAAGCATGACCTAACATAGCAAACAAACCGGTATATGCTGCCCCGAATTGGAACAAATCGTAATTCCGTTCAAATAGATTTGCGAAAATGACTACTACCACCGCCGCTTTCGATAAATCCAGCGCCATAACCCACCAGGCCCATCGATTTCCGAAGGTACGCTTAAAGTTTGTAAAACCCGGATTTCCGCTTCCGCACTCACGAATATCCTTCTTATAAATCAGCTTTGAAAACGTAATTGCCGGATTCCATCCGGAAACCAGATATGCCACCAACGCCGCCAAAAACAAAAGTAAAATTTTCATTCGTCTGCCCCCTTATTCCAAAATTAAAATATAATCGTAGATTTCCTGCATTCCATCGATTACATAAACTTCTTTCCCGGGATACCGTGCCAGGATGTGACGTTCCACGTTCTCAGCTTCTGACGCATCCGCATCTTTTCCCCGAAGCAAAATGCAAATTTCGAATTCTTTTTCGGAAAGCTTTTCCACAGTTTCGCAAACCGCATCGAACCGTTTTTCTTTGGCCGTCAATATATCCTTCCCAACAAACCCAATGTATTCTCCGGCGCGTACCCCCTCCGTGTCACGGACACTTTTGGAAATTTCTGCAGTAATAACCCCCTGCATCGCCGCTGTCAGCTCCTCCTGTATCTCATCCGTATTTCGTGACTCGAAAGACAACATGGAAAGTGCCGCATACCCGTCTCCGACAGTACGACTATCAATAACACGCACATCGGATTCTTTATACATCCCAGCAGCCTGCTTTGCCGTAAGAATAATATTCCCGTTATTCGGTAGCACAAATATAGTATCTGCATTGGTCTGCCGAAAGGCCTCTAAAAACTCCTCTGCAGAAGGATTCATACTCTGTCCTCCGTCTACGATCACGTCCGCCCCACGCTCCGAAAAAAGTTGCTTGATTCCGTCGCCGGAAGCTACCGCAACCACTCCGTATGATTTCCTCTCGCGCTGCGGCTTTGCCGAAACCTGAATCCCGTCCGTTGTTGTATTATTATGCTGCAAAGACATATTTTCAATTTTTATCTTTAGAAATTCTCCGTACTGCTGACAAAACGCCAGCACCTTATCCGGTGTCATGGTATGGATATGAATTTTTATAATGCTTCCTGTTTTAAATGCAACCACACTGTCTCCGATTCCCTTGAGATATTCGGTAAGCACTACTACCTTAAAGTTTTCCGGATCGGTCTTACATCGTTGTAAGCGCAATAAAAGTTCGGTACAGTATCCATATTCTAAAACACTGTCTTCGGTAAACAGATTTAAATCATACTCCGGTTCTTCCGTTTGTAATGGCTGTAGGTCCGCCACGCTTTCCTCTCCGGTCAGTGCTCCCAGCATTCCTTCCAGAATACAAATCAGACCGGCTCCTCCGGAATCCACAACACCCGCTTTCTTTAATACCGGAAGCATCTCTGGAGTCTGTTGCAGAGTGCGTTTTGCTTCTCCCAGAAAATCCCGAAGTAACATTTCTATATCAGCCGCCGCTTTATCGGATATATATTCCGTTGCGCAACGCATTATCGTCAACATCGTCCCCTCTGCCGGTTCCATCACCGCACTGTAAGAGTGTTTCACTCCCTTTCCGAATGCCGTTATGATATCCGAATTGTCTGCTGTATCCTTTCCGGCAAACCCATCTGCAATGCCTTCGAATATTTGGGAAAGTATAACACCGGAATTTCCTCTGGCCGCAAGCAACATTCCATCGGAAATACGGCGCGATGTTTCTCCAAGACTTTCTACTCCTTTCCCGATCGCATCTGCGCCGCCCATAATGGTCAGCAGCATATTACTGCCGGTGTCTCCGTCCGGTATCGGAAACACATTTAAGTTATTCACGGTCTGCGCATGAACACGCAGATTACTGCAACCAGCCTGTACCATTTTGGCAAACAGCATCCCATCTATCGTTTGTATATTCTTCATCTTCTTTTTCCCTTCTGTCTATCCTCCTCCGAAATTCATCACAGTTCCTCTGCCGCAAACGTTACCGTTTTACCGAATGCCCAAATACCGATAGTATCCGGCCCCACCGATGCACCGACAATCGGACCGATATATCCTACCTCAATGTCTTTACACGGAATCTCACTTTCCACCATCTTCTTTAGTTCATCGATTTCCTCTTGCCGGCAATCCGCATGTGCAATATATAACGTCTGGTTTTCTGCATCCACAATATTTTCTTTCATTAAAGCTACAATTTCCCGTAAAGCTGCCTGTCTTCCCTTTACTTTCTTATAAGCAGCCTGTGCACCGTTTGCATCCGCAATCAGGATTGGCTTGACTCCCATCAAATTTCCAAAAAACGCTGACGGTGCAGATACACGACCGGCTCTTTTCAGATGCTCTAATGTATGTACGGTAGCAAACTCCTGTACATTCTTTCGAATTTTCACGATATAAGAATGTATTTCATCCGCACTCTTCCCCTGGTTTGCCAGCTTTGCCGCCTCTATGGCAAGCATCCCTTCTCCGATACAGGCATTCAGAGAATCAATGCAGTAGATGGACGCCTCCGGATACTTTGTGAGTAACCTTTGCGCCGTCACATATCCCGTATTCACCGAGCCGGAATTTTTAGCACTGCATCCGATATATACAATGTCATATCCTTCATCCAAATATTTTCCGAACACTCTGTTAAATTCTTCCACCGATACTTGGGCCGTCGTAATACGTTTGCCTTCACGAATCGTGTCATACAACCGTTGCGCTTCTTCCTTACTCCAGGTCAGCAATGCCGGAGCTTCTTTCCCGTCCTCAATTGTAGACATCCTTGCATAGTCGATGTCGTACTTTTTTAATTGTTCCTCATTCAGATCCGCACAGGAATCCGTGATAATCTTTACGTTTCTCATGGTAAACCCCTTTCATCTCAGTAAAATAGTATCGTTGCCCAATTATTACTTCTCAATTTTTTCTTCTTTTGCCTTCCCGAACAATATCGTTACAATATCAAACACAGCATCCACAATTAATGTAACGCCTACAAATACCCAAAGCATGCCGGTCGTTGTAAACGGATTCATTAAAATAACCGCAGCACACAGTAATGAAATCACCGCACCGATTGCGGCCAAATACCACCGCTTCCATTTTAAGCGCAACATATCGACAGTCAATTGTACCTTTCCGAAGCCGGTGACAAGTATCGTTATTCCGTAGAGGATTGTTAAAATCGGAAATGTTGCCACAAACCAATGTGACTTACAAATACAAAAAATGCCGGCCGCTACATAAATCAATCCCTTATGCAATTTTTTGCTTCCCATTGCCAACAACGGCTCCGTACGTACATAAGAGATTACGGACGCTACGCCCATAATACACAAAAATGCTCCGAACGCTGCGATAATGCCTGTTGTGAATCCGACCGGGTTAATCAATAACAAAATACCGACCAAAATTTTAAATAGCCCTGATACTACGCCGCTCAATCCTGTTTTTTTCTCTTTCATTCGTACATCTCTCCTTATATTTTTTCTTATAGCACTAGTTTATACTTCTTTCTTCAAGTATACCTCAACTGAACTTCAACAATTGTTGAAGTTCAGTTGATGCTGAATTGATACATCGACTTTATACTCTCTTTATAGATTATTTGTGAAAGGTATGGTAAAATAACTTTGTTACTACAACTAGCTTTTCTATTTTTCATGGGATCTGTCATCGGTTGGGGACTTGAAGTTCTCTTCCGCCGATTTATATCCTATACGAATCCGGAACGAAAATGGATTAATCCGGGGTTTTGTACCGGACCGTACCTTCCCTTGTACGGTTTTTGTTTATGTGCTTTATATCTGATTGCTTCACTGGAAAGCTTCATTCCTATCGAGAATACGTGTGCAAACAGAATTGTCCTTTTCCTTGTTATGACCCTTTGTATGACAATTATAGAATATATTTCCGGTGTCTTTGCGTTGAAAATACTGAAAGTACGACTTTGGGACTACAGCAACGAACGGGGAAATCTGCAAGGCATCATCTGTCCGCGCTTTTCCGCTATTTGGGCAGTTTTAGGTGCCGTATACTACTTTTTGATTCACCCGTTTATCAAAACCTCACTGGTCTGGTTATCCCAAAACCTTGCCTTTTCCTTTTTCATCGGCATGTTTTTCGGTATCTTTTTCATGGATGTAGCACACTCGGCACAGCTTGTTGCAAAACTGAAAAAGTTTGCGGAAGAAAACGATGTCATTGTCCGTTACGAGACCTTCAAGGAGGGAATACGTGCATCCTATGAGGCAAGTGCAAAAAAATACCGCTTTTTCCGCCCGTTGCACAGCAACCGTCCGCTTTCGGACATTTTAAAAGATATCCGGGACTCTTTCGAGCACCGCAAAAAGAATTAGTTTCTCAGGAGGTATCTATGTTAAAAATACTCATCGCAGAAGACGACCACGAATTATGCCAGCTTTTTTCCCATGTCCTGATCAAAAACGGATACACGGTAAAAGGTGTCTCCAACGGCCAGGAGGCCTTGGATGCCGTTCACAGCGACTACTACGACTTAATCATTTCGGATATTATGATGCCGGTCATGGACGGATACGAATTCGTCCGGTCGCTGCGAGAATCCGGATATACCACTCCGGTTCTTATGATTACCGCTAAAGATGCCTTTGACGACATGCGCCTTGGTTTTCTCTCCGGTAGTGACGACTATATGGTAAAGCCGATCAATGTCAATGAAATGGTACTACGTGTCGGTGCTCTTCTCAGACGTGCTCAGATGATTAACGAGCGACGCCAGGTCATCGGCAATACCATTTTGGAATGTGATTCCCTTTCCGTACTTACAGAGAGTGAATCCGTTATCCTTCCTCAAAAGGAATTCATGCTACTGTATAAAATGGTTTCCTATCCGGGTCGTATCTTTACCAGACAGCAACTGATGGATGAAATCTGGGGATATGATTCCGACAGTGACACTCACACAGTTGATGTACACATCGGCAGACTCCGGGAACGTTTTCGTGACAATCCCGATTTTAAAATTGTCACCATGCGTGGTGTCGGCTATAAGGTGGTGAAATTATGAAACATCGGGAAGCCTTCGAACGAATCCGGCACCAAAAAAACAACCTGAGTCTCCGGGTAAAACTAACCCTGCTGGTTACAGCAGAGCTGGTTTTCAGCATTCTAATCGCACTGGGACTTGCCACAGTATTTGAACATTTTTTGTTTCGATACGACTCCAGCCTGTTCCTTGTTTTCTCACTGTTGGGAATCAGTCTCCTTATCGGTATCTTTGTCACGAGTCAGTTGGCCCGCTTATTTTTCGATCCGATAAAAAAGCTGCAAAAATCCATGGAACAAGTAGCCGACGGTGATTTTTCCATCCAACTGGAAACCAAAACTTCCTCTAAGGAAATTCGGGAAATATATTCCGGTTTCAATCTGATGGTACACGAGCTGGCAGCCACAGAAATTTTGCAAACCGATTTTGTTTCCAATGTTTCCCACGAGTTTAAAACTCCGATTAATGCAATCGAGGGTTATACTACTCTGTTGCAGGGCAGTGAAACTCTGGATGCCGAACAGGAGCAATATGTAGATAAAATATTATTTAATACCAAACGTCTTTCCTCCCTTGTAGGAAATATTTTATTACTCTCTAAAATTGAAAACCAGTCCATCCAGACAAAGCAAAACACTTTTCGTCTGGATGAACAAATCCGTCAATCCATTGTGGCATTAGAACCTGCATGGGAACCAAAAGATATTGAATTCGATGTGGAACTGGAATGTATCGAATACCTGGGCAACGAAGGTCTTTTACATCATGTATGGGACAACTTAATCGGAAACGCCGTTAAATTCAGTCCTTTGTGCGGTCTCATCACGCTCCGGCTTACAAAACACAAGGATACTATTATTTTCACCATCGAGGATAACGGTCCCGGTCTTTCCGACGAAGCCCAAAAGCATTTATTCGATAAATTTTATCAGGCCGACAGTTCTCATAAAGAAGAAGGTAACGGTCTCGGTCTTGCCCTGGTAAAACAAATTCTACTTAACACCGGTGGCGAAATCTATACGGAGAACCTTTCTGCCGGTGGTTGTCGTTTTACCGTCACATTACATGAAGCCTAATAGATGAATATCCGCAAGTGGGGCAAGATGTTTCTATCTTGCCCTTTTACACAACTCAAAATTACGTTTAAACAAATTCTACTTTTTCTTACACACAAACGGCAGCATCTCCAACTGATCCACATTTCCATAAGCTCTTATTTTCTCGTTCGTGTATGCGTTCATCGGTTGTAGCTTCCCTTCTGCCATTTCCAGTATCGTTTCCGCCGTCCCGACAATGATTACGTTCCTGTCATAATACTCATAAGGCTCTACATTAATTTTCCCGTCATCAATTTCCAGGTAAAATGCACCTTCCGCCTCTCCTTCCACATTAAACTGAAACGCAACATGTCCTACCGTTTTACTGACCTTTGCCTTTTTTACAGCATCTCTTACCTTCTGCACTAACTCTTCATAAGTCATTGCTTCTACCTCCTCCTATATAGCTCTGCTCTTTCACCAGCTTCGGATAAACCAGCACCTTAAATAAAAAACCGAAACTCTGAATAAAAAATATAATTGCCACTACCACATTCATTCCCATAAAATCATCTACAGGTTTTAACAAAGATGCAACTCCTGACAGAATCTCAAGACAACCTATTGCCTGAAACCATCTCCAGCCCGATATGTTTTCCTCCTTCAACTCACTTGCATCAATCACTTTTAATACTCCCAAAAACAATTCCCATACCCCAAAGAAAAAAGGAAGTATGGCCGGAAGAATCATCTGGTTAAACAAAGGAAACAACGATAACAGCATTGTACACATCCCATCCGCCAACAGCCATTGCGAACCGTGTAACTGCGCCTTTTTCCTCACATATACGACTACATTTATACTTCCGACAAGAAACATGAGAATTCCAAGATATACCGCTGTTTCTACCAGTTTTTCTCCCGGATTATGCAACGCAAGCACTCCCCCGCCTATCAAAAGAAACTGCGCTATGACCCAGCATCTCCGTACCCATGTGAACTCTGCTTTTGTTTTCTTCGAAAGATATGTATTCATTAGTGGTAACATCCTTCCATTACTTTTTATCTCCAAAAATAAAAACAAAAACATCCGCTACTGCCTCTACAATCAAGGAAACTCCGATAAAATTCCACAGAATGGCCGTAGTTGCAAACGGGTTTGTCAGTATCAATACCGCAAACAGAAGTGCCAATACTGCACCAATCAATGCAAGGAACCAATACTTCTGCTTTCTACGCAGCATATCTACCGTCCACTGTACCCGGCTTACACCGGTTACTAACATCAACACTCCGTAAAAAACAGTAAACAGAGGAAATACGGTAAGGAACCACGTCGGCTTTATGACACAAAACAAACCGCCCAGTAAAAGCAGTATTCCTTTTGACAGACCGCCTTTCTTTGCTGCCTCTTCCGGTTCCGTACGAAAATATCCGACCACATGCGCAACACCCAAAATTAATAGTACCAGCCCGATTGTAACAATGATGCCGGTAGTAAATCCCACAGGATTAATCAATAATAAAATACCTACCGCAACCTCTAAGATACTCATTAATAACGATACTGTACTTTTCCTTGTTTTTCCCATATATCTTCTCCTTTTCTTATGTTTTTGTATATAAACCGATTATAAACAAGTTATCCTCCCAATGCATCGGACACATATTTCCTCGTGTCCCATTTTTCGACACCCACAAAATCTGTTACCTTTTTGGACAAATCCATCCATTTGTCCCTTGTATAAAACGCACATCGGCACTATGATTATTACTTACAACAGAACGGAGGTTTTTATGAAGAATAGCCTGAGTCGTATTTTAATAGAATCTACTGTCAGAAAGAAGTTAAACGAAATCAAAGAGGATCCGGAACGCAGCACACGAAACTTAGTGGATATGGCCCTGCATTTTTCCGAAGGACGTTTTCAACGCCGCTTTTTGGAAATGGCACAGGACATGTTAAAGAACGAGCAAAGTTGCTATTACCGGATGATTCCGGATGCGGTCGCCAATATTCATCCGGAGCGTATTGTTACCTTCGGTATGAATCTCGGATATAACAGTTGCACGGAAGGCGCACGGAAAATTCGTGCCATTGAAAAAGAGAAACATTTCAACATTCCATGGTCAATTTCTTTAGAGGTGAACGAAGCTTACTTCTCTAAAAACAGGGATATTTACCACTCCCTTATCAGCCAAGGCGAACAACTCGGTGTCTACACCTGGATGATTTATTTCCGTGACACCTTAGCTCCGGCCGCAGAACTTGCCATCAATCACCCGGATAGTGCTTTTATCTTTTTCTGCTCCCCGGAGGCCGTTACGGAAGCCCGGTTAGAGGAACTGGACCGGATATACAATGTGATGTTCGTACTTCGTCTAACAGACAATACAAAAGTAGCTTGCGATTTGTTACGAGCAAAGAATTTTCTCTATTCCTTATTCGTTTCCTATGAAGAAAGCGATATCCCGGAACTGATAAACGGTGATATTTTAAGTGATGCGGAACTGTTGCATCCGATTTTTACTGCCTTTATGCCGGCTCCTTCCTGTTCCGAAAAAACAAGGAAACAGGTTCACCGGTATCTCACCGACACACGAGACGCACAGACATTCCGCACGATTCCATGGGACCTCCTTTATGACACCGAAACCATCGACAGTGTCATATCGGACAACGCCTGTACCTTGCATTTTCAGGAAAATGGTATCATTGCCCCGTTTATCCCTTCGTCTGCTCCTGAGCCACCTTCTTTTTTTACACAGACTCTGGCAGATATATTACAATCGGTTACATCTAAATTATAGTTTCCCCTTAATATCCGGATTCTCATCCGGTCAAAGAAGAAGGCAACCCACAGAAGATATCTTCTGCGCGTTGCCTTCTTTTCTCTTATTCCTTATCTTTTATGTTTTCCGTTGTCCGTTCTTCCAATTCTTCATAACTGATTGCAAGATAATGAATACAAATCTTTATTTGCTGCAAAAAATCCTCCGGTCCCATGTCCGTATATTCCAATATCCACCGTTGAAACGCCATAACAAATGCATCTGCGAAAAAGTTTCTCTGGAACACCTGTGCCTCTTCCACCTGTAAAATATCCGGAAGTCTCTTTTCCATAATTACCAGCAACAGATCCCGAAAATGATCCGAAAAAGAATTCTGTCCCTTAATACACAACGCACGCCGATAAAAGTTTCGATTCGTATAGAAAAACTCACAAATATCCGCAAGCAATTCCCATGCATCCTCGTATTCCTTTTTCTTGGCAACCGCAATGAACTCGATATCAAAAATCCAGTTTACCAAATCATACTTATCTCTGAAATGATAATAAAAGCTCTTGCGATTCATATCACATCGTTCGCAAATATCACCCACACTGATTTTTTCAAACGAAGTTTCCTTCATCAAGTCCTTCAGCGCAGCCGCAAGTGCGCGCTTCGTTATATTCGAATCTGCCAATTTTGTTCCTCCTTACAAAACACCGATTCCTTCCAACAAGATAGACAATCCCATAACAACCAGAATAACCCCGCCTGCAAATTCCGCTTTTGACTTATATTTCTCCCCGAACCGATTTCCGATCATAACTCCCAGCGCCGACATAAAAAAGGTAAACACGCCGATTAAAAGCACTGCCGGTATAATACTTACCTCCAGAAACGCAAACGTTACTCCCGCCGCAAGAGCATCTATACTGTCGGCAATGGCTAACGGAAACATCACCTTTGCGGTAAAAGAAGCATCCATCTGCTTTGTTTCTTCCCGTGACTCCCGAATCATGTTAATACCGATAATCGCCAGTAATACAAATGCAATCCAGTGATCAATGCTCTCTATGACAGATTGGAACCCATTTCCCAACAAGTATCCGAGTAACGGCATAATTGCCTGTGCACCACCGAACCAAAGTCCGGTAATCATCAAATGTTTTTTCCGCACTTTCTCCACAGAGAGCCCTTTACAGATTGCAATGGCAAAGGCATCCATGGACAGTCCGAAAGCAGTTAAAAGTAGTTTTCCCAGTGTCATATTCTTTCCTCCGTATGTAAGATAATTACGACAGCAAATAAAAAAAGACAAAACTTACCCGCCGTCGCAGATAAGTCTCGTCATTTCAGGCTGAACCAGGAATTCTTTTCCAGTATGTTGATGTCAACCGCACAATGTGCCGACTACTCCCTTATTTAGATATAGTATACCATAAATATCATTTTCCCTCAACCTATTCCGACAAATCTTTTTGGACACTTTTACGAATTTGTCCAAAAATGTAATACTTTTTATGAAACGGGAAATTTTAAGACACGAGTAAATTTTGACCAATGAAACTATCGGCCGCATCTCTTATAATGAGGACAATTCAAATAAAGGAGGACACCCGTATTGATATTTCACAACGAAACACTTTCAAACATTGCCAGGGAATTATCTTCCGACTTAAACTTAGGCTTAACTACAGCCAAAGTGTCCGAAAAGTTGGAAACCTACGGTGAAAACAAATTAAAAGAGAAAAAAAAGAAAACCACCTTCGAGCGCTTTTTAGAACAGTTTAAGGATGTCATGATTTTAATTCTGATTGCCGCTGCAGTGATTTCCTTTGTTATCGCCTGCATCGAAGGAAATCCGAAGGAGTTTTTCGAGCCGGTATTGATTCTTGTCATCGTAATTATGAACGCCGTCATGGGCGTTATGCAAGAAAGCAAAGCCGAAAAGGCACTGGATGCCTTAAAGAGTATGTCCGCACCTCATGCAAGAGTCATCCGGAACGGAGAAGAAGGGATCATTGATGCGGCAAAGCTGGTACCGGGTGATATTATCCGGCTAGAAGCTGGAGACTTTATCCCGGCAGACGCCAGACTTATCAAAAGCGCCGGTTTGAAATGCGAAGAATCTGCCCTTACCGGCGAATCCGTTCCTTCCGAAAAGGATGCATCTGCTTCCGTGGCCGGTAATGCTCCGCTGGGCGACCGCAACAACATGGTATTTTCCGGATGCAGCGTCACCTACGGAACCGCCACCGCCATCGTCACCGCCATCGGTATGAATACGGAAATGGGTAAAATCGCAAATCTTTTGGATAACGAAGAAGACGGACAGACTCCGCTCCAAAAGAAATTATCCCAATTGGGCAAATACCTGGGTATCATGGCAATCGCTGCCTGCGCTATCATTTTTATCGTAGGCCTTACCAACGGTATCCCTGCCATGGAAATCTTTATGACCGCCGTTTCTCTTGCAGTTTCCGCAATTCCGGAAGGCCTTCCGGCCATTGTTACCATCGTACTCTCCATCGGTGTACAGCGCATGGTAAAGAAAAATGCCATCATCCGGCGACTCCCTGCGGTAGAAACTCTCGGCAGCGCGTCCATTATCTGTTCGGATAAAACCGGAACCCTGACCCAGAACCGTATGACTTTAGTGAAGGCTTATCTGGATGAAAACAATCACACGGAAGACATCGGCATTGAAAACTCTGTCGGAGTTAGAAAGTTACTGCAATACGCCACTCTTTGCTGTGACGGTTCTGTCGTATTTCACGGCATAGAAGAACAACACATCGGTGACCCGACAGAGACTGCCATTGTATTAGCCGCTCACAAAAACGGAATGGAAAAAGAAACCCTGAATGCGCAATATCCGCGTCTGGCGGAAATCCCGTTTGACTCCAACCGTAAATTAATGACCACCGTTCACGAAATCGACGGCAAACTCATTGCAATCGTAAAAGGCGCTTTCGATGTCATGGCATCCCGTTGCAAACAGGGTGACATAGAAACCGCACGAAAAGTAAACGACGACATGAGTTCCCATGCTTTACGTGTCATTGCAGTTGCCTACCGCGAATTAGACTCTCTTCCGGAAAATCCAACACCGGAAGCGTTGGAGAAAGACTTAATCTTCCTCGGTATGGTAGGTATGATTGACCCGCCGCGTCCGGAAGCCAAAGCCGCGGTTGCCACCTGTCGTAAAGCCGGCATCAAGCCGGTTATGATTACCGGTGACCATGTTGTCACCGCTTCTGCTATTGCAAGAGAGCTGGGAATCTTACTTCCGGGGGACAGAGCCATTACCGGTGCGGAACTGGACCTTATGACAGACTCCGAACTGGATGCACAGGTAGAAAGTATCTCCGTTTATGCACGAGTTTCTCCGGAAAATAAAATACGTATTGTAAAGGCATGGCAAAGAAAAGGACAGGTGGTTTCCATGACCGGTGACGGTGTCAACGATGCGCCTGCCTTAAAAGCAGCCGATATCGGCTGCGCCATGGGTATTACCGGCACGGACGTTGCTAAGGGTGCTGCCGACATGACACTGACCGATGATAACTTTGCCACCATCGTAGATGCGGTAAGAGAAGGACGCGGAATTTATGCAAATATCAAAAAAGTCGTCGGATTCCTGCTTGGTACCAACATCGGCGAAGTGATTACCGTATTTGTGGCCATGCTTCTTTGGCATAAGTCACCGCTTCTGTCCATGCAACTGCTTTGGATTAATTTAGTTACCGACAGTCTTCCGGCGATTGCCCTCGGTATGGAGGCTGTGGAGGCCGACATCATGGAGAAGAAACCGAAGCCGAAGGACGAGGGACTTTTTGCTCACGGATTCGGCATTCGCATTGCACTGCAAGGTGTTATGTTCGGCACTTTGTCACTGGTTGCCTTTAAAGTCGGCGAAACCGTTACCGGTGAAGTTGCCGGCGGACAAACTCTGGCCTTTATGGTATTAGCACTCTCCCAGGTGGTACAGGCCTTCAACATGCGTTCGGAACACTCCCTCTTTAAAATCGGAGTATTCACGAATCACAAGCTGAACTGGGCCGCACTGGCATCCGTTCTGTTGGTTTGCGTTGTTTTATTCACTCCGTTAGCCGGACCGTTCGGACTGATTCAATTGCCGGGCACACTGTATCTGGCAGGTCTGGGTATGGCATTGGTACCGTTGCTTGTAATGGAAGGTTCCAAGGCATTCGGTCTTATTAAACATCACCATTAAGATAAACAATATGCGGCAGACCTCAAAGGGCTGCCGCATAACAAAGGGGAATCTCATGGAAGACTTTTTGATTGATATGATTTTAAAATACACACCTCCGAATCCTGTAGCAGCCGCACTGATACTGCTGCTTTTATATGCGTTAAAAAGTATTTCCGTGTTCTTTCCCATCCTCGTTCTTGAAGTTGCCGTAGGCCATCTGTTCCCTACCGGAACCGCCCTTCTCCTCAACTTTGCAGGAGTTCTGATTTGTCACACCATCCCTTATTGGATCGGTTATTCCTACGCCGGTACTGTTTTAGAGAAACTAAAGAAACGTTATCCGAAATTTGCAAACGTATTGGATGTACAACTGAGTAATCCTTTCTTTTCCGCATTTCTTTTTCGAAGCATCCATATCCTTCCGGGAGATGTTATAAGCCTTTATTTCGGTGCGACCCATACCCCATATTTCCATTACATCATCGGCGGAATGTTGGGAACCCTGCCGGGCATTGTTCTCGCCACACTGCTGGGTACCAGCATCAGTGACCCGACCTCACCTTTATTCCTGGTATCTGTGATATCAATGGTGGTACTTACTGGAATCTCTTTCTTGATTAATTACCTCTATAAAAGAAAAGTTCAGAAAGGAGACAACTGATATGAAAAAGGCACTCAGTCAAAAATGGTTTCGACAAATCTTCCGTAGACGTGTACTGGTTATTTTTCTACTTTTAGTACAACTTATCGTCATTGCTTACCTTATTTTCAGCAGCAGTAAGACGTCACAAATCATCAGTTCCGGTTTTACTGCACTCAGTGTCTTGACAGCATTATATATCGTATCAAAACATGATAAAGGTTCCTATAAACTGACTTGGATTTTCCAGATTTTGTTGTTTCCCCTTTTCGGTGGCCTCTTCTATTTACTTTTTACCCGCCAGACTTCCACGAAAAAATTTGCAAGACGGATAAAAAGCATTGAAAGCAAAACACACTCCCTGCTTTACCTTCCGGAAGACGGTTATGATGATGCTGTCCAAAAAGCTCCGAACCTTCTTCCTCAAATTTACTATCTTCAGAATCACTCCGGCTTCCCTGTTTATACAAACTCCACAGCACATTATTTCGCATCGGGAGAAGAAAAACTGGAAGCACTAAAAATCGAGCTCGAAAAGGCAAAGCACTATATCTTTTTGGAATATTTTATTGTTCAAGAAGGTATTATGTGGAATGAAATCCTTGAGATATTAAAGAAGAAAGCCGCATCGGGGGTGATCGTCCGCTTGATTTATGATGATCTTGGATGTTTCCTTACTTTGCCGCAGAATTATTCGGAGACGCTAAAGACCTTCGGTATCGAATGCGCTGTCTTCAATTCGTTTAAGCCTATACTGTCCGTAAAGCAGAACAACCGTGACCACCGTAAAATTGTTGTCATCGACGGCCAAACCGCTTTTACCGGTGGCATCAACCTCGCGGACGAATACATCAATGCAAAAGAAAAATACGGACACTGGAAAGATGCTGCGATTATGATAAAAGGGAAAGCTGCCTGGAGCTTTACTTTAATGTTTTTACAAATGTGGGAACTCTGTAAAAATGTCAAAGAGGATTTTTCTGAGTGTGTGAATAAAAGTCTGTAAATACTGATCTTCTATGATAATGATTTGGGCTGAAGGCTCTCTTGGGAGCTTTCAGCCCTCGTATTATATATAACAGCTAATACCAATGCATGTCAAGTACAGGCGAATTTTTCCGCC
>JAZOCC010000004.1:0-72555 GCA_045596385.1 Lachnospiraceae bacterium
CACCGCCTGCACGGAATAATGTCAATGCGAACGCGCCCACGACTGAGCGGCTATGCCGCGAAGTGTGGGTGGGTGCGAAGCACCGCCTGCACGGAATAATGTCAATGCGAACGCGCCCACGACTGAGCGGCTATGCTGCGATGTGCGTGGGCAGGCACGGAGTGCGGGTCTGCACGAAAGTAAATGAAAGGAGAGAAAGATGATAATACGAGACAGCGCAGGAAACGAGCTTTTAGCGGTAATTGATGTACCGGAGGAACTGGCGGAGAAGCAGTATAGCCCGGTGACCCACGCTTTGCTTGTGGTGAAAATCGGTGAGGAATATTTGCTTGGTTGGAACCGATGGCGACAAGATTGGGAAATTTTTGGCGGTTGTAAAGAAGAAGGCGAAACACTTCGAGAGTGTATTAAGCGAGAGGCCGAAGAAGAGTTGGGAATCAAGGAAGCGGAGTATACATATCTCGGTTTGATGCACTATAAAATGGCACCGGGGTACTTTAATCCGGAATGGCATGAGGAGTACGGTGCACTTTACGGCGTGACATTATCGGATGAAATGTTAAGGGAAATCGAAGCGAATCGGGTGGATAAAGAAGAGATTGAGCGATTGGCATTTTACAGCCAGGTAAAAGGAAAAGAGAAGATTGCGGAGATTGACGAGGCGTTATTGCGGTATTGGAAATAGAGGAGGAAAGCAAGAATGAATTTTAAGTATGTACGTATTCAAGGACGTGAACTGTCCTACATAACCAAATACCCGAAGGGTATCTTTGCTATGTGTTGGCGGAAGATTTACGACGGCATCATGGAAGAAGCGGATGCAGAGTTGTTCAAGGAAATCAATGCCTGGTTTGAGGAAAATCTGCCAATACCGGACATATGCGAAAGCGGAACGGAGCCGGTGATTACCTATTTTAAGGTGGCTACCACGGAACATATGCTGGAGAAGATTACACCGGCCATGGAACTTCTTGATAAGTACAATCATCCTTATGATGTGGTATATACGAATTTTGTGGGAGACATTGTGTATGAGGATGAGTATCAGGTGGCGGTGCGGGTGGATTCCGCAAAGGAGAATTAATACAGCGTCTGTAGGATAACTGCCGGTAGATTGCGTAAATTTATGGCTTGTCTTTTCAAAACCGCTGTGCTATACTGTTCGAAATATTTCAAAACAGGAGGGACTGCTTATGATTCGTTTGATGAGAGAAGAAGAGATTCCGGCATGCGTAGACTTAATTCGGAGAAGCTTTGGGACCGTAGCGGAGAAGTTTGGGTTTACCGAGGAAAATGCGCCGCGTTTTACTGCCTTTGCCACCACGGAGCAGAGACTGAATTGGCACCTTCACGGGGAGAAACGCCCGATGTATGTGTATGAGAACGAAAGCGGTGAGATTATCGGCTATTACTCCCTTCTGCTTGAGGAAAATAATGTGTGTGAGTTGAGCAACCTTTGTGTGGCACCGGAAAGTCGCCACGGCAAAGTGGGGGAGGCGCTTTTATTACACGCATATGAGAAGGCAAAGGAGGCCGGTTGCGTGACGATGCATATCGGCATTGTGGAGGAAAATGCACAGTTACGGCAGTGGTATGAAAAGCACGGTGTGGTGCATTTAGGAACGAAGAAGTTCGAACATTTTCCGTTTACCTGCGGGTTTATGGAGAAAACGTTGTAATAAGTATACATATGCCACCTATAGAGGAAGTAACTTCTCTGTAGGTGGTTTCTTTTTGTCAAAAAAGCCCAAATCCGCCCGCCAAAGTGTCGCAAATCCTTGTGCTTCATGAATAAATTTCCATTCCGCGAAAAAAAACTCTTGTCAGCATGAAAAAATGGATGTATAATAAGGCGTAATGTTTGTCAAAGGTATTGTATTTTTGTATACAATCTTTAATTTAGACAGAAAGCAGAGGTATTCAGATGGAAAGACGAGTAGGTACTGTTTCAAGAGGTGTGCGTTGTCCGATTATCCGTGAGGGAGATGATCTTGCGAAGATCGTAGTGGATAGCGTGCTTGGCGCGGCTGAGTCCGAGGGCTTTGAGATGAGAGATAAGGATGTTATCTCCATTACCGAGTCCATCGTGGCAAGAGCGCAGGGAAATTATGCATCTGTAGAAGATATTGCGGCAGATGTAAAGGCAAAGCTTGGTGGCGAGACCATCGGCGTTATCTTCCCGATTTTGTCCCGTAATCGTTTTGCTATCTGCTTAAAGGGTATTGCCATGGGCGCAAAGAAGGTAGTTTTGATGTTAAGCTACCCGAGCGACGAGGTTGGTAATGCATTATTGACCTATGATCAGTTGGACGAGAAGGGAATCAATCCGTACAGCGATGTACTTTCCCTTGCAAAGTATCGTGAGCTGTTCGGCGAGAACAAGCACGAGTTCACCGGCGTAGATTATGTAGAGTATTATTCCAATATTATTAAGGAAGCAGGCGCAGAGGTTGAGGTTATCTTCGCAAATCAGGCAAAGGCAATCCTTGACTATACCGACTGCATCCTGACCTGTGATATTCACACCAGAGTTCGTACGAAGCGTCTCTTAAAGGCTGCAGGCGCAAAGGTTGTTTGCGGTTTGGACGATATTATGACGGCTTCCGTAAACGGCAGCGGTTTCAACGCAAAGTACGGCCTGCTCGGTTCCAACAAGGCAACCGAGGACAAGATTAAGTTGTTCCCGCAGGAGTGTCAGGATCTGGTAGAAGACATTCAGAAGCAGGTGCTGGACAAGACCGGAAAGCATGTTGAAGTTATGGTTTACGGCGACGGTGCGTTCAAGGATCCGCAGGGTAAGATTTGGGAGCTGGCTGACCCGGTTGTTTCTCCGGCATTCACCTCCGGTCTCATCGGTACTCCGAATGAGTTAAAGTTAAAGTACCTTGCGGACAACGATTTCAAGAACTTAAGCGGTGCAGAGTTAAAGGCTGCAATTGAAGAGAGTATTAAGGCAAAGAACGGTAGCCTCGTTGGTAACATGGCTTCTCAGGGAACCACCCCGAGACAGCTTACCGACCTCATCGGTTCCCTTTGTGACTTAACCAGCGGTTCCGGCGACAAGGGTACTCCGGTAGTACTTGTACAGGGCTACTTCGATAACTATACCGACTAATCTTGAATAAAAGGAGCAACGTTTATGAAGCAGGATATGATTGTTATTTTGGACCTTGGCAGCACCGAAAACACCGTGCTTGCCCGTCAGATTCGTGACCTTGGCGTATACAGCGAAATTCATCCGCATGACATTACCGCTGAGGGCTTAAAGGCACTGAACAACGTAAAGGGTATTATCTTAAACGGCGGTGAGAACCGTGTGGTAGACGGCGTAGAGGTAAAGGTAAACGATGAGATTTACAGCCTTGGTATCCCGATGATTTCCGTAGATTGCCCGTCTGCAAAGTGCGATGTAACGTATGACACTCTTCCGGGTGAGGATGTGTTAAAGGCATTCTTATTCGATACCTGTAAGGCAGAAGCAAACTGGAACATGAAGAATTTCGTGGCTGACCAGATTGAAATTGTGCGTAAGCAGGTGGGTGATAAGAAGGTGCTTCTCGCTTTGTCCGGCGGTGTAGACTCTTCCGTAGTGGCTGCATTGCTTTTAAAGGCAATCGGCAACCAGTTGACCTGTGTACACGTAAATCACGGTCTCATGAGAAAGAACGAGTCCGAGAACGTCGTAGAAGTATTCAAGAATCAGTTAAATGCAAATTTAGTATATGTAGATGCAACGGACCGCTTCCTGGACAAGCTGGCAGGTGTGGCTGATCCGGAGCAGAAGAGAAAGATTATCGGCGGTGAGTTCATCCGTGTCTTCGAAGAAGAGGCTCGTAAGTTAGACGGCATCGACTTCCTCGGACAGGGAACCATTTACCCGGACATCATCGAGTCCGGTACCAAGACCGCTAAGGCTGTTAAGTCCCACCACAACGTAGGCGGTTTGCCGGAGGATTTACAGTTCGAGCTTGTAGAGCCGCTTGCGCAGCTCTTCAAGGACGAGGTTCGTGCTTGTGGTATCGAGCTTGGCCTTCCGGCTGAGATGGTATACCGTCAGCCGTTCCCGGGCCCGGGCCTGGGCGTAAGATGCCTTGGTGCTATCACCCGTGAGCGTCTCGCTGCACTTCGTGAGTCCGATGCTATCCTTCGCGACGAATTCGCAAAGGCCGGCCTCGACAAGACCGTATGGCAGTACTTCACCGTAGTGCCGGATTTCAAGGCAGTAGGTGTACGTGACAATGCCCGCAGCATGGGTTACATGTGCGTTATCCGTGCTGTAAATACGATTGATGCGATGACTGCAACCATTGAGAGAGTAGATTATGACCTCTTAGAGAAGATTGCGGACAGAATTACCAGCGAAGTAACCAGTATCAACAGAGTTGTATATGAGGTAACAAAGAAGCCGGTAGCGACGATAGAGTTTGAGTAAGCTACAAGCCCTACGGGGATAAAAAGGAAAAGAGTTGTGAGAATTTATTCTCGGCAACTCTTTTATCTTTTTAGCCATGTGGGGCGCCAGCCCCACATGAGGAAGGAGCGAAGCGGATTCCGAATGAGTAGGGCGTAGCTGTGGGAAATAGATAAAATGCCGAGCGCAAGATTACTATGTGATGAATATGATGTTGCAATCGTATAATTATGGGATGTGCATGGGAAAACAGTGTCCGTTATATAGTACCTTGTCTGTGTTAATGTTGAATTATAAAACATACAAACACAGGAGGACGAGAAAATGTCATTAGCAGAGAAGATATTTCATTGTTTCAAAGAGGCGAAAGCGTTTTCACTGAAGGATGCATATGACCAAAATGCAGACAAACCGAAGGAAACCGTCAGGGCCAGAATATATGAGAACCTAGGAATTAAATTTGAGCGAATCGCGAAGGGAATTTATAGGACACGTAATGACGGAGACGAAGTGTGCATTGTGATGGAAGGGGATGGGAGAGATTTATCAATGCTGAAGGATGGTTCCATTGATTGTATATTGACAGATCATCCTTGGTTGGATTTAAAATCAAATAAAGGCGGAACACGGGTATTTGCGACATATGACTGTTTCAAGTATACGTTGGAAGATTTTCAGGAGAAGGCAAGAGTGTTAAAGGATGGTTGCTTCCTTGTGGAAATACTTCCGGCGGAAAATGAAAACAATTATGAGTACTTATACCGGATAAAACAGTATGCCAAAGAGGCAGGCTTTATCTATTATGCAAAGGTTACGTGGAAAAAAGGGAACTTTATCAGTAACACAGGAAGAAAAGCAAAGAATACACAGGATGTAATGATATTCTCAAAGGGAAAAGCACGGAGTATGCGCGTGGACAAGAAGAAAACAGAGGCTACGGGACAATTGGCATATATGAGTGGTTGTAACGGGATGTTGCCAACTATGTTTGATGTGCCGCCTGTTGTAAAGAAGGAACGAATACATCAGAGTGAGTTGCCATTAAGCTTGTGCGAACAAATATTGCAATATGTTACCTATGAGGGGGAGATTGTATTAGATTCTTTTGCAGGGAGTGGAGTGGTAGGAGAAGCTGCGCTGAATATGAAACGTAGTTGTATATTAATTGAGATATTGAAAGAGAACATTGAGAAGATAAAATCTAGGTTAGGACGGAACATTTTGTTTCAGACATTATTGGAGTGAGTATATGAATTTGCAGATGGATATGACAATAGCAGAAAAATACAATAGTGCTTCTCAAAAGGTAAGGGTAATTACTGAGAGCTGGGTAGGGCAAAACTTATTTTGCCCGTATTGTGGAGGGGAATATATTAAAAATTTCGAGAACAATAGACCGGTAGCAGACTTTTATTGCCCGGCATGTTTGGAGGAATACGAATTAAAAAGTAAAAACGGAACCATTAGTACGAAGGTTAATGATGGCGCATATGCAACGATGATGGAAAGAATAGAGGCCATTAACAATCCTAATTTCTTCTTTATGCACTATGGAAAAGCAGATATGCGGGTGAAAAACTTTATTGTTGTTCCTAAGCATTTCTTTACGAAGGATATCATTGAAAAGAGAAAAGCTTTGTCGATGTCTGCGAGACGTGCAGGTTGGATAGGATGCAATATTATTTTGAACCAGATCCCGGAAGAAGGCCGTATTTTTATTGTTAAGGATGAAAAAGAACAACCGATAGAGGATATTCTTTCTAAGGTTCAAAGAATGAATTTTATCAGGCAGTATAAGTTAGACGCAAGAGGATGGATTATGGATGTTCTAAATTGCATTAATAGAATACCTACAAAAGACTTTTCCTTAGAGGAAATGTATCGGTTTGTACCGGAGTTAGAGCTAAAACACCCGGGAAATCATCATGTACGAGATAAGATACGTCAACAGTTACAAATGTTGAGGGACAAGGGGATAATTGAATTTAAAGGTGGAGGAAGGTATAGGAAGATATAAAGCAGATAAGTTTTGTATGAAAGAGTTGTGAGACGAGAATGTTCTTGCAACTCTTTTTTGAAATTATTCTATGAAAGTTTAGAAAATGTAGTGCAAAATAATAAGAGGTGTGATACAATGAAAAAGGAATAAAGAATTATGTCAAGATGAATATTTGAAATGGATTAGTGGATCGTTTAATGCAAAGAAGATGTAGGCATCTTGTAATATAAAGGAGGTGTGCTTTAGTGGAAGAAAAGGACATTTTAAAGAGACTTGTTAAGAATGAGGCTTTGTTTAGAAAGATACATGTTGTAACACAAAATTATGATATTCTTCCGAGTGATAAAAAGCACATGGGGGCCTATATAGAATATCAAGATATTAGAGAATTACGTGAAGAGTTTTTAGATGATCTCATCGATTCAATTGTTGATTGGATATACAGTTCTGAAAAATTTTCTGAAATGAAAGCAATTGCAATTTTCAATGGGAAATCGGATGCAGCGGCAAGTCAAGAAGTGGGAAGAAAAGCAAGGAATAAATTTCGTGCAAATCGCAATAGTGACAAATTGCTTGTGCAGGGACAATTAGGAGAATTACTTTTGTTTCATTTTATTCAGAGGTTTATGAAAGCGGCTCCACTTTTGCGAAAAATGAAAATTACAACGTCTCCAGATCATGAACGGTTTGGAGCAGATGCAATTCACTATAAAGTACAAGATGGTAAAAATATTATAATATTAGGGGAAGCAAAGACCTACACTAGTAAGTACAAGTTTTCAGAAGCATTCTCAGATGCCTTAACAAGTATATTAGATACATATAACAAGCATAGAAAAGAGATAGGTTCATATGTACATGAAGATTTCTTGGATGCAGAGATGAATGAGGTGGCAGAGGCGTATTTGAATAATACTTTGGAAAATGTGGAGGTTCATTTGGTTAGTATAGTAACTTATAACGAGAGTATTACGTTAAAAATGGATAGTGAACAGGAAATCAAAACCCAAATAGAAGAGATCATAGCTGATAGATATAAAAATTTCGACAATAGCAAAATAGATATTAGTAGAAATCCGATTCTAAAAAGGATAACATATATTGTGTTTCCTGTATGGGATTTAAAAGAGTTGGCAGAGCGATTTCAAAATATGATTTAACAAAGAGGTGATTGGTTCATGGAAGAAAAGAAGAGGCAGGTTCTTCGTAGTTGGTTAGAGATAGAATTGTATAAAATTGCAAAGAAAATGGGTCTTGTTGAAAAAGTATATGAGACAAGTGAAGAACTGATAATTGATACAATACGTTGTCTCGACCATGAATCAATAATGAAAGCGGAACCATCTGTTAACTATATAATAACAGTGATAGGATTGATGTGGGAGCATACAGACCATGAAAAATATGATATTAGAAAGATTATTATTAAATTTCTTTCTCGAGTAGGGTATCCGACTTCGGCAATAATATGTGATGAAAATTTTGATGTAAAAGAGGGTAGTTTTTCACAATTAGATAGTTGGATAGATGAAATCCTTACAACAATTAACCAAATGAAAAATGAGGTTCTTGTTGGAGATAAAAAGTATATTTTGACAGATTATCAAAAACAGATATGGGACAGCATGGATGCGGATAAGATATTAGGGATATCTGCACCTACGTCAGCAGGGAAATCGTTTGTAATTCTTTTGAAAATTGTAAATCGTTTAATCACTGAAAATATAGATGTAGTATATATTGTGCCGACACTAAGTCTTTTAAATCAGGTGACGGAGGATTTTAATAGAGAATTAAAAAAAGTTGGTGTAAAGGATTATTGGATTTCAAATTCATTTGATGATGAACAGACAGAGGAAAGAAGAAGTATTTATGTAATGACGCAAGAAAAGGCGATTGCAGCGTTTTCTGATTCAGAGAGAGCTTTTTCGAAAAGATTGCTTTTGGTTGCAGATGAGATTCAAAATATTGAGAGAATTAAAGAAGATACTGATCAAAGATCCAAGATACTATTTGATACATTAATTGAGTTTAGATACAAGCAAAATGTTGAACAGATTATTATTTCTGGTCCAAGGATTGAGGAAATTGAAAAAGTTGGAGCAAGTATATTTGGAATAGAGACAAAAGATCACACAACAAATGTAAGCCCAGTATTAAATTTAACATATAGTATAAAAAGAATCGATAAACGGTATATGCTTAAGCAGTATTGCGCACTCACAGAAGAACCAATGGTTATAGAAATTGAAAATTCGAATATCATCGAAGGATATGGTCAGAAAACATATACAGATAGATACTTGGCTTACCTAAATGGTTTAGTAAAAGGAGTAGGAAAGGAGTCTCAAAATATAATTTTTTCACCGACATCTGATACGGCTAGAAAAATTGCATTAGCGCTGGATGGAGAAGTGGATGAAAGTAGTAAAGCACTTATTGAGTATTATAGTGCAACTATAAAAGATAATTATGCTCTTTGTAAAACTTTGTCAAATGGTGTAGCATATCATCATGGGAAACTACCAATGCATGTGAGAAGAACCCTTGAGAAAGCTATATCAGATAAAAAAATACGGTATGTTGTTTGTACAACAACTTTATTGCAAGGAGTAAATTTACCTGCTCAAAATGTATTTATTAGAAATCCACACTTGTATGTCAAAAAGAAAAAGGATGCCCCGGAACTGACAAATTATGAGATGGCAAATTTGCGTGGACGAGCAGGGAGATTGCTGAAAGATTATGTTGGACGTACTTTTGTGATGGATGAGGATGAATTTGTAGACACGGAGGGGTATGAACAACTAGAGTTATTTGAAGATGTAACGAAGGAATTACCATCTGGATATGAACAAAAGTTTGAAGAATATCGTGAAGCAATAGAATATGCTCTTGAAGAGAACAAACCGGTTGATGCGACGATGAAAAAATATGGATATATTATTTCTTATATTCGTCAATCCGTTTTGAGATATGGCTCTGAGTCGCAACAAAGAATGCGAGATGTTGGAATTAAACTAACACAGAAGCAAGTGGCTGCGATTATACATAAACTTGAGCAAATTACGGTGCCAAAAGAAGTTTGTTATAAAAATAGATATTGGGATCCGTTTGTCTTGGATGCTATCTATACAACTTTTGAGGGACAAGTGCCTGATACGCCGATGGAAAAGGGGGCAAAAGGAAAAATTGATAAAATAATGCGATTCTTGAGGGATACGGAAGAAACTGTAGATATGTATAGAAAATATGTTCCTACTATGTATCAAAATGGCAAAATGCGTAGTATTATGGTTGGGTTAAGCTTAAAGTGGGCGAATGGTGAAAAACTGAGTGAGATTTTAAGTGATTCTAGATACGATGGCGAAGATGGAATGGATAACATTGATAATACAATTGAATTATTGCAAAACACGATTTCATTTAGCTTACCACTATTATTAAGACCTATATATGATATGTGGAAACCAGAGAGTTGCTTTTTGACTTGTATGCAAGCTGGAGCATTTAGTAATATTGTTCGTTGTATGATAGAGATGGGTATTCCGAGAGAAACGGCGTTATTTTTATATGAGGAGTTATTTAAAGAAAAAGATTGTACGGAAGAGGACAAACTGAAGTTGGATAGGATTATTCGAGAGAAAGTACAGCAAGGCTACAATGAACTACCATATTGGATACGAGTGCAGTTGGATTTCTTGGTATGATAGATGGATAGTGCCCGTGATGTAAACAAATATCGAGTATTGACTTTTCCTGCAATTATTGCATATAATATATTTAACAGAGCCCAACACGCCTCTCAACGATGCGGACCATGTTGGGCCTTTTAATTTAGAGGAAGGAGGCCCCCATGTCACTTGAAAAATCTGTTTTAAACGAAACAATCATCTCGGATTTGTTGTTTCAACATTACGGGCTATCTCCCGTATCTGCAAAGAAACTGAAGCTTGGCACTGCCAACTGTTTTCAAGTATATGACGGTAATAAGTATTATTTCCTGAAAGAATTTCAAAGCGACATTTCGGAGGATGAAGTGGTTCGGGAAGTAAAGCTGTTAGAACATCTTTCTAACGCAGAGTTCTCTGTAACACGTTTTTATAAAACCAGTAACAACGAATTTGTAATAAAGTATCAGAACCACATCATTTGCTTGGAGGAATACATAGAAGGACAGACCTACGGATACAACGATTTACCTCTCGATTTGCTTCCTAAAGTTGGCAGAATGCTTGGAAAACTGCATCAAGCCCTGAAAGACTACTCGTTACCCATCGGTATGTCTGATGAGTGGTTGGATTCTATTTCTGCGGATAGTGTAATCGCGAAATACGATGAGTTGATTAAAATCGCGGAAAGCAAAGCAGATGACGAAAATATTCCTCAGATTATTGATGATTTGCAGTACAAAAAGCAATTAGCGGTTCGCTGTGAAGAATACAAAAAGTATTATAACGGGATTACCTATTGCTCCACTCACGGTGATTATCAGGGCTGCCAGCTTATTTGGGAGCAGGATGAAATCAAGGCGGTGATTGATTTTTCTGCTGCCTCTTGTTTGCCGGTTACTTGGGAAATCATGCGTTCCTTTGTACAATCGTCGAGTCTATGCAGAAATACTGTAACAATAGATATTGCAGCACTTTGTGAATATGTGCGGGAATATATGCGCTTCTCTCCTCTTACGAAAAACGATATGATTGCTATGCCATATGTTTATTTGTTCCAGCTTGCCCAAAGCAGGTATGGTTACCCGCAGTATTTGTTGAATACCGATTCCGAGGACAGAGAGGGGTTGTTACGGTTTGCGTTTTGGCGTACACAGATGTGTCGGGAAGTAGAGAGAAAAGCAAAGGAGATTTCGGAGGAGTTGGTGAAACTTTTGTAGGAAAATCCCCTTGACTCTCCCCCTGACTGTAATGTTATAACCAAGCTGTAACCAAGAAACAGCGTTGTTTCGCAAACCAAATTCGGCAAGGGAAACTCTTTTATCAGCGTTTCCCTAAGCAAAGAAAGGTGTGCTGATATGTACAAGATTGGTGAATTATCACGGCTTTGCCGTATTCCGGTCAAAACGCTGCGGTACTATGACAGTGAAGGGCTGCTTGTTCCGGACGAAATTGACCGTTTTACGGGATATCGCTACTATTCTGCCGCAAGGATTGCCGATTGCAACCGCATTATTTCCCTGAAGGAGCTTGGTTTTTCTTTGGAAGAAATAAAAAAGCATCTGCGGGCAAGCACGGACGAGGATATCCTTGCGTTGGTGGATGCCAAGTGCGCAGAAATTGAGGAAAAAACAAAGGATCTTTCCTTACAGTTGAAGAAATTAAATCACATCAGGAAATCATTATCGGAAGGGGAGAGGACTATGTTTCCTATGGCTATTCGAAGCGGTGACACCATTCGTGTCGCTTATCAAAGAAAGATGTATGCAACCAAAGCTGAGGCTGAGGCAACGCTTACGCAAATGAAGGAGACCCTGCCAAAGCAATTGATTGGTGCACGTACTGTGATTGTGAACTATGAGATGGAATATCGTGAAAAATACCTTGACCTTGCCATATGCGTGGAAATTACCGGCGGACTTGCAAAGGCTTTGGGATATGAGGAAAAGACGCTTACTTTCTCAGGAGAACTGGCAACCCTAGTCTGCAAACGGGAACAGCTTGACGACGGGTATCACGCCATGCTGTCCCAAATCCACGAAATCGATTACCAAATCATTGGGGCATCCTATGAAATTTATTATGAGGACGGCACGGTAGAACTGAAAATCCCTGTATGCAAAAAAGTGAAATGCATGGACCCAGCCATTGAAAGACAAGCATTTGAGAACGATGAGACCGCCGTCGGTAAGTGGGAAATTCGGGACATTGTTTTAAGCAAGGAACAATTTGTTTACGGGCATCCGAAATGTCCGGAAGCGGAAAACTCTGTTTGGAAAGAAATATGTTTTCCGGAAGGCGGAGAGCCTTACTGGTTTCTTAAGGGATGGACAAAGGGATTTTTATATCTGGAAGCAACGATTCCGGAACCCCATCTTGTGACAATGCCGTACTCCATTGAATCCATGAACGGACGTAGCATCATGTTTTTAGAAATACCACGTAGATACGAAGACGGAAGCAGGGATGCTGTCTCGCAGTTGCTGGTGTTTGAGAAAGTGTCGGAGGAGGCACTTTTGGTGGAGGAGATAAGGATTCCGGGAAATTGAAGTGCTTCACATGTGGAAGGCGTAGCTGCACTACGCACTAGGCACATAATAAGTTTTTTTATTGACTTTTTTGATGAAGTCTGATATAATTAAATTGAACGAAGAAGACCGTGGTCGTTCGGCTCACGGTTGGAGTTCCCAAAAGAGAGTTGGGTTCGCTCTCCCGAATAGGCTGCAAAGCTGAAAACCAAGGAACCTTACAAAAGAAAGTGTAATGCTCCTGATTTTTGTCAGGAGCATTTTTCGTGTATGGGGGTGATATATAATTTGGATGATTTGCTACAAAAGTATGAGGATTACATACGTTTGAAAAATTGCAAAGCAGAGTATTTGCTTTCTAATGGAACGATAATTGAAGTTACATATAAAGAGGAATTTTTTATACATTTGTTAGGATTACACAAACTGACGGATATTCAATTAATACAGTTGTTCAATGACAAAAGCAACAAAAAGGTTCAAACCAAGTATATAATCAGTCGTATCAAGAAAGGTATGTTTACGGATGCGATGGTAAGAGCAAGTGTATTTTATTCTGATATTGCGGAGCGATATGAAAATTTTTCTTATGAAAATCTTACAACGCTGACCTATACGGATGCGGTGATCAATTTTAATCCCAATCGAATTCAATCAAAACTAAAAAGTGATTACTTATTGTTTGAAGAAAAGGGAAACGGTGTATATAATCATTTAGGAATTGCTCTTGATACATTTACAGGGGAACGATATATCGAGACTTTTTTTCGTGAACCCAGTGATATGTATATAGCAGGGCAGCGAGTTGTAAAAGTAAAAAGTTTTACACTTTATGATCCGGATGGTCAGGTTATTGTTACAGATTCGTTTTGATAGTGCTTTTTTAGATGTCTTAGATAATTCGACACCACTGCGCACAAAATGTCAGGATTTTTCCTTCGTGAGAATATACAATCATAGCCAAGGAGGATGAAGCGATGGAATGGATACAATCGATTAACAAGGCAATTGAATATATGGAAACGCATCTGACAGAGGATATTCACTGTGAAGATGTGGCCGGGCATGTACATATTTCCGTGTTCCATTTCCAGAGAACCTTTGCTCTTTTTACCGGGATGTCGGTGGGCGAATATTTGCGGAAACGGCGTTTATCCTTGGCGGGTGAAGAATTAACAAAGCAGGGCACGAAAGTGATAGATGTGGCGTTGAAGTACGGTTACGATTCGCCGGAAAGCTTTTCAAAAGCCTTTACCCGATTCCACGGTATCACGCCCAGTCAGGTCAAAAAGGGAAAAGAGCTGAAATCCTTCAATAAACTTGTTGTTAAGATAACAGTGGAAGGAGGTACGGTAATGGATTATCGTATTGAAAAGAAGGATGCATTCAGATTGTTGGTGTACGGAAAGATGTTTACGGAGGAAAGTAGCACCAAGGGAATTCCGGCATTTTGGGACGAGTATTATCGGGAGGAAATCTACAAGAAAGCACCGGGCTATTTAGGCGTTTGTGCACAAGAAAAGGACGGTGCAAAAGAGTTTCTGTACGGAATCGGATGCGATGCCGACGATGTAGCAGAAGTACCGGAAGGATTTCAAATCATCAACATTCCGGCATATACCTGGGCAATTTTCAAATGTGTCGGTCCGATGCCGGATGCGATTCAGAATATGTGGGATGTCATTTACCGGGAGTGGTTGCCTGGAGCGGAGTATGAGCTGATACCGGATTATGACATTGAGAATTATTTGCCGGGAGATAATACGGCGGAGGATTATGTGAGCGAGATTTGGTTGCCGGTAAGGGAAAGAGCGTAAGACTTGCGATAGGTATTTGGAGTTGTTGAGAGATGATGTTCAATATCATGGTCAGAGTGAACAAGAAAATGACCATAATCCTGACCAAGTTGGTCAGGATGTGGTTAACATGAGGCGTATTGTGCACAATAGTCATGACCCGGATAATTCGCTCATTATTATGAACGAATTATGACTGGATAGGATATTGTGGAAATGATTTGTATTCTGAATTGAAGAAAGATTCGCTTGACAGCATCTTTCTTTAAGTTTATAATACCCTTAATTTCATATTCAAGTGATTTGATTAAGAAAAGCAATGATAAGAAGAAGTAGCACAGAGGGAAGCATACAGAAAGTAGCCGGTTGATGAGAGGCGCATGGAATACTTTGTGTGAATACATCTTTGAGCTTCGCACCAAATTCCGCAGAATGTGCGGATAGTAGACTGCGACGGTTCCTGCACCCGTTAACGTGCTAGAGTATAAGCCGTATGGTCGTACTCGAAGAGATAAGCAGTGTAAGCTGTTTATAAACATTAGGTGGTATCGCGAGATGATTAGACTCTCGTCCTTTTGAAGGACGGGAGTTTTTTGTTCATTGGTTGTCTTAATCGCTCTGGAATAGAAAGAAAAATCTGTAAGAGGAAATTACTCGGAAAGGAAACGAAAATGACAACCAATACAACAATTAACCCACAGGTGGAATTACGGAGATTTCAACCGGAGGATGCAGAAGAAACGGCACGGTTGATTACTAAAACGCTACGAATAAGCAATAGCAAGGACTATTCAACGGAGAATATTGAGGCTAATGTGGCATCCCATTCGGCAGAGATTTTAACTGAAAGAGCAAAATGGGGACATATGTATGTGGCGTGTGAAGGTCTCAAAATCATTGGATGTGGTGGGATTGCACCATATTGGGGAAGTACTACGGAAAGTATTTTGTTGACGATTTTTGTGTTACCGGAATACCAAGGAAAAGGAATCGGAAAACAAATTATCCAAAAATTGGAGCAAGATGAGTTCTTTTTAAGAGCAAATCGAATTGAAATCCCTGCGTCCGTTACAGCAATCGAATTCTACAAGAAAATGGGTTATAATTACAAAAACGGAATTGCTGAGGTAGATGAGGAACAGCTTTGTCGGATGGAGAAATATAGGTAGTAGCAGAGAAAAAGCGTTCCTACTCCACCTTTAGAAAAAAAGTCGGGCACGCTCCTCCGCTTTACGCTATAATAAACTCATACTTGCAAGTGAACAGGAGCGAACGAGATGAATTATTACGAGCGAATTCAAAATTCCATTGACTTTATTGAGGACAATCTGGCGGAGGAGATTACGGTGGAGCAATGCGCGAAACAGGCCTATATGAGCGTTTCGGGCTATTACCGGATGTTTCTGTCGGTGGTGGGGTATACCATAAAGGAATATATCCGGATGCGGCGACTGACAGTGGCCTACGAGGAGCTGATAAAGGACGACTGCTCGGTGACGGAGGTTGCCGTAAAGTACGGATATAACTCCACGGATAGCTTTACGAGAGCTTTCAAGAGTCAATTCGGGACAGTGCCTTCGAAGGTAAAAGACATTTCTTCGCAACCGAAAATAAATCAATTTGCGAGGATCAATATTATGGAACGTTTTTTTGAAGAGAACAGCGCGTGGGTGGAAAACTATCCGGATGTAAAGGTTATTAAGGAACTTCCGCCGATGAAGGTGGCTTGTTTTACTTATTTCGGAGACGAGCCGGAAAGTCATGCTTTTGAAGAACTAAAGAAATGGGCTAAGGCTCACGGGATTTCTTTTTCAGACCAAAGCTACCGGATTTTCGGTTATAATAACCCGGACCCGTCGAATGTGGATTCGGATGAGACCTACGGGTATGAGTTTTGTGTAACCATTCCGGATGAACTGTACGAGACGTTGGAAGATGTGCCGGAAGACTTTACAAAGGGAACTTACGACTGTGTGAAACGACGTACTCTGTCCGGAGGAAAATTTGCGGTGACTTCTGTGAAGAGGGAAGGAAAAGAAGACATCGGCGAAGGGATTATGCTTGCCTGGAAGCGGTTCAATGAATGGCTGCGTGTGAGTAAATATACTTGGGGCGGTAAGCAGTATTTGGAGGAACACTTAGGTTTTTCGGAGGAGGATACTCACATCGGTGGTGTGGATTTGTACATTTCCATTCAGGATGCACCGAAGGAAACGATGACGGAAAAGGCGGAAGAGGAAATTCCGGCGTATCGCGTGGCGGTGTTTCGGACGGAAGGTATGGACCCGGAGCAAAACGCTAGCGAAAGCTGGGAGCGTGCCCTTGCCTTTGCAAAGGGGCATATGCTGGATTCCAAGGAGTGCCGGATTTTTCAGTATAACGCAGGCTTTAGCAGAAAACCACCGTTTTTCCATGTGGTGATGATTACGCTACCGGATTCTTTCACGGAGGATTTACCGGAGGTTAGCAGTTTCCCGGGCGGTACTTATATGACGATTCATGTGAGTTATGACCGCATCTTGGAGGGCTGGATGCTGATGGAAAAGTGGAGAAAGGATACCAAGACAAAGGCGGCAAATCACCAGTGGGTCGAGGAATGGACTCTGGATAACTGGGAATGGCCGTGCAGGGATATTAAAATCTGTTATCCGATACAAAGGTAAAAGAAGAACAGTGCCGGGCAGACGTTAAGTTTGCCCGGATTTTTCTTTCACATCCTCAAAAAAGTCAAGAAATTGCTCCTGTATCGTGTATAATAGATTTACATCGCGATGCAAAGAAAGGAAGTTGACTATGAGTTATCCGTTACACACCCGTGCCATCATGGGGTATGTGGAGGCACATATCTGTGAAGGAAAGCTGGATTATGAAGTGCTGGAACGTAGGATGGGTTTTTCTTATGCCCACATTCGGGATTTCTTTAAGCGGCAGACCGGTATTTCTTTGGGACAATATGTGCGTACCAGACAATTGGTTGCATCGGCCTTTGAACTGTTGCATACGGACAAGTCGGTGATGGACCTGGCCCTTGCTTACGGGTTTTCCAACCACGAAAGCTATACCCGCGCCTTTACAAAGGCCATGGGGCGGACGCCCAGTGCCTTCCGGAAGGAACGACCGTTAATGGGAATGTCGGAGCTGACGGAAGGGTTGTACGGTATCGGATTGCTCAGTCGGAAAGAGCGAAGGAGCGATGTTGAGATGAGACAGAAAGAAAAATATCAGAACAGTGACAGTACGATTTTGTACGGGGTTCCCAAGGTGGAATGGGGAACCTACGGCGGTTCCACCCCGTATCCGATTTGCTTAAAGGCATGTGCGGATTACTTGGGAGAGGATCTGGGCTACGCGGAGATTTTGGTGGCTTGCGGCGGAGCTTTCCGCTTTACCTGGAACGAGAAGGAATGGGATATGAGTAATGTGGATATCTACCATACCTTTACCGAAGGTGGCGAAGAAACGGTGTATTCCTATGCGGCAAAGGCATTAGGCAGAGAGTTCTCCATGCTTGGCAGAACGAAGACTACCACCAAGGAAGAGTTTATTGCCTTTATTAAGAAACACATCGATGAGGGGCATCCGTGCATTGCCCAAGGTATCATCGGACCGCCGGAGGCGTGTATCATTACCGGATACCGGGACAACGGAAATACCTTGCTTGGTTGGAACTTCTTCCAGAACGACCCGGCATTCGGCGGAGCTGTGTCCTTTGATGAGTGCGGCTACTTTGTTTGCGACAACTGGTGGGAGAATACGGACACCCAGGCGGTGATGTGTCTCGGACCGGTGGAAGGTGAGCCGTTCGGAACGAAAGAGATTCTAAAAACGGCTGTAGAGGTTATGACCGGACGGCAAGACGGACCTTATCGTAAGGGTGTGGCAGGATTTGCCCCGTGGGTGAAGATGCTGTCCGAGGACAGTGCATTTTCCGGAGAGAATGAATCTTTGTTGTTTGAGAAAATGCTTTGTCAGGACGATGCTACCACTTGCTTGATTGACGGAAGAGGTTGTGCCGCAGAGTATTTCAAGCGACTTGCCGAGACGGTATCCGGATGTGCCGATGCAGATGCCAATGGAAAGAATACAGAGAGCTACAAGTTGCTTGCAGATCTGTTTGCGAAAGAAAAGAGTCTTGCGGAGCAGACCTGGTCGTTGCTTGGCGGTTGGGATAATATGGAGCAGAGACCGGTGAAGCTTGCGGAGAAAGCGGTACGGGAACAGGCGTGTGGGTATATCAAGCAGATTGAGGCATTGGAAGGGAAGTGTCTTGCACTGTTGAAAGAGTTATGTGAATAGAGATTGCTGAAAGTTATCGGGCGGACGTATGTGTTCGCCCGGTAGTTTTTTAGCAAAAACTTTTCCGCAAAGAAGGTGCTTATGTTACAATTATAATAAAACCATCAACATGCCAAAATCGGAAATGTTTTTCCTTCCTTCCTCGTGTATGCTATAGGTGTAGCTACAACAAAGAACAGAAAGGAGTGTAAGCGTGTACAGAGAACTGATACAAGAAAGTCTTGATTATATCGAAGACAATTTGACGTGCAAGATTTCCGCGCAGGAATTGAGTGAGCGAGCCGGTTTTTCCCTGTTTCATTACTACCGGCTGTTTCAGACGGCGGTGGGGCTGCCGGTGATGCAGTATATTTTACGCAGGAGACTGCTTGGCGCCATCTATGAAATCAGTTGCGGCAGCAAGATGATTGATGTAGCCTTGCGGTACGGCTTTGAAACTCATGCGGGATTTTACAAGGCCTTTGTGCGTGAAATCGGATGTACACCTGCACAGTATCTCAAACGGTACAAGGTGAAAAAGCCTTACCGGATTAACATTTTTGAGGAGGAACATATTATGGTCTCACATAAGAAAGTGACAACGATTTTGAAGGCATGGGGATTGGAAAAGGAAACCGTCTCCGATATTTATTACGAAGGAACCGGGAACAAAAACGAGTCTGCGGTTTACGTGGGAGAAAATTACGTGTTGAAGTTTGCGGCAAACTTAGGAAAGCTGAAAAGTCATATTGCCATTTCCAAGGCATTGGAAAATGTAGGTTTGTACGCAGCAACGCCGGTGGAAACTCTCGCGGGAGAAGAGTACCTTGCGGACGGAGAATTGTATTTTTGTTTGACAAAGCGCCTTCCGGGCCAGCAGATTAAACTTGGTGCCATGTATGAAGACGGATTTGTGGAGAAGGCGCGTTTTATCGGGGAAGTCATCGGACAGTTAAGTAAGGCGTTGGCAAATGTGGAGGCATTGGTAGAGGAAGCCGACATGTACGGAAGCGTGGTAAACTGGGCAATTCCGCAGCTTACGGGCAAGCTTAACGTGCCGGAGCAGGTATTTCGCGACTACGAAGAGACCTTTGGTGCGCTTTATGAGAAGCTTCCGAAGCAGGTCATTCACAGAGATCCGAATCCGGGCAATATTATTCTGGCAGAGGATAAATGGGGTTTCATCGACTTTGAACTGAGCGAAAAGAATGTCAGGATTTTTGACCCGTGCTACGCCGCAACCGCGATTTTGTCCGAAAGTTTTGAAGACGGAAACGAGGCAAAACTGGCGAAGTGGGTACAGATTTACAAAAATATCATTATCGGATATGATGACGTGGTAAAGCTGACCGAAGAAGAAAAGAAGGCAATTCCGTATGTGGTATTGTCCAACCAGTTACTGGCTCTTGCCTGGTTTGCGGGACAGGAGAAGTTTGCGGAGCTTTACGAAACCAATAAGAAGATGACTGAGTGGATGGTCAGCGTATTTGAGGAGTTAAAGGTGGAGTAAGAGAGCTGAACTGATTTCGGTTGAAAGACACTTGCATGTGATGTGCAGGTGTTTTTCGTTTTTAAAGGACTTTTTTCTTGTACACATGGCTCTAATTTGATAAAATGATACTATGATCTCGTGATTGAAAAAGCACTATAAAGGGGGATTCTATGCTAAAACTAGGCTATGCGCAAGCAGATATTACGCCCACCGAACCGATGGAACTGGTAGGCTTTTATCGCCCGGATAATGTGTCAAAGGGTGTGCAGAGTCCTTTGATTGCTCAAGTATCGGTGTGGGAAGATGTGGAGCGATGTTGTCTGATTACTGTGGACAGTCTCGGGTTTATGAAAGACATGACGGATTTTTTACGGGAGCGGGTAGGGGAGGTTCTTAGTGTGTCTAAGGACAAGGTTATGGTGTGTTTTTCTCATACTCATTCGGCACCCAATGCCGATAGTGAGAAGCAGTATTTTGAAATGATATGTGACAAGGTTTCTACGGCTGTCGGTCGGGCAATGGCTGATTTGAAAACGATAAGTGTGGGACATGGAAACGCTGAAGTTGAGATTGGAGTGAACCGAAGACCGGAAGGAACGAGAATCGATAAGCGTTCAGGATGTTTACTGGCGCATGATGAGGAGGACGGGAAGAACCGCCTGCTTCTGGTACGTTTGACTGCCCACGGAAATGTACTGAAAGCTGATAATTACCGGGTTTCACCGGATTATTTCGGGGCTGTCAGAGAAAAATTGCAGGAGCAATACGGTTGTCCGGTCATGGTGCTGCAAGGGGCTTCCGGAAATATTGCGCCGAAGTATTTTTACTCGGAGAATACGCCTGTTGATGCAAGAGGACTGGCCTTTGTCAGGTCAAAGGATGCGTTACATAAAATGGCACAGGAAGTGGGCGAAAAGCTTGCGGAGGGGATGGCGCGGATAACATTCACGGCAGATACAACCGTGGGGATGTATTCCAAAGAAATGACGCTTTACGCCGAGGTTCCTTCTTTATCGGTTGCGGAAAAAATCGCATCGGAGGCAAGGCAGTTGTGCGGAATTGACGGCACGGAATGGCTGACGGAAGTGAGCCGGTTGCGTGAATCGGGAGTTAGCAGACAAGAGGAAGGTGCGGAAGTGCAGTATTTCTCCATAGGGAACTGGTGCTTGTGCGGTGTTCCCTATGAGCTGATGACAGAGTTTGCATTGGGCGGTGTGGAACGAATGGGAAATGAGTTCTTTTACATTAACGGCTATACCAATGGTTGTCTGTCATACTTTCCGATGGCAGAAGAGTTTGACAAGGGTGGCTATGAGGTTTATTGGTCCATGTTGATTTATTACAAATACTTTCATCGGGTATTTCCGTTTGAAAGGGAGTCGGGAGAGAGATTGCTTAATTTTATGATTGAGAATGCTCCCCAAAACTGTTAAAATATAATGGGCGTTAAAGAAAAAGAGAAAGAATACAGAAAAGGAGAAGTTTTATGGGCGTTATCAGGTACACTTTTTATTCTGAGGCTCTGCGCGAGCAGACCAACATTATGGCGATCGTGCCGTCCTTTGAGCCGTGGCGGCATAGGATGAGTGCAAAGGAGTTTTATGAAACGTATCCGAAGCACAAGGTGCTCTACATTTGTCACGGCGGTTCCGACGACAGTTCCTTATATCTTCGCAGAACGCGAATTGAGGAGTATGCTAATGAGCGGGATTTGATTGTAATTTTTCCGGAGGTACGGAACAGCTTTTACAGCAACATGGTGCGGGGCAAGAAGTATTTTACCTATCTTACGGAGGAGCTTCCGAAGGTGGTGGAGAATCTGTTCCCGGTATCGAATAAAAGAGAAGACCGGTATGTATTGGGCAATTCCATGGGTTCTCACGGTGCCTTTAAATGGGCACTGAATTGTCCGGAGTATTTTGCGGCGGCAACGGGAATGTCCGGTGCGGGAGATTTGGAGGAGTTGGGCTTCTACGACCGGATGCCGGACCGCATCATCAATTCCTTCGGAACTCTGGAGGAGTACAGAGGCAGCTACAATGATTTTAAGTTCCTTTACAGGAAACATTTGGCAGAAGGAGTGTCCTTACCAAGGCTGTATGCCTGCTGCGGTACCGAGGACGGCTTCTATCCGGGGGCAAAGAAGTTTGCGGTAGACGGGAAAGAAGCGGGGCTGCCGATTTTGTTTGAGGAAGGTCCGGGCGGACATGACTGGGCGTTCTGGGACAAGTGGCTTCCGGTTATGTTAGACCATATGTTAAAGGAGGATTAAGTCATGGGAATGCTTCATTTTGATTATTTGTCCCAGACCTTGGGATATCATACAAATATTTATTTCATTCTGCCGGCATGTACCCATGAGGGAAAAGCTCCGGCGGCAACGTTGTATTTGTTACACGGCGGTGCAGGAAACGGCATGGACTGGATCCGCTATACTTCCATTGAGCGGTATGCGGATAAGTACAACATCGCGGTGGTGATGCCGGAGGTGGATGGCAGCTGCTTTTATGCGGACATGAAGCACGGTTACAACTACTTTACTTACCTGACCGAAGAAGTGGTAGCGGTGGCAGAAGGACTTTTACCTGTGAATAAGGAGCCGGAAATGCGTCTGGTGGCAGGCCTTTCCATGGGCGGCTACGGTGCTTTTAAGTGGGCCTTCAATCGTCCGGATTTCTTTGCGGCAGCGGCCAATTTGTCGGGAATTTCCTTTATTATGGACATTTTTGGCGGCAACGGTTTTGCGGCAAAGGATGCGGAGGATAAGTGCGGTCCGGTGGCGCTGAACTGGGGAAGCTTAGAGGAACTTCACGGTAGTATGAGCGACTCCAAAGAATGGATTGACAAAGCGGTTCGTGAAGGTACGAAGCTTCCGAAGCTGTTTGCGGCTATCGGTACAGAAGACTACAGCTACAAGCTTTCCTGTGACTATTTGCAGTATTGTAAGGAACAGGGAATTGAGGTACATTACGAGGAAATGCCGGGACAGCACGAGTGGATTGTCTGGGATACCATGATTGAGCGGTTTATGGCGTGGGCATTGCAATAAGTTTTTGAGAAGGGGCAGTCACACATCGAATGCGACTGCCCCTTTTTATATGGCGCGAGAGTGTTTTCGGGACTTCATGTTCCGCTATTTCTTTAGATATTGTGCACGGTATTTGCTTGGTGAGATGCCGGCAATTTTTTGAAAGGTTTTGAAAAAGTAGGCATAGCCGGAATAGCTCAGTTTTTCCTGCACCTGTGTAACCGTGTAGTCTTCCCGGAGCAGGGATTGGGCCGTGGATATTTTTTGCAGGGTGATGTAGTGGCTGACCGAAGTGTGTGTATGTTTCTTAAACAAGCGGGACAAATAGTCGGGATGTAAGAAAAAATGATTTGCCAAGTCGGTAACGGTCAAATTCTCATAAATATGTTCCTGAATATAGGCAATCATTTCGTTGGTTCGTTTCTGCCCGGACGAAATGGGGAAGTTCTGATTGCTTTCCGGAGAAAGGCGGTCCACCATTTCGTTTAATAGGGAAAGTATTTGAAAGAGACATGCCATGGCTTCGGGGGTGACGGACTTTTTGAAGGCAAGCAAACGGTTTAAATATCTTAGAAACTTTTCTGTTCCGGCCTTATCCGGTGTCAGAAGCAGAGGGCGGTCACTTCGTTTCAGGTAGGAGAGTGTATCTGCGTTGTCGCAGAAAACGGCATCCAGCCACTGACTGTTGATGCTTAGAATATAGCGTTCATACATGATACCGGTCCCATGATAAAGCTGATGCACGCAAAAGGGCGGGATGATAATCAAAGTGCCTGCAGGGACTTTGGATACGGTGTCATTTAACAGAACATCCGGAAGGTCGGTTAAGGAAAAATACAACTCTACGGCATTGTGAGAATGAGGCCCCACCGGAGTGGCGGTTTGGCTGTGTTTATAAGCTACATCAAAGGGTGCTGCAACGGGAAACGTCAGGACTTGGCTTCTGTTTTTATTTGTTTCTGTTGGCATGGGCATTACCTCCACAAAAAAGTCGGAAAAATACATAAATGAAGTGCTTTATATACATATTATTCTTTTTTTGTCTATTTTACAATAGGGTTAGAGAAAGAATTTGAATCAGTGCGTTGAAACTTTTGAAATGAGGGGGACGAGGTATCCGAAGGGGGCTGTGAAGATGAAAAAAGTCGGGTTAATCGGTTGCGGAAATATCGCACGGGTACACGGTTGGGTGCTGCAAAACATGGAGAAGGCAGAACTGGTGGCGGTCTGTGATGCGGTAGGTGAAAAAGCAACCGCTTTTGCGGATCAGTACGGAGATGTAAAAACGAAAGTATACACGGACTGGCATGAGCTTGGCGGGAGCGATGTGGACGTGGTACATATCTGTACGCCTCATTATCTTCATGCATCGATGGCAGCGGAATTGCTGCAGTACGGGAAAGCCGTGTTTATGGAAAAGCCATGTGCTGTTTCGAGAGAACAGTTTGCAGAGCTGCGTCGGGAGGATGTTTTACATTCGGGAAAGTTGGGCTTTTGTTTTCAAAATCGCTACAATGAAACCACATTAGCAGTGGACAGGATGATTGCGGAAGGGAAAATCGGTGAGGTAACCGGTGGAAGGGCTTTTGTGACCTGGCGGCGGGATGAAGAGTATTATGCGGGAAGTTCGTGGAAAGGCCGCTTGGCTACGGAGGGAGGAGGTGCCCTCATAAACCAGTCCATTCACACCTTGGATTTATTGTTGCGGTATCTGGGAACGCCGGAACAGGTGGAGGCGACCTGCGCCAATCATCATTTAAAGGGCGTCATTGAGGTGGAAGATACGGTGGAAGCGTGGATGGCTTTTGAGGACGGAAAACGAGCGTGCTTTTATGCCTCTAACGGATATGCAGCGGATGCTCCGGTATTATTGGAGTTGCAGGGCAAGAAGGGTCGTGTTACCGTGAACGGTTCAGAGGTGACTCTTTGGACTGCGGAAGAAGGTGCAAAGCACTTCTCTTATGAAACAGAAAACGGCATCGGAAAGGGTTATTGGGGATGTGGTCATCAGGCCTGCATCCGGGATTTTTACCGGTGCTTGGAAGAAGGAAGAAGGTATCAGGGGGATATCAAAGGTGTGGAAACCACCTTTGAAACCATGATGCGTATTTACGAGAAAGGAGAACATACATGGAACAGGTAAGACTGGGTATTATCGGAATCGGAGGAATGGGAACCAATCACGCCAACAATCTTTTAAAGGGCTTGGTGCCGGAAATGCGGTTATCTGCTGTGGCAGATATCAGTCAGAACAGACTGGACTTTGCGAAGGAAAACTTCCCGGCAGATGTGGCGGTATTTGACGACGGAAGAAAGTTAATTGACTCCGGGACTTGTGATGCGGTACTGATTGCAACGCCTCACTACTTACATCCGGAATTTGTTATCTACGCCTTGGAGCATGGTGTTCATGCCATCAGCGAAAAGCCGGCAGGCGTGTATACGAAGCAGGTACGTGAGATGAACGAGGTGGCTGCAAAGAGTGATGCGGTGTTTGCCATTATGTTGAATCAGCGTACCAACTGTGTGTACCGGAAGCTTCATGACATGATTGAGAGTGGTGAGCTGGGTGCCATGAAGCGTATGAACTGGATTATTACCGACTGGTATCGTACCCAGGCGTACTACGATGCGGCAGGCTGGAAGGCTACCTGGGACGGCGAGGGCGGCGGTGTATTGTTGAACCAGAGCCCGCACCAGTTGGATTTGTTGCAGTGGTTGTGCGGCTTGCCGACCAAGGTCAGAGCCTTTTGTCACGAGGCAAAGTGGCATGATATTGAGGTGGAGGATGATGTGACTGCGTATCTGGAATTTGAAAACGGGGCTACCGGCGTGTTTGTAACTACCACCGGCGATGCACCGGGCACCAATCGTTTGGAGTTAACTTTCGAGATGGGCAAAATCGTATGCGAATACGATAAGCTTACGTATTATAAGCTGGCGGAAAACGAAAGAACCTTCTGTATGACGGAAAAGGAAGGCTTCAAAAAGCCGGATATGACTTGCATCGAGATTGAGACCGACGGAAAGAACGAGCAGCATGTGGGCGTATTAAAAGCCTTTGCAGACCGGATTTTACACGGCGGCAAACTGGTGGCGGACGGCGCAGAGGGTATCCGCGGATTGACCTTATCCAATGCCATGCATTTGTCTTCCTGGCTGGATAAGACCATTGAGTTGCCGTTCGATGAGGAGTTGTTCTTGGCGGAACTGAATAAGAAGCGCGCACAGTCCAAGAAAAAAGAGGACAAAGGCATTGTGTTTGATACAGAAGGAACGTTCTAGGGATGTAGAAAGCATACTCGATAACGGATTCAGAAATAAAAAGTGAAGAGGACGGCTGTATGATAAGCCGGGAAACGGAGAAGAATAATGAATAAGAATTACTTAATATCCGGATTTGCGGACGAGATTGATCAGGATTTGAATATCCAAATTGAGAATTTACAGAAGCTTGGTATGCGTTACGTTGAGATGCGCGGCGTGGACGGAAACAATTTGATTTTTCATTCCGATGACAAGGTAAAGGAAATCAAGGAACGACTGGATGCGACAGGAATTGCCCTCTCGGCGCTGGGTTCCCCGCTGGGTAAAATCGGAATTGAAGACCCGTTTGAAAAGCATTTTGAGGAGTTTAAGCGTGCGGTGGAAATTGCGCATAAGATGGATACCAAGAATATCCGCATGTTTAGTTTCTACATACCGGAGGGCAAAAACGCGGAATATAAGGAGCAGGTATTTGACCGCCTGGGACAATTTGTGGACTATGCCGCTACCAATGACGCGGTGCTGTTGCATGAGAACGAAAAGGGCATTTACGGCGAGATGGCGAAAGAGTGCAGAAAACTGATGGATGCGTTCTACGGTGACCATTTCAAGGCAATCTTCGACTTTGCGAACTTTGTACAGGCAAAGCAGGATACCTTGGAGGCTTATGAATTACTGAAGGATTATATCGCCTATATCCACGTAAAGGACGCCATGTGGGACAACGGCAGTGTCGTACCGGCAGGCATGGGAGACGGCAATGTGGCAGTTATTTTGAAAAATCTGTACGTAAACGGTTTTAACGGATTTTTATCATTGGAGCCGCATTTGTTCAATTTCTCCGGCTTTGCAGGATTGGAGCGGGACAAGGATGCGATTGTAGGCGGAGAGACAAAGGTGTTAAGCGGAGCGGAAGCCTTTGCTCTGGCCCATGAGAGCTTGGTAAAGATATTGGGAGAGATGTAATTGTTAAAAGAATAAGAGTATGAGTAAGGGACCTATGCAATGATGACATAGGTCTCTTTTATGATGTGAAAAATCAAATTATGTGATATAATTTGCAATGTAATGGAAAGTCAGGTATGCAGATAAAAATAAAAGCATTTGGAGAGAAGCTACAGGGCAAGGAGTACAACGACAGGAGAGAATATGAGCAGAGATAAGATAAAATGGATATTTTTTGATATGGGTTCTACTCTGATTGATGAATCGGTTGCGATAGAACACCGCATCAGGGAAGTGATTGAGGGAACCGACATTACATACGAACAATTCATAGAAAAGAAAGTGTTCTTTGCAAAGCAAAACAAGTCGGCGGATTTGGCGACGTTAGAATATTTCGGATTGAAAAAAACTCCTTGGCATAAGGAAGATGAACGGTTGTACCCGGAAACTACGGAGTGTCTGGAATATCTTCATAGACATTATAAAATCGGAATTATTGCAAATCAGTCCTTGGGAAGCGAAGGACGTCTGGAACGCTTTGGAATTCGGAAGTATATCGATATCGTGGTAGCTTCTGCAGAGGAAGGTGTCGCAAAACCGGATAAGCGCATTTTTGAAATCGCCATGACTAGGACCGGTTGTAAACCCGAGGAGGCAGTCATGGTAGGCGACCGTTTGGATAACGATATTGTTCCGGCAAATGACTTGGGGATGTATACGATTTGGATTAAGCAAGGAAACTGGATTTATGCAGAACCGAAGGAGCGGTTGGAATATCCGGATTGGACGATTCGGAGCTTGGATGAGTTGAAAGAACTTATTGTAAAATAAGGAGATGGAAAAGAATGAAGAAGTTGATAATTATGTTTCCGGGCGTGGGCTACAACATGGATTGTCCGCTTATGTACTACACAAGTTTTTTGTACGAGGCGAAGGGATACGAACAAATTCATATGAAGTATAACAGTATCTTTTTTGAGCCGGAGTTGACGCGGGAAGAGAAGTCTTTACGAGTAAGAGACTATGTGTGGGAAAAAGTAAAAGAGATTGATTTTAGTGTGTATGATGAAGTCGTTTTTCTGTCCAAAAGTGTGGGAACTATAGAGGCGGGATTCCTGGCGGAGAAGCTGGGGATAGACCCGGTGCAGATTTACCTGACTCCGGTGCCGGATGCGCTTCCGTACATTAAAGAAAAGGATACGGTAGTTATGGGAACGGCAGATGAAGTATATCCGGCGTGTAGGGAGTATTGCGAAGAGCACGGGATAAAGCCGTTGTACATAGACGGAGCAAATCATTCGCTGGAAGTGGAAGGGAAACCGTTTGAGAGTTTGGAGATACTAAAAGATGTGATGCGATATATTGAGAGGTAGAGTATGTGTGAAAACTCTACAGGGTGTATAAATTAAAATAAAAATCATGTAAGATTTCCCATACAAAAGTGGTGTATATAGGTGAGAGGAGGGTTTGCATGGAAGATAGAAAAATTGTTGGGCTGTTATTTGCCAGGGCAGAGAATGCGATCAGTGAATTGAGTGCAAGGTTCGGCAAGCAGTTACACCGTATTGCCTATAATATTCTGGGAAATCCAAGGGATGCGGAAGAGTGTACCAATGATACCTATTTGGCGCTCTGGAATGCGATTCCGCCGGTATCACCGGACCCTTTGGCACCGTATGTATATCGTACCGGGAGAAATACTGCGTTAAAGAGATTGCACAGAGATACCGCGAAGAAAAGAGACAGCCGGTATGATATTTCTTTGGAAGAACTGAACGGTTGCTTGCCGGGAGGAGATTTGGAGCAGGTCATCGATGCGAGGGAATTGGGACGTACGATGGACCGGTTTTTGGAATCTAAATCAAGGGAGAGCCGCTATATTTTCATACGACGTTACTGGTACGGGGATTCGGTAGGAGAAATCGCAAGAGAGCTTAGAATGCAGGAAAATGCGGTTTCTGTCAGACTGAACCGTATTAGGGCAGGGTTGAAGGAGTACCTTAAGAAGGAGGGATATCACTATGGAGCATGAGGAAATCTTAACCGCATTAGAGGAGATTAGTGATCAGCATATTAAAGAGGCAGAGAAGCCTCCGAAGAAGGGGAAGAGAATCTTTTTCAAGATTGCCGTGGCAGCGATATTGGTAATTGCAGTGGGTGTGGCTGCGTTGTCTGCGCCGGCGAGGATTCGTGCGGATGTCATAGCGGTGGCTTCCGAGTCAAGAGCTATGGAGTGGCCGGATCCGGATGATTATAAAGACCATGATGCATGGAGAACAGACGTGGATCAGTGGAATGTCGAGAGAGAGGCGAGGGGTGAAACGACCGCACAGGCGCTGTCGGGATTGAGCGTCTTTTTTCAAGAGGGGAACGGTCGCTTTTTGCAGACAGAGACGAACGAAAATAAGTTATGGTCTCCGGTGAATGCGTATATCGGATTGGCCATGACGGCAGAACTGACAGAAGGAGAGACAAAGCAACAGGTGCTTGACTTGCTTGGCGTGGACAATACGGAGGAGCTCCGCAAGCAGGTGAGCGCGGTATGGGAAAGTGCATATCAGGACGATTCCAACGAGGTGTGCGTGCTTGCAAACTCCCTGTGGCTGGAAAACGGATTGCAGTATAACAAAGAGACGACGGATGCGCTGGGGTACCATTATTATGCGTCTGTGTACCGGGGAGATTTGGGCAGTATCAAGATAAATAAGGACATCGCAGCATGGATTAATAACAATACCGGCAATTTTTTAGAGGACAGTACAAAGGGGATTGCACTATCGCCGGAAACCGTTATGGCACTGTATTCCACCTTGTATTTTCAGGCAAAATGGTCGGATGAATTTTCGGAAAGTAAGAATACGGAAGGTGTGTTTCATGCACCGGACGGAGGTATGCAGGCTGTTTATATGAACAAAAAACTGAAGCAGATGGACTATTACTGGGGCGAGAACTTCAGTGCGGTGAATCTGTGGTTGAAAAACGGAAGTTGTATGTGGTTTATTCTTCCGGATGAAGGGATGACCGTAAATGATGTACTGGATAACGGAACGTACATGGATATGGTTTTATCCGATGAATGGGAGAATTGTAAGTATATGAAAGTCAACCTTTCCGTTCCGAAGTTTGATGTATCCTCTACTATGGATTTAAGCGACGGACTGAAAGAGATGGGTGCTGCGAATGTGTTTACGGAAGGAACTGCCGAGTTTACAAAGCTTACCGCAGATTCCCCGATTTATTTAACCGGGGCGAATCAATCGGTTCGTGTGCAGATTGATGAAGAAGGAGTTAAGGCGGCGGTCTACTTTGAGATGAAGGGCGCAGGAAGTGCTGCACCGCCGGAGGAGATTATTGATTTTGTATTAGACAGACCGTTTTTGTTTGTAATCGAAAAGGAAAATGTTCCGTTGTTTGCCGGCTGCGTCAATAATCCGGAAAACTAAAAATAGCGCATGAAAGGCTGTTTGGAAGGTGGAGAAAACCACCGGAGAGGCAGCCTTTCTTTTTGGTGTGAGCACGACGGAAAGAAAAAATAAACGGCATTTTCAAATCTTTTAAAAAACATAAGGAAATCTTCCTCGCTTCGTCGTATAATAAGTGAAAGGGGCAAACGCCCCGGTCAGGAGGAAACCAAATGGATCACGGTGCCTGTAGCTACCGCCGTTTTCTGGATGGGGAGGAAAGTGCCTTTGACGAGATTATGAAAGAATTGTTTCACGGTTTGGTGTTTTTTGTGGACCGCTATGTGCATGATGTGCACGCTGCCGAGGATATTGCCATCGATGCGTTTTCGGATTTGATTGTACATAAGCACCGGTATAACTTCAAGGTGTCGCTAAAGACTTATCTGTATATGATAGGCAGAAGCCGGGCTTTGGATTATCTCAAGCACCGGAAGGTGATTGAATTTACGGAGCTGACCGAAGAAACGGAAGTGTCTTCCGAGGAAAAAACCTTGGAAGAGCAGGTGCTGACCGAGGAACGGAAACGTACCGTAAATGCGGCAATTGAGAAGCTTCCCGAGGACATGCGTGTGGTGATTCACCTCATCTATTTTGAGGAGATGACCTACGAGGAAGCGGCGAAGGTTATGAAAAAGAACCGGAAACAGGTGGATAATCTTTTGTATCGCGCAAAAAAGGAACTTCGATCCCTATTGGGAGAGGATGGTGAGCTGTTAAAATGAGAAATTTAGAGGACTGCAAGGCGGAGGTGTTTCGCCGCAGTGAGGAGAGAATAAAAGAACGGAAAAGAAAACGGAATTGCGTGCTGGCATGCTGTATTCCGTTGTGTCTTCTGCTGGTTGCGGGCGGGCTTTATATCAGACCGTTACTGGAGCCGGTGGATGAGAGCATGAAATCGGGCGGCACGAATCAGATACCGGACAGGGTGTTGGGTGGTTTGGAGAGCGTGCTGTATGGAGATGCGGGAGAGTACACCTGCGTGAAGATTACGGACAGAACCGGAGAGACAGAAATGTTCCGATACAGTACGGATAAAGAGATTGTAGGGGGACTGGGCCGTTTTGTGGCAGCGATTTTTACATTATCCGAGACAAAGGAGACTTATCCGGCGGACGGATCGGAAAATGATGGGATTGTGGTACCGGAGATGTCTACTGCGGGACAGGACTGGGATACGATTCGTGAGGAGTTGGAGGAAAAGTACGGTTTGGATGAGCCGCCGGCAGACTATAAACTTGTTTTCCGGAAGGCCACGGGAGAAGAAGCAGTTTTCCGTTTGCATGAAAATCATTTGTACAATGAGGAAAATGGTTGCGTTGTGAAGCTTTCCGATGCAATGTCGGCAGAGTTGAAAAAACGGATCGAGAAGGCGCTGGAAGCAGGGACCGACAAGTAAAGTAACAGGAGGGAGTCGCTATGGAAGGGAAAGAAAAGAAGAAGCTGAGTAAGAAGATTTGGATGCCGATTATCGTGCTTGTACTGTTGGCAGTGTTGTTTGTGCCGTTGCCTTCGGGAACGATGAGCGACGGCGGGACACGGGTGTATTCCGCGCTGACCTATAAGGTGGTGAAATGGCGTCGTCTGGTTGGTATCGGACGCTATGAGAACACTAGTGTATATTTCTTCCCGAACAATTTCAAGTCCATGAGTACTTTATGGGAACTGGAGGGTGTGGACGAGAAGGCCTATGCGGTGAATGAAGAGAGCTTCGAAGCGACGGTTCTTGAGATAAGGGAAGACGGTGTTACCGTGGAGCCTCTGGAAGGAGAATGGGAGCGGAAAAGCAGCGATAGAATTATTTTTTCGACGCAGCTTTTGGATGATATCGATGTGGAACCGGGAGATATCGTGGAAATTATTTATAACGGAACGGTGCGGGAGTCTTATCCGGCGCAGATTGTGGCGAAGCGTTGGAAGTTCTCCGAACGGTATCGGGAGCTTCCTTATACGGGAGAATGGCTGGACAAAACCACGGCAGAAAAACTGGAAGACGGTAGATTTGAATCAATCCGGATTACAAAGATATATGCCGATTGTTTCTTGGCTAAGTTTTTGGGGGATGGGGATACGGTAAAGCTGAACGGGACTCTTTCCGAGGATTGGTGTGCGGGGGACCGGGTGACATGCGCCTATGAAAACTATTATTATGATGCGGAAAGCGGCCTCCGGGAAGCGGATATGTTGACCATTGAGCCTTATGTGTGGGCTCCTCATGACGTGGAATGCGCCAAGCCGGTCATTTACCTGTACCCGGAGGAGGAAACGGAAGTTTCTGTGGAACTTTCACTTAACGGAGACCTGACTTGCACTTATCCGGCGTGTAATGAGGGATGGAAGGTAACGGCTCTACCGGACGGAACGCTTACGGATGCCAAGGGGCAAACCTACAATTACCTTTACTGGGAAGGGGAGGCGGAGATGGCCTATGATTTCTCGGAAGGATTTTGTGTAAAGGGTGAGGATACGGCAGCCTTTTTGGAAGAGACATTGGAAGACCTGGGACTTACCCGTCGGGAGGCCAATGAGTTTATTGTGTATTGGTTGCCTATGATGGAGCTGAATCCGTACAATCTCATTTCTTTCCAGACAGAGAATTACACAGATGCGGCGAAGCTTACCGTAAGTCCGGCGCCGGATACCGTAATCCGTGTATTTATGGTATGGAAGGGTGCGGAAGAGTTTGCGGAATTTCCGGAACAGGAGCTTACCGCACCGGAGCGTACCGGCTTTACGGTTGTGGAATGGGGCGGAACGGAAGTGAAATAGACATAAAGTGAAGAAGGTGTGGAATGTGAAGGGGCGATAGGATGAAACGTAGGAAGAAAGAGAAGAAATCCGGGAAAAAGAAAAAATGGGTACTTCCTGTCAGTATCATCGGAGGCGTTTTGTTGCTTTGTCTGGTAGTAATTGGAGCGTTTTTGTTGCGGCACTGCTCGGGGATTTATGTAAGGGCAAGCGGTGGAAGGCATATGGTGGTGTTTGATGATATCGGGCCGGTAGTGCTGTCAACGAAGGATAAGCCGGACCGGTTTGACGGAATCGAGACGGGAGACCGGGTAATAGCGGTTTGTGGTTTTTTACATGAGACTTATCCGGGACAAAGTGATGCGAAATTTGTGCTTCGGCTCTGGAAAGGAGACTTAGAGGATATTCCGCAGAAGGACAGAGATGCGATATGGGAGCTCGGGCGGTTGTTTGAAAATAAAGATTCTGCTACAGAAGAGGAAGCAGACTTTCCGGATTGGGGGCTGACCCTTTCGGTGAGAGATGTGACGCCTACCGGGTTGACCCTTGTATGCACGAAAAGAGGCGGCAATCCTACCGGAGAGCTTACATGCGGCACCGATTACCGCCTGCTTGTTTCGAAGAAAGGGACATGGAAGGAGGTTCCGGCGCTGCCGGGAAATTACATCTGGGAAGATTTGGGCTACCGGATTTCGGAAGAGCAAGATACTGAGATTCTGATTTCCTGGGAGTGGCTGTACGGAAAGCTTTCGGAGGGCACTTACCGGCTGGCAAAGGAATTTACGGCTCGCCGCGGACCGGTAGATTATGAGACGGAAACATACTGGGTGGAGTTTGAGATTGAGTAGGAAGAGTCGAAGGTGCGAGAATGTTGACAGGGCACGTGGATTTGGAGTAAAATAGAAGATAATACAGGATATCGCTCGTTTTGTATATAAGAACGGGCGATATTCTTTGATAACGGAGGGAATATGGGTTCATTTTTTTCGAATATTCATGTGCGGAAGTGTGATAAATATAGCCCGGAACATCTGAAAGACTATTTGTGCGCAGAGATGTCAAGGAAAGGATTTCTACCGGCTTTAAATTCGGACGAAGGAGATATCTCTGTTACAATCTTTGAACCGGAGGAATCGGAATGGGTTTCGGTGGCATCCGATGAGTTTAATTTTAGTTCGCTGGAAAATATCAGGGGAATTACGGAACCGCTTTCCTTGCTTTTTGAGACGGATGTATTGGCTGCTTCCTGTGAGGACAGTGATTATCTGATGATGAATCTGGTAAACAAAACAGATGGGACAGACGGCTGGATTAACGTGGGAAGCCTGTACGGAATGAAAATGCTGCGCAGAACAAGTCTTGCACCATGGAAATCGAAGGTTAGTGATTTTGAAAAACTGAAAGAAGCAGTTCGGGGAAATTATGTATTTGCGGAGGAGGCATTTTATGCGGCCGTACCGCTGTTACATATGCATCAGGAACAGGTCTGTCTGGAACCGGGGAAGCCGACAGGACGATTAAACGGAGCCGTGTATACGATGGCTTTTACGGCACCGGAAGGCCAGGAAAAAGAATTGCCGAAACTGACTATTCCGATGTTTACGACAATGCCTTGCAAAATAGGGGAAAGTGCATGTGTGTTTGTGAATAATAAGGGCGGAAAATCAAAGGGTATCGGTATTTTGTTTTTTGGTGATTACATTGAAAAGGATGAGATTATCTTTGAAAATGTAACTTTTGAATCTGATTACGGAAGTGAGAAGCGGAATGTTGTTCCAATAACATTGGAAAAGGTAAAATGTTCGAATGGAACAACCGGGCTTTATTGGGAAAATCCGGATTTTGTGATTTCGCCTGCGGTTAGTGAAAGTGTTCCGATAATGAAACGTATGGATTTGGAGTTTAAGAAGTCGTTCGGAGTGCGGTTTACCCCAAAGGGAAATCCGCGGAAGGTGCTCGACATCAGAGTGATTCTGATTCCGCTTGAGAATAAGATGGATGGGCAGGTATCGTGGTATGTATGGCGTGGTCATGCTTCCAAAGCCGCCTATATTGAGCAGCATAATGAATATCGCTACTCTATGTATGGTATACAACAAGTAGCTTATAAAGATTTGTTACATGCTGAAGATTATGATTTGTAGAAGTAGGAAGAGAAAGGAAGCGTCGTGTGATTTTGCGGCGCTTTTTTGTGACGTGCACGACCCTTTTGTTGTCTGTTAGGATGTAAGGCCTTATTACATACGGAAGGAGAAGGTTATGGACGATCGGCAGATTATTGCATTATACAATGAGCGCTCGGAGGCTGCCCTGTCGGAGACTGCGAAAAAATACGGAAGGTATTGCCGCACCGTTGCATATAACATCCTATTGAATGAAGAGGACAGTGAGGAGTGCGTAAACGATACCTGGTTGAGGGCATGGGACTCCATACCGCCGCAGTGTCCGGAGAGGTTGTCGGCCTTCCTTGGGAAAATCACACGGAATCTTGCGCTGAACCGGTATAAACACAATACCAGAGAAAAGCGGGGCGGTGGCCAAACTGTATTGGTGCTGGAGGAACTTGCCGAATGTATTCCGGGAGCGGATCGTACGGAAGAAGCAGTAGAAGAGGCGCTTTTGGTAGATGTGTTGAATCGTTTTTTGGAAGAACTTCCTACAGAAAAACGTAAGATTTTTCTACGTCGGTACTGGTATCTGAGTTCCGTAAAGGAGATTGTGGTGGATTTCGGACTGAGTGAGAGTAACGTGAAAATGACACTGCTCCGACTTCGGAGGAAACTGAAGCAGACATTGGAGAAAGAGGGTATCATACTATGAAAAATGAAAAACTATTGCATGCCATGGGGCAGGTAAAAGAGGAGTTTATTGAGGAAGCGGCACCGATGGGAGAAATGGTGCCGGGGAAGGAGACAGGGAAATCGGTGCAGGACGTGGAAGGTTCTGAGCCACAGGAGAGGGATGAAAAAGGAAAATCCTCCCACGGCTGGGTAAAGTGGGTGGTGTTGGCGGCCTGTGCGGCACTTGTTATCGGCATCGGCGCACCGCGGGTGTTCCGTGCAATCAATGACGATACGCGTTCCTTCTGGCCGGAGAAAGAAGATTATGCGTTTGCGTTGACGGATGATATGGTTACAGCCCTAACCACAGTAGATACGAACTATTCTATGGATAATTCTTTGCCTGCCGATGAAGGCTTTCCGGACTGGGGGCTGACTCTTTCCGTGAAGGATGTAACTCCCACCGGGTTGACCCTTGTATGTACGAAAAACGGCGGGAACTCTACCGGATTGCTAAGGTGCGGTACGGATTACCGGCTGATTGTGCTGGAGGACGAGACCTGGAAGGATGTGCCGACGGTCATCGAAGAGTACGGTTGGAATTCTTTGGCATACAATTTTCCGGAAGACCAGACTACGGAGTTTGAGTATTCCTGGGAATGGTTGTACGGAAAGCTTCCCGCAGGTATCTATCGGTTAACCAAGGGCTTTATGGATTTCCGGGGAGCCGGGGACTATGATACGGCAATGTATTGGGTGGAGTTTGAGATAACGGAATAGTGGAGGAAAATGCGGGAAGTCGGTAGATTTCCTGCATTTTTTGCGTTATTGGAATTACATAAACAAAATCGTTGTGATGGCACAGAGAGCTTTATCAAAGAATATTTATAGGAAAAGACAAATTGGCAGAAATGTTGTTTTGCGGTTTGGAAGTTGAGAAAAACTTCTTCCTTTTTGGGCAAATTTGTGGTATACTATATAGAAACAGGGATTAGAACGAAACAGAGGTCACATCGTAGGTATGTCGTGGGGGACGAAACCGAGGAGGTGCAATATGAGAGAATCACTTTTAGGGGACAAAATGCTCCGTTTTTTTGAATCAATACAGAAACTGGTACGTTCGAAGGAAGAATTGGTAAAGAATATAGGTATTGCATTGGAAGAGATTGCCGGACAGAAAAACATCGGAAAGGTGACGGTTAGTCAATTTGCACCGGAGTCAAAACTTCGTGCCCAGATTGATAATCATACGGAGATTCTGTATCAAGGCGACCTCCCGATAGAGGAAGCTGCGACAGAACTTAATTTTCGTACTGGAGAGGGTGGTACGGCTACTTTATCGTATTTTCCGGTAAAAGGTTGTTGTTGGGAGGAAGAAGAACAACATGAGTTGGTGATTCTCGGGAATATAATTCTTTGGGCGTTTCGTTTGGAAATCATGGGGGAACTGTTACAGCGGGTGACTACCATGGATTTGGCAGGTGAAATTCCGAATGTGGCCGGATTTATGGGATATCTTGGGGGTGCCCTTGCACAAGGACGCATTGAGAAGTATATCGGTTTTTATTTCAATACACATAATTTTAAGTATGTGAATAAAGTACTTTCTCACCAGAAGGCGGATGAAGTAATGTGGCTGTATATTCGTCAGTTGTTGCAGGGGATTTATGAGGACGAGTGTGTTGCCAGATTGGGAGGAGATAATTTTGTTGCATTGATTCGGAAGGAAAATGCGGATGCGTTTATTCAGCGTATCAGCGATATCAATGTGAAATATAAGGATGCCGTGGTGGAGAAGAATTTTAATTTCGGCGCGACCATCGGTGCGGCGGAATTGACCGGGGCGCAGAATCCGGGAGAGGTTATGGTTCGCATCAGCAATGCATATCAGGCGGCACGACAGAAAGAAAGTAACGAGGTAGTTTACTTTAGTGAAGAGCTTCATAAAGAGATTATGCGGCAGAAAGAGATTATTGCCGATTTTCATCGCGGTGTGGAGAAAAAGGAATTTGAAGTGTATTATCAGCCGAAGGTGAGGACATCGGATCGACATCTTTGTGGTGCGGAGGCTTTGGTGCGGTGGAGAAAACCAAATGGAAGTCTGATTCCGCCGATGGAGTTTATTCCGATTTTAGAAAAAGACGGGAGTGTTTGTCTTTTGGATTTTTATGTGCTGGATAAAGTATGTGCGTTTTTGAGTCGTTGTATTCGGGAGAACAAGCCGCTTTACAAGGTATCTGTGAATTTTTCCAAGCGGCATATGGAAAATCCGCATCTGGTACGAGAAATTGTGGCAGTATTAGATTTACATAAGGTACCTCACGAGTGGATCGAAGTTGAGTTGACGGAAAGCGAAGATGCAAAAGATTATATTGTGATGTCTAATCTGATAGACAAAATAAAAGCCGAGGGCATCAGTGTATCGGTGGATGATTTTGGTACGGGATATTCTTCGCTGAATATGTTGAAGATGATAAAAACGGATATCCTGAAAGTGGATCAATCCCTGATTCCGTTCGGACGATACAACAGCGATAATCAAAAGGACTGCATTATGTTTGAGAGCATTGTGGGACTTGCGAAGGCATTAGGCTTTCGGGTGGTTGCGGAAGGAGTGGAGACGCTGCGACAGTATGAGTATATGCGGGATGCGGGCTGCGACATGATACAGGGATATTATTTCGACAAACCGCTTCCTATGGATGAATATCTGAATCGGTTACAGTTTGGACAGTATTAGCGGATAGCCTTGCGGGGAATGCGTATTACCCCGCAAGGCTTTTTCTTGCAGAATCATACCCGGATTGGTATAATGGTGAAGAATGATTAAGGACGGTGTAAGGGAAGGGGATTTTATGGAGTACATCATTAAAACAGAGAATCTGACAAAGCAATATGGCAAACAAATTGTAGCCGACCGGGTGAATCTTGAAGTAAAGAAGGGGCATATATACGGTCTTATCGGACCGAACGGTGCCGGTAAGACTACGGTGATGCGTATGTTGGCCGGTTTAACCGAGCGTACCGGTGGAGAAATCGAATTGTTCGGAGAACGGAAAGAACTGGATGCGTATCGAAACCGTATCAGCTTTATGATTGAGGCACCGTATTTGGACGGAGGTATGACTGCTGAAGAGAATATGACCTATGTAGGCTATGTGCGGGGCGTGACGGATAAAAAGCGCCGGAAGGAGCTACTGGAGTTTGTAGGGCTCAGTGATGTGGGAAAGAAGCCGGTGGATAAGTTCTCTCTCGGCATGAAGCAGCGGTTGGGAATTGCTATGGCCCTTTTGGCAGAGCCGGAGGTGATGGTGCTGGATGAGCCGATTAACGGGCTGGACCCGGAAGGAATCGTGGAAATCCGGGAATTGTTGCGGAAGCTTTGTGAGGAAAAGGGCATTACGATCTTGATTTCCAGCCATATTTTGTCGGAGCTGGCGACGCTGTGTACGGACTTCATTATCATCAACAAGGGGAGAATTCTTGAAAATCTGTCTGCGGAGGAGTTGCGGGAGAAATGCAGACAGTATATCGCAATCCAAACCGACAATACGGAACAAACGGCAGAATTGCTTAGAAATACGTGGAAAGATTCGGTTCAATTGAATACCTCCGGGGAGGAAGTCCGGTTGTATGTATCGCCGGAGGAGGCACTGTCCATATCCAAGACCATAACGGATAACGGCTTTGTGATTATGAAGTTTGTTACGGTTGCGGAGGATTTGGAGCAATATTATCTTGCAAAGGTAGGTGGGAGTCATGTGTAAGTTAATTCGTGCGGAAGTGTATCGTTTGTTCCGGTCCGGAGGATATGTACGGGTTATGTTACTGACGGCGTTGGTAATGGCTCTTATGCCGTTTTTTGTGGATTTCTCATTATTGGATAAGAATCTGGCGGAAAACATGGAAAGCTTTCTGCTGACCGGTAGCATGTTGATTATGTATGTTCCTTTTGTGAGCGTGTTTTTTGTAACGGCAGGCTATATGAAAAAGACTGCATATTATGAGGTGATGGCCGGAAACAAAACAAGCCACATCATTGGTAGCAAACTGTTGGTGGACGGTGTCGGAATCGGTGTGATTGTGTTTGGTCTGGCAATCGCACTTGAGGCGATAGTAGTAATAAAAAACGGAACCGGCGGAGTTACCGATTTGCCGGAACGTACATTTCTTTTCTTTGTGATTTGTCTACATGTGACACTGTTGACTGTCTTAGTGGGCATGGCCGTGAAACACTTCGCGGCGGCAGCGGTATTGTTTTTGCGAATCCAGTTGCTGGATATGATGCCGGCCGCTTTGCTACCTATGTTGGCGGAAAAGCTTAATCTGAGCAAGGAAACCTCGGAACGAATTCTGCGCTGTACATTCTCGCAACAGATTATGGACGTATTCCGGACGGAGATAACTGCGGAACCGGTTATCATCACGGTGGCGAGCCTGGTAGTAGAAGTGGTTTTCTGGTACGGGATTGTATATTGGACGATGAAGAAGAAAATGTATAGATAGAAAATCTTGACAAAACTGTCTATCGGTGATAGAATGAAGCTGACTATTACTGATAGACAGTTTTTTAGGGTACAGACATGAGTTTACATAAGGAGGCAGGTACAATGGCAGAAATTAAACTGGGTATGGTAGAAGCCCGCTTTGCGGATATCGTATGGCAGCATGCACCGTTGTCCACGAAGGAACTGGTGGCACACTGCGAGGAGGAATTGAACTGGAAGAGGACCACCACCTATACGGTGTTAAAGAAGCTTTGCGAGCGCGGAATTTTCGAAATGGAAAACAGTATCGTGTCGGTGTTGATTGGAAAGGAGGAGTTCTACGCCATCCAGAGCGAAAAGTTTGTGGAGGAGACTTTTGAGGGGTCGTTGCCGGCGTTTATTGCGGCCTTCGGTTCCCGGAAGAAGCCGTCCGCGAAAGAACTGGAGGAGATTCGCAGAATCATTGATTCCTTCGGGGAGGGCTGAGTATGGAAAAAGTGTTTGTAGAGATTTTGAATATGGGCCTTACAGCTACCTGGGTGATGCTGGCGGTACTGGCGGTGCGTGCACTGTGTCATAAGGCACCGAAGTCGCTGACGGTATGTTTGTGGGCGCTGGTAGGATTGCGTCTGGTGTGTCCGTTCCTTGCGGAGAGTATGTTAAGCCTGATTCCCAGCGCAGAAATTGTGTCGCCGGATATTTTACTGGCGGAGCGACCGTCCATCCATACCGGGGTGGCGATGTTAAATTCTACGGTAAATCCGTATCTTTCTGAGCATCTGGCACCGGGCTACAGCATCTCCGGAGCACCGACACCGGGAGCAAGCGCCAATCCGATACAGATTATCGCGTTTGCGGCAGCGGTTATCTGGATTGTCGGGATGTCTGTGATGTTTGCCTATAGTCTTTGTTCTTATCTGTGGCTTCGACGTAAGGTAAAGGTGTCTCTTTGTTACCGGGACAATATTTATTTCTGTGACAGTATCGTAACGCCTTTCGTGTTTGGGATTATCAAACCGAGGATTTATCTTCCTTCCGGCATGTCTGAAGAACAGATGGGCAGCGTTATTGCCCATGAGACGGCGCACCTAAAGCGAAAGGATCATTGGTGGAAGACCGTTGCGTTCTTCCTGCTTTCCGTGTATTGGTTTCATCCGCTCCTTTGGGTGTCTTATCTGCTGTTTTCCAGAGACATTGAGCGCGCCTGTGATGAACGGGTGGTACGCGAAATGGAACCGGAAGCACGGAAGGAATACGCAGAAGCGCTGGTATCCTGTAGTCTTCAAAAACGTATGATGTTTGCCTGTCCGCTGGCTTTCGGGGAAGTGGGGGTAAAGAACCGTGTAAAGTCGGTGTTAAATTATAAAAAGCCGACCTTTTGGATTGTGGCGGTAACGGTGGTGACCGGAATTGCCATTGCGGTATGCTTTTTGACCAATCCGGTATCGGACGCAAAGAAGCCGGACGAGAATGCGGATACAGAGTGGGAAGTCATCAGCAGACCGAATACGGACGGGGAGTGGGAAATCATCAGCCGACCAATCAAAGACGAGGGGATATTGGATGTGAACGGTTACAGTTACGGCACCGATGAAGAAGGTTTTTATGTCTTTATCTGGCAGTTGGCAGCGGGCAGTTACTCCTGCTGTGTGAAGGAAAAAACGGAGCAAGGCTATACCACCGGAGAATTGTGGGGCATGAAATCAATAGGGCTTGATGCTGCAAGAGCGGTAGTGAAAAGCTCCGGGTATCCGAAAGAAGCGGTAACAGTTGTACCGTTCGGTATGCCTTACTCCAGTTATCTTAATCCAGAGGCACAGGAAGACCCGGAAGGTTACCGGCAGAGACTGGAAGCTTTGTTTTGGGAAGAATAGCGGGAGTATGATTGAGGGAGACAGGGTTATGGACGATGATAAAAGAGAAAATAAGATTTGGGAGGTTTACGGATGAAGGTTGAAAGAAAAAGTGAGAATAAAAGCGAGATACAGAGCCCGGTGGCACAGAACGGGTTTTATATTTACTGGCTACTTGCGGTACTTGGAACACTGGCAATCTCCGCCTATCCGATTTATATGGGGGCGAAGGTGCTCCGGTATATGACGATGTACGGCTTTGTACCTCAGAAGAATTATCCGAAGTATATCATACCGTATACGCCGGTGGCGATTGCGGTGATGGTGGCGGTATGCCTGATGCCGGTGCTTTTTAAGAAGCTGAAAAAGTATTCGCTGCTTATTGCTTCGGGAATTGCACTGGTTGTGTTCTTTGTGGCGGAGCTTTTGTTTGAACAAAAGGTAATCGTAAACGGGATCTTGTCTGCAAGGTTGGAGCGTTGGCAGATGTTTATGTGTTATGTCTCTCCGGAAACATACCAGACCCGGAATTGGAAGGCGGTGGATGTTTTAATCGGAGAATACAGCCCGACCTTTAAGATTCACTTTTACATGATTTCTGTGGTGCTGATTTTGACGATTTTGAGTTGCCTGTACGGCTTCGGACAAATGGTGTTAACCGGAAACAGGAAGAAACGGAAAGTGTTGGTGATACAGTCGGTAGGAACGACATTTTTTCTCGGACTGTGCATTTTTGCCTGCTTTACGGCGTTTTTCCGGAACGGAGAATTACTGGTGTCCCCATTATCGGCGGTGTTGATGGGCGTATTCTTTTCACTGCTGGGCGTAACCGTAGGTACTTATGTGGGCTCTTTCCTGTTAGGAAAGAAAAAGGCTGTTGCGGTAGGCATTCCGGCGGCGGTGGGTGCGGCAACGACCCTTGCCATGTATATCGGAGAGATGTGTTTGCTGAGCGGAAATTTATATTTGCTCGGTACCGGATTTTGGTTTACGGGACTTCCGGGCATTGTACTGGCACCAGTGGATATCCTGATTATCCTCTTCGCCGGGATGGTCAGCGGAGGAATCTGTTTGTTGTTAAATAAAAAGAGGAACATCGTTTAATTTTGAATTGCGTTATGTTTCGTCTCGTTGTATAATGAGAATAGTTAAAGGAGAATTACTATGATTTATACAACTTTTCAGGATAAAAAATTATCTCTTTTGGGCTTTGGTGCCATGCGTTTGCCGGTAAATGCGGACGGAAGCATTGATGAGCCGCAGGTAAAGGAAATGACACGCTATGCCATGGAGCACGGGGTGAATTATTATGATACCGCATGGCCGTATCACAACGGAGAGTCGGAGCGTGTCATGGGACGAATTTTGTCCGAGTATCCGAGAGACAGTTATTATCTTGCCACAAAGTATCCGGGACATCAGATTTTAAGCACCGGATACAAGCCTGCGGAGATTTTTGAAGAGCAGCTTCGTAAGTGTGGTGTGGACTATTTTGACTTTTATTTATTACATAATGTGTATGAAAAGTCCATGGAGACTTACCTTGACCCGCAGTGGGGCATTATCGATTATTTCAAGGAGCAGAAGAGACTTGGCCGGATCAAACATTTAGGCTTCAGTACCCACGCAGAGGTTGCGGGCTTAAAGGAATTTCTTGATATTTGCGGCGACGACATGGAGTTCTGTCAGATTCAGTTAAATTATCTGGACTGGACCTTACAGGATGCGAAGGGAAAATATGACCTTCTGACCGAGCGAGGGATTCCGGTATGGGTAATGGAGCCTGTCAGAGGAGGTAAGCTTGCGAAGCTTTCTGCAGAAGAAGAGGCAAAGCTACAGGCATTACGCCCGGGAGCGTCTACCGCATCCTGGTGCTTCCGTTTCTTACAGGAACTGCCGAATGTAACCATGGTATTAAGCGGCATGTCGGATGAGGCACAGATGCATGACAATGTGGCGACCTTTGAAGAGAGAAAGCCGTTGTCGGAGGAAGAGAGGAAGCTTCTTCTGACTATTGCGGAGGGAATGAAGGACAATGTACCGTGTACCGGATGCCGGTATTGCTGTGACGGTTGTCCGATGGGCCTGGATATTCCGGGATTTTTACATACCTACAATGAGCTTCGTACCGCACCGTCCATGAACGCAGGCATGCGAATTGAATTTATGCCGGAAGAGGAGCGACCGTCCGCTTGCATCGGATGCGGTGCATGTACGGCAATTTGTCCGCAGAATATCGATATTCCGGGAGCGTTGGCTGATTTGAGCGACCGTCTTGCAAAACGTACCAGCTGGACAGAGATTTGTCGTCAGAGAGAAGAAGCATCAAAAAAGAAATAGTTAAGGTGATAGTGAGGGCTGCGTGTATGCGGCCCTTTGTTGTTAAAGAAAGAGTGATAACGCATTGACAGAGGATGGAGAATAATGTAAAATTAATAAAATGGCTTAAATTGAATGAAAATTACGGAGGGGAATAAATACAAGGAGGTGACATGCGAACGTGAAAGCAAACTTAGGGACCACCGAATATATTGAAGTGGATACATTGACCGGTTTATATGCAGGAAATACGTTTTTTTTACAGGTGGACGAATATGCGAAGCAGATAGGGAACAACTATGTCTATTGTATGGTTTCCGTGGATTTGGAACATTTCCGGGTGTTTAATAAGTTGTACGGAAGAGCCCGGGGAAACAACTTATTAATCGGAATTGCGGAGTATTTGAAAGGATTTCGAAAGCAGTGCGGAGGGCTGGTTGGGTATCTCGGCGGAGATAATTACGGTATTTTTATGCCTTATGATGAGGATTTGATTGCGGAGCTTTGCAAAGGTGTAACGACGGAGGTGGAAAAGTTTAATACGACGGTATGCTTTTTGCCGGCCTTCGGTGTGTACAAAGTGGATGACACTTCGGTATCTGCAGGTACCATGTATGACCGCGCTACCATTGCCATGGCATATGTGGTGGGAAATTATCAGGTGCGGATTTGTGAATATAATCAGGATATGGAAGCAAGGGTTGAGGAAGAAATTAAACTGTTGGCGGAAGTACAGGAGGGTTTAAAAAAGAAGGAGTTTGTGTTCTATGTACAGCCGCAGTGCGATATTGCTACCGGAAAAATCGTAGGCGGAGAGTCACTGGTTCGCTGGAAGCACAGCACCAAGGGAATGATTCCTCCGGGGATGTTTATTCCGGTATTGGAAAATAACGGTTTTATAGCGGATTTGGATCGCTATATCTGGGATAAGGTGTGCCGTTGGCTTAGAAGCTGGATTGACCGGGGGTATCAGCCTGTGCCGATTTCCATTAATATTTCCAGAATTGATATCTTTTCTATGGATGTACCTGCGTATTTGCAAAGTCTTATAAAAAAGTATGAACTTCCGTCTCGTTTGCTGAAGGTAGAGGTTACGGAGAGTGCTTATGCAGAGAGCAATGATAAGATTATCCGTACGGTAAAGCAACTCAGAGATTCTGATTTTCTGGTAATGATGGATGATTTCGGTAGCGGGTATTCGTCTCTCAATATGTTAAAAAGCGTTTCCGTGGATGTACTGAAGCTGGATATGAGATTCCTGGATATTAACGAGAATGAAGAAGAAAAGGGAATCGGGATTTTGGAATCTGTGGTTAATATGGCAAGACAGATGCGGATGCCGATTGTGGTAGAAGGCGTCGAGACACGAAAACAGGAGGATTTCCTCTTGAAGATGGGGTGTCGGTATACTCAGGGCTATTATTATTACAAACCGATGGCGGTGGAGGAGTTTGAGACACTGATTTCAGATGAGGAGAATCTGGATTTGAACGGAATCTGGTGCAGGCAGATGGAGTCCATGCATGCAAGAGAGTTTTTGGACAGAAATTTGTTCAATGATACGATGGTGAACAATATTCTCGGTGCGTCGGCCTTTTATGATATGTTTGAAAATCAGTTGGAGATTACCCGTGTAAATGAGCAGTACTATCAATTGGCAGGGATTAACTCGAAGGATGAAGCCGACTACTACAAGCAGCTGGGGGTACATGTCAGAGACGATGACCGAAGTGCGCTGTATACGTTGTTTTCCAATGCTTACCAGAATGGGAACGGCGGTAGTCAGGGGTATATCCACTTTGTTCGGACGGACGGCGAAGTGCGCTGGGTATTTATGCGTATCTTTTTCCTGCGTGAAAAGGAAGGGCATAAGCAGTTTTATGCGTCTCTTACGGATATGACCGCACTAAAGGAGAAAAAGGAAAGTGCGATTTTTTCCGACTTGGAGGTGGAGGAGTGGACCGAAAAACAGAAGAACCGTATGGAGAAATACTATGGAAACATGTCCTGCGGCTTTTCGGTGGGAAAGCTTGATTTGGATGAGACGGGGAAACCGCTAAAATATGAGATTTTATATGCGAATCAGGAACTGAGCCGTGTGGCGGGCGGTGATATCGGTCGCTTGCGTTATTTGATGCGGAAGCTGTTTGAGGATAGCGAAGAAGCGGTTCTGGATAAGGTATACCGGGCAGGCTATCTGGGGGAGGTGGTGGAGCATTTTGCTTACAGCCCTTACAGTAATCGGTATTTGCAGCTTACCATGTTCCAACAGCAATACGGATATATTGCCAGCATGGTGCAGGATGTGACGAAATTTCAAATCTATCAGAGTACTATGAATGAGGTGCTGAAGTCTTATCGGGAAGTATATTACGTTCATTTGCAGGATAATTATTGTCGTATGGTATATCCGGATGAGAACCAGCTTTTAGAGCGGGGAAATTACACGGAATTGATTAACCGGCATTTCGGAACCGGAAAGATTTTGCCGCATGACGAGGAGAATGTGAGGAGGTTCCTTTCTCTGGAGAACCTCCGTAGTGCATTGGCAATGCAGGATACGGTAGAGTATAAGTATCGCCGGATGGCGGAGGAGACCGGTGAAGAATGGTGTCTTACGACGTTTCAGGTGTATGAGAGAGACGGAAATGTGCCGAAAACCGCAGTGATGACAGTGCGCAGTATTGAGACGTTGATGAGGGAAAAGGAAGAGTTCAAGCACCAAAGCCTGGGAAAGGTGCTGGCGAATATGTCGGATGGATTCTTTATTTATAATGCTTACGGTGACGAGAAAATTTTGTATGCAAATCCGCCGGTGTTAAAGATATTCGGCTGCGCCACGATGGATGAATTCCGGGGAATGGTGCGGAACTCTTTTAGAGGAATGATTCATCCCGAGGATTTGAACCGGGTGCAGTTTGAGATTAAACAGCAGGTAAAACAGACCGATAAAAAGCTGGACTTTATCCGGTACCGTATTATTCGTAAGGACGGACAGATTCGCTGGATTGATGATTGCGGACATTTGGCGGACAGCGGTTCGGGAGAAGACAGCCAGTTGTTCTATGTATTCATTTCCGATATTACGGATACGATTACCGAAGAGGAGAAGGAACGGCTGTTGCGTATGAATGAGTATTATAGGTAGTAAAAGAATAAGTTAGGCAAAAGGGCTGTATCGTGTATCGGAATGATACGTGATACGGCTCTTTTTTATGCTTACGTAAGCATAATTATGCATGCGCATAGAATAATTATTGACAAATATTTGAAAGATGTGTATAATAATGTAAAAATATAAATAGACAGTATAACGGAAAGGAGAGCGGGAATATGCAGAAAGACGGTTTGTTTTACGAGAAGCTTAGCTTCAATACACATCCGTGCCTTGAGGAAGAATTGTACGATGGCTGGCTTCTGCGTTTTGCGGAAGGCTATACGAAACGAGCAAATTCGGTAAATGTAGTCGGAGAATCTACGATGCCGGTTGCAGAGAAAGTTAAATACTGTGAAGAAAAGTATGCGGAACAAAATTTGCCGCCGGTGTTTAAAATCGCACCGATGGCATCGGTATTGGATGGAGTACTGGAAGAACGAGGCTATTCGGCTGTTGATAAAACCAATGTAATGACGGTGGATTTGATGAAAAAAGCGAAGGGGTCGGCGAAGTATAATGGTTATAAGTCCTCAGGTGCTTTGGGGACAGAAACGGTGTCTGTAATCATCGAGGAGAAGTTTACCGAAGCCTGGCAGTATTATTATTTTACCTTTAATAAGGTGCCACTGGCGTCTGTACCGACGGCAAAGAAGATTCAAGCAAAGATTATAAATCCGGTGCTTTGTGCTACGGTATATGCAGACAAAAAGGCGGTAGCCTGTGGTCTCGGAGTAATGGAGCAGGGGTATGTCGGTCTGCTTGATATTGTAGTGAAGGAAGAATACAGAGGCTGTGGGTTTGGTAAGGTGCTTTGTCAGGCAATATTGGAAAAGGCAAAGGAGAGGGGAGCAGCTACCGGGTATCTTCAGGTGGTGGATAGCAATACGGTGGCGAAGAAGTTGTATAAAAGTCTTGGATTTGAAGATATGTACAGCTATTGGTATCGGGTGAAAGGATGAGGTATGGCGGATTGATACCTAAGTTGAAATATTGACAAGAACCAAAGACAGTTGTATAATGATGAAACCAAAAGAAAAAGGAGAGCCGACTATGAAAACAAAGGTATTTATCGACGGAAGCGAAGGAACCACAGGACTTAGAATTTTTGAGCGTTTTCAGAATCGTGACGATATTGAGATAATGAAGATTGATCCGGAACTGCGTAAGGACCCGGAAGAAAGAAAGAAGATGATTAATGCCTCCGATGTGACGTTTTTATGTCTGCCGGATGCAGCTGCAAAGGAAGCGGTTTCCTTTGTGGAGAACGAGGATACGGTGATTATTGATGCGTCTACCGCGCATCGTACGGAAGAGGGCTGGGCATACGGTTTCCCGGAGCTTTCCCCGGAGCACAGAGCGAATATTAAGAAGGGTAAGCGTATTGCGGTGCCGGGCTGTTATGCATCCGGCTTTATTTCTCTGGTTTATCCGTTGGTGAAGGGCGGAATCTTGCCGAAGGACTATCCGGTGAGCTGTTTTGCATTGTCAGGCTACAGCGGAGCGGGTAAGAAGACTATTGCGGTATATGAGAGTGAGGACAGACCGACAGAGCTGGCGTCCGGTCGTGTGTATGCGCTGACCCAGCAGCATAAGCATTTGAAGGAGATGAAGGCCATTACCGGTCTTGACCGTGCACCGTTGTTCTCCCCGGTGATTGACGATTATTACAGCGGCATGGTGGTGACTATCCAGTTGTATGCGGATATGCTTGCAAAGAAGGAGACTCCGGAGAGTCTGCTTTCCTACTATGCAGATTACTATAAGGGAGAGCAGTTTATTAAAGTAGCTGCGGTTGATGATGAAGTGGCAGCCAGCGGTTTCCTTGCAGGAAACGGGTTATCCGGTTGGGACGGCTTAAAGATTTATGTGACCGGTAACGAGGAGCGTATTGTGGTGTCTGCGCAGTTTGATAACCTCGGTAAGGGAGCGTCCGGTGCGGCTATCCAGTGTCTGAACGTGCTTCTGGGGTGTGACGAGGCGAAGGGGTTAAATCTGTAAGTGTCTGTATTCGTGCATCCGGACGGAGATGCATGGAATTATAGGTATCAAAAGAAATGGCGTAAAAACGGAGCAAGAATTTACTTGCTCCGTTTTTGAATGAAAGAAGAAACTACACTTTGTATACTCTTATATTTTCACACTATCTAAAAACGCCGCGCAGAAGATCGCCGGAGAGTTCCAATAAATCGTAATCTCGTTCAGAGAGTAGCATTCCCAACGGTCTATGTAGCATTTCATTGGCGGAGTTCCCTCCGGGATCAGTTCCTTTGCCAGAGGATCGACCCAGCGGGTGCCGTTGGCGCCGCCGGAAACATATCCCGGAATAGTTTCGTCAATGCCGTCAGCTACTGTGATACGGTTGTGCGGATTACAGTAGGCGTGAGTACCGACGCCGGTAACGTAGCTGTAATCCGTGGCATTGACACCGAGGAGATAATCCATCTGGCGGACAAGGGCGGTATGATATTCCGGCTTCGGATTCAGACGATATACCGTACCGAACAACATGCCGCGGTTCAGAACATTGAGATTGCTTCCCCAACAATATTCGTTTGCTTCAAGCGCAACACCGTATCCACAGGAGGAGATAATATCCAGTATGTGGTCGGCTTCTTTGGCAAGCAGTGCTTTGTAGGTACCACGGAATTCCGCTTCGGCAGAAGACAGGCCGGAGTTTTCCTTCCCTGTGGCAGTTGTCATTAATTCATCTTCCAACAGAGCCCATCCCGCAAATCCGCTGATATCGCCCCATCCGTATTGTACCGGATTCGGATGTTGTTCAAAAAAGTGTTTTGCCTGTTCAAGATAGCAGGCTTCGCCGGTAGTGCGGTATAATTCCATGGCGGCCCACATACGTTCGTCGATGTCGGAACGGTCGCCGTAGCCACCGGTGCGGCATTCTTTGATATGTTCAAACAGAAACTCCGGATGCTGTTCCAACCATGTATAAGATTTCATTGCCGCTGCCAGGGTACGATTCGCAAACTCCGTATCAAACGGACGGTAAATGCGGGATGCCAGTGCCATGGTGGCAACAAAATCCGCTACCGCCATGGAGGACGGTGGGAGTAACAGCATCTGATTGGTATCTTCGTGAGGCATGACAAAGGCGGCGTGATTCTGTGTGGTATGTTTGTGGTACACGCTGCCGTCTTCCGCCTGCATCTGCAGCATCCAGTCCAGTTCGTAACGGCATTCGTTTAAAATGTCCGGGATACCGTTGCCACTTTCCGGAATGTTAAGGCTTGTCCTAAAGGCACCCGGAAAGAAACGGTATGCATAGAGGATATGTCCTAAGGCACATGCGGCAGCTGTGGTATAGCGGCCGAAATCACCGGCATCGTGCCAACCACCGCGGATGTCAAAGGTCTGTATATCTGCTGCTGAAAGTTCTCCGTCTAAAACCTTTTTGTACTCGGTCCAAAGAACAGAAGGTGCGGTGTGACATGCTTTCCGCGAAAATTTTCCGGCGTGGGTCTCGGTCAGTTCCATACCGCAACGTTGATAGTAGAGCATTTTGGAAAGAAGAATGTTCAAACGGCCGTACAGGTCGCTATCAATGGAAAACGGATAGGAAACTGCGTCGCCGCAGCGGAGGGTATAAGTGCCCTGTTCGTTCAGCTCCGAAAAGTCCAATTGCCAGACGAAATCCCCGGATGCCTCGTCCGGTCCAAAGAAAACAGCATCCTTTTCCAATACACAGGCCCCGTCCCCTTTGCAAATCTGTACATGCACCGGAGAATGCGGCAGTTCGGTACAGTCTTCCTGCGGAAGGGCAAGGATTGCGGTTTTGATGCTGTTCGGTAAATAGCCCATTTGATTTACGTAAATATTCATAAAAATCTCCTATACAAATGCTGTGAACAGGGAAGAAACGTTGCTTTAAAAATAATTAAATATATTATATTATTTAAAATGAAAAAGGTCAATCCTGTTTTTGTAAAGATTGTATTTATGGGGTATGAACGGTAAAAATGCGGGAATCTTCATTTTTGTGCATTGTGATTCATATTTTTTAAAAGAATTAAGATGCGATAAAGAAATTCCTATGATATACTGGATTCATATAAAGTTGCCGTGTGCGCGAAAATACTGAAAGGCCGTAGGAAAACGATGCGCCTGTGAGAACGAGGAGGATAAAAATGAGTGTAGATGTAAGTAAGCTGCCGAAGCTTGGCTTCGGATTGATGCGTTTGCCGGAGAAGGATGGGGAGATTGATCTGACCCGTGTGTGTGATATGGTAGATGCTTATATGAAGAACGGAATGAATTATTTTGATACCGCCTATGTATATCACGGAGGCAAGTCTGAGGTGGCCGCAAGGGAAGCAATTGTAAAGCGTTATCCGCGCGATTCCTTTTATCTTGCAACGAAGCTTCCTGCTTGGGAGGTACATAGCTTTGAAGACAGGGATAAGGTATTCGATATCCAGTGTGAGCGCGCCGGCGTAGATTATTTTGATTTTTACTTGCTTCACAGTGTGGAAGACGGCGGTAATTACGACAAGTATGTGGAGTTTGATTGTTTTAATTGGGCGATTGAGAAGAAGAAGCAGGGAAAGATTAAGCATTTCGGATTTTCCTTCCACGGAACTCCGGCCCTCTTGGAGAAGATTGTGGATGAGCATCCGGAGGTGGAGTTCGTACAGATTCAGTTAAACTATGTAGATTGGGACAATCCGATTGTGCATTCCGGTAAGCTGTATGAGATTTTAAAGAAGCGTAATATTCCGATGATTATTATGGAACCGGTAAAGGGTGGCCTGCTTGCGAAGATGGATGAGGAGCAGGAGGCAGTGTTTAAGGCGGAAAACAGTGAAGCATCCGTTGCATCCTGGGCCTTCCGTTTTGTAGGTTCCTTAGACGGTGTGGCAACGATCTTAAGCGGTATGTCCACGGAAGAACAGATGCAGGATAACATCAATACCTTTGCGGATTTTAAGCCGCTTAACGAGAAGGAACAGGCGGCGGTTGCCAAGGTGGTGGAAATGATGCACAGTATGCCGCTGATTCCGTGTACCTCTTGTCGGTATTGCGTGGATGGATGTCCGTCCGGTATTCTGATTCCGGATGTATTCCGGGCTTTAAATACGAAGCGCAGATATCCGAAGAACGACAATCGTCCGCATTTCTTCTATAACGGTCTGGTAGGCAGAAGCGGCCGTGCGGGAGATTGTATCGGTTGCGGTCAGTGTGAAAGTGTATGTCCGCAGCATCTGAATATTATCGAGCTTTTGCAGGAAGCAAGCGAAAAGCTGGATAAGTAAAATAATGTACCGTAACGGTGCAAGATCATCCGGAAGATGCGGATGACGGGAAATAAGAAAAGAGAGAAGCCTGAGAAACGGTAGATGCCGGGTCTCAGGCTTGTTTTTACTTTATAGGAAATCATCCTCGCTGTTGTCGGCTTTGTAGGACCGGGCCGGCATTGCTTCGGTATTTTTTGTGATAACGCCGCAGGCAATTTTATCACCGGCATTTCCGGACGGCTGTGTCATAAAGTCATCCGGATTTTTGTGGATAACAACCGAACGGTTTAAAATCATCGGCAGGGACAGAAAATTGTCGTAGATTACGGTCCACACGTACCCGTCATTGGAAAGAAGGGGAGGCAGGTCGCCGGCATGCTCCGGGTGAGGGGCATTATCCGGATTGTAATGAGCTCCGGCGTTTTCAAAATTCCGGCTACAGTTTCCCGTTTCATGAATATGAAATGCAAAAAAGGCTGGAGCATCCTCGTTCCTTCCGTCCGGTAAATCGGATATTTCCGCAGCAATTAAAATGCCGGATTCCGGCAAACCGTAAAATTTTACAATACCGTTGATGTCGGGATACAGACGGTTCCCCTTAAGGACCGCAACAGCGTCCGGGGCACTACCGGAAAGAAGGGAGAGAAAATAATTTCTGGTATCCATGGCAGACCTCAAAACAGTCTTTTGGCCAGTATACGCAGAAATGGGGAATGCGTGCATACCTGAAACAAAGGATGGCTTGAGTCAGGTATGCACACAAAAAGACAATCGAACAAATATTCATATTTGCACTTGAAAATCGAACAAATGTATGATATAATGTGAGTATCAGAAAGCACGTATGGCAACATACATATGTCAGTGGATCGGAATAAGAACAGAGGCAGGAGGAGCGGTGACCATGGTATTGGAAGAAGGGTTATCCATAGAGAAGAAGCTGGAGATATTATCCGATGCGGCGAAATACGATGTGGCCTGTACCTCCAGCGGAATGCAGAGAGAGGGAAAGCAGGGGGAGCTGGGTAATTCGGTGGCCGCCGGTATTTGTCATTCCTTTTCGGCGGACGGACGATGCATTTCATTGTTGAAGGTGTTGTTTACCAATGAGTGTATTTTCGATTGTAAGTATTGCATCAACCGTTCGTCCAACGATGTGCCGCGGGCCAGCTTTACACCGAAGGAGCTTTGCGAGCTGACCATCGGTTTTTATAAGAGAAATTATATTGAGGGGCTCTTTTTGAGTTCGGGCATTTTACATACGCCGGATTATACCATGGAGCTGATCTGCCAGACTCTCCGTATGCTCCGGGAGGAGTATCATTTTCGGGGATATATTCATTGTAAGGCCATTCCGGGGGCCAATCCGTTGTTAATTGAGTATGCGGGCTGGTATGCGGACCGTATGAGTGTGAATCTGGAGCTTCCGACCAATGAAGGACTCAAACAGCTGGCGCCCCATAAGTCCCGGAAGAATATCTTAACCCCTATGCGTCAGATTCAGGCGGGGATTGCGGAGAGCAGACAGCTGTTGGGCTTTAAGGGAGGCAACTACGGAGCGTTCCATTTTACGAGGCAGGAGGCAGAGCGGGCCGGGATAGAGGAACGGTTTCGAAACGGGATTCTGACGGATGCGGCGGGAAAGGATGATAGTACAGGGAAGACGGGGTCTATGACAGGGCCGGCATGTAGAGAAGAACCTATGGTTTCGGGACGTCAGAAGGAGCGGAACTTCGGCAGGGATACCGGTTCTACAGTGAAGACTACGGGAGTAGAACAGACGGGACATGAGCTGCGATTGTCCCTTCTGGAATCTGTGGGCAGGCCTACCGGGCGCGGGTTTGCGGCGGCGGGTCAGAGTACTCAGATGATTATCGGTGCTACTCCGGAGACGGATTATCAGCTGGTATCCGTGGCGGAGGCGCTGTATCAAAAGTTCGATTTAAAGCGGGTGTTTTATTCTGCATTCGTAAAGGTGAACGACGACTCCTTGCTTCCGGATTTGCCCGGCGGTCCGCCCCTGCTTCGGGAGCACCGGCTGTACCAGGCAGACTGGCTGCTGCGGTACTATGGGTTTGCGGCAGGAGAGCTTCTGACGGAGAAGCGTCCGAATTTTAATGCGGTATTGGATCCGAAGTGTGACTGGGCAGTACATCATATGGAGTTGTTTCCGGTGGAGGTGTTACAGGCGGACTATTTTCTGCTGCTTCGTGTACCGGGTATCGGTCCGAAGTCGGCAAAGCGTATTGTGGAGGCCAGAAAGGGTGGGAGCTTTTCTTTTGAGGCATTAAAGAAAATGGGCGTGGTGTTGAAACGTGCGCAGTATTTTATTACCTGCGGTGGCAAGACACTGGGACGTTTGCACTTGGACGAGACTTATGTGACACAGAGTCTGATGCTTAACGAGAAGCTGCCGAAGAACTTAAAGGATGCGCTTTACGGGCGTCAGATGTCATTGTTTGAGCTTCCGGCTTTTACGGCGGAGGCAGGATAGGAGGTTTCTTTATGGAGCAGAAGTATATTTATCGTTGTGAGGATAGTGTGGAGGGGATTTTATCAGGGATTTATGATGCCTGGGCGTCGGTGCACCGTCATGAAGAAAACCGGATTGAGGTTTGTATGAATGAGTGGGAGGTGCCGATGCTGTTTGCAGAGTATATCGATGTGGTGCCGGATGCCGAAAAGAGTGAGAAGGTACAGCGTTCGGTACGGCTTAGGGTTTCTGAGGAGGCTTATGAGATGATGATGAAGGCGGTTCTTTCCGGTGACCCGGAAAAGGGCGAAGTGATTTACCGTTTCTTGATTTATGCATTCCGTGAGGGAGCGCGGGCCGGACGCAGCTACGGGAATCCGTGGGTGATGCGGCTGTTTGAAACGGTGCGTAATTTTGACAATGAGTCCCATCACTTAAAGGGTTTTCTTCGATTTGACGAGCAGGAGAACGGTCTCTTGCTGGCCCGTTATGCGCCAAAGAACAATATTCTGGGAGATTTGATGGAGCATTTTTCGGACCGTATGAACGGTGAGAGTTTCATGATATTTGATGAAAAGAGGCGGATTGCGGGGGTGCACCGACCGGGAATGCAGTGGTTTGTTTACCGGTTGAACGAGGACGAATACCGGGCATTTTCCGAAGGGTACACGGAGGAGGATACCTATGGTGCATTGTGGAAAATTTTCCATCGGAAGATTGCCATTGCAGAACGGGAAAATACTTCCCTCCAGAGAAATAATCTCCCGCTCCGGTTCCGGCCGTATATGACGGAGTTCCGTCCCTCATAGTACCCGGAAGCCTTTGCCGTGGATTTCGTGAGCTTCCAGTAGGATGATAAAGGCTTCTCTATCATATTCCGTGACCTGTTGCAGGATGCGGTACATTTGTTTTGAGTTACTGACTACCATAACGGTTTCTTTTTCTTCCAAGCGGTAACCGCCCCGTGATTTCAAAATCGTGGAACCGCGGTTACTGCACTCCTCTATGATATTACTTATTTCTTTTCCTCGTTTTGTTACGATAAAGGCGAGCTTTCCTGCGTTGATTCCGTAGAATACCTTATCTATCATGTGGGCAAACAAATAGCTTACGAGCATGCCGTAGATGATGCCGTCGAAGTCCCGGAACAGCAGTCCACCCGTAAGAATGATTCCGATGTCGATGGAGAATGCTATGGTTCCGAGACGTAAATGGGGATTTATGCTTTTCAGCGCCATAATGAGAAAATCCGCACCGCCGGTGGAGGAGCCTCTGGTATAAATAATCGCATATCCGATACCGCCAAGGACTCCGGTGACAAGGGCTGCCAGTAAGCGTGAGCCTGTGTAGAACGGAAATAGTGGCGCCAGATAATCGATAAACAGCGAAGATACAATCATGCACCGAAAGGACTTGAGCAGAAAACTGCGGCCGATTCTTCGGTAACATAAAACAACTACCGGGAGATTCAACAGAATGGTGGAAAATCCTATGGGAATCTGAAAAAATCGGTTTAAGATAATGGCAATGCCGGAAAAACCGGTCATCGGAAACTCCGCAGCCAGGGCAAAATTACGGACAGCGACAGCGATTAAGATACTTCCTGTAATCTCGTACAAAAGGTCGGTGATTAGTACTGATATCTTTTTATGGGTCATGGAATGATATGTCCTCGTTTCTTGTTTTGTGAAGTTAATCTGATTAAGGATAGTGTTCCCGGAAATATCACATACTACTCCCAGGCTTGTAACAGAATAGATTATTTGGAATGTGTAGAGCAGGAGGTAGTGATGAAGTCGTTGTGGGAGCGGGAAGCAGAGTTACCGTCTTTTCCGAAGCTGGAAGGAGAAGAGAGGACGGATGTACTGATTGTGGGAGGCGGGATGGCAGGTGTCTTGTGCGCCTGGTTTTTGCAAAAGCAGGGAGTGAGATATTGTCTGGTAGAAGCCGGGCGGGTTGCGTGCAGGGAAACGTGTCACACAACCGCAAAGATTACGGCGCAACACGGTTTGGTTTATCATGAAATAGCGGAACGTTACGGTCTTGCGGCAGCGGCACAATATTATCGTGCAAATCAGGCGGCAGTGGAGCAGTACCGTGAGTTATGCAAGGTGATAGACTGTGAATGGGAGGAAAAGGATAATTATGTCTACTCGGTAATGAATCGGGAAAAGCTGGAGCGAGAGATGGGTGTGTTGGAACGTATCCGGGCAACGGCATCTTTTGCAGAGACATTAGCGCTTCCGTTCGGAACATGCGGTGCGGTGTGCTTTCCGAAACAGGCGCAGTTTCATCCGCTGAATTTTTTGAAAGAAATTGTTGCCGGACTGAAGATTTATGAAAGAACAAAGGTATTGAGTTTTGAAAATTATACCGGGCAGGGAAACTACCGGAAGGTGAAGCTCTCCGGAGAGGCAACCGTTTATGCAAAGAAAATTATTATAGCGACCCATTTTCCGATGATAAATAAGCACGGGATGTATTTTGTGAAGTTGTATCAACACCGTTCTTATGTAACTGCGTTAATGAACGCACCTTGCTATCCGGGAATGTATGTGGACGAGGATAAGGCGGGATTTTCTTTCCGGAATGCGGGAGAATATTTATTGTTTGGGGGAGGAGGACATCGTACCGGAAAGTCCGGAGGAGGCTTTACGGAGTTACAGAGAGAGGGGGGAGTTTTCTTCCCGGAAGCGGAGGAAATATGTCGCTGGGCAGCGCAGGATTGTATGAGCCTTGACGGGATTCCGTATATCGGAAGTTATTCAAAAGGGACGCGCGACCTTTATGTGGCAACCGGCTTTAATAAATGGGGAATGACATCTTCTATGGTGGCGGCCTCGGTGTTAGCGGACCTGGTACAGGAAAAGAAGAATGAATATGAAACGTTGTTTTCTACGGCCAGGTCTATGTTTACAAAGCAATTGGCGGTTAATTTCGGAGAATCCGCTATGGGGCTTCTCTCTTTTTCTAAACCCCGTTGTCCTCATTTGGGATGCGTGCTTTATTGGAACCGGGAGGAGCATAGCTGGGATTGTCCCTGCCACGGATCGAGATTTGCGGAAAGCGGTACTGTATTGGAGAATCCTGCCAACGATGATTTGAAGAAAGTAAGGGATTGAATATGAATTTTTTAGCGTTCTTCATTGACGGAACCATCGCTTTTTGTTATACTGAATATATTACAAATATTGGTATGAACGTGAGTAAGATACGGAAAGGAGAACGCTATGAGTGATAACAAAGCATTACTTTCTCAGGATGAAATCGATGCATTGGTCAGTTTCCTGAAGAAGAAGGAAAAAGTCGGGAATGATGTTTTGGATCAGACCAGCATTGATCGGTTGGTAGAGATTTTGAACGAGGCTAAGGCAAACGAAGAGGCAGTAGCCGGTTCCGGCCGTTTCTTCGGTAATTCCGTGCTTTCCGTGGAGAAGGATATTGCGGTTCAGAGAGGACAGTGCGTATTACTTTACGAAAAGGATAGTAAGGAATACGCCCACATTGTCTGTGAAAATGTTGTGACAGGAATGCGATATGAGATTACACCGGAATGTCTGAATCAGTCTTGTCTTGTAGAGAGCACGGGAGAGAGCTGGGGCTATGCAATTATGCCGGTGTTATTTGACCTGGCGGCAATGAAGCTTCAGGTAAAGTATTCTGCGGATGTATTTTCAAAGGTGTGTCATGACTATGCGAAGCTTGTGTTCGGAAATGCAATGACAGATCTTCCGAATGTGTATCTTCCGACGGCGGCACGCATACTGGATAATATGGACAAGTAAAAATAGGTATTGACGAATTTGTAAATAAGTGGTATAAATGCTAAATATAACTTCACAAAAGACATTTGTTTGTATGATGAGAACATTTTTTGTGTAAGGAGGTTTGGCTTATGAAAAACACTTTGATTCGTCTGAACAGTCCGGAGGCAGTACAGGAATTTGTAAATGCGGCTGTAAAATGTAGTTTTGATATTGATGCAAAACATAATCGTGTTATAGTAGATGCAAAGTCTTTTCTCGGAGTATTGGGATTGTCGGTGAATCCGATTTCCGTATATACACACGGTGAAGATGCTGCGTTCGAAAAAACGTTAGAGAAGTTTGCGGTTTGTTAGAGGAGCAACATGTATCGATTAATTTGTCGGGACGGAAATGCAAAGCGTGGTGAATTGATCACGGTTCACGGAACGGTGCAGACTCCGTTGTTTATGAATGTAGGTACGGCTGCCGCCATTAAGGGTGCCGTATCCACAATGGATTTGCAGGAAATCGGCACGCAGGTGCAGCTTTCCAATACGTATCATCTCCATGTCCGGCCGGGAGATAAGGTTGTGAAGCAGTTGGGAGGCCTTCATCGGTTTATGAATTGGGACAAACCGATTTTAACGGATTCCGGTGGCTTTCAGGTATTCTCATTGGCGGGACTTCGTAAGATTAAAGAAGAGGGAGTTTATTTTAACTCTCACGTGGATGGGCGAAAGATTTTTATGGGTCCGGAGGAGAGTATGCAGATTCAGTCGAATCTGGCCTCTACCATTGCCATGGCTTTTGATGAATGTCCGCCACATCCGGCCACCAGAGAGTACATGGAGAATTCGGTAGCCCGGACGACACGTTGGCTGGAGCGCTGTAAGAAGGAGATGGCACGGTTGAATTCCTTGGAGGATACCATAAATCCGAAACAGATGTTGTTCGGTATTAACCAGGGAGGTACTTTTGCGGATATCCGTATCGAGCATGCAAAGAGGATTTCCGAGTTTGATTTGGATGGATATGCCTTGGGCGGTCTTGCGGTAGGCGAGTCTCACGAGGAGATGTATCGCATTTTGGAAGAGACGGTGCCGTATTTGCCGCTTGAGAAGCCGACCTATCTGATGGGTGTCGGCACACCGGCGAATATTTTAGAGGCGGTAGAGCGCGGCGTAGATTTCTTTGACTGTGTCTATCCGGCGCGGAACGGACGCCACGGAAATGCATACACAAACCATGGAAAGATGACGCTGTTAAATGCGAAGTACGAGCTGGATGACCGGCCGCTGGATGCTACCTGTAGTTGTCCGACTTGTAAGCATTACAGCAGAGCTTATATCCGGCATTTGTTAAAGGCAAAGGAAATGTTGGGCCTTCGCCTTTTGGTAACACATAATTTATATTTCTACAACAAAATGATGGAAGAAATACGCGAAGCCATTGAGCAGAAGCGTTTTTCGGAGTATAAAGCGAAAAAGCTTGCGGGCTTTGAGCAAGGGGAAGAAGATTAATCGTGCGGAATGCACAAGAAGGAGGAAGTTATGTTTCAGTTTTTAACAACGGGTGCGGCACAGCCGGCGAGTCCGACCGGTGCTCTTTTGTCTTGGGTGATTATGATTGTCGCATTTGGTTTGATTTTCTATTTTATGGCAATCAGACCGCAGAAGAAGCAACAGAAAAAGCAGGATGAGATGATGGCATCTATCGCAATCGGGGACAGCGTTTTGACGACCGCAGGTTTCTACGGTATTGTTATTGATATTGTAAATGAAGAGGTTATCATTATCGAGTTCGGTAACAATAAGAACTGTCGTATTCCGATGAGAAAGAGTTGTGTTGTGGAAATAGAAAAGCCGATGGAAGAGAATAAGGCGAAGTAGTCTTTAGGAGAATAGGATAAAAAGAGACGGGATATTGCATGATGCAGTATCCCGTTTTGCGTGCAGGCAAAGTGAGCATTGAAACGCTGCCGCAAGTTTACTTGCAGGCAGCGGTGAAATGAGAACGCGCACACGACCGAGTGACAAAGTCACGAGGTGCGTGTGAAGTGCGAAGTGCAAGCCTGCACGCAAAGATTAACTTTTATGTTCTTCCAAATACCGGTAAAGAGGCTCCAAAAGAGTATCCGGAATATTCAGATTATGATTTCTTCCGGTTCCCAGATACAGGTTCGGTTTGTTTGCACCGTGGAAATCCGTACCGCCGGTCATTAAGAGGTCGAAACGATTGGCCAGACTGTAGCATATCTGTTCATCAAAGCCGGTGTTGGAGGAGTAGTAAACTTCTAAGCCTGCCAGTCCGGCGTTTTTTAACCGTTTTATCAGGGCTTCTAATTCTGCCGGAGGAAGCTTGTACAGCAAAGGATGTGCCAGTACCGGGATGCCCCCTGCTTGTAGAATCAGGGAAATGGCCAGCTCCGGCTGCATATATTCTCTCGGAACAAAGCATGGAGCATCATAGTTTAAATAACGTTTAAAGGCTTCCTCTGAATTTTTAACATGGTGGTGTTCAATCAGATATTTGGCAAAATGTGCTCTGGTAATGACTGTGTCGGGGTTGAGACGGCGTAGTTCTTCCAGCGTCAGAGGGATGCCCAAAGCGCGGAAACGTTCTGCCATAAGTTCATTTCGGCGGTCACGGGCGTCTACCGCCTCTTCCAAAGCATGGATTAAAACAGGACTTGTTTCATCGATAAAGAGTCCCAGAATGTGAATGTCTCTCTTTTGATAGGCGGCAGAGATTTCTGTGCCGGAAATGACGGTAAGCCCGGAAGTAGAACCGGTGGCGGCAAGAAACGCTGCTTTTTTTGCCCGTTTGATGCCGGATACGGTATCGTGGTCTGTGAGGGCAAAGGCTGAGAGGCCTGTTTGTACGGCCAGTGTGACTAATTCCTCCGGAGAAAGTGTGCCGTCGGAATGATCGGAATGTACATGAAGATCAATCATAAGGTACTCCTTTGTTTGATGTATTATAAGTAGTATATCATAAAAAAATATGTGTAACAAGGGAATGAGAGGGAACTTGTTTTCATATAGTAAAACAAAGGAAAAATAAGGGAGAAATGGGATGGAAAATAAAAAGGTCATGAAGGAAATCGGAATTGCGGTGGGACTCTCTGCACTTGTGACACTTCTTTTTCTGGTAGTGACGGCAGTTCTGATGTTGAATGCGGGGCTTGGGGAGGAGACGGTTTCGAAGCTGATGCTGGCAGGCTATGTGCTGGCTCCGGCGGCAGGAGGCTTTTTTCTGGGGAAAAGGCGGAAGGTGAATCGTTTTCTCTGGGGACTGTGCGTGGGCGGAGTTTATTTCATGGTTTATGCTGTATTGGCGTTGTGCATGAAGGAGGTACCGCTTGGGGATATTATGTGGGTGGCGGTTCCAGTTTGTCTCGGTGGTATGGCAGGTGGGATGTTAAGCTAGGGAAAAAGAAGTGCTTCACAGCGGAGGTAAAATGTGGTATACTGTTTATGAACCTGTCTATAACAGGCAGGGCGGACGGTTACTGTTGTTAGAATAGACAAAGAGTAAAGGGAGAACGCTATGAGACGAATCATTAAATTAAAAGGAGCGATGCGGCTGTATCTGAACTGGCCGATTTTTTTGACAATCCTTTTGATTTGCATGAATTTAAGTATACTGACGATAGATAAAACGGCTGCGGGAGTAATGGCAATTTTTGTGGTGTTGTATGCAGTGATAGCCTTTTTATTGTATTTTGTAAAGAAGCCGTTAATTGTGAATGAAATGATACGTTTTGCTGCGGGATACAGTCAGGTACAGCGCAGATTGCTGAAGGAGCTGGCAATTCCGTATGCGGTGATGGATACGGAAGGGACGATTCTCTGGGCCAATGACGAATTTATGGATTTGGCCGAAGAATCTCCGAAGGCAAAAAACATTAAGTCCATTATTCCGGAGATTACGGCGGAAAACCTACCGACGGTGGAGAATGATGTGAGCCTGCATGTGACTGTCGGTGAGCGTAATTTTGAGGTGTGTCTGCGTGTGGTAAATACACCGAGCTTTGATGAGGATATTTTGTGGCAGGAAATGCAACGACACAATAATGAGTTGATTGCGTTGTATTTATATGACGAGACAGAGATTGTATCTTTGCAGAAGGAGAATGAAGACCAGAGACTGATTACCGGTCTTTTGTATATTGATAATTACGAAGAAGCGTTTGAAAATATCGACGAGGTACGGCGTTCCCTGCTTACCGCACTGGTGGACCGAAAGATTAACAAGTATATGGTAAGCATCGATGCCATTATTAAAAAGCTGGAAAAGGACAAGTATATTTTTGTATTCCAGCATAAGTATCTGGCGCAACTGGAGGCTAATAAGTTTTCTCTTTTGGAGGAGGTGCGCGGTTCCAGTATCGGTAATGATGCACCGATTGTAACCATCAGCATGGGGTTGGGGGTAAATGCGGATTCATACCTTGCCGGATATGAGATGGCACGCGGTGCTATTGACCTGGCGCTCGGCCGGGGCGGCGATCAGGCGGTGGTAAAGGACGGAAATAAGATATCCTATTACGGCGGTACGGCAGTACAGATGGAAAAGACGACACGTGTAAAGGCCCGTGTAAAAGCCCATGCATTGAAAGAGTTTATGGAAGGCAAGGATCGTATTGTAGTGATGGGACATTCCATCGGCGATATTGATTCCCTCGGTTCGGCCATCGGTGTGTATCGTATTGCAAAGACGTTGAATAAGAAGGCGCATATTGTTATTAATGAGGTGACCAGTTCCATCCGTCCGATGTTAGTCAAGTTTCAAGGGAATCCGGATTACGAAGAGGATATGTTTATTGACGGCAACCGGGCACAGGAGATAGTGGATAATAACACGCTTCTGGTTGTGGTGGATGTGAATCGTCCGAACTATACGGAGTGCGAGGCGCTTCTTTCCATGACCCGTACGATTGTGATTTTAGATCACCACAGACAGACGGGAGAAGCGATTCCGAATGCGGTATTGTCCTATATCGAGCCGTATGCATCTTCTGCCTGTGAGATGGTGGCGGAGATTTTGCAATATATCGGCGACGGTTTGAAGTTAAAGCCGTTGGAGGCGGATGCTATGTACGCCGGCATTATGATTGATACCAATAATTTCCTCACAAAGACCGGTGTGCGCACCTTTGAGGCAGCGGCGTATTTGCGTAGAAACGGAGCGGATGTGACACGTATCCGTAAGATGTTCCGTACGGACATGCCGGAGTATTATGCGAAGGCAAAGTCTGTGGCTGCGGCAGAGATTTTTGAAGGAAAGTTTGCATTTTCCGTATCTGCCAGTGAAGGTGTAGACAGCCCGACGGTAGTGGCAGCACAGACGGCAAACGAACTTTTGAATATTAACGGAATTATTGCCTCCTTTGTGTTTACGCAGTTCGGAGGAAAGATTTATATCAGTGCCCGCTCCATCGATGAATTAAATGTTCAGGTGGTTATGGAGAAGCTGGGCGGAGGCGGTCATATGAGTGTGGCCGGTGCGCAGTTTGACGATTGTGACGTGCCTACAGCTGTAGAGCGTGTAAAAGAAGTGCTTCGTCAAATGATTACGGAAGGTGAAATTAAATTATAACGGAAAGGAAGAAAGACAATGGAAGTGATTTTATTACAGGATGTGAAGAGCCTCGGAAAGAAGGGGGAAATCGTAAAGGTAAGTGACGGTTATGCAAGAAACTTTATTCTGCCGAAGAAGCTTGGTGTGGAAAAGAATGCAAAGACTATGAATGATTTAAAGTTGCAGAAGGCTGCGGAGGAGAAGCACAGACAGGAGGTTCTTGCGGAGGCGCAGGCACTGGGGGAGCAGATTAAGAAGCAGAGTGTTACCTTAAAGATTAAGTCCGGCGAAGGCGGACGTACTTTCGGTTCTGTATCTACCAAGGAAATTGCCGTGGCGATGAAGGAACAGTTAAAGTTAGACATAGATAAGAAGAAGCTGGTGCTTCCGGAGCCGATTCGTACTTTGGGTACTACCATTGTTCCGGTGAGACTTCATCCGGAAGTGACGACAGAGCTTACGGTAAAGGTAGTAGAAGCATAAGTACGGTACTTGATGTGATGAGAGGGTTTTATAAATGGATGAAGCGCTGATTAAACGGGTGATGCCGCATAGTACGGAAGCGGAGCAGTCGGTCATCGGTTCCATGTTGCTCGACAGGGAAGCGATTATGACGGTTGCGGAGATGCTGACCAGAGAGGATTTTTACAATCCGATGTACGGTCTTCTGTTTGAAATTATAACGGAATTATTTAATGAAGGAAAGCCGGCAGATATCCTTACGGTGCAGAATCGTTTGAAGGAGAAGGATGCTCCGCCGGAGGCTTATGAGCTAAAGTATTTTAATGAATTAATCGGATCTGTACCGACCTCTGCCAATGTACGTTTTTATGCGGAAATTGTAAAGAATGAGGCAATTAAGCGCAGAACCATTAAGGTGACGGAGGCTATCGCCAACGATTGTTATCTTGGTAAGAAGGATACCGACGAGATATTGTCGGATACGGAAAAGCAGATATTTGAACTGGTACAACGTCGTGGCAGCGGTGACACCGAGGACATTCGCAGTATCGTATTAAAAACCATTGAAAACATCGAAAATGCGGCTAAAAACCGTGGTGCGGTTACCGGTATTGCTACGGGCTTTTACGATTTGGATTATAAGACGGCGGGCTTGCAACGCTCGGATTTGATTCTGGTGGCGGCACGACCGTCCATGGGTAAGACGGCATTTGTGCTTAATATTGCGGAGTTTGTTGCTTTAAAGAGTAAGATTCCGACAGCGATTTTTAGCTTGGAAATGTCCCGTACCCAGCTGGTAAACCGTATTCTTGCCATGAATTCCAAGGTGGATTCCCAGACCATGCGTACAGGTGATTTGAAGGATGAGGACTGGGCAAAGCTGATGGAGAGTGCGAGACTGACCGGTGAATCTCCGTTAATGATTGATGATACGCCGGGTATTTCCATTCAGGAGCTGCGCTCCAAGTGCAGAAAGTTTAAGCTGGAGAAGGATTTGGGCCTTGTCATTATCGACTACCTGCAGCTCATGTCCGGAGGGAAAAAGTCCGAATCCAGACAGCAGGAGATTTCCGAGATTTCCCGTTCCTTAAAGGCATTGGCCCGAGAGATTAATTGCCCGGTTATTGCGTTGTCCCAGCTGTCCCGTGCGGTAGAGTCACGTGATGACAAACGTCCGATGTTGTCCGACCTTCGAGAGTCGGGGGCAATCGAGCAGGATGCGGATGTGGTTATGTTTATTTACCGAGACGAGTACTATACAAAGGAAAAGTGCGAAGAACCGGGGGTTTCCGAGATTATTATCGGTAAGCAGAGAAACGGTCCGACGGGTACGGTGAAGCTTGCATGGCTCGGTAATTACACGAAATTTGCTAATCTGGATAATCGGAAGCAATAATGTGATTTTATGTAGGATAGATTGTTTTTTTGTCGAGAAGCAAAAGAAACAGTCGATAGGTTTTGGGAAAATATGGGAACGGATACTTGCGTATCCGTTCCTTTTTTCGTTATACTGGGGGACGTGGACAAACATAGAATAAAACGGAAAGGGGAATACATATGGAAAAGATATATCAGGTGTCGGAGGCGGCAGAGGAATTGGAAACGGAAGTATATACATTACGGTATTGGGAAAACCAGTTGGGGTTAGAGGTGCCGCGTAATGCAGCAGGGCATCGGTATTATGAGGAAGCACAGATTCGGATGTTTCAAAATGTAAAGCGCTTAAAGGAGGCCGGGTTCGGTCTTCGCCAGATAAAGGCAATGGGGGAACGTATGACAGAGGTGGCAGCGCTTTCGGATGAACGATTGTCAGAGCTCCACAAAAGAATCGTGGGACTGGAGGTCGAACAAGGAACTATATTTTCAGGGAGAGGGGAGAAAAATCTGTCGGAAGAACATATTTTGCCGGAAGAGCAGAAGCTAACGGCAGAAGAGATGTCGTCGGAAGAAGAGGAGGAGGAACCGGAAAGCTTTTCTTTGTGTGTGACCGAATCGGAAAATTGTGCTTCGGAAATCCGGGAAGATCGAAATGAAGGAATGCGTTTGCTACAGGAAGGAATGACCAAATGGTTGGGAGAGCTTTTGCAGAAACATAATGAGAATCTGTCACAGAAAATAGAAGAGGGTGTATCGGAACGAATGGCGCGGGAACTTCGCTTCCTGTTTCGTCAACAAGAGGAACGGGAGGAAGAACGTTACCGGAGACTGGACCGTACAATCAGGGAACATCAGCTTGCGAGAGTCAACGCAAAACAGATATCCCCGGTGCGGGAAAACTTTTTGTTTGCCGGGAAATTGCGTCCGTTGCGATAGAGAATCAGAGACTGCCGGGTCGGGTACAGAAATGTACGATACGGTAGTTTTTTTGTATTACAGACTATGAAGAAGGATACTTGAATAGTGAAAGTTTAGATTTTTTCGAAAAAATTTAGGGTTCTGCTATTGATTTAAAAGGGTAGTACTTATATAATAGGCATAGGATGGGGAGTGTCTGCAATAGGAGAAACTACGTATCCGTGATATAGTCGGTTGGGAAGTTAAGAAGAGAAAGGAAAAAATATGGGAGATACAGGAAACAATAACGGAAAGAAGGGAAAAAGTCCGCAGGATAACCGGAGCGGAATGCTGTTTTGTTTAATTATAGCGTTAGTTCTGGTTATGACGTTTTTCTATATGATGAACCAGTTTGATGAACGTGCAAATAAGAAAGTAACGTACAATGAGTTCATCACTATGCTGGAAGGTGGAAATGTTTCGGAGGTTCAGGTGGATTCCGATAGCGGCCGGCTTTTGATTCTGCCGAAGAAGGAGTCACAGACGATTCCGGGTTTTTCTATTACTTATTATACCGGTATTTTGGAAGACGGCAATAAGATTCAGGAACGCTGTGAGGCGGCAGGTGTAACTTATAGCAGATTGACGGTGGATAAAGCAAATTCCGTGCTGAGTTCGATTCTCAGTTATGTGTTGATGTTTGCGTTGATTTACGGCGTGATGTTTTTTGTGTTCCGCATGCTCAGCAAGAGCAGCGGGGGTATGATGGGTGTAGGCAAAAGCAATGCAAAGGTGTATGTGGAAAAAGAAACAGGGGTTACTTTTAAAGACGTAGCCGGTCAGGAAGAAGCAAAGGAGTCTCTGACGGAAATGGTGGATTTCCTTCATAATCCGGGGAAATACACCCGCATCGGTGCAAAGCTTCCGAAAGGTGCTCTTTTGGTGGGACCTCCGGGTACCGGTAAGACCTTACTTGCAAAGGCAGTGGCCGGTGAAGCAAAGGTGCCGTTTTTCTCTTTGTCAGGTTCGGATTTTGTGGAGATGTTTGTGGGTGTGGGCGCTTCCCGTGTGCGTGATTTGTTTAAGCAAGCCCAGGCCCAGGCGCCGTGTATTATTTTTATCGATGAGGTGGATGCTATCGGTAAGAGTCGTGACTCTCACTACGGCGGCGGAAACGATGAGCGTGAGCAGACCTTGAATCAGCTTCTTTCCGAAATGGACGGGTTTGATACTTCTAAGGGGCTTGTCATCCTTGCGGCCACCAATCGTCCGGAGGTATTGGATAAAGCATTGCTTCGTCCGGGACGTTTCGACCGTAGAATTATTGTGGATAAGCCGGATTTGAAGGGACGTATCGATATTTTAAAGGTGCATGCAAAGCATGTATTAATGCATGATTCCGTAGATTTGGAAGAAATTGCCATGGCAACTTCCGGAGCAGTGGGTTCCGATTTGGCCAATATTATTAACGAAGCAGCCATTCTTGCGGTAAAACAGGGCCGTACCGTAGTGACCCAGGCGGATTTGTTTGAGTCCGTGGAAGTAGTCATTGCCGGCAAGGAAAAGAAGGACCGCATTTTAGGAAAAGAAGAGAAGAGGATTGTGGCATATCATGAGGTGGGGCATGCGTTAATTGCCTGCCTGGATAAAAATGCGGAGCCGGTACAAAAGATTACCATTGTTCCGCGTACCATGGGTGCTCTGGGTTATGTGATGCAGGTGCCGGAGGAAGAAAAGTATTTAATGAAGAAGGAGGAGCTTTTGGCTCGCCTCGTTACTCTGTTTGGCGGACGTGCGGCAGAGGAGCTGGTATTCGGTTCGGTAACTACCGGTGCATCCAACGACATTGAAAAGGCAACGTCCGTTGCCCGTGCCATGATTACCCAGTATGGTATGTCGGAAAAGTTTGGTTTGATGGGACTGGAATCCGTACAGAATCGTTATCTGGACGGCAGACCGGTACAGAACTGTGCCGATGCCACTGCGGCTCTTATTGATAACGAAGTGATGGAGCTTTTGAAGGAATGTTATGACAAGGCATATAAGATGTTATCTGAGAACCGCGATGTACTGGATAAGATTGCGGAGTTCCTGTTTGAAAAGGAAACCATCACCGGTAAAGAGTTTATGAAGATTTACCGTGAGGTAAAGGGAATTTCGGAAGAACACGGTTCCGGGGATAAAAAGGATACCGAATCGAAAGAAGAAAAAGCGTCCTTTGATGTTGCACTCGGAGATGCAGTAGATGCGGCAGAAAAAGAAGCAGAAGTTATTACGGAAAAGAACATCTGGGAATAAAACTGCGTGGAAAGGGTCTGATCCTTATGTTTGATATCGAAGAAGAGTTAAAAAAGCTCCCGGCTAAGCCGGGAGTTTATATTATGCACGATAAGGCGGATGCCATTATTTATGTGGGTAAGGCGATCAGCCTTAAAAATCGTGTTCGTCAGTATTTCCAGAGCAGCCGGAATTTGTCCCCAAAGATTCAGAAGATGGTGTCTTTGGTGGCGCGGTTTGAGTATATTGTAGTGGATTCCGAGATGGAAGCATTGGTACTGGAGTGCAATTTGATTAAAGAACATCGTCCAAAGTACAATACGATGTTAAAGGATGATAAGCATTACCCATACATCCGGGTGACGGTAAATGAGCCGTTTCCGAGGGTGTTGTTTTCACGCTCCAGGGGAAAAGATAAGGCAAAGTATTTCGGCCCGTATACCAGCGGACAGGCGGTAAAGGATACCCTTGATTTGTTAAAGAAGACCTATCAGATTCGAAATTGCAATCTGAATCTTCCGAAGGAGAAAAGCAACCGTCCGTGCCTGTATTATCATATGGGCCAATGTAAGGCTCCGTGTCAGGGAGAAATTTCACGGGAAGAGTATGGGGCGTCCATTGAACAGGTAATGGCGTTTTTGACCGGTAATTTTTCTTTGATTACGAAACGACTGGAGCAGTTGATGAAAGAAGCTTCTATGAATTTGGAATTTGAGAAGGCGGCAGAGTACCGTGACTTATTAAATAGTGTACATCGGATGGCAGAGCACCAGAAAGCGGATGCGGATTTGACGGTGGACCGGGATATTGCGGCCATTGCTACTGCGGGAGAGGAAGCGGTGGTTCAGGTGTTCTTTGTGCGGGAAGGAAAGATGATTGGACGAGAGCATTTTTATCTGACCGGAGTAGAGGGGGAAGACCGGGCTTTTGTATTACAGGAGTTTATTAAGCAGTTTTACGGCGGCACTCCGCATATTCCGAAGGAATTACTATTATCGGAAGAAATCGAAGAGAGAGAACTTCTGGAGAATTATTTGTCGGAGCGTTCCGGTCGCAGAGTAAAGATTCTTGTGCCGAAAAAAGGTGAGAAGGAACGTTTGGTAGAGCTTGCGGAGAAAAATGCATCCATGGTATTGCAAAAGGATGCGGAAAAGATTGCTGCGGAAGAGAAAAAGACAAAGGGAGCTGCGGATGAGATCGCGGAGCTTTTGGGGCTGCCGGAACTGGGGCGCACCGAGTCCTTTGATATTTCCAATACGGCAGGATTTGCTTCGGTGGCTTCTATGGTGGTGTTTGAAAACGGAAGGCCGAATAAGGCAGAGTACCGGAAGTTCCGGATCAAGACAGTACAGGGCGCGGATGACTATGCCAGCATGCGGGAGGTATTGACTCGTCGTTTTTCTCACGGATTAAAGGAACTGGAGGAAGGTACGGAGGAAAAGTTTTCCAAATTCCCGGATTTGATATTGATGGATGGAGGAAAGGGACAGGTAAACATAGCAGAGCAGGTGCTTTACGAACTGGGAATCAATATTCCGGTGTGCGGTATGGTAAAGGATGATAAGCATCGTACCAGAGGGCTGTATTTTCATAATGAAGAGTTACCGATGAATCAGCACGGAGAAGGATTCCGATTGCTGACCAGGATTCAGGACGAGACCCATCGGTTTGCTATTGAGTATCACCGCTCTTTACGCGGGAAAGAACAGGTTCATTCTATATTAGATGAAATCGAAGGAATCGGACCGACCAGACGGAGGGCGCTGATGAAGGCCTTCGGAAGTCAGGAAGCAATCCGTGCGGCTTCGGAAGAAGAGCTGGCGGCAGTGGATTCCATGAATGTAGCAGCGGCACATGCAGTGTATACTTTCTTCCAAAAAAAGAAGTAAAAAATTGCGTAAAAAAATTGTAAAAAAGTGCTTGACATTGAAAGGGTTTCGTGGTACTATAATCAAGCACTGTTTCGGAGAGTTGCCCGAGTGGTTTAAGGGGCTGGTCTTGAAAACCAGTGATTCCGAAAGGGACCGTGGGTTCGAATCCCACATTCTCCGCTAGGAAGATGGTTCGAAGACTTCTTCCGGAACATGGAATTAAATAATGACATTGTGTCAGCAACTGGAGAAATACCCAAGCGGCTGAAGGGGCTCCCCTGGAAAGGGAGTAGGTCGTTAATAGCGGTGCGCGGGTTCAAATCCCGCCTTCTCCGCTTTTTTTATGCAAAAACGCGAGTGCGAGGTTGAAATCTTTATGAAAAAACTGAAACAATTTTTCGTT
>JAZOCC010000005.1:0-10543 GCA_045596385.1 Lachnospiraceae bacterium
TGAACCGACCCCCAAAAGTTAGACCAAAAATCTAACGATTGGGAGGTCGGTTTTTTAGTGGCAAAATACAGTTTTGAATTTAAAAAGAAGATTGTAAAAGAATACCTGGAAGGAAAAGGGAGTTCACACGAGTTAGCTAAAAAGTATCATATCGGAACTTCTGACAATAGTAGACAGGTAATAAGATGGATAGCTGCCTACAACGAATTCGGAGATGATGGATTGCGCCGTTCTAGAAAAAATACAATATATTCTTTTGAATATAAACTTCATGTGGTAGAATTATATTTATCAAGTGAAGTCTCATATCAAGAACTGGCCTTGTCTGAAGGGATGACAAACCCTTCTCTTATCACGAAATGGGTAAATGATTTTAGAATTGCCGGTCCTGATGCTTTGAGACCTAAAAAGAAGGGGCGAAAAAAATCATTGAAATCATCAGACAACAAGGAAAGAACAACGATTAATGAAACTGCTTCAGTTGATACCAGCGCAGAACACATAAAACAACTCGAAAATGAATTACTTAAACTCAGAATAGAGAATGCTTATTTAAAAGAACTGAGGAGGCTGCGTTTAGAGGAGGAAGCTCTTCTGAAAAAACAGCGAGAATCATCCACAGCCTCCGAGGAGAGTTCAAACTGAAAGACATTCTCGCAGTGGTAGGTTTTCCGAAAGCAACATATATGTACTGGCAAAAACGTTTTGACAGGAAAAATCCAAACAAGGAACTCGAAGAAAAGATTTTGGAAATACATGCTGAAAACAAAGACTTTGGGTACCGGAGAATGCATGGAATGCTTCGTAAACTCGGCTATGTTGTAAATAAAAAACGAGTTCAAAGAATTATGCAGAAGCTTGGCCTTCAAGTAACCTCTTTCACCCGGAAAAGTCGTCGGTATAGTTCCTATAGGGGGAAGGTGGGAAAAGTTGCTCCTAACAGAATACATAGACGTTTTAATACGCACATCCCACATCAGAAAATCACAACAGATACCACCGAATTTAAGTATTACGAGGTGGATGAAAAAGGACGTATGGTGATTAGAAAGCTTTATTTCGACCCGTTTCTGGATATGTGCAATAGTGAGATACTGAGTTACAGTATTTCAAAACAACCGTCCGCCATGGGGATTATGAAGGCTCTGGAAGAAACAATAGAGATCACATCCGATTGTCCATATCGAAGGACTTTTCATTCGGATCGTGGCTGGGCGTATCAAATGAAGGCGTATGTGTATCGTCTTGAAGAAAATCGAATATTTCAAAGCATGTCTCGTAAAGGGAACTGTTATGATAATTCAATAATGGAAAACTTCTTTGGTGTAATGAAACAAGAAATGTACTATGGATGTGTGTATTATAGCTATGATGAACTCCGTAACGCAATAGAGCAATACGTAAAGTACTACAATGAACAACGCATCAAACAGAAACTGGGATGGATGAGTCCTGTGGAATACAGACTTAGCCTCTTGGCTGCATAAAAACAGCGTAGCAGCCATTCATAACTGCTACGCTTAAAAAGTCTAACTTTTTGGGGTCACCTCAGGGCTACGGATGCGACCTTTTTATGTTTTACATCTCCTCCGGACACGCCATCCCCAGTAACCCACATCCGTCCGTCAGTACTTTTTGTACCAGATCCGTTAGTAGAAGACGGGCTTTCTTCTCGTGGTCTTCTGCGTGCAGAATGGAACACTCGTGGTAGAATTTATTGAAGGCGGCGGCAACGGAGATAAGATACCGTGCGATAACAGAAGGTTCATAACGTTCGGCAGCGGCTTGTACCGCATCGTTGTAACCGGACAGTGTTTTGATTAAGGCATAGCTGCAGTCATTGATGAAAACGGAATAATCAATATCCGCAAGCGTGTCTTCTGCTGTGGCAGCGGTATTGACAATATCGGCGGTATCAGAACAGAAATTGCCTTTCCGTAATACGCTCTTTGCCCGGGCACAGGTGTACTGGACATAAGGGCCGGTGGTGCCGTCAAAGCTTAAGACCTCGTTCCAGGAGAATTCTACGTTTTTGATACGTTGGTTAAACAGGTCGTGGAAAATAACCGCGCCCACGCCGACCATCTGCGCCACAGATTCTTTGTCTTGCAGGTTCGGATTTTTCTCTTCAATAGCCGCTAAAGCACGGGAGATGGCTTCCTTTAAGATGTCCTCTGCGTAGATGATATGGCCGCCACGGGTGGAGAGTTTCAAGCCCCCGAGGCTTACCAGACCGTAAGGAATGTGTACCAAAGAGTCGGTCCAGTTATAGCCCATCAGTTTTACTGCCTGAAAAACTTGTTTAAAATGCAGACTTTGTTCCAAGCCGGTAACATAGAGGCATTTGTCAAAGTCATAGGTCTCCTTACGGTACAGAACCGCCGCGATATCACGGGAGTGGTAGATGGAACCGCCGTCGTTTTTCAGGATCAGACACGGTGGCATATCATAGGCGGACAAGTCAATGATTTTGGCTCCCTGGCTTTCCGTCAGCAGGTTCTTTTCTTCCAGCTCTTTCACCAGTGCCGGGACTTTTTCACGGAAGAAGCTCTCTCCGGTGTAGGAGTCAAAGGACATGTGAAGCAGGTCGTAAACCCGCTCAAATTCAATCATACTGATGTCCTTGAACCAGTTCCAAAAGGAAAGTGCCTCCGGGTCGTTTTGCTCCATTTTTACAAACCAGGCGCGGGCCTCTTCCGTAAGCTCCGGATGCAGTTTTTCTTCCATATTAAACTTCACATAAATACGAAGCAGCTCTTCGATTCCCTTTTCTTCTACCTGTTCTTTGCTGCTCCAAAGCTTATAAGCAACAATCAGCTTTCCGAACTGGGTGCCCCAGTCGCCCAGATGATTAATACGAACCACATGCCAGCCTAATTTATCGAAAATTTTATATAATGAATTACCGATAACCGTGGTACGCAAATGGCCTACGTGAAAGTTTTTTGCAATGTTGGGAGAGGAGTAGTCCATGCACACGGTTTTACCGGTGCCCGGTCGGTCTACGCCAAGAGTCTCGGTATGCAGTTTGGAAAGGCAGTCCTTTGCGTAAGCGGTGCGGTCAAAAAAGAAGTTGCAGTAGCCGCCGACGGTTTCGATGCGGTCGATGCCCAGCGTGGTCAAATCCGGCAAAAGAGCGGACTTAATATCCTCCGCAATCAGGGCAGGGCTTTTCTGCAAGGCTTTTGCAAAAGAAAAGCAGGGCAGGGCGAAGTCCCCCATGGATGCTTCCGGCGGGACAGCCAGCAGCTCGGCAATGTTGTCTGTGGAAATGTCCGGAAGCGTGTTAGCGATGTGGTTACAAAGTTTGGTTTTCATAAATACCTCCTATGTTTTGATGTTTTGAAAGGGTGCAAACGTAACACGGAATCGCAGATAAGGAACCGGATTTCACAAACAAAAAGAACCGCAAGGCTCGCATTTGCGAAATCCGTTGCGGTTCTCTGTCTCTATGAATCTTTCACAGCACCGCACGGCAACAAGACGTACTCTCTTGCAACCGTGCGAATATCAGCATGGTTACAAGAGCTTACGTCTCTGTCTGCGTCTTAAGCTGTTTCGTAAAAAGTGATTCATAGCAGTTGTCCTTTCGAAAAATTTAGGTGTATCATAACACGGAATGAAAAAGAATGCAAGTATTTTTTGAAAATGAAATGATCACACGTTCAAAAAGAGCAGTTATTCTACCGTGTCCGCACTTCTCCGATACTCCGTCGGTGTCTTTCCTATCTGCTCCTTAAACTGCCGCATAAAGTGAATCTCGCTGTGATAGCCGCAGGTGTCCGCAATCTGGTACACCGGAAGGGTGGTGGAGGACAGCAGATAACAGGCGTATTCCGTCCTGGCGCGGATGAGGTCCGCGATGACGCCGGTGCCGTACAGCTTCCGATAGATATGCTGGAAGGAAGAGCGGCTAAGGCCCGCCTCCTTTGCCAGCTCGTCCGGGGAGTGATATAAATACGGCTCGTTATACATCTGGCTGCGGATGCGGTTAAACAGCAGAAAATGCGGGTCCCGATGCCGGATGGCCTCAAATTCTTCGCTTAAATAGTTAAAAAACAGGCGCAGATACAGGGTTAAGTTTTCCTGCTTTAACGGATGCGGAGAGTGAAATTCGTAGGTCATAGATTCCAAAAGATCGGAAAGCTGTTCTATGTTTTTTATGAACACCGGCGTATCAAAGGGGATGCCCAGTTCTTTTAGGTGAGCCAGGTCTCGTTCGTTTAAGGTAAGGTGTACCCAGTCATCGGTGTAGTCGGTGTCCGTTGCTCCGTAATGCTGGGGCGTGCCGATGTTGTACAGAATAAAATAAGGCTCGGTGGTGGCGCGTTCTGTTCCGTTAAGGACAAGACGGGAGGGAGTGAATACCAGAAGTAACAGCCAGTCTCCGGAACCTAAGGGACGATCGATATGGAACGAGGTGTCGTGGGTATGATGGTAGCCTATTTTTTTGATATTCATAGGAATCCTTTCTGCAATATAGGAGATGTTATGTGTGCATTTTGTTAATTTGAATCTGAACGTGCCGTGAAACGGTAAAGGTGCTTTAATATTGCGAAAATATCGTGCTTACGTGAAATTCACGCGCTTTTTCTTTAGAATAACACAAAAATGATATTTGCACAATATGTTAGTTTTTTTGCAATATCGTATATGTACAACAGAGAAAAGCATGATACAATAAAAGTATGGTAATATGCCGAAAAGACGGCGGATTTTACAGAAGGAAGGAGTTTCTTATGAAGGCAAAGCTTAGTTTAAGCAAAGACAAGATTGTTAGTAAGATTGATGACAGACTGTACGGTTCTTTTATCGAGCATTTGGGACGTGCGGTGTACGGCGGTATTTATGAGCCGGGTCATGAGACTGCGGATGATATGGGCTTCCGTGGAGACGTTATGGAAGTGATTAAAGAGATGAAGGTGCCGTTGGTGCGTTATCCGGGCGGCAATTTTGTTTCCGGCTATCGTTGGGAAGACGGTACCGGCGATAAGGCAAAGCGTCCGCGTCGTTTGGAGCTGGCTTGGGGTACCATTGAGACCAACGAAGTGGGTATCGATGAGTTCCAGGAGTGGGCAAAGCGTGCCGGAAGTGAGATTATGATGGCAGTGAACCTCGGTACCAGAGGTGCAGAGGAAGCCGGAAATCTGGTAGAGTACTGTAACGCTGTGACAGATACTTATTATGCGGATATGCGCCGTAAGAACGGTTTTGAGGAGCCGTTCGGCATCCGTACTTGGTGTCTCGGTAACGAGATGGACGGCCCGTGGCAGATTTGTCACTTGGAAGCAAAGGAATATGCAAGAAAGGCTTGTGAAGCTGCAAAGATTATGAAGTGGACCGACCCGTCCATCGAGCTGGTTGCTTGCGGCAGTTCTTCCAGCAGTATGCCGACCTTCGGTGAGTGGGAGGAGACCGTGCTTCGCGAGTGTTACGAGCACATTGATTATATTTCCTTACATAGCTACTACGGAAACCGTGAGAATAATACGGAAGAGTATTTAGGAAGCTCTCTTGATATGGACCATTTTATCGAGACCGTGGCTGCGATTTGTGATAAGGTAAAGGCAGAGAAGAAGAGTGAGAAGGATATTTACCTTTCCTTCGATGAGTGGAATGTATGGTTCCATTCCAACGAGGCAGATAAGCAGATTCCGCGTTGGAGTATTGCTCCGCCGCAGCTGGAGGATATTTACAACATGGAGGATGCTCTTGTTGTGGGTGGCTTGGTGAATTCTTTGATTAACCATTCCGACCGTGTAAAGATCGGTTGTCTTGCACAGCTGGTAAACGTTATCGCTCCGATTATGACCGTAACCGGCGGTAAGATGTGGTTACAGACGATTTTCTATCCGTACATGTATGCGGCACGCTATGGTCGCGGTATTGCGCTGAAGGCAGCTTGCGAGTGTGAGAAGTATGCGGCAGGGAAGTGGGATGCGATTCCGTACGTAGACTGTTCCGCAGTATACAATGAAGAAGCAGGAGAAGTGGCTGTATTCGTCGTAAACAGAAACTTAAAGGAGAGTGTTACCTTAGACCTCGGTTTGGAAGGCTTTACCGTAGAAAGCGTTCTGGAGCACAAGATTGTGAACCATGACGACATGAAGGCTACCAATTCCGTAGATAATCAGGCGGTAGTTGCCCGTGACGGTAATGCAAAGGCCGATTCCGTTGAGTTGGAGCCGCACTCCTACAATTTGATTCGTTTGAAGGTGAAGTAAGATAATATAGAAAGTGAACTGCTTCCCGTCAAGTAGACAATTGAAAAAATGAAATTTTTCCTGCCAGTAGGTATCGCCTGCTGGCAGCTTTTTTTGCAGCTTGCAGACAGTTATCCTGTTTTTCCCTTGCTGTACGGTCTTCTGGTTTTACTTTAGATATAAATGCTCCCTTTTTGTTGGCCCATAATTTGCAAGGAAAGATTCTCTTGTGTTTTTCTTGACATAGTGATATGATAAAAGTGGTGTATTTTGTCGATGAAACAGTTTTGATATAGAAATATAAGAGGATTTTGAATAATGGGAAAGTTTTTTCGAGATAGGGAATTAATATTGCGGCAAATGTTGCTGATAGTGTTGGATGCTGTCGGTATTTTTGCTGCGTCCATGATAGCGCTGTTGTTGCGTTTCAATCTCTCGTTTAAGGAGATTTTGGAGCCGTATTTGGAAAATGCATGGAAGGCACTTCCTTTTTGTATTGTGGTATCGATTATAGTGTTTTGGTTCTTTAAATTATATCACAGTGTATGGCGTTATGCGGGTTTTTACGAGGTACAGCAGATTGTGTTGGCGGTGGTGTTGTCCACCGTGCTTAAGGTTGTGGGGATGAAGCTTGCCGGGTTGCGTATGCCGCGCAGTTACTGGTTTTTATATGCGGGAGCGTTGATTTTTATTACGGTATTTACCCGCTTTTTCTATCGTGTAGCTCGCAATATGCAGAAAAGGTTCATGGATAAAAAGCGTGGTATGGAGACTTCCAGGGTAATGGTAATCGGTGCCGGAGCAGCGGCTGACATGTTGATTCGGGAGTTGAAGACCAGTACGCATATGTGTAAGCGTGTACAGTGTGTGATTGATGATAATGCGGATTTAAGGGGCAAGGTGATTCAGGGCTGTCGTATTGTGGGCGGCAGAGAGTCTATTGTATCTGCGGCGTTAAAGTACCAGATTGACGAGATTATTATTGCAATGCCGTCTATCTCCAGAAAAACGGTGGCAGAAATTGCAAAGATTTGTAACGAGACAGGTTGTGAGTTAAAGACACTTCCGGGCGTGTACCAGATTGTAAATCAGGATGTACGTGTCAGCGACCTACGGCACGTGGATATTGAGGACTTGCTGGGAAGAGAGCCTATTTCCGTGGATTTACCGGCGATTACCGAGTATCTGAAGGACCAGGTAGTGCTGGTAACAGGCGGCGGCGGCTCCATCGGAGGAGAGCTTTGCAGACAGGTTGCGGAGGCGCAGCCGAAGCAGCTGGTGATTGTTGATATTTACGAGAATAATGCCTATGAAATACAGCAGGAATTAAAGAGAAAGTTTCCGAAGCTGGATCTGGTGGTACTGATTGCGTCGGTACGGAATACGAACCGTATGAATTCGATATTTGAACAGTATCATCCGAATATTGTGTTCCATGCAGCGGCTCATAAGCATGTACCGCTTATGGAGGACAGCCCGAACGAGGCGATAAAAAATAATGTGTTCGGTACCTTAAAGACCGTGCAGGCGGCAGACCGTTACGGTGTGGAGCGTTTTGTTTTGATTTCCACCGATAAGGCGGTTAATCCGACCAATATCATGGGCGCCAGCAAGCGTATCTGTGAGATGATTGTGCAGGCCTATAACCGCCGTTCGAAGACGGAGTTTGTGGCGGTACGTTTCGGTAATGTACTGGGCAGTAACGGCAGCGTGATTCCGCTCTTTAAGCAGCAGATTAAGGAGGGCGGTCCGGTTACGGTGACCCATCCGGATATTATCCGTTACTTCATGACTATACCGGAGGCGGTGTCTCTTGTGCTTCAGGCGGGAGCTTTTGCAAAGGGTGGCGAGATTTTCGTGCTGGATATGGGGGAGCCGGTAAAGATTGTGGAACTGGCGAAGAATTTGATCCGACTTTCGGGATTAACGCCGAATGAGGATATTATGATTGAATATATCGGACTCCGTCCGGGAGAGAAGCTCTATGAGGAGTGCCTCATGGAGGAGGAAGATTTGGATAAGACCTCAAACGACCGTATTTCCATAGCAAAGCCGATTGAGATGGAGGATGATGCCTTTTTGGACAGTCTGACGGAGTTAAAGGATGCGGTTTATGAGGAAACAGAGGATGTAAGAGTGATGCTACAGAAGATCGTACCGACATATACTGTAGCAAAGAACGAGGAAGACAGTCCGGAGGATTGTCAGCAGGAGAGTGATAAGGTTGTATAAGCGATTCGGGAAACGTTGTGTGGATATTGTGTTGTCGGCACTGGGGATTGTGGTGCTGGCTGTTCCTATGGGGATTATTGCACTGATTATCTGGTGCAACGACCCGGGACCGGTGTTGTTTAAGCAGAAGCGGGTAGGACTTCACAAGTCTCATTTTAACTTGTATAAGTTTCGCAGTATGAAGACGTCCACGCCTCATGATGTGCCGACTCATTTGCTGGAGAATCCGGAGCAGTATTTGTTAAAAATCGGTAAGGTACTGCGAAAGTTCAGCCTGGATGAGCTACCGCAGTTGTTTAATATTTTTGCGGGGCACATGTCTGTGGTGGGACCGAGACCGGCGCTTTGGAATCAGTTTGATTTAATCGCGGAGCGGGATAAGTACGGTGCCAACGATGTAAAGCCGGGACTGACCGGATGGGCCCAGATTAACGGCAGAGACGAGCTGGAGATTCCGGTGAAGGCGAAGCTGGATGGAGAATATGTGGAAAAGGAAAGTTTTTTGTTTGACTGTAAATGCTTTTTTATGACCATCGGAAAGGTAGTAAAGCGGGATGGTGTCGTGGAAGGCGGTACAGGGGAATTAAAGAAGAGTGTGAGTGAAGAATGAAACGAGTGTTAATAACAGGTGCGGATAGTTATGTCGGGACATCTGTGGAGCAGTATTTGTCTCTGCAACCGGCCCACTATTATGTGCATACGGTGGATGTCCGGGATATTACCTGGAAAAATGCCGATTTTTCCGGCTATGATTGTGTATTTCATGTGGCAGGGATTGCCCATGCGGATATCCGGAAGTTGTCGGAAGACGAAAGGGCATTGTATTTCAAGGTGAATACGCAGCTTGCCGTTGAGGTAGCAAGGAAGGCGAAGGAGCAAGGCGTCCGACAGTTTCTATTTATGAGTACGGCTAATGTATATGGGTTAAGCGCTCCCATCGGCAAACGTAAAGTAGTTACCCGGGAGACGCCTACAGTGAGGGTAAATTGCTACAGCGACAGTAAGCTTAAGGCGGAAGAAGAAATCCTACAGCTTGCGTCGGAGGAGTTCCGGGTGGTAATTCTCCGGTGCCCGATGATTTACGGAAGAAATTGTAAAGGAAACTATGTGACTCTTTCCAAGATGGCGAGGAAGCTTCCTGTGTTCCCGAAGGTGGATAATGCCCGGTCTATGCTCTATATCGGCAATCTGACGGAATTTGTCCGGCTGATGATTGAGAATGAGGAACAGGGAATCTTTTGCCCAAGTGATAAGGAAGTGTTTTGTACCTCGGATTTGGTGAAGTTGATCGGGGAAGCAAACGGAAAGAAGGTCCGGCTTATTCCGGGGTGCGGGTGGATGCTAAAGCTACTCAGTCATGTATCCGGAATGGTAAATAAGGCCTTCGGGAATTTCGCTTATGCGGATGAGCTGAGTGCGTGTAAGCAGGAATACAGAAAATATACTTTAGAAGAAGCAATAAAGGAAACAGAGCGAAAGTAACGCTCTGTTTTTTACTTTATAGGAAATAGTGCAGTTTCTATTAAGCAGAAAGGCTCCGCGAGGATATTTAGAAAATATTAATAATTTTTTAATATTTAAATGGACTTTATTTGACAATGAATGAAAGTGGTACTATAATTAAAAGTAACGATAATTTTACAACGGAGGTTAGCTATGAAGAAACTTTTGATGGCACTTCTGTGTATGTTTTGTTTGACCGGAGTAACCCTTCCGGCTGTGACAGCATATGCGGAAGAAAAAGCAGTGGTGGCAACCCCGTCAAAGCCTACGGCTACCAATATTGTTGACAGCATCCGAGTAAGGTGGACTGCTGTAAACGGTGTGGAAAAGTACGGACTTTGGCGAAGTGAGACCGGAAAGAACGGCACTTACAAATGGTTGTGTAACCCGACGCAGAACAGTTATCAGGATAAGAATGTAGTCAGCGGAAAGACTTATTTCTATAAGGTATCCTGCATGGACCTGAGTACGGGAGCCCACGGAGCAAAGTCTGAGGCCGGCGGTGTTGCGTATGTAAGAACACCGGACATTACCCGGCGTTTTAACGAGACCTCGGGCGTTGTATTACAGTGGAATAAGATTGATGGCGCTACAGGATACGGTAT
>JAZOCC010000006.1:0-6179 GCA_045596385.1 Lachnospiraceae bacterium
CTATGGTATTTATCGTAAGAGTTATGCGGGAACTGACGCCTGGAAGCGTATTGCCACCATTGAAGGTAACGAGACCTTTACTTACGTTGATACTTCTGTAAGTGCAGCCAACGGAACCATGTACCGTTATACCATCCGTGCACTGGCAGGAAGTGATTTAAAGACCCTGTCCGGTTGTAGAAATACGGGACGGACCATGGTACGTCTGTCGAATCGTGAGTTAAGTAATGTAACGGCAGAAAGCAGCACCTCCGTGAAGTGTACCTGGACCACCTCGGCACAGGTAACCGGTTATCAGATACAGTTTGTACCTGAGACGGGAATGACAAAGAGTTTTACGGTAGGCAATTATAAGACCGGAACGAAGGTGTTTACGGGCTTAACGGAAGGAACCACCTACTATGTACAGGTTCGGAGCTACAAGACGGTAGACGGTGTGGGAACCTTCTATTCCGACTGGTCGGAAGGAAAGGATGTAACCTTGGGCGCGGCACCGACTGCGACCCCGACCCCTAAGCCAACCGCTACGCCTACCCCGACTCCTAAGCCAACCGCGACCCCGACCCCGAAGCCGACTGCAACGCCGACACCGGGTGCGGATGTACTTCCGACTCCGGCAAAACCGCACAATATCACCAACGTAGTCAGCGGTGTTCATGTATACTGGAAGGCGATTGCAGGAGTAGAGAAGTTCGGATTATGGAGAAGTGAGACCGGCAAGGACGGTACGTATAAGTGGATTGCAAATCCGACGGTACCGCACTTTACCGATACCACGGTAGTCAGCGGAAAGACTTATTATTACAAGGTAACCGCCATGGATGTGGCAAGTAACACCCACGGTGCGAGATCCGAAGCTATCGGTATGACCTACGTGGGAACCCCGGATATCACCAGCCGTGAGAATGTAACGAACGGTATTGCACTGGGCTGGCAGAAGATAGACGGAGCAACCGGCTATGCCATCTACCGTAAGAGCTATGACGGAGCAGATGCATGGGCACGTATTGCCACTATCGAAGGAAACAATACCTTTACCTACACGGATACGTCCGTGGCTACGGCAAACGGAACCGTATACCGCTATACCATTCGTGCACTGGCAGGCAGCAATATGAAAACGCTGTCCGGATGCAGGAACACAGGACGAACCATGACCCGTCTGACAGACCGTGCGATAAGCAGCGTGACGGCAGTGGATGCAACTTCCGCAAAGTGCACCTGGACGACTACATCTCAGGCAACCGGATACGAGATTCGTTTTGTGACAGCAGACGGTACGGCAAAGACCTTTAAGGTGACCGATTACAAGACCGGAACAAAGACCTTTACCGGACTGACAAGCGGCGTAACATATACCGTACAGGTAAGAAGTTACAAGACAGTGGACGGAGTGGGAAGCTTCTACTCCGGCTGGTCTGCAGGACAGAGTGTGACGATGCCGTAACATAAGTGCTAGAATCCCCTTTTTATCAGTGGAAAGAGACTGATAAAAAGGGGATATTTTTGCAAAGGTATAAAAATTGTAATAATAATCAAAAAAGATAGACACAAATATCGGTAATATGGTATAATTATAGTTACCATATAAACGGAAATTAAGACAAATTGTTTTGTGGCAAGCGATTTTTTTTGTGCCGTGCGGAATGTGAATTATTACCGGGCAGGAAAGGGGCAATATGAAACAAAAGACCAAAAAGGCAATATCAATGATTCTGGTGTTTTCGTTGCTGATTGCGATGTTTGTGCCTGTATTAAGCAGTAGTGTACAGGTGGCGGAAGCAGCGGAATATGTGGGAGACTGGGGAGAGGGCTATGCAATACCGGCTTCCGAGTTTGAAGGTCTCAACGGTGATGTGTCATTAGTGATTGACTACACGGTTGTAGAAGGCTCGGAGTTTTATCAGTTTAAGGTAAATAATAAGCTGGAAGAGTGGGTGCCGTTTACGGAAGAGGATTTCTCGTTTTTAGAGTACGAAATCAACGAATGGGATCTGATACATGTTCCGGAGAATAAATCTACGACAGTTGTTATGCTGTCCGAAGAAGCGGTTGCGGAGATTGCAGGTGGCGACGGAGTCTGTATCCAGGTTTTCGGCTTGATTATAAACGACGTAACTGTAATTGAGGGACCGGTGACTGACCGTGAGTTTGTATTGGATTCTTCTTATCCGGAGGAGGATGAGTGGGGTAATGTAACGTCAACGGTGATTTCGGCAGCTGCATTATTGCAGTTTGACGGAGCGGTTGCGGTTACCTTGGATTATGTTACAACAGGGACTCATGAGTGGCCGGGATTCGGCGCCAAAACTGTGGAGTGGGGAGAGCTTGCTCCGAAGGGAAATATATTTATTAGTGACGAGACAGGGACGATTACCTTTGTTTTGGAAAAAGCAGATATTGAGAAGGTCATAGCAGAAGGCGGGCTTATGTTTCATCTTTGGGGAGTATATTTTACCAAAGCTACATTGGCACCGGCAGAACCGGATGATTACTACGCAGGAGATTGGCAGGAAGGATATGCGATACCGGCGTCTGTGTTTGAAAATATTTCCGGGGAAGTGACCTTATCCATCGATTATAGAACGGTTACGGATGAAAGCTATTCCGATTATCTGTTTTTACTGATTAACAAGAACAGTGACTGGAAGGCTTTTGTTGAAGAGGAATATACATACTTAGAGTACGGTATCAATGAGTATAACCACATTCATGTTCCGAAGAGCGACTCTAAGGTAATAGTTGGGTTGTCAGCGGAAGCGGTGGCGAAGCTTGCAGAGGGAGACGGACTTCGTGTGGAAGTTCGTGGCATTATAATTGAGAATGTTACGGTAACGGAAGGCGGAGTTAAGAAGGTCATCGAGTTGGATGCTTCATATCCGGAACCGAATGAATTCGGAACGGCAGTATCACCGACCATTTTACCGGAAGTTCTACAGATGTATAATGGTGCGGTAACCTTTACGATGGATTATGTGAAGACCGGAAATGCGGAATATCCGTGGTTTGTGGCAAATACTACGTATTGGAACGCACTTACGATGAAAGGTAATGTGAATACGGACAAAGATCGGGGGACGATTACCTTTGTTATCGAAGAAGACGACATCGCCAAGGCCATAGCCGAAGGCGGTATCATGTTTAATATGTTCGAGATGTACTTTACCCAGGCAGTGTTGACACCGGCCAAGGCGGACGATTATTATGTGGGCGACTGGAATGTGGCACGTACTTTTTCCGTAAGTGAATTGGCAGCGCTTCAGGGAACGGACGATGTAGTCTTTACAATGGAGTATTATGTGGTTTCGGAGGGGTATGACTGGCCTAATATCCAGCTTACGGATTTAAGCAATTGGACGAGCTTGTCTGCAGAGGATTATGTGGAGTCCGACAGGGTGAATGAGTATGGCTGTATCGGTGTGGACAAAAATGCGGAGAAGATGGCGATTACGATAAAATCCTCCGCAGTACAGCGACTGATTGCAAACGGCGGTGAGCTTGGCATACAGGTGTGCGGTGTTGTTGTGAAGGATGCGGGGCTTAAGAAGATAAGAAGAGTAGAGGTTGATTTTGGAACGACCTGTCCGGAGCCGGATTGGGAAGGAAACATTGTATCACCTGGAATTTCGTCTGTTATTTTTCCGACATCAGAGAGACCTATCTCCTTTACAGTAGATTATGTGTCACTCGGTGACTCTGAAGAAAAGTGGTTTGATGTGTATACGGCATATGGCACAAGACTTGCACTGCTCGGTGATTTGAATGTAGATGAAGAACAGGGAACGATTACCTTTGTTTTGAAAAAATATGACGTTAATAGAGCAGTTTTTGAGGGTGGAATCCAGTTCCGGTCTTCGGGTGTTTATTTTACCAAGGTGGTGATGACTCCGGCAGAGGAAGATGAGTATTATGCAGGTGACTGGAATACGGCACATATTGTTCCGGCTGGAGAACTGGAAATGTTTGACGGGACCGAAAATGTTACTGTTACGATAAAGTATACCGTAGTACCGGAAGGATATGATTGGTATAACATTCAGTTTACGAATTTAAGTGATGGGACGAATTTGACAGCAGAGGACTTTGTGGACAGTAGTAAAATAAATGAGTATGACTGTGTCGAAATAGACAGAAACACTAAAGAGTTGTCAATTACCATAAAAGCTGCAACTATACAAAGACTGAAAGAGAACAGTAGCGATTTGGCGGTGAGAGTATACGGGGTTATGGTACAAGAGGCTTCTCTTGCAATTATGCCGGAAGGAGATGTTGAGATTTCCGAAGCAAACTTTCCGGATGAGGTATTCCGTGCGTATGTTAGTGCAAATTTTGATTCGGATGGTAACGGTATGTTATCCGGAGAAGAGATTGTAGCGGTTACCACAATTAAAAATGTAGGACCGGGAGTCGAGTCTGTTCAAGGTGTTGAGTATTTTTCGAATTTAAGGACTATACGTCTATGGGGAAATAAGATTAAGACGATTGATTTAAGCAAGAATACGATGTTAAACTGGAGAGAATGCGGAATCAGTTATCAGGCGCTTGAGATGCAGTCGTTAAAAGGAGAGATAGGAGATACTTATACCGTTATTGCCATGTATTATGATATTCCGTGGGATATGTCGGATTATTATGATGACTTTAATGATAATCTCTTTTATAACGGGGTCAGAATTTCTTGTCCGACTTCTTTGGTTAAGGAGTCCGCTCTCGATAGGAATATACAATCTGAGTGGTTCTTTTATCGGTATTTGGAGGACGGAGCCGGTAATATAGGTTCGTTTAATGCAAACGGAAAAATAGAGAGTGAAGGAGTGTACCATCATTTCATTAATAAATCGGATCTTAACGAAGGCGTTTTTGTAGTTTTGGTGGTGGAGGGAGAAGTTGATTCTTCTGATATTTTACTTGATTGTGCCTCTTATGGTGAGGAAGCCTTTGTAGAGTTACTTACTTTTTCCGAAAATGTGCCAAATCCGATTGAAGGTTCAAGAGTATATTTAAAAGATATGATACCGTCGATTAACTCCAAGGTTGTGCAGGAATATACAATTGATTTTGCACAAATCGTCGGGAAGGAGAATGTAGATAAACTTGTTTATGCGGAAAATGGTTCTGCATGGAATCGAGTTGATATAGTAGACGGTAAAGCGACCTTTTTGCCTTATACGGTATTTAAGTCAGAGATTTCACCGAACTTGGAAGCATGTTATTGGACTGAAACCGGAGTGGACGAGCTTGAGTTGGGCGTGAAATTTTCCTTCACCCACATCGTATCTGTGGATGAATGTGAAACGCTTCCGGAATCGTTTGAGGATGAGTTTGATTCTGTAGAAGACCTGGAAAAGCACATGAAAGACGAGGTGCATAAGAAGGCAGACAAGAAGTTTGGTAAGCACAGTCTGTTCGATGCGAAATTGTGGGGAATGGATGCTGACTTTAAGTGGTATAATGTGTCACCGAAGGATTTTCCGAAAGACGGTATTGAATTGTTTATACCGTATCCGGAGGGAGCGGATGCCGATACTGATTTTAAGATCGCACATATTTTTGAACATGATTGTAACGGTTATTCAAAGGGAGATATTGAGTATCCTGAGATTCATAAGGAAAAAGACGGTATTCGCTTCCGGGTAATGGGTCTTTCTCCGATTATGTTGGCATATGGGGAGGCTGAGAGTGAAGTTAAGCTTCCGACCCCGGAAAAGCCTTACAAAATCGCTAACGTAGTCAGTGGCCCTCACGTTTACTGGAACGCTGTAGAAGGCGTATCTCAGTACGGTGTATGGCGCAGTGAGACCGGAAAGAACGGCACCTACAAGTGGCTCGGTAATCCGGCTGCGGCACATTTTACCGATACCAAGGTGACTACCGGAACGACGTATTTCTACAAAATAACGTCCTATGATGCGGAGACGAAGAAACACAGCGACATGTCCGATGCAATCGGTATTATCTACGTAGGCACTCCGGATATTACGGAACGTACAAACGTAGCCTCCGGTATTGCTTTAGGATGGCAGAAGGTAGAGGGCGCGACAGGCTATGGTATTTATCGTAAGAGTTATGCGGGAACTGACGCCTGGAAGCGTATTGCCACCATTGAAGGTAACGAGACCTTTACTTACGTTGATACTTCTGTAAGTGCAGCCAACGGAACCATGTACCGTTATACCATC
>JAZOCC010000007.1:0-226185 GCA_045596385.1 Lachnospiraceae bacterium
CGGAAAAATTCGCCTGTACTTGACATGCATTGGTATTAGCTGTTATATATAATACGAGGGCTGAAAGCTCCCAAGAGAGCCTTCAGCCCAAATCATTATCATAGAAGATCAGTATTTACAGACTTTTATTCACACACTCTCTTCATCTGTTCCAGTGCCAGTCCAATCAATCGGTCTGTTTTATCTGCCATGAACAGAGGAATGTTTAGTACATCTCCGTCCAGTCTCAGGTTATCAAGGGAGAAGCGGACACGGAGCTTAAGTTTATCAGGGAAGAGTTCCTTGAATTTTTTCAGGCTCTTGCTGGTTGTGTTTGCTTCGGATTTGACTTCCACCGGGATGATGTCGTTTTCGCGCTGAATCAGAAAGTCTACTTCATAAGGAGGATTGTTCTGACCCCAATATCTCGGTAAAACCTCAAATTGGGTAATCAAGGTTTGGAGTACAAAGTTTTCGGTGAGTGCGCCTTTGAATTCGGTGAATAAGCGGTTGCCCTCCCCGAATGCGGTTGGAGCCAATTGGGCTAAGCGGCGGAGCAATCCCACGTCCGCCAGATATATTTTGAATGCGGAAAGGTCGTCGTAAGCGGCAATCGGCAATCCGGGTGCGGTGCTTCGGAAGATTTTATGGACTAAGCGTGCATCCACCAGCCACTGCAAAGCATCCTCGTACTCACGGGCTCTTGCGCCTTCTTTTACAACCTTGTAAATGAATTTCTTGTTTTCCCTTGCCAACTGAGATGGAATGGATTTCCAAATCATGGAGATTTTCGGGAATTCGCCGGTGTTGGGATATTTTGCAAAATCACGTTCATAGGCACTGATGATTTCGGACAGGACTTCCTGCATGGCAGAAACATCCCGTGCTTCCGTCCACATCCGAACCGCTTCCGGCATGCCGCCGGTGACATAATACATTTTTAATTTCTCGTAGAGCGGATTGAAAAATGCATCCGGAATCGGCTCCAATGAATTGTGGCTCTCCAAAAATGCCAGCAGGTTATCGTCGCCGTTCGCCAGTAGGAACTCTTCAAAGGTCATAGGATCAATTTGCATGAAATTGACCTTGCCTACCGGGAAGGAAGAAGGTTTTGCCAAAGCAATACCTAACAGGGAACCGGCACAGGCAACATGATACTGCGGAGCATTCTCACAAAAATATTTCATGGAGTTGATGACATTCGGACAGTCCTGTACTTCGTCAAAAATAATCAGGGTCTTTTCCGGTATAATCTTTTGACCACTGGCTAACATTAGGTTTTGTAAAATCCGGTCCACATCCTTGGTGGTTTCAAAGAATTGTTTGTATTCTATGTTTTCGTCAAAGTTAAAGTAGGCAGTGTTTTCATAAAAGCGTTTTCCGAATTCCTTTAATATCCACGTTTTACCGACCTGACGTACACCTTTTAAAATGAGCGGTTTACGATAGGGAGAATTCTTCCAGTTTAACAGTTTTTTTAAGATAAAGCGTTCCATAAAACTCCTCCTTCACACTTTTATAGGTATATTATTAAGAAAAAATCACATTTTTATTAAGAAATATGTGATTGTAATCACACTTTTATTATATAACGAGATTCAGAAAATTACAACCGCTTTTCAAAAATTTCAAACGGAAGGAAAGTAAAGTTTTATGTGTAGAAATCTGTGGAGGTGTGATATAATGAAATATAAAACAAGAATACTGTACGGGAATAGATATTGAAAACTTCTGATTTGGCGGTGATACAAAATGAAGATTTATTTAGTTGAAAAGGTTTCAAAAACGGAACTGGATGAAGTGAAAAGAATGATTGGTGAGGCATTTGTTACCAATGAACTTTTCCATGAGTTTGGTGATATAGATTCGAGAAGAGCGCTTGTTTTGAAATATATGGATATCTTTACGGATTATGTGTATGAGTCAAAGGCACTTTATGTAACAGAGGATCGTAAGGGTGCGATTGGTTATTTACATAGTAAGAAGGCGCCTGTGATTCCGCAACTGAAGATGTTATTTCGTTTGCTAAAAGCGATTCCGTTTAAGGTGTTAAAAAAGTACATGTCACACATAAAGCAAATAGAAGGTTCAAATAAACTGTATGCATCTAAACCACATATTGATACGTTGTTTGTTTGTGTTGATGAGAAGTGCCGGGGAAAAGGATATGCACGATATCTTGTGGAATCTGCAATGGAATATGCTAAGGCACAAAAGGTTCCGTTATTGTTTGATACGGATATGGAACAATATGCGCAGATTTACCGGCATTACGGTTGTGAGCTTTATAATCAGACTACGGCAAGTAACGGGATTACCCGTTATAACTTGGTTTGGAATGCAAAACATTAGCGCACTTTGAGTTCCAATAGATAGGAGATGTAAAGGAGAAATCATCCATGAGTACAATTGACCTTCATATGCATTCCACATATTCAGATGGGACATACACTCTCTCAGAATTGGTAACATATGCAAAGAAAAAAGGGTTATCAGCGATAGCTATTACAGATCATGACACCATAGAAGGTTTGAATGAAGCGAGACGACAGGCTGAACTACAGAATATTCGTTTCATCAATGGTGTAGAGATAAACTCGTTTTATTTTTTGAATGATACTAGAGTCAATATTCATGTATTAGGATATCTGTTCGACGCAAATAAAATGGAGAATTATATGGAGGAACTGAAGGTATTACGTTACGAACATAACAAAGCGATTCTCCATGCACTTCAATCTATCGGTATCGAATTATCGTATGCGGATTTGAATATGGAATCAGATAAAAACATAATAACCAGATTAAACTTTGCAAAAGTTTTGGTTCAGAAGGGGTATGCGGAAACGGTGAAAGAAGCACTTGCCGTATACCTTCACAAGGGCGGGGCTGCTTTTGTTGAATATAATAATCATCCTTTTTCAGTGGTAGCACAAAAAATACATGAGGCAGGCGGAATTGTATCGTTGGCTCATCCGGCAGAATATAGATTGAATGATGAAGAAATAGAAAGCTTGGTAAGTACATTAAAGAGAGAAGGGTTGGATGCAATAGAGTGCATACATCCTTCGCAAGATGCATTTTGTTTTCGTAAATTACAAAATTATGCTAAGCAATACAATTTATTTATGACCGGTGGAAGTGATTTTCACGGAAAAAGTGAGGATGGAATTGAGTTGGGAGTAGGTGGTGACAATATGTTGATTCCTGAAAGCTTTCTAAGAGGGATTTGTGAATGGTAGAGTGCGCAGAGTGTGACTGAATTTTGAGTTCCAATTTATTCGGAAGGGAGCATACGAAATGTTATATAAATACAACGAAACTATACCGGCAAAAGCTTTATCGGATTTGCGTGAATCTGTAGGTTGGAACAGAATGGAAAAGGAATATGAGAATCCGTTAATGACATCCTATTATCATATTGCCGCTTATGAAAAAGATAAACTGATTGGATATATTGATTGTGTGTCAAACGGTGTGACAGATGCTTACATTCAGGATCTGATGGTTCATCCGGAGTATCAGGGGAAAGGGGTAGGCACCGAATTGATGAATCAGATGATTACATATCTGAAAGAAAAACGAATTTATATGATTTCTGTTGTTTATGAAGAAAGTTTAAAGCCGTTTTATGAGAAGTTTGGGTTCTATCAGATGCTTTGCGGACAGATGGAGACCTTTCGGAGTTAGTTTGATGAGGATGGTCTTATGAGGAGGTTATGATGCACAAAGTTTTTGGAGTGAAAGAAAAAGCGGAATATACAGACCGGGAAGGGGCGTATTTGATTCCTTTCCGTGGAAACATGGTCGGTGTGATTCAAACGTCGAAGGGCTATTTTCTCTTGGGCGGAGGAGTAGAAGCAGGGGAGAGTCATTCGGCATGTATTGAACGAGAGTGTATGGAAGAAGCCGGGTACTTGTCTCTTGTGAAGGATAAAGTGTGTTCTGCGGAAGCTTATACGACCCATCCGACCATTCCGCATTTTCATCCGATTCAGACTTATTATTGCGGAGAGTTGCTGGAGAAAGTGGCAGAACCCACAGAAGAGGACCATAGGCTCTGCTGGATAGAATATGACCGGTTAAAAGGAAGATTGTTTGTTGAAATGCAGAATTGGGCGTTAGAGCAGGCAGCAGCGCTTGTGCAGAGTAAACTTGAAAAATAACTGTAAGCTTTGAATTTATTAAGGAGGATAAAACAGTGAACGAAGAATGCTGAATATCCGCGACATAAATAAATCAATTTGTTGAGAACAGAGAACTTGAGCTATCGTAATGATTTTATCATTGAATTATTAGAAGGAGGGTGACGATATATGGCAGAGCAGTTTTTGACATTGATGGCAGATCTGGATGAAGAATCACAGGCAATCATGGGGGAATGGTATGAACAATTAAAGAAATCAGGATTTATCGGTACGCAAACTCCGGGACTACCTTTTCACATTAGTCTGGCGACTTTTTCTCTTGATAAGGAGCAGGAAGTGATTGAGGATATGAAGCGGCTTGCGAAAGAGTTCTCCCCTATATCGGTTCATATTAGTCACATAGGAATGTTTGCGGGAGGTAAGGTCCTTTTTGGTGCTCCTGACATGAATCCTCCGAAACTTTTTTCGCTTCGTGAAGCAATCAGTGTAGAAACGAATGAAAAATTTCCGTGGACACCTCATGCAACGATAATGATTGATGAATCTGAAACGATATGTAGGGCACTTCCGATTTTATTAGAATCCTTCCATCCGTTTTTAGGGAGAATTACCAGACTGCATTTATGTGCTTTTTGGCCTACAAGAGAAATTATGTCAGTTGACTTGTGTGAATAAAATCGGTTATGATGAGGAATTTGAGGTGAACGAAATGTTATACAGACTTCCGGAAATGAAGGATAAAAGCATCTAGAAGAGAAAGGGAAAAACTATGATTCACGTAAATGTAAGAGGGTTAATTATTCGGGAATCGGAAAACGGAAAGCAACTGATTATCCAGTTACGAAAAAGAGCCGGAGAAGCGGAAAGTTACGAACTCCCGGGCGGCAGAATCAACGAGTACGAGAAAATGGTTGACGGCTTGCGAAGAGAAATTATGGAAGAAACCGGTTTGACAGTGGAAATGATTCATGGCGAGCAGGATTCCGTTATTACAACGGGCAGAAGTTTTTCTATGGAGTGTATCAAACCCTATGCTTCCTATCAGACCATAGAAGGACCTGTAGATTCTTTTGGCGTTTACTTCCTTTGTGAAGCGGAAGGAGAACCCCAAAGGGAAGGCGACGACAGCGCGGATGTACATTGGGCTGGTTTAGATGAAGTTCAAAAGCTGGTTGACGAAAAACGGTTTTCGGAAATCGATTTACCGGCAGTGCTGATGTTTTTGCGGGAGGAAAACAAAGAGGTAAGGAGATAAGGCGATGGGACAGATTGCAAATCAAATGAGAAAAGCGATTTTCTGGGATTGTGACGGTACCTTAGTGCATGATAATGAGTCTTTTAAGTGTTCCCTGTTGAGAGCTTTGGACGAATTCGGCTATTCGATTTCGGAGGAAGCGGTAAAGAGCTTTTTAAAGGGAGCTTGCTCTTGGAATAAGCCGAAGGAGGACCATGGGGATGCTAACGGAGAAGAATGGTGGGAACGACTGCTTGGAGGAATGCGTGTATTTTGTGAAGAACAGGGCGTGAGTCCGGCGGATGCGGTAGCTGTATGTAATGCGTTCCGAAAGAATGTGGTAAGTTATGAGTATGAGGCCTATCCGGATACAAAGAAGGTGCTACGACAGTTCAGTGAAAAGGGTTATAAGCATTATATTATTTCCAATAATTTCCCGGAGCTTCGGGAGGTATTTGTCCGTCTCGGATTGGATGAGGAGATAGCGGGGTATTTTATTTCCGCCAGTGTGGGATATGATAAGCCCCGGAAAGAAATGTTTGAATACGCGATAGACAAAGCAGGAAATCCGGAAGTATGCTATATGATCGGGGATAATCCGGTGGCAGATTATGAAGGGAGCTTAAATGCCGGAATGAAGCCGGTGCTTGTACATAAGAGGGTAGAAGGCAAAGTATGCTGTGAACAGCTGACAGATTTGTTTGATATCATTACAGAATGATTGTGGCTAAGTTCTTAGTTGAGAGGTAGTTATATTTAGGGAACTTTTGGATGTATAAATGTATTGAAAAGTTCCCTAAAATTTTCTTGCTAATTAGGGAACTTTTGTATATAATATATTATATAAAAGTTCCCTAAAAGAAAGAGGTGTCGCAGAATGAGTGCAAATTATACGGAAATTCAGGAGTTGTTACAGCAGAGAGCGGATATACAAGCCAGACTTAATCTAATGCCTTATGACGGGAATCCTGAGATTAAAGAAGTAGGTGGCATGAAATATTTATATATTCGTAAAAGGGTAGCCGGCAAATTGACCTCGACTTATGTGGATGTATATTCGGATGAGTTGTATCAGTTATTGCTGCGTAATGCCAGGGAACAAAAAGACTTAAATAAAGTCATCCGTAAAATCAACAAAGAACTGATCAGCCGTGGGTATGAAGACAGAGAACTTTCTGCCAGAGTACTGCAGAATTTGGATTTTGCCAGAGCAAATATGAAGGCAAACATTTATGATCAGGCAGTATTGGAAGGTGTAGCGACATCCTTTCCGCAGACAGAGGATATCATTGAGAACGGGAAGGTAAACGGTGTATCTGCAACAGACGTACAGAAGATTCTGAATTTAAAGCATGCATGGGAATTCATTTTGGATAGAGATGTCATTCAAAGTGAAAGTAACTATCATATGCTTTGTCATATTGCAAAGTTGGTAAATGAAGGTTTTTTTTATGATGGCGGCCGTATCCGGGGGATTCCGGTACAAATCGGCGGAACAAGCTATGTACCACCGCTTCCGATAGAGTCAGTGGTAATTGAGCAAATCAACGAGATTGCAGGGCAGGAAAAAGAGCCGATTGATATCGCGATTGAGTTATGTATGTATTGCATGAAAACGCAGGTGTTTAAGGATGGAAATAAAAGAGCGTCTGTTATCTTTGCAAATCACTACCTGATAGCGCACGGAAGCGGATTTTTAGTAATCCCGGAAAAGGAAGTACCGGAATTTAAAAAGTTGTTAGTGGAGTATTACGAGGGGGCTTCTTTAGAGATTATCGGTACATTCCTGCGTGAGAAATGTTGGAAGAATTTTTAAAAGAATAATTCCTTAGTGCAACATTCCATTGCTTGATTTTGGGACTGTAAAAGCGTATATTTGTATATAAGAGGTCCGGTCAACCGATGGTTGGGTGAAAAAACAACCGATAGGGGAGAAAAAAGGCCGATTATCAACCGTTGTTCCATGTTTTTTAGGAGTATTGCATGGTAAGATGTGGACAAGAGCAGAGGGAACAGATTGAAAAAGCTCTTGTGGCCACGTAACGAAAAACAGGAATAATGTTAAAGGAGGATTTAATTTATGGAAATGACAATCGGAAAAAGAATTGCAGCTCTTAGAAAAGAGAAGGGGATGACGCAGGAAGAATTATCTCAGAAGATGGAGGTAAGTGCACAGGCAGTAAGCAAATGGGAGAATGACCAGACCTGCCCGGATATTACTTCTCTTCCGAAGCTGGCAAAGATATTAGGGGTAACGGTAGATGAACTGTTATCCGGCAAAGAAGAAACCGAACCGGTTGCAAGGGTTCTTGCTCCGGAAGAGCGCAAGGATATTAAGGAGATGATGCTTCGTCTTGTAGTTGAAAGTTGTAATGGTGACCATGTCAGGATGAATATTCCCATGGCGCTGGTGCTGGTTGCAGTGGAAATGGGCATGGATCTTCCGCAGGTTTCCGGAAACTCTGCATTGAAGAACATTGATTTGGAACAGATTGTGAATATGGTACATCATGGCGTTATGGGAAATCTTATGGAAGTGGAATCCGGTGAAGGTGATACCGTACGCATCTTTGTGGAGTAGCTTATGAGAATATACATAAAAGAAGAGTCAGGGAAGAAATGGAAGTTCAGGATTCCTCTCGGATTGGTTTTCAATAGGATGACGGCAGGTTTTATAGCAAGAAGAGCTCAAAAGGAAGGAACGAATATTTCCAAAAAGCAATTGTGGGCGTTAATAAAAGAAGTAAAAGCCTACAAAAAAAGCCATAAGAGCTGGAAACTTGTAGAGGTTGACAGCGGAGATGGGGTTCATATGGAGATTAACTTATAACTGTTTTAACGGAGGAAATGAAATGGATATTAGTTTGCACGATATTACAAAGGATAATTGGGAATATGTCGTATCTCTGACAACCAATGAGGATAAAAGACCTTCCGTGGTAGAGAAGTATGTGAACGGAAATGCATATTCTATGTTGGAAGCTCTTTACAATCCGGAGTTAACCATGAAAGCTATCGTAGTGTCAGAGGGAGAGAAACTAAAAGGGGTTGGTTTTACCTTGTATGGACCGGTAGATAATGGGAGTGAAATTGTTTATATGATATATAGATTCATGATAGATGTGAGATTCCAAGGACAGGGCTATGGAACAAAGGCCTTAACTGTGATCATGGAAGAAATGAAAAAGCAATACAAATGTGAAGAAATATATCTTTCAACAGTTCCTGAGAATGAAAAGGCATTACATTTATATGAAAAAGCAGGGTTTGTCTCAACGGGGATTGAAATAGGTAGTGAAGCACATAAGGAAATAGTATATAAGTGCACGGTATGATTGAAAGAGAGAAGTTTTTGAGGAGGAGTTTGTTTGTGATTGAAAAACAGGGAATAATGCTTTCCCGGTGTTTTGCATTTGCAGATGAGAGAAAGAGGCTTTCTTGGCGTTTTGCATCAGCGGTTGAAGGAAAGGAATTGTTACAGCGTAATGATGCGTATTACAACCGTTTGAACCGGAATGATATCAGTTATCGTCTGCAGAAAAAAGAAGGCACTGTGGAGGAATTAAAATTATTTGCCGCAACTCAGATGAAAGATTTTACTGAGGAAGAGGTGACTTTCGTCAATGAGACGGTGGAATGGTTTCTTCTGACATGTAAAGAAAACGGTTACAATTTGCCGCCTTTGGACGAAATTGTGTTTGTCAGAAGTACCTTGTATGATGAGTTCGGCGCAAGCGGATATTCCTCCGGTATGCAGATCTATCTTGGTGATGAACTGTTTTTAAGATTAAAGAGCGACGATGAACAGGCAAAGATAAAGTTCAAGCATACGCTGATACATGAAATTTTTCACTGCATGACGCGGAGTAATCCTGATTTTCGGGCAGCCATGTATCGTGTTATCAACTTCGAGGTAGATGAGAAAGAGTATGAGTTCCCGGATGAAATCAGTGGTTGTATCCTCCACAATCCGGATGTAGATCATATGAATTCCTGTGCAGCGTTTACGGTGAAAGGAAAGAAGACGGAATGCGTCATGATTTGCATGTGTCCGCCTTATGAAAAGGATGGAGAGGGCTTGACGGACCTATTAATTGGATTCGTTCCGGTAGATGATTTATCTACGCTGTATTCTTTAAATGATATCTCGGATTTTTGGGATGTTGTCGGAAAAAATACGGACTACATCCTCGGTCCGGAAGAAATAATGGCGAAAAACTATGCCGATGCTTTGGTTTATGGCACAGACGGTCGGAGTTATCCGAATCCTGAGATTATTCAGGGGGTGCTGGATTATCTGCGGAAATAAAAGAATTTCTCTTGCATTTTCACAACATCGGGTGTATAATGACAACGAAATAAAAACAGGGGAGCTTGTGATGGCAGGCTGAGAGGAAGTAATCAAACTTCGACCCTATAACCTGATACGGATAATGCCGTCGTAGGAAGTCATACACAAGGATTTTTTACAGGAGATATCCGCGAGGGTATCTCTTTTATCTTTTTACAACAAAATAATCGGGGAGCTTGTGTTGACAGGCTGAGAGGAAGGTGTAACCTTCGACCCATGAACCTGATTTGGATAATGCCAACGTAGGGAAAGAATCTGTAAGGGTTACGGGAAACTACCAAATCGGAGTTTCCCGTTTCTTTTTTTGCGTGCAGGCAAAGTGAGCGTTGAGTTGTCGGTGCAAAGCATAGCCTGCACGCAAGAAAGCAGGCAAAGTGAGTATAGAGTCATCAGCGCAAGCTTGTTTGAAGGAGGTGAAATTATGGTAAAGGTAAACGGCCTAGAAGTGGATATTGCCGGAAAGACGATTTCGGAATACATTGCGACAACGGAGTATGATCCGAAACGCATTGCCGTGGAATGTAACGGCGACATCGTGTTTAAGTCACAGTATGATGTCACCGTTCTTCACGACGGTGATAGCCTGGAAATTGTCAGTTTTGTAGGAGGTGGTTGAGTGATTCCGTCAAAGAAAGAATGGATGGATGCGCTGGAAGCCCGGCACGGAACGGAGTTACAGAGACGGTTTTCCGAAGCTACGGTGGCTGTGTGCGGCTTGGGCGGTCTTGGGTCAAATATCGCTATCGCTTTGGCGAGAGTCGGCATCGGGAAGTTAGTCTTAATTGATTTTGACAAGGTGGATATTACAAATCTTCACCGTCAGCAATACAAGGCGAATCAAATCGGTCTTTATAAAACAGACGCACTTGCAGAAAATCTTTTCGAAATTGCACCCTATACGGAAATTAAAACGATTACTGCGAGACTCGCGGAGGACAACCTCATAATGCTTCTGAAAGATGCGGATGTTATCTGCGAAGCATTTGATGATGCGGAAGCCAAGGCAATGCTGGTAAACGGTGTGCTGGAGCAACTGCCGGGTCGTTTTCTGGTGGCGGCCTCCGGTATGGCGGGGATGGATACCCCCAATACCATCAAGACGCGTAAAATAGGGAAGCGGTTTTATCTTTGCGGCGATGAAGTCAGTGATGTGGCAGGAACCATCGGTCTTGTCGCTCCCCGGGTGATGCTTTGCGCCGCACACCAAGCACAAACAGTCCTGCGGATTCTCGCGGGTGAATGCGAAGTGTAAGAACGTTTAAGAAACAAGAAAGTATAAAGAAGGAAAGCATAAGAAAGAAGGACAAAGTATGGAAAACAAAGACAAATTAATTATCGGAGGACATGAATTCCATTCACGTTTCATTTTAGGCTCCGGTAAGTATTCTATGAAACTCATTGAGGCAGCGGTAAAAGATGCCGGTGCAGAAATCATCACACTTGCAGTACGCAGAGCCAACACGAAAGAACAGGAGAATATTTTAGATTACATTCCGGAAGGAGTCACGCTTCTCCCGAACACCTCCGGTGCGAGAAATGCGGAGGAAGCGGTTCGTATTGCCCGCCTTGCCAGAGAACTGGGCTGCGGAAACTTTGTGAAAGTAGAAATTATGCGTGATACCAAGTATTTGCTTCCGGACAATCAGGAGACCATCAAAGCCACGGAGATTCTGGCAAAGGAGGGCTTCGTGGTTATGCCGTACATGTATCCGGATTTGAATGCTGCCCGTGATATGGTAAATGCGGGAGCCGCTACCATTATGCCGTTGGCTTCCCCTATCGGCTCCAATAAGGGGCTTGCGACCAAGGAGTTTATTCAGATTCTCATCGACGAAATCGACCTTCCGATCATCGTAGATGCAGGTATCGGCAGACCGTCTCAGGCTTGTGAGGCGATGGAGATGGGCGCTGCGGCTATCATGGCAAACACGGCCCTTGCAACTGCCGGTGATTTGCCTATGATGGCGTCTGCCTTCCGTCAGGCCATCGAAGCCGGAAGAAAGGCGTATCTGGCCGGTTTGGGACGTGTGCTGACCCGTGGAGCTTCCGCTTCCGATCCTTTGACCGGTTTTTTACGGGATTAAGGAGTGCGACCTATGGAAAATCAATTTTTTGTAGACTCCGGGCATTTGTCACCGGAGGCGCTTGAGAAAAAGCATCGGCTGGAAACAGACCCGGCCTGTCGGAAAAATCATATGGAGTATTTGCCGGGCATGGAAATCATCGAATCTGATGTCTGCCGACAGGTGATGGAACAGAGGAACTCCTTTGATTATTCGGTTTACACGGCTCGTGATGTCCGGGCGGCCCTTGACCACGAAACCTGTTCCGTTGAGGATTTCAAGGCGCTGCTTTCTCCTGCGGCAGAGCCTTTTTTGGAAGAAATGGCACAGAGAGCGCGCATAGAGACCGGTAAACATTTCGGGAATACGGTATATCTCTTTACCCCGCTTTATATCGCCAATTACTGCGAGAATTACTGTGTGTATTGCGGCTTTAACTGCTACAACCATATCAACCGCATGAAGCTGAATCCGGAGCAGATTGAGCATGAAATGAAGGTGATTGCAGATTCCGGCATGGAAGAGATTCTGATTCTTACCGGTGAGAGTCGCGGACAGAGTAATGTGGAATATATCGGCGAGGCTTGTAAACTGGCACGGAAATATTTCCGTATGGTGGGTTTGGAAATCTATCCGGTGAATACCGACGAGTATCGTTATCTTCATGAGTGTGGTGCGGATTATGTGACGGTATTCCAGGAAACTTATGATACGGACAAATATGAAACCCTTCACCTGTTGGGGCATAAGCGTGTCTGGCCGTACCGCTTTGATGCACAGGAGCGTGCATTGCGCGGCGGTATGCGCGGAGTAGCATTTTCTGCTCTGTTGGGCTTGTCCGATTTCAGAAAGGATGCGCTGGCAAGTGCACTTCATGTGTATTACCTGCAACGGAAATATCCTCATGCGGAAATGTCTCTCTCTTGTCCGAGATTGCGTCCGATTGTCAATAACGATAAAATCAGTCCCTTGGATGTGGGGGAAAAACAGCTTTGTCAGGTGCTTTGTGCCTATCGTATTTTCCTGCCGTTTGTGGGAATTACCGTATCCTCCCGGGAGAGTGCGGCGTTCCGGAACGGCATCGTAAAAATCGCGGCTACCAAAGTTTCCGCAGGCGTATCTACCGGTATCGGAGATCACGAAAGCAAATACACCGGTAAGGAAGATGATGCCGCAAAGGGCGATGAGCAGTTTGAAATCGATGACAATCGCAGCTTTGATGCGATGTATCAGGATATGTCCGGGGAAGGCTTGCAACCGGTACTCAATGATTATGTTTATGTGTGAGGTATAGGACATGAGAAAATTTGATTCGAGTTTATATTTTATTACCGACAGCACGAATTACAGCGAGGAAGAATTTCTTTCTCGCGTGGAGCAGGCGCTCAAAGGAGGCGTAACCCTTCTTCAACTTCGTGAAAAGGAAAAATCCACCAGAGAGTATATCGAGCTTGCGGAAAAGGTGCACGAACTTACAAAGAGATATAACGTGTCGCTAATCATTGATGACCGGGTGGATGTGGCACTTGCCGTTGACGCGGAAGGGGTTCATGTAGGTGCCAGCGATATGCCGGTTGCCACGGCAAGAAAACTGATGGGAGAAGACAAAATTGTGGGAGCCACCGCAAAGACCGTTCCCTGGGCAAAAGAAGCCTGTGAACAGGGTGCAGACTACCTCGGTGTAGGTGCAATCTATCCGACCACCACAAAGGTGAAAACGGTTTTGACTTCTACCGATACCCTCCGTGATATTTGCAATGCGGTGACCATTCCGGTGAATGCCATCGGGGGATTGAACAAGGACAACATTGATGTGCTTAAAGGCATTCCTGTTGCCGGAATCTGCGTTGTGTCAGCCATCATGAAGGCAGACAATCCGAAGACTGCAGCGGAAGAATTAAAGGCAAGAGCCCGGGAGCTGGGTTTATATAAAATGTGATGTTTACATTTTGGAAGTTTTGTTTCGGCTAAATAAGCTGACAACTTTAAGCGGCATATTGGGGGCACCACCTTATGTCGCAGAAGAAAACGATGCTGAAAAAAGAAAGGAGCATATGTATGAAAACAGCATTGACCATTGCAGGAAGCGATTGCAGCGGAGGCGCCGGAATTCAGGCAGATTTAAAAACAATGACCATGAACGGAGTGTATGCCATGAGTGTACTGACCGCATTGACGGCGCAGAATACCACCGGAGTCCGAAGTATCACGGAGGTAACGCCCGCATTTTTGAAGGACCAGATGGATGCGGTATTTGAGGACATCCGCCCGGACGCCGTGAAAATCGGAATGGTAGCATCGGGGCCGCTTATTGATACGATTGCGGAACGACTTGTGTATTACAAGGCGGAGAATGTTGTGGTTGACCCGGTCATGGTGGCAACCAGCGGATCGAAGCTGATTGCAGAGGACGCACTTGCGGTCTTAAAGGAAAAACTACTCCCACTTGCAACGGTAATAACCCCTAATATTCCGGAAGCGGAAATTCTTGCGGAAAGGTCGATTGAAAGCGAAGAGGATATGCTTGCGGCAGCAAAACGGATTAGTGAGGCCTATCATTGTGCGGTACTTTGCAAAGGCGGACACAGCATCAACGATGCCAATGATCTTTTGTACTTTGACGGGAATTACCGGTGGTTTTACGGAAAACGTATTGACAATCCCAACACCCACGGAACCGGATGTACCTTATCCAGTGCCATTGCTTCCAATTTGGCAAAGAGCTATAGCCTAGAGGAAGCGGTAGAGAGAGCAAAGGCATATATTTCGGGAGCTCTTTTTGCGCAACTTGATTTAGGACAAGGCTCGGGGCCGATGATGCACAATTTTGATTTGAATGCCCCTTTGCCGAGGAAAAAATATCTGACTGAAAGGAACAAAGAAAATGAGAAATTATACGACTCAAATGGATGCCGCAAAGCGCGGCATTATCACTCCGGAGATGAAGGCGGTTGCCGCAAAGGAATACAGAACCGAGGAAGAAATCCGCGACCTTGTTGCCAAAGGACAAGTTGCCATATGCGCTAATAAGTTACATACCTGCATTGACCCCAACGGTGTCGGTTCGATGCTTCGCACCAAGATTAACGTGAATCTTGGTGTGTCTCGTGATTGTAAGGACTATGACATTGAAATGCAAAAGGTTATGGCGGCAGTCGATATGGGCGCAGAGGCCATTATGGACTTGTCAAGCCACGGAAACACCCAGCCCTTCCGACGGAAGCTGACCGCTGAGTGCCCGGCTATGATCGGTACGGTGCCGGTGTATGACAGCGTGATTCACTATCAGAGAGATCTTGCCACTCTTACTGCGAAGGACTTTATTGATGTGGTTCGATTGCACGCGCAGGACGGCGTGGACTTTGTAACGCTTCATTGCGGAATTACCCGCAAAACCATTGAACAGATTCGTAAGCACAACCGAAAAATGAATATCGTTTCCCGTGGCGGCTCCTTGGTGTTTGCGTGGATGAGTATGACCGGTGAGGAAAATCCTTTCTACGAGTATTACGATGAGATTTTGGATATTTGCCGTGAGTATGACGTGACGATTTCCCTCGGTGACGCCTGCCGTCCGGGCTGTCTTGCGGATGCAAGTGATGTATGCCAGATTGAGGAGCTGGTTCGACTCGGAGAGCTGACGAAGCGTGCCTGGGCGAAGGATGTACAGGTCATGGTGGAGGGGCCGGGGCATATGCCGTTGGATCAGATTGAAGCCAATATGAAGCTGCAACAGACCATTTGTATGGGTGCGCCTTTCTATGTTCTGGGTCCGATTGTTACGGATATTGCTCCGGGATATGACCACATTACCTCTGCCATCGGCGGTGCAATCGCAGCCTCTTCCGGTGCTGCCTTCCTCTGCTATGTAACTCCTGCAGAGCATTTGGCTCTTCCGAATGTGGAGGATGTAAAGCAGGGGATCATCGCTTCCCGGATTGCAGCACATGCGGCAGATATTGCGAAGAAAGTACTTCATGCAAGAGATGTGGACGATGCAATGGCAGATGCCAGAAGAACATTCGACTGGGAGAAACAGTGGGAATGCTCCATCGATCCGGAAACGGCGAAAGCAATTCGTGACAGCCGTGCGCCGGAACACGAAGACAGCTGCTCCATGTGCGGAAAGTTCTGTGCCGTCAGAAGCATGAACAAAGCCTTAAACGGAGAGTATATTGATATTCTGTAAAAAAAGTCAGTCTCTTATATTTTCTTGATGAAAGATATGAATCAGCCGCTGTCTTTCACAGTATCCTCTTTTCTCGTACTCCGGATAGAGTCTTTCTAATTACTTCGAGAAAATGTTTGAATAAGTAACGCAACCGCCCTGATGCGGCATCCATGCCTTATGGCGGGATTTGTTTGCAACAAGTCTGCTCCGCAGGATGCACACGATGCGCAGAGGAAGACTGCTTCGCAGTCGCGCATCGGCGCCAAAAGCGGAATATGTCCGCTTTTGATCGGACCTCCTGTCCGGGCGTTGCTGACAGGCAAGCGAAGTAATAAGAAAGTCTACTATCCTGCGTAAAGTTCAAAGAGAATACTGTGAAAGACAGCGGCTATATTCAAATTAATAGAAAAGAAAATATAAGAGACCGACTTTTTTTGCCGTCTGTCGTTCCTGCACGACCGTCCGTCCCAAACCTATTGCTTTTCCCTTTTGGTAGTTTTATAATCGGAATCAGTTACTGACAGTGCACTTGAAGGAGACGTTATGAAGATTAAATATATCATTGGAGATAAGTATCCGGAGCCGGAGGTCCATCTTTGTGTAAAAGAGAAGAACAGGGAAGCGGAAGGGATTTATGAGGCCATAGAGAAGCTTTTTGAACTGCGGATTGTAGGCTACCGGGGACAGGAGTCGGAGCTTCTTTCGCCGACGCAGATGATCCGGATTTATTCGGAGAATAAAAAGGTATATGTACGGACTGCAGAGGACTGTTATGAGGTGAAGGACAGGCTGTATGTTTTGGAGGAGCAGCTTCATGAGCAGAAGTTTGTAAGGATCTCCAATTCGGAGCTGGTGAATGTACAACAGATTGAGAAGCTTGACATGAGCTATGCCGGGACCATACAGGTACGGATGAAAAACGGGGACGTGACCTATGTGTCACGACGCTTTGTGCGAAAAATCAAGGAAGTGTTGTGTTAGGAGGGGCTTATGAAAAATATTCTGATTCGGTTTGTGAACGGTTTTTGTTATTCTGTTGCTATTACAATGGTGGTACAGTTGGTTGTGATGACGCTTAGCGGGGATGTGATTCTGCTGCCGGAGTTTGCGGCACACTATGAAAATGATGTGATTGCTTTTTGTGTACAGCTCTTATTGGTGGGCGTGATGAGTGGAGTGACGTCGGCAGGGACGATTTTGTTTGAATTAAAGAGGCCGGGGCTGTTGTGGCAAAGCGTTCTGTTTCTTTTGGTGATGCTGGCAGCGTGGATTCCGACAGCCTGTTATTTGTGGGGATTTCATAAATATTTGACATCCATGCTCTCTTCCCTTGCCAGTATTATAGTGACCTACGGTATTTGCTGGGGGATTCAGTATAAGCTGTGCAGACGGGATGTGCAGGAAATCAATCAACGTTTGAATCGGAAAGAGGTGTAGAACCAATGCGTGAAGCGGAAGGAAGAGCAGAGATGAAATACGGAATTGAGATTAAGGGGCTTCGGAAGGAGTTTGGCAGTAAGGTGGCGGTAAAGGCGTTGGATTTGCGAATTTCGGAGGGGAGTTTGTATGCACTGTTGGGAGTAAACGGTGCCGGAAAGACCACCACCATCCGGATGCTGACCGGTCTTACAAAGCCTACGGCAGGCGAGGCTTATGTCATGGGACACAGTATTTCTGACGAGATTGACGAAGTGAAAAGGCTGGTGAATATTTCGCCTCAGGAGACTTCGGTGGCATCGAATCTGACGGTACGGGAGAATCTGGAGTTTATCGCCGGGATTTACGGCTTTGATAAAGCAAAGACGGTCGAGAGGGTACGTGAGATGTTGGCGCAGTTTTCCATGGAAGAGGTGGAGCATCAGAAGGCGAAGACCTTATCCGGCGGCTGGCAGAGAAAGCTTAATATTGCCATGGCACTGATTACGGAGCCGAAGGTGCTGTTTTTAGATGAGCCGACTCTCGGTATCGATGTGCTGGCACGGCGAGAACTTTGGCGGAAAATCAAGGCCTTAAAAGGGAAGATAACCATTGTTCTGACCACCCATTACATGGAGGAAGCGGAGAATTTGGCGGACGAGATTGCGATTATGGCAAAGGGTGAGCTGATGGCAGTGGGAAGTCCGGAGGAACTGATGCGCCGGACAGAGTCAAAGAGCCTGGAGGATGCGTTTATAAAGATTGTGGAGGGCGGTTCCTATGAAGAGTAAAGTGTTTGCCGTAAGAACATGGAAAGAGATTATGCGAGACCCGTTAAGCTACATTTTTTGTCTCGGATTTCCTCTTGTGATGCTGGTGATTATGAGCATTATTGATAAGAGTATTCCGGCAGAGGCGGGAATGCAGGTGTTTCGTATCCGGAATCTGGCACCGGGCATTGCTTACTTTGGGCTTACCTTTGTGATGCTGTTTACGAGTGTGCAGGTATCAAAGGACAGAACGACGGCACTATTGTTACGGTTATATGCATCTCCTATGAAACCGGTGGAATATGTTCTGGGGTATACCATACCGATGGTGGTGCTGGCTGTGGTACAGATGGTGATTTGCTTCGGAGTATCCGTTGTGATCGGACTGTGTACCGGGGATGCGTTGGGAATCTCGGAAATGCTGTTGTCTGTGATGGCGCTGTTGCCATCGGTGTTCTTGTTTGTTGGCTTTGGAATTTTGTTCGGAACGCTCGTCAATGAAAAGGCGGCACCGGGACTTTGCTCGATTCTCATTTCGGCAGCGGGCATGATTGGCGGTATTTGGATGGATATTGACTCGTTGGGCGGTGCAATCAAAACGGTAGCAAGGGTATTACCGTTTTACCACGGTGTCAGTTTGGCAAGGTTGCCGTTCTGGGAGACCGCGGAGGGGACCATGGAGCATCTTCTTTGGACGGTGACTTGCGGCGTGTTGGTATACGGATTGGCGGTTGCGGTATTTCGAAGTAAGATGAAAAAGGATATCAGGTAAGTGTAAGAGTGATACGTAGGAGGAAATTTCCTGTTGGGGAGGTTTCCTCCTTTTCCTGTTGTGAACATTCATCATCGAAAGAGTTCATCGTGTTTCTGTTTGCACAGAGACGGTAAAATGTAGTATAATACTTGTAATGTAGATTGAGGAAATGCAAGAACGAAGAAGATAAGGTGTACGGGGGATGTTTGATGGAAAAGGAGTTGTTTCTAACCAAAAAAGAAGAGCGGACAAAGGAAGCAGGTGGTGGGCTTTTGCTTGTTACTTTAACGATTCTTATAACATTGGTGGCAGTAATTGTTTCTCGTGGTTGGGAGATATGGCATCAATACGGTGGAGTAATGATCTTAGTTGTTCTTATTTTTCTCCCGATTATGTTGATGTACCCGTTGTTTCTTTTGATTAGTGGGAAAAGAGCACGGAAGGAACGCAAACAGATTACGGAGAACGGACGTGTTGTGTACGGAAGGATTGTGAAGATAAATGAGGAATGGGTGAGTCGCCCGAGATATTCGGAGAAGATGTATTGCCTGGAAGTGATGTATGTTGATGGAGACGGCAAGAAAAAATGGATTTCCCCACGGTATAAGAAAAATCCCCGGGATTACATAGATATAGGGAAGGAGTATAAACTTTACATTCTTGGGGAAAAGTGTTGTTTAGAGGCTGTAGAAGCCAAAAGGAAAGAGTAATGGAATTTGAATTTGAGAAATAGAAAACCGACGGAGGTGCCTATGTTTTATACTGTGACTTTAAATCCGGCATTGGATTACAATATGACATTAAATGAGTTTACGGCGGAGCGGGTGAACCGTTCCGTAAAGGAGGAAGTGATTCCGGGAGGAAAGGGACTGATGGTGTCCCGGATGCTTAAAAATCTCGGAATTGAGTCTACGGCTTTCGGATTGGTGGCAGGCTTTACCGGAGCCGAGTTGACAAGAATGGTGCATGAGCTTGGCGTGCGGACAAGCTTTGTCAGTCTGCCGGAGGGAATGACCCGTATTAACGTAAAACTCTGGGGTGGCCTGGAGGGTGAGATTAATGCGCAGGGGCCGGCGTGTGATGAAAAGAGTCTGCAGGCACTGTTTGAAAAGTTGTCCCTGCTGACGAAGGACGATACGCTGGTGTTGTCCGGCAGTGTACCGGCAACCCTTCCGAAAGATATTTATGTGGATATGATAAAGCATGTAAAGGATAAGGGGATGCGCGTCGTAGTGGATGCCACGGGAGAACTGTTGCGGAGCACGTTATCTTACCGACCGTTTTTGATTAAGCCTAATCATCATGAACTGGGTGAACTGTACGGAGTGACGCTTACGACCAAGGAAGACGTGGCGCAGTATGCAAAGAAGCTGCGTGGGGAAGGTGCAAGGAATGTGCTGGTGTCCATGGCGGGAGACGGTGCGGTACTTGCTGCAGAGGATGGCAGTGTATGGTTCGGTGAAGCACCGCAGGGAACGGTGGTAAATACGGTAGGTTCCGGAGATTCCATGGTGGCGGGATTTCTTGCCGGATATGAAAAAACACAGAATGCGGAGCAAGCATTTAAAACCGGAATTGCCTCCGGCAGCGCCAGTGCTTTTTCCGCTGAATTGGGAACGAGGGATGAGGTAGAAGCTTTGTTGCGGCAGATACAGGTAACGCAAGTGGAATAACCGTAAAGTTTATAAAGTTTTCAGCTTTTTTATAGGAGATTCCCCTTTTCTAAAGGACTTTCACATTGACAAAAATATATCACTGCAATATAATGGTAGTAAGTGATATTATGCTTTGGAAAGAAGGGGACAGCGACATGGAGAAGGTAATTTCAACGGCGGTAATTAAGCGTTTGCCGCGCTATTACAGATACTTGGGCGAGCTGAGAAAGAAGGAAGTGGTTCGCATTTCATCCAAAGAGTTAAGTGAAAGAATGAATGTAACGGCATCCCAGATTCGCCAGGATTTGAATAATTTCGGTGGCTTCGGTCAGCAGGGCTACGGTTACAACGTTGAGTATCTGTATACCGAAATCGGTAAGATTTTAGGTCTTGATCAGGAGCATCAGGTAGTCATTATCGGTGCCGGTAACTTGGGACAGGCCATCGCCAACTATGCGGATTTTGCCCGTCGCGGGTTTGATATTAAGGCGGTGTTCGATGTAAAGCCGGAGCTTATCGGCAGGGAAATCGGCGACGTAAAGATTCGTGCCATGAGCGAGTTGAAGGATTATGTGACCAAGCAGAAGCCGGATATTGTGGCCCTTGCGCTTCCGAAGGAGTATGCGGTACAGGTGGCTAATGATGTGGTTTCCTGGGGCGTCAGTGCAATTTGGAATTTTGCTCCGGTAGAGCTTCGTCTGCCGAAGCATGTAGTGGTAGAGAACGTACATCTGACGGAGAGTTTGATGCGTTTGTCCTACAACATTCGTGCGGCACAGAATAAGAAAAACGCCGAAGGCGCACAGAAGATTGCAAAGGAAGCAAAGAAAGAGACTGCGGCTGCGAAGGAATAAGGAGAATGACATGATAACCGGAATCGGTACGGATTTGGTTGAGATTGCCCGGGTGCAAAAAGCAATCGGGCGTTCTTCTTTTTTAGAGAAGGTATACACGGAGAAAGAACGAGAATTGATTGCGGTGCGGGGAGTCCGTGCGGCAACTCATTTTGCTGCCAAGGAAGCGGTGGCAAAGGCCTTCGGTTGCGGATTTGCAGGCGTTGCTCCGAAAGAAATCGAAATCCTGCGACAGTCTTCCGGTATGCCTTATGTGGTACTTCACGGCCGGGCAAAGGAGAAGGCGGAAACGCTGGGAATTACAACTATTTCGTTGTCTCTTACGGATACGAAGGAATTCGCTCAGGCGTATGTGATATGTGAGGGCGAAGAAAGTAGCGGGACTGTGGATGAGGCTTTGTGGAAAGGATGTAGTAAGACCCTGTCGGGAAGATGTCTTTCCATAGAGGAAGCCGGATTGTCGGTGCTGGATGCGGCCGGAATGAAGGAGGCAGACCGGATTACGATAGAAGAGGTGGGGATTCCGTCTCTTGTACTGATGGAACGGGCGGCCCTTGCGGTGGCGGAACGGGTAAAAGCCTATGCCGAAAAAAGTACCCGGATCGGCGTGCTTTGCGGTACCGGAAACAACGGCGGTGACGGCGTGGCGGTAGCCCGGTTGTTAAAGGAAGAAGGCTATGAGGCTACGATTCTTTTAAAGGATGCGGCGTTGTACGGAGCGGAAGAACCGGCGGAAGGAACGCCGGGTTTGGAGCGTCCGAAGCAAGTTGCCGGAACGCCGGAGTTTTTACAACAGATGAAAATAGCGACGGCCTGCGGAGTGCCGGTATGTGAGCCGTGGGAGACAAAGTCGTATGAGATTATTGTGGATGCCCTGTTCGGCATCGGCTTGTCAAAGCCGGTAGAGGGCAGGTATGCAACCTTATTGGAACAGATAAACAAAGAGTCGCATATTGTAATAGCGGTGGATATTGTATCCGGAATTTCCGCTTCCGACGGAAGTGTATGCGGCACGGCATTGCATGCGGATGAAACCGTGACCTTCGGAGCGGCCAAATGGGGACATTTGTTGTACCCGGGGAGAGATTATACCGGAAAGCTTACGGTGGCGGATATCGGGTTTACGAAGGAAGTGCTGGTGGCACAGAGGCAAGGAGTGCGGTTGACGCCTGAGGCGATTGCTGCACTGTTACCGGTGCGACCGGCGTACTCCAATAAAGGGACCTTCGGAAAGGTGGTAGTGATAGCCGGCAGTAAAAATATGGCGGGAGCGGCGTATTTCGCGGCCTGTGCGGCGTATCGCACGGGTGTTGGGCTGGTAAAGGTGGTAACGCCGGAGTGCAACCGGGAGATATTACAGACCTTACTTCCGGAGGCAATGCTGACGACTTATACCGGCAAAGAGGACCTACCGGAGGCGGTAAGCGAAGCGGTAGGCTTTGCGGATGCGGTCATCATCGGTCCGGGTCTGGGACAGAGTGATGCGGCGGAGGCCTTGGTTTCCCTTGTACGGGAAGCATTACATGGAAAAACGGATGCACCGGCGACCGTATGGGATGCGGATGCATTGAATCTTTTGGCAAAACGGATGGAGAAGGAAGGCTGTGTATCCATGGAAAAACGCCTGGAATATCTGGATGCGTATCTTCCGGGACGCGCGGTACTGACGCCGCATCCGGGGGAGCTTTCCCGACTGCTCGGTATTCCGGTAAGTGAGATAACAGGAAGCTTTTTAAAGACGGCAAAAGACATCGCTGCAGGCGGGAAATCCGTTTATGTATTAAAAGATGCGGTAACTTTGACGATAAATAAAACAGAATGTGTTGTGAATACGAACGGAAACAACGGCATGGCCACCGGTGGCAGCGGTGATGTTTTGACAGGAATCATCGGTGCTTTGCTTGCGGGGGGCATGGATTGTTTTACGGCAGCGGCAGTAGGCGTATGGCTGCACGGAGCCGCAGGTGATGAGGCCGGGAAATGTGTGGGAGCGGCACCTATGATTGCACGGGATATCTTACAGGCAATCGGGGCGCTGTTTGAGGAAAAAGAAAAAGAGGAAGTGAAACATGATGGGGTATGAACTTCAGAACGTAAAAGAATATTACCGGGTAAAGGCTGACATTAATTTGGACGCGGTTGCCCATAACGCGGAATTGATAAAGAAGCACTTAAAGCCGGAGGTAAAGCTGGCGGCGGTCATCAAGGCGGACGGTTACGGACACGGAGCGGTTCCGGTGGCAGAGACCGTGTATGAGACCGCGGACTGGTTTGCGGTATCGAACATCGAGGAGGCACTGGAACTGAGGGAAGCCGGAGTGGATAAGCCGATTTTGACGTTAGGCTACACCGCACCGTTACAGCTGGCGGATGCAATCAGAAACCGTATTACACTGACCCTTTGCGATACGGAATCCGCAGAGGAAATCAGTGAAGCGGCATCTGTCCTGGGACTTACCGCGGAAGTGCACATTAAGGTGGATACCGGTATGGGACGTATCGGATTTCCGGCAGACGTAAGTTATGCGGAACGAGTGGCAGAAGCGGTAAAGCTGCCGAATATAAAGGCAACCGGTATTTATACCCATTTTGCCAGAGCGGATGAAACGGACAAGGAAGCAACAAAGTTACAGTTCGAAAAGTTTTTGGCGTTTATTGATGCGATGGAAAAACTGGGAGTGACGGGACTTCTTCGTCATGCGGAAAACAGTGCGGCAATTTTGAGTCTTCCGGAGTATCGGCTGGATATGGTTCGTTTGGGCATCAGTCTGTACGGAATGTATCCTTCCGATGAGGTGATGCCGGAGGAGTTTGTATTAGAGCCTGCCATGGAGATTAAGTCTCACGTGGCGTTTGTGAAAACGGTTCCGGCAGGGACTGCCATCGGTTATAATGCGACCTATGTAACCCGGACATCGAAGCGAATTGCTACCGTACCGGTCGGGTACGGGGACGGATATCCGCGGGCATTGTCTAATTGCGGCCGGATTCTGGTACACGGGCACAGCGTACCGATCGTGGGCAGGGTGTGTATGGATCAGCTGATGATTGATGTAACGGATGTTCCGGAGGTAAAGCGTGGTGATACGGTTACGCTTATGGGCCGGGAAGGTCAGGAAGTCATTACTGCGGAGGAAATCGGAGCCTTGTCCCATTCCTTCCACTATGAGATGGTATGTAACGTGGGAAAACGTATTCCGCGTGTCTATTACAAAAAGGGAGAAGCTGTCGGAGCACGCCATTTCGTATAGCGCATACAATATAGCAGACAGTAGAGTATAAGAAGCTTTTTTCAGGGAATACTGTGGCTATAGAGTAAAGCGGAGTGTGAGAATATGGTAATTCGACGTGGCGATATTTTTTACGCGGACCTAAGACCGGTGGTAGGTTCGGAACAGGGTGGAGTACGACCGGTACTGATTATTCAGAATGATATCGGAAACAAGCACAGTCCGACGGTCATCTGCGCAGCGATAACTTCGAAAATGAACAAAGCAAAGCTGCCGACCCATGTGGAAATAAACGCAAATAAGTACGATATTATGCGGGATTCGGTAATTTTACTGGAACAGGTGCGGACCATCGATAAGGTTCGGCTAAAAGAAAAGGTCTGCCATTTGGACCGGGATGTGTTGGAACGTATCAACAAGGCGCTTTGCGTCAGCCTTGCGTTAGATACATAACAAAAGAGAGAAAGGGGATTTTTAATCCATGCAAGAGTATCCCATACTTGGTATAGGAATTATTCTGGGGCTGCTTATAGTAAACGGTCTTGCTTCGGCTGCGGAGACCGCCTTTGACCAGCCGCTCAGTGCGGTAGTGAAAAAGGGGCTGACCGAAGGGCGGAAGGGGGCCAAACGTGTCGCTTTTATTTGTGACCGCAAAAAACGTTGTACCACGGTGCTGGATTTGCTGCGTACCGTGACGGTGTTTCTTTGCGGAATTACATATGCGATGTTGTTGCAATGGGAAATGATTCCGCGTTTGACCGAAACTTTTTCGGGGATGCGGGCGGAAAAGGCATGTCTTTGGCTCGCTGTGGTGCTTATTACAAGCATTGGCGTGTGGCTTGCGGAGCTTTTGACCATTAAGGTTCCGAAGAAGCTGGCTTACAAATATGCGGAGAATTTTGTGTTCCGGATTTCCGGCTTTGTACGTTTCTTTATGATGGTATTTGCGCCTCTTGCGTTCCTGGCGGAACGGGCGGCAAAGGGAATTGCGGCAATGTTTGGTGTGCATCCGGGAGATATTGCGGAAAATGTAACGGAAGAAGAAATCATCTCGATTGTAACCGAGGGCCAGGAGCAGGGACTTTTGGACGAGGAAGAGGCGGAGATGATTACCAATGTTATGGATTTCGATGCCAAGGCAGCCCGGGATGTTATGACCCGTAAGAAAAAGATTATCGGTATTAAGGACGAGCTGAGCGTGGAGGAAGCGCTGGAGTTCGGATTAAAGGCTAACTATTCCCGTTTTCCGATTTACGGAGAAAATCTGGACAACATTACCGGCATTTTGCATTTGAAGGATTTGATGCTTTATTTTATGGAGTATCGCAATGAGCCGGAAGTGCTTAAGAATACGCCGTTGTCCGAGATTGCCAGAGAACCGTATTTTGTACCGGAAACCCAGAATATCGATGTGTTGTTAAATGATATGCAGGAGAAGAAGGTGCATATGGCAGTGGTCATCGATGAGTACGGGCAGACGGCAGGTGTAGTGGCCATGGAGGACATGTTGGAGGAAATCGTCGGAGATATTCAGGATGAATACGATGACGAGGAGCAGGAAATTATTCCGCAAAGCGATGGAACCTGGCTGGTACGGGGCTTTACCATGCTGGAAGAATTGGGCGATGCCTTGGATGTGGATTTTTCGGAAGAAGAGGCGGATACCGTTAACGGGTTTGTAATTTCAAGACTTGGAAGGCTGCCTTCGGAGGAGGAAACCGAATATCCGCTTATTACGGAATACGGATATTCCTTTGAAATCCATAAGGTAAAAGGAAAACAGATTGATACCGTAATCGTGTCGACGGCGGTAGAACTTACAACAGAGCCTATAGAAGGATAGTTAAATCTGGAATTAATAAACGCACCTGCGAATTCGCAGGTGCGTTTTGTGCGTTATATGAATTGTTTTAAAGTTCGCCGTCGTCATCCATGTCACAATCCATATCGCTGATAAACTCACGGTTGGAAACACGCTTTTCCATACGCTCCTTCTCGATTAAGTCGGAGAGAAGGTTTTTGACATCGTAGGACTTTTTTACATTGATGATGTCAAAGTGTCCCATGGTCTTATCGCTGGAATGGCATTGAATCGTTCCGAGGCCGAAAATCTTCTGAATCAGGGTTCTCTTTAATGAGATGTCCAGAATACGATACAAACGTACCTCGTCCTCAGTAGTAGTGAAAAAGCCGCGCTTAATAAGCATACGGTCTTTCGTTAAGCGGTAAACGGTAAAGGTCCAAGGTAATCCTAAAAAGGTCCAACGTTTCCTGGCTCTCCATACGATTTCGTTCTGTTCGCTCTGCGGTAATTTGGAATCTGCCATAACACACCCTCCTCTAATTGTATACTTTGTATTTGAATTACAAATGCTATTCGTAATCTACAGTGTTAGTTTAGCATAAGAAAGCAAAAATGACAAGTGTTTGTAAGAAAGAATGGCAGTAGTTTTTGCGTGAAGAATTGACTTTATTTTAAAATCCGTATATACTGATTATATTGTAAAATGTAGAAACGTGACAGGAAAGGAGTATACTATGGCAGCAATTCCGACCGCTCATAATGCGGCAAAAAAAGGCGAAATCGCAAAGACTGTTTTATTACCGGGAGACCCGCTTCGGGCAAAATTTATCGCAGATACCTATTTGGAGGACGTGACCTGCTTTAATACGGTGCGCAATATGTTCGGTTATACCGGAACGTATAAAGGAAAAAGAGTTTCCGTAATGGGAAGCGGTATGGGTATGCCGTCCATCGGGATTTACTCCTATGAATTATATCATTTTTATGATGTTGACCGGATTATCCGTATCGGCTCCGCAGGAGGTATTTCCGATAAGGTAAAGCTTCGTGACCTTGTTATTGGTATGGGAGCGTCCACCAACAGCAATTACGCAGACCAGTACAACCTTCCGGGTACCATTGCACCGATTGCGGACTATGATTTACTTCGCCGTGCTGTTGAGGTGGCGGAAGGCATGAAGGTGCCGGTGGCGGTAGGCAATATTTTATCTTCCGATGTATTCTACAATGCAGACCCGACCTTCAACGACCGTTGGAAGAAGATGGGCATTCTTTGTGTGGAAATGGAAGCGGCAGCACTTTACCTGAATGCGGCTTACGCCGGGAAGCAGGCCCTTTGCATGCTGACGATTTCCGACCATTTATATACCGGAGAGGCACTTTCCTCCGAGGACAGACAAAACAGCTTCCATGAGATGATGCAGGTGGCATTGGAGCTGGCGTAAAGGAGATTTATTGATGGATCAGAATGTTGTAAAGTATGTGGATCATACCTTGTTAACCCAGACAGCGACTTGGGAAGAGATTAAGCAGATTTGCGATGACGGAGTGGCGTACGGTACGGCGTCCGTTTGTATTCCGCCCTCTTTTGTAAAGAGAGCGAAGGAGTACCTGGGAGACAAGCTCCCGGTTTGTACGGTTATCGGTTTTCCGAATGGGTATAATACTACCGCGGTAAAGGTGTTTGAAACAAAGGATGCGGTGGCAAACGGTGTGGATGAAATCGATATGGTGATAAATATCGGTATGGTAAAGGAAGGAAACTATGCCGGTCTTTTGGAAGAGATTAAGGCTGTAAAAGAGGCTTGCGGCGGTAAGCTTCTTAAGGTAATTATCGAGACCTGTCTTTTGACGGAAGAAGAAAAGATTGAAATGTGCCGTGTGGTAACAGAGGCCGGAGCGGACTTTATTAAGACTTCCACCGGATTTTCCACGGCGGGCGCGACATTTGCAGATGTCGAATTGTTTGCAAAGCATATCGGAGAAGGTGTACAGATGAAGGCGGCCGGCGGGATCTCTTCTTTGGAGGATGCGGAGAAGTTTGTAGCTCTCGGTGCGACCCGTCTCGGTACCAGCCGGATTGTAAAGATTCTGAAAGCAAACGGTTCTGCTGTGAAAGAGGGATATTAAAACCGGAAAATCCTATATTTAGAATGGTTTTATAGAAATTAAGTGAAGATTTAAGTTTTAGCGATTGGAGATTTTGGCTAGGATCGCATAGAAAGGGCGGTGTGTTTATGGGAGAGAGCAATACGCAATTACAGACCTATGAAAAGAAGGTACCTGCGGTGCAGGATATGGGAAAGAAGTTGCCGGATGCCATGAGCGATGCGGTGTGCAGGAAACTGATCCGCGTAGCCTCAGAGTACCGAAAGAAGGCCTACACTCCGTATTCGGGATTTAAGGTAGGTGCGGCACTCTTAACAAACAGTCACGAAATCATCGGTGGCTGCAATATTGAAAATGCGGCTTATACCCCGACGAACTGCGCGGAGCGTACTGCGTTTTTTAAGGCAGTCAGCGAAGGAAAGAAGGATTTCCTTGCCATTGCTATAGTCGGAGGGAAAGGTGAGGAGTTAGAAGATTTTTGTGCACCATGCGGCGTGTGTCGGCAGGTGATGACGGAGTTTTGTGATCCGAAGACCTTTTTGATTATCTTGGCACGGTCCGAGGATGATTATATGATTTATACCCTGGAGGAACTGATGCCGTTTGGTTTTTCGGGAAAGAATCTGTCTTAGGGACAGAAGACATAATTTCGTTTGCAGACCGGTGCCTGCGGGTGCCGGATGAAAGAAAGAGATAGAGTAAGAGAGGATTTGTATGAGCAGTTATCAGGATTACATTGTAAGAGCAAGTGCGGCGGACGGACAGATTCGTGTGTTTGCGGCAACCACCAGAGATTTGGTAGAAAAGGCAAGAAAGATTCACGGTACCAGCCCGGTGTCAACAGCAGCACTTGGTCGTTTGCTTACCGGTGCAGCCATGATGGGCAGTATGATGAAGGGGAGAAGCGATGTGTTAACGGTGCAGATTATGGGCGACGGACCGATTGGGTCTATGACCGTAACCGCGGATTCCATGTCCCGTGTAAAGGGCTTTGTGCAAAATCCGGAGGTGATGCTTCCGGCGAGCAAAGAAGGGAAGCTTGATGTAGGCGGTGCGGTCGGAATGGGCATGCTTCGCGTGATTAAGGATTTGGGTTTAAAGGAGCCGTATGTGGGGGAAACCGAGCTGATTTCCGGTGAGATAGCAGAGGATTTAACTGTTTATTTTGCAACATCCGAGCAGACACCGTCATCGGTGGCCCTTGGCGTACTTATGAACCGCGACAATACGGTGGCACAGGCCGGTGGATTTATTATTCAGCTGATGCCGGATGCGACAGAGGAAGTGATTTCCCATCTGGAGCAGAAGCTTACCGAGGTAACCTCTGTGTCCGGTCTTTTGGAGGAAGGCATGACACCGGAGGAGATTTTGGAATATATTTTTGCCGGATTTGACTTAAAGATTCTGGATAAGATACCGACTTCGTATTACTGTAACTGCTCCAAGGAGCGCGTGGAAAAGGCGCTAATCAGCCTCGGGGCAAAGGAACTGAATGCCATGATAGAAGACGGCGAGCCGATTACCATGAATTGTCATTTCTGCGATACCAGCTATACATTTTCCTTGGATGAGTTAAGGGAATTGGTACATAATTGTAGATAACAGAAGTATACAAAAGATAAGACGTTGTGAGTACATAAGAAGGCAACGTAGAATTGAAGGATAGAAAGGCAGGAAAGAGAATGAAAAAATGCCCGCAGTGTGAGGGAAAGGGAATCTCCGTGTGTGTGGTTTGCTTCGGGGATAAAGTTAATCCCATTCACAAAAACAAGGTGTGTGGTTTTTGTGGCGGACACGGAGAGACAAAATGTATTATTTGTGAGGGAAAAGGGGAGTTGACCGATGATGACATCTTTGCGGTGGACGGAAAGCTTCCGAATTACCCGGCGAAATTAAGTAAGGATTAACAAGAAGGGCTGTCGCAGGTAACTGTGGCAGCCTTTTTTATGCCTATGGAATCCGGATAGCACTACCGGATCGAAGGAGGTTTTTCTCTCGTGATACGGATATAAGTCTTTCTATATTACTCCGAGGAAATAATGTAAAGAGTACGCAACCGCCCTGATGCTCCACAGGATGCACACGATGCGCAGAGGAAGACTGCTTTGCAGTCGCGCATCCGCGCCAAAAGCGGAACTAGTCCGCTTTTGAATATAGACCTCCTGTTTGAGTGTTGCTGACAGACGAACGGAGTAATAAGAAAGTCTAATATCCTGCTCAAAGTTCGAAAAGGCATTTTATAGCGGACGGTTCTATTGGATAGAATACAATGGCACAGAAAAAGAAAGTGATCCTTAGAAGGGCAGACAGCCCTTCTTTTTCTTTTGAAATTCTTTCGCTTTTTCTGAAGTTAGTCTTTCGATTTATCTGCTAGGCTTACATTAGGAGGTTCAAGAGTGTAGCAATCTCAATGAAAATCCAATTTGTCTGAAAAAAGGAGATTTTACATGAAAAAATACTTGAGAAGGGGTTTGAATAATAAGATTGTTGGGATGGTAAAGAGATGCCTGCTTTTATCATGCTGTGTGCTTTTTCTTGCCGGGTGTGGGGAAAGTTTGCAGGCGGAGAACCCGAAGGGACAATCGCAGGAGAAGATAGACATCTCCTCACTTACGGTTGAAAAAGGAACATATTCCGATTACGAGAATGCCTGTATCTATTACACGGCGGAGGAAGCAGGTGCCATTGTGTCGGAGTCCACGGATTTTGTTTTGCCGGAGGATTGTTATTTTCAGGTGCCGAAGGGAATTGACCATGTCAGTACCTTTGTAAAGAAGTATCCGGAGGAGGACAGTTTGTACGAGTTCTATCGAGACTTTCTTTCGATGTATGCGTATTTGTTCCCGGGTGCGGATTTTGACGATAATCATTTGTTTTACTACGGTGCAAATTCCAATAATCAGGAAGGCGATGATAAGGTAAAGACCATCGGACGGAATTTCGAGGAGTATTTGGCAGAGAACAAAGAGGATGTCTATTATCTGTTTTACAGTCCGTACTTTTACGAGGGACAACCGGTAGAGAAAGGGACGCAGAATCGCTTTTTGGAGCTATCTTCTCCGGTAGGAACGATTATGACAAATTTTAATAAGGGTTATTTGGCACAGTATATTTCGGATGGCAGACAGATGCCGAACCGGTACTTTCTCGAAACGTATACGACGCCGCGGTTTGATTCGCAAAACGGACAGCCTTTTGGCTTTGAATCCATAGAGTATCCGACAGATTCGGAAACATTACACAGGATGCTTGATGGAAGGGAGTTGTCGGTACGGGATGCGGTACATTTTTTTGAAGATTATATAAACGCTTTGCCGTATCCGGAACAACCGAATCTGGATGTAAAAGTGACACGTGTTTCGGCGGTGGAGATAGAGAAAGGGAAGTATTGTTACGCCTTTGAATGTACCGTTACGTTCGAAGGAATTCCGTTTGACTCGGTGCCTTACGGTACCATGGTTGTGAGCGGAGGATATGAGTGGCCTGTACGGATGGGGTATATGGCAGTGACGGACGATGTGGATGCTGCGTATGGCTTTTGCCGTTCGGTAGAAATCTCCGAGAAGGAGGAGACAGAGCAAATCGTATCCTTTCAAGAGGCGCTAAAGTGTTGTGAGGAGAGCCTGGACGGGCTTTCGGGCATGGAACTTTATTCTGCGGAGTTTGTGTACTGTGCGGGAGAGGGAAAAACAGCGCGGGAGCCGTATCAGAATATGGAATATACGGTTTCGCCGAATTATAAGTTTGTTTTATACAGCCCGGAGGAGAATCTGTATTATTTCTCCTATGTGGATGCTGTTGACGGAGAAATTGTACGAGGTTTTAAAACGAGAATGAGAGAAATAGAAGAGGAAACTGGTACGTTAGCTTAAAAAGGAGGAGAGATGATGATGAAAAGGATATCAGGTGTTGTCATGTTACTATCTGTGTTGCTTATGTGTGGCGTAGGGGCTTGTTCCGGAGGCGGAGATGATTATCCGTACCCGACTCTGGCGCCGGATTGGTCCAATTGGGCGGACGGTTCCATGCCGGGCGGCTACGGAGGAGGGATAAATCTCTGGAAGAGTAATGTTAAGGGGAATATGAACCGGACGGAAGAGGTAGTAAAAAATGTGATGTTGGACCGTGCGGTAACAACAAAGGACGGAACTCTGGATGTATTCTTGAACTACTCCTTTACAGAAGGGGAGTATGAGGGAGAGAAAACGATGAATGCCGTGGTACTTGTTACCGTAAATGATGAGCTCTGCGATTTTACTTTGGGCGGGCAGAAATCAGAGAACGGACTGTTGATTGCGGAAAAGCCTATGGGAGCAGAGCTTACGGAAGCACTTTCCGTGGAAGATTGCAACCTTGTGAAGGGGGATAATGAGCTGGCGGTCCATGCGGTGGTATACTACCCGAGCGGGCATGCTTCGGCAGCAAGCATCAGCCGGATTTTTGTCTCGGAGGTAGAACAAACTTGCAGTACAGACTATGGATATGACGTCAGAGAACTTTCCGGAAGCGAAGTAGTAACAAGCGAAGGAAAAGATGACCGGGAAATCAGACGGTGGTTGGGAAAAACGCAGGATTTTTTGTATGAGAAAATATCCTTTGAAGAAGCCAAGCGATGCACGGCCGTAGCTACAGACAGCGAAATAAAGATGTCGTTTTCGAACACCAGAGGAGAAACAGGGGCAGTGGCACGACAGGCGACGGTGCTGGTACTTGAGAATGGTCAGCCTATCGGAGCCTGGGACGGTGAGAAGATCGGCAGTCTGGTGTTGGGAAAAGAGGATCTGAATGTTACCCTGCCGATTACAATTGAGAAGAAGGCGGAAGAATACGCACATCTGACATTTGTTTTCTTTGATATGGAATACGACACGGGAACCTTTGTTACGGAACGGTTGTTTCAGTTTCAGTAACGGGGGGATTCCAAGCTACCCGTAATTATTATTGCTAAGTGACTTTTTTTTGATAATCAGTGACTTCCCGGTGTTCGGTCAAAATGCCCTCTTCTAGTTAATCAGCACCGGGAAGAAAAACTGAACTGTTGTCGGAGCATTGCCGAGGCAATGATGGAGGAGTAGGAGTTAACGTCCATAGTTTTCTTTCGAATTTCTTTCGTTTTTCTTGAAGTTTTTCTTTTGTTTTCTATGGTAGGATTAAGGAGAAAGAATTGTATCATAAGGGAAAATGTCGTATAATAGAGAAAGAAGTAAGGAAGTACGGAGGACCGGCATGTATAACATTTTAGTGGTTGAGGATGACAAGGAAATCAGGGACGGTATCGAGATTTTTTTGAAAAGTCAGGGGTACCGGGTGTTTCAGGCCGAGGACGGAGTCCGCGGTCTTGAACTGATGGGGGAAAACGAGATTCATCTTGCCATTGTGGATATTATGATGCCGCGGATGGACGGAATCACCATGACTATGCGCCTTCGGGAGACCTACGATTTTCCGGTGATTATGTTGTCGGCAAAATCGGAGGAAACCGATAAGGTGATGGGGCTTAATATCGGAGCGGATGATTATGTGACGAAGCCCTTTACTCCGTTGGAATTGCTGGCTCGGGTGAATTCACAATTGCGGCGTTATATGAAATTCGGATTGCCGCAGCCGGAGCAAGGCTGCCGCCGCTATGCGGAGGGCGGTCTGGAAGTGGATGAGGACACGGTGGAGGTAACTGTGGATGGGAATCCGGTGAAGCTTACTCCCATGGAGTTTAAAATACTGTTGTTACTGATAAAGCATCCGGGACGGGTGTTTTCCGCCGAGGAGATTTATGAAAGCGTCTGGAATGAACGGGCGGTGAATACAGACACGGTAATGGTACATGTACGAAATCTCCGGGAGAAAATCGAAGTAAACCCGAAAAATCCAAAATATGTGAAGGTGGTGTGGGGCGTTGGCTACAAACTCGAAAAACAAAAATAAGTTACGATGGTTGTTCGGAATCGTCGCGGGTATTTTGGTAACGGTGGGCGGATTTTTTGCCGCACAGTTTATTATGAAGGCCATAGTGGAAGCGGAGCCGTATTTTTTGTCAGGTTCCAGTTCCATAGGAAAAGGAAAATATGTGAAATATATTGCCGGAAGAGTTTTCTATTATACCACACTTTCCGGAAAATATAAGGGGAATATGGACATTGGGACGGCTACATTTTTGGCAAAGTACGGAGTGAAGCTGTTGTTCGCGGCACTTGGACTGTGCATGTTTCTTTTGGTGGTATTTTTGCGGAATAAGAAGGTATGGAAAGAGGCTGAGAATTTCCGGCGGAAAGGGTATGCCTATGTGGCGGAGCTGCTGGCGGTGGCACTTTGTTGTCTGCCGGTCATAATGCATAAGTTTGAAAAGGTCTTTGGAAGGTTTAAGGTATGGCAGGAGGGAGCGGAGGCTGCGGAGTATTCCGTGCCGGAGTATGTGGCGGAGTTTGTTTGTCCGTTGATTTTGACTGAGATTTTCTTCTTCCTTTGCTTCTGGTTTTTACGACCGTTGTTTTCGTTGGGTGTAAAACAGTATTTGAAGGAGTACAGCTTGATATGCCTCGGCGGCAGAAAAATCGCAGAGCTTTGGGGACGTTTTGAGCTGGAGCTGACAAAGGCCGGTTTTGATGCACAGACGGAAAAAATTTTGAAAAAAGCCATGTGGATTCAGTTTGGGATTATGCTGTTATGTGTAAGCCTTTGGTTTGTGGGAATTCCGTTGCTTATTTTGTATTCGGTTGCCATGTATCGGTTCTTAAAATCTCACAATAAAGAGATTTCGAGAGAGTATTCGAAGGTGCTTACGGAAATCGAGGAAATTGCGGCCGGGAACCTGTCGGGGCAGACAGAAGGAGAGTACGGTCTGTTTGAGCCTATGAAATCGGGACTTACGAATGTCAGGGAAGGCTTGCGGAAGGCGGTGGAGGACGAGGTAAAAAGCGAACGGATGAAAACGGAGTTGGTGACCAATGTGTCCCATGATTTAAAAACGCCGCTCACTGCCATACTGACCTACGTGGAATTATTGAAACGGGAGGATATTACGGAGGAAGAGCGGGAGGCCTACATTGCGACATTGGAGAAAAAGTCCAATCGTTTGAAGGTTTTGATTGAGGATTTGTTTGAGGTAAGTCGTGCGGCCAGCAATAACATAGAGTTGCAGCAGACGGAAGTGGATTTGGTGAAGCTGGCAAAACAGGCAGCAGTGGAGCATGAGGAACTGCTTACGGCGGCAAATCTCACCCTGCGCCGGACCATGCCGGAGGAAGCGTGTATGGTATACGTGGACGGTCAGAAGACCTACCGTGTTTTTGAAAACCTGTTTTCCAATATTTGCAAATATGCCATGCCGGGGAGCCGGGTGTATGTCCGTGTATATGAAAAAACGGGATGGTATTATGCGGAACTAAAGAATGTCTCCGCCATGGAATTAACGGTAGAGGCGGAGGAATTGACGGAGCGTTTTGTACGGGGCGATGCTTCCCGGAATACGGAAGGGGCCGGACTGGGACTGGCTATCGCAAAAAGCCTTACAGAGGTGCAGGGCGGTAGTTTCCGGGTGGAAACGGATGGAGATTTATTCAAAGTGGAGTTGGGTTTTCCGAAATTGATGTATGAGGAAGAAGAGAAGTAGAGGGATGGGCTGCCGCAATTGTGGCAGCCTTTTTCTGAGCCTTTTTCAGTGACAAAGAATCTCCCGTTTGATAAAGATTTTCGAACTTTGAGCAGGATATTAGACTTTCTTATTACTCCGCTTGCTTGTCAGCAATGCTCAAACAGGAGGTTTGAGCAAGCCCGCCATAAGGCATGGATGCCGCATCAGGGCGGTTGCGTTAATTTATAGAATGTTTCCTCGGAGTAATTAGAAAGACTTATATCCGAATCACGAGAGAAAAACTTTATCAAACGGGAGATTCTTGCCCCTAAGCAAAGACACAGAAAAAGGGCCACTTGCAGGCAGCCCTATAATGTTTACAACGGAATTGTCACTAAGCGGTTAATCGGCTGGTACTTACGGTAGGTGATTCCGGCGGAGTCAAACATACGCTTGGAGGCCCGAACGGAATCGGTCTCTGCATATTTGTCCGAGTGATAGATAACCTCGGAAATGCCGGTCTGGATGAGAGCCTTCGTACATTCGTTACACGGGAACAAGGTGGTGTATACCTTTGCACCCCGCATGTTGACACCGGTGTAGTTTAAGATGGCGTTCAGCTCTGCATGGCACACATAGAAATATTTGGTCTCCAATGCACTGCCCTCCCGCTCCCACGGATATTCGTCGTCGGAACAGCCCATGGGCATGCCGTTGTAGCCCACAGAAAGAATCTTATTATCTTGGCTGACGATGCAGGCGCCTACGCTGGTGTTCGGGTCCTTGCTCCGCATGGCGGAAAGCATGGCAATTCCCATAAAGTATTCATCCCATTTTAAGTAATCCTGTTTCTTCATAGCTCCTCCGTAAGTAGATGTATTTGTAAGATACAAAGTAGTGAGTCATACCATGTATCTTGTCCCCATATACACAGTTTAGCACAGCATTTCCTATACCGCAATTTCTTTTTGGTATTTTGGTAAAAAAGTAATGGTAGGAGGAGGAATAAATTGTAGAAAGTGCCGTTTCTAAAGAAAATCTGAAATTTTGACAAAAAAGGTATAGACGAAATCGCATTTTTGTGAGAAAATAGGAAAGGAGTGTGCGCAGGTGCGTGTGAGGTGGTTTGTTAAAGTTATCACATTCTCCGCAAGATGCGAACACTAATATTGCAAGATGTATTGAAAGGAGTCTAGGCATGATTTATTCACACGAAGTAGAAAAGATGTGCCCGGTAGCACAGGGCGTACATCACGGAGCAGCTCCGATTCCGGAGGAAGCAAAGTGGGTACAGGCAAAGGAAGTTAAGGATATTTCCGGTTTGACACACGGTGTCGGCTGGTGTGCTCCGCAGCAGGGTGCATGTAAGCTGACCTTAAACGTAAAGGATGGTATTATCCAGGAAGCATTGGTTGAGACCCTCGGTTGCTCCGGTATGACCCATTCCGCAGCTATGGCTTCCGAGATTTTACCGGGTCTTACGGTAATGGAAGCATTAAACACCGACCTTGTATGTGACGCAATCAACACCGCTATGAGAGAGCTTTTCTTGCAGATCGTTTACGGTCGTACCCAGAGTGCATTCTCCGAGGACGGTCTTCCGATCGGTGCAGGTCTTGAGGACCTCGGTAAGGGCCTTCGTTCCCAGGTTGGTACCATGTACGGTACTTTAAAGAAGGGTCCGCGTTACCTTGAGATGGCAGAAGGCTATGTAACCGGTATCGCTCTTGATGCTGATGACCAGATCATCGGTTATCAGTTCGTAAACCTTGGTAAGATGACGGATTTCATCAAGAAGGGTGACGATCCGAACACCGCTTACGAGAAGTCTAAGGGTCAGTATGGTCGTGTGGCAGACGCTGTCAAGATTATCGACCCGAGAGAGGAATAATCTAAAATAAATCAGGAGGATACATATCATGGCTTTGTTTGAATCATATGAAAGAAGAATTGACAAAATCAATGCTGTATTAAAAGAGTACGGCATCGCTTCCATTGAAGAAGCTGAGAAGATTACGAAGGATGCCGGTCTGAACGTTTATGATCAGATTAAGGGCATTCAGCCGATTTGCTTCGAGAACGCTTGCTGGGCTTACATCGTAGGTGCTGCAATCGCAATCAAGAAGGGCTGCAAGAAGGCAGCAGACGCTGCAGCAGCAATCGGTGAAGGTTTACAGGCATTCTGTATTCCGGGTTCCGTAGCAGACACCCGTAAGGTAGGTCTCGGTCACGGTAACCTCGGTAAGATGCTCCTTGAGGAAGAGACCGACTGTTTCTGCTTCTTAGCAGGTCACGAGTCCTTCGCAGCAGCTGAGGGCGCAATCGGTATCGCAGAGAAGGCAAACAAGGTTCGCCAGAAGCCGCTCCGCGTTATCTTAAACGGTCTCGGTAAGGATGCAGCTCAGATCATTTCCCGTATCAACGGTTTCACCTATGTAGAGACCGAGTACGATCCGTACACCAACGAAGTAAAGGAAGTATTCCGTAAGGCTTACTCCGACGGTCTTCGTTCCAAGGTTAACTGCTACGGAGCAAACAGCGTTCCGGAAGGTGTTGCAATCATGTGGAAGGAGAACGTAGACGTTTCCATTACCGGTAACTCCACCAACCCGACCAGATTCCAGCATCCGGTAGCAGGTACCTACAAGAAGGAAAGAAACGAAGCTGGTAAGAAGTACTTCTCCGTAGCAAGCGGTGGCGGTACCGGACGTACCCTTCATCCGGATAACATGGCAGCAGGTCCGGCTTCCTACGGTATGACCGATACCCTTGGTCGTATGCACTCCGATGCACAGTTCGCAGGTTCCTCTTCCGTTCCGGCTCACGTAGAAATGATGGGTCTTATCGGTGCTGGTAACAACCCGATGGTTGGTATGACCGTAGCTGTAGCAGTTTCTATCCAGGAAGCAGCAGAGGCTGGCAAGTTCTAAGTTTCATAAGAAGTTTTTGAAGAGGGATGGCTTTTGCCATCCTTCTTTTTTGGGTATAATTCCACCCCCAACCTGCGTAAACTGTTACTATTACAGTTTACAAGGCTCGGGGGTATTTTTATGAATGATTTAAAGAAATTTTGTGTCATAGGATTTTTTGTAACCACGGTACTCGGTATCCTGTCTCATTTCGTGTATGACTGGACCGGCGGAGGCTTCCTTATCGGGCTGTTCTTTCCGGTAAATGAGTCTACCTGGGAACATATGAAGCTTTTGTTCTTTCCTATGTTTTTGTATGCTCTGGTGGCGGGAAAGCGGATGGAACAGCAGTATCCTTGCATCTATAACGCCATGTTTACCGGAATATTGGTGGGGCTGGCGTTGATTCCCACATTGTTCTATACTTATTCCGGCATATTAGGGTTTAACGTGGATTGGGTAAATATCGCAGTATATGTGCTCAGTGTACTGGCGGCATATCTGGTGGTGTACCGGGTGGCCTTGATCTGTAAGAATAAGGAGGCGAAGGTGCTCAGAATCGTAATGTATGCATTGGTGGTTGCGTTTATGGTATTTACGGTATATCCACCGGAAATCGGGCTCTTTCAAGTACCGTCGCCGGAAGGGATGCGGTAGTTGCCTTTGTAGAATAAGCAAGAACAAATGGGACTGATGGTGTTAAAAAAGTAAATTAATAAGTAAATGCTATTGACAAATCGGGTAAATAAGTGATAATATAGTGGTAAGTTAAATTTACCTTTTGAATTGCACAAACGGAGGATAGTATTATGAAGCACAAAGGGCTGTATGTATTGGCAACGGCAGCGATGTTAGCCTTAGCAGCAGGCTGTGGAAATAATCCGGGAGAAGGAACTTCGGAAAATCAGGTAACAGAGGCGGTTTTGCCTACGGAGGCACCGGAAGCTACCGTTACCCCGGAACCGACGGCAACGCCTGCACCGACCGCAACACCGGTACCGGCAAACTATATGGAGGCCAAGGGTATTGAGGTATTGGGTGCGGGCTGGCACACCTGCACGGGTTTTATGGCGAAAGAATGGGATGAGAACGAGAACCCGATTATGGAGCTGGTAGACCGCGAGTACTACTTTGAAGTCACGGAAGAGGAGAACGAAGGCGGTACGAGAGTGCTACAAGTAACGTTACATGCGAAGCCTTATGTAAATGAGTACGGTGGCTGGGCTACGTTTGCTATGGGTGGCTTTGTGGATTTAGAGACGGGAAAGGCGTTCTTCCCGATGGATGAGAAGCTGCCGCAAACTACACTGATAAAGCATGGAGATAAGGAATATGAGCTACAGCTCACATGTGAATTCGAGTATCCGTCATTAACCCATCCGTACTATACGGAGCATTATACGTTGGTATGTCCGTCGGATTATGAGGATGCAGGTTTTTATATGACTGGATATAATTTTGACTGGGAGACCTTTATAGAACGTGCCGGCCTTTGGAAGATGTTGAATTTTATCCGCCACGGAGACTCTGAACTGTTGGTGTTTGGCGTAAACAAGGGATTGGAAGCCGAGCCGGAAAAAACGATAGTCGGAGCGGAATTAGCGGTGGAAAACTATTTTGAAGTAAACGGATATTCCACGCTGGGAGAAGGAACATATACCTGGAAGGGAATGGAAGCACTGAAAAAATGGAGTGCCGAGACAGGCTGGAGGTCGGTTTCTCTGGAAGAAAAGAAGCTTACGAATACGATTTCCATAGAAGAAGAGTCTCTGGGAGACGGAACCAAACGAATTAAAATGGCTACGGTCGATATGGCGGAGTATTTATCTGAGAATGAAGCAAAAGTGCCGTATACAAGAGGAGGAATGGTTGATAAGACGACAGGTGTGGTATATAATCCGAGGACATATGGGCTGGCAGAAGAGTATGTGCTGGAGAAGGACGGAAAGGAAATATCCATCGTAGTGGCAATGGAGAATGTGGAGGAAGATACGGATGACGGGAAAAGAAAACTTGAGTTTTCCTGTACAGTAATCTGTCCGGAGGATTTTGATGATATCGTCTTTTATCAAACCAGTAGTGCGGAAATCATAGAGGATGAGAATATGTATTCCAATGAAACGGAAGTGTTCTCCTTAGATGAAATCGAACGTGGCGATTGTGATTTGTTGTTCTTCCGATAATAAGATGTAATAGAGCGTAGCATAGGGTGGGAAAAGTTAGTGCTTGTATTTTAGAGGCAATTGTGGTAAGATGAGGATAATAAAAAGAAAGGCGCAATTTGCGTAAGGTGAGGCAATGAGTAGCAGATAGTTTACTTCGGATATGACAAACAGGATAGAAGGAAGCCTAGGATTTAGATAGGTTTGTTTGTGTATGCCGAAATCAGACTATCGCACGTAAATGACCGAGCCTTTGTAAGGTGTCGTGAGGAGCGCGTGGCGCAGGAGGTTGTATGGAGTTCCGGTCTCACAGACACGTAAAATAGGTTTGATTTGTGTAAGTCTGCTTTCGGTATGAAGGCAGACTTTCGTTTTTTTCTACATCCGGCTTCGGTTAGGAGGCACTATGTTACAGATTAAAAATTTGACTATAACTCATAAAAAGGATTTGCGGACCATTGTGCAGAACTTTTCCCTGGTGTTAAATGACGGGGATAAGGCAGTGATGATAGGAGAAGAAGGAAACGGAAAGTCCACGGTGCTAAAGTGGATTTTTGACCCGGAGCTGGTGGAGGACTATGCGGAGGGACAGGGAGAGCGTATCTTAAACAGAGAACGGCTGGGGTATCTGGCCCAGGAGTTGCCGGCAGAGCATAAGGAAAAGTCTTTGTATGAGTTTTTTTCGGAGGAGCCGGCGTTTTGGGAGCAGACGCCGAAGGATTTGAGTAAGATGGCGGGAGAATTCGGCCTTAACTCCGAGTTTTTCTATGGAGAACAGAAGCTTGCCACTCTTTCCGGCGGAGAGAAAATTAAGGCTCAGATGTTACGCTTGCTTATGGAGGAGCCTACGGTGTTGCTTCTTGATGAACCCTCCAATGATATTGATATCGAGACTTTGGAGTGGCTGGAGCGGTTTATCGTGAACTGGCCTCACATTGTGCTGTATATTTCTCATGACGAGACACTCATTGAGCGTACCGCCAATATGGTCATTCATATGGAGCAGCTAAAGCGGAAGACCGAGAGCAAGTATACGGTGGCAAAGGTGCCGTATACGCAGTATATCGAGGAGCGGAAGGCGGGTCTGGAACGGCAGGAGCGTCTGGCGCAGAACGATAAGCGGGAAAAGGAAATCCGGGACGAGAAACTGCGGAAGCTGGAGCAAAAGGTAGGAAGCAGTTTGAGTAACATTTCCAAGGCAGAGCGGGATTTCATCGGCAGTATGATGAAAAAGAAAATGAAGGCTGTAAAGAGCATGGAGAAACGCTTCGAACGGGAAGATGAAAACATGACCGAGATGCCGGAGACCGAGGAGGCAATCTTTTTCAAGCTGGGAGACAAGGAGTCTAAGGTGCCTGCCGGAAAGAACGTCATCGAGTATAGCCTGGACCGTTTGACGACACCGGACGGGGAACGGGTACTGGCAAAAGAGATTAAGCTTCTGGTCCGTGGCTCGGAGAAAATCTGTTTTGTCGGAAAAAACGGCGCAGGAAAGACCACGCTGCTTCGGAAGATAGCAGAGGAACTTCTTGCAAGAACCGACATTCATGCGGAATATATGCCGCAAAGCTACGAAGAATTGTTGGATTTATCCATGACGCCGGTGGACTTTCTGGATACCACGGGAGAGAAGGAAGAACGTACCCGGATTCGTACTTATCTCGGGTCGTTAAAGTACACAGCGGATGAAATGGATCACCCGATGGCGGAGCTGTCCGGTGGTCAGAAGGCCAAGGTATTGCTCCTTAAGATGAGCCTGTCTAAAGCCAATGTCCTTATTTTGGACGAGCCTACGAGAAATTTTTCTCCGTTATCCGGCGGTGTCATCCGAAAGATATTAGCGGAGTTTCCGGGAGCCATACTTAGTATTTCTCACGACCGGAAGTACATGAAAGAAGTGTGCGATACGGTGTACCGGCTGACGGAAGAGGGGCTTGTGAAAGTTGAGAAGGAAGAGTAATGTTTGTATTCAAAAAGTCAAGCAAACCGTCCGTTGATTTGTTATAGTATACTTAAGCAATGAAGAAACCCGATTCATTGACAAAGAAGCGCTTCTTTTAAAGAACAGGGAAAGAGGGTATCGTATGAACAAAATCGAAATACTGACAATGGCATTGGAATACATGGAGACCAATCTTTCGTCGGAGATTAAGACAGAGGATGTGGCAGGGGCCTGCTATTGCTCCAAAGCTGCGCTGGAGAAGCTTTTTCGCAATCTGAATCATATGAGCGTGCATGATTATGTGATTCGCAGAAGGATGACGCTGGCGGCCCGGATGATGCGGGAGAGGCCGGAGGTGAGTGTGCTTGATGTGGCACTTGCTTACGGGTACAGCACCAATGAGTCCTTTTCCAGAGCCTTTAAGAAGGTGTGGGACTGCAATCCGTCGGAGTTTAAGGAGAATCCGCGACATTTCGAGTTGTTTCCGAGACGTTACCCGCCTACGATGAAAGGAGACGCGATAATTATGAAAAATGTAGACATCAGTGAATTATACGAGTTATTTAAGACGAGAAAGAATTGTTACTTTGTGTGCTGCGATATCGACCATTTGGTTCCGATTAACGAGATTTCCAACAAGGCAGGCGATTTGGCGATTTTAGAGTCCCTGCGCCGTATGGAAGCGGAGGCAGGAGCGGAGGATGTTATCTTCCGTATCGGCGGTGATGAGTTTGTCTTGTTAACCGACAGTGAGGATGCAGCATATGCGGAAGGAATCGCAGACAGTATCAGAGAGAAGAACGGCAAGCCGATTGTGTTTGAAGGGAAGGAAATTCCGCTAAGATTACACATTGCGGTAACGAAATATTCTTCCGGCAATGTTCGTTACAAGGATTTATTCGCGCAGTTGCATAATGCAATCATGGAAGTAAAGCAATAAGTGAAACAGAGAGCGGTGGGTGCTTGCATCGCATGTATGAAAAAAGAGAGTGTCGATAAAACGGCGCTCTCTTTTTTTGTTGGGGGATTAATCTATAATCATCCTAACTCTCGCAGTTATTTAGTATAGCATCTTTCTAAAATAATGATACAACATTCTTGTGTTTTGTGTCAAGAAGATGTCTCGTCTTTTTGCAGAGAAGAGCATAAGCAGGAGAAAGAAAACGTGTGGATTCAGGGGAGCTTCGTTGCTCTTTGACGAAAAATATGGTAAAATAAGCAGTGATAGTGGGAGTGTAGGAAAGACGGTGTGTAGGCACCGGACGGATTCGAAGGAGGCGTTTCGAATGACAAAGAAGAGATTGTGGAACGATAACTGGATGTTTTGTGAAAAAACGTTGGGAACACCGGCAAATGAGGTGTGGGCAGGTGTAAATGATTGGCAGACAGTGGATTTGCCTCATGACTGGCTGATTTATGATGCAAAGGATTTGTACCGGGACGGTGAGGGCTGGTACAGGAAGCGCTTTTTCTATGTGCCGTCGGAGGAGCGGGTATCTCTGCGCTTTGACGGTGTGTATATGAATTGTACCGTGTATGTGAATGAAACGCGGGTGTATGACTGGAAGTACGGGTATTCGGCCTTCGAGTTAGATATAACGGATGCCTTATGTGAGGGGGAGAATGTGGTCCATGTACAGGTGCGGCATCAAAGCCCGAATTCCCGCTGGTACTCCGGTGCCGGAGTTTACCGGAATGTGTGGTTGGTGACCCGTCCGCAGGTGCATCTGGTCAGTGACGGTGTATATGTACATACGCTGGAGCATAACGGAGATTATGTGGTGACGGTAACGACGGAAGCGGAATGCGGCGCCGGAACGAATCTGGGTACGCTGTCTGTGGCAGATACGGCAGGAGCATATAGAGAAGGTAGCTTAGGTGCTTTGGAAGCAACGGGTGACGTGAACGGTGTGAAGGTAAGACACAGGATACTTTCTCCGGAGGGAACGGTGGTAGCGGAATGTGAAGGAAGTCCGCTTACGGGAGCCTTTGCTACGGACACACAGGAGTTTTTTGTGAAGCGACCGGAATGCTGGGATATCGAAAATCCGGTGTTATATATTTTGGTGACGGAGCTTGTGAAGGACGAAACGGTGGTGGATGAGTTAAGGCAGTTCATCGGTTTCCGGAAACTTTTGTTTACCACGGAGAAGGGGCTTTTCTTAAACGGAAGACATATAAAGCTGAACGGTGTCTGCGAACACCATGATTTGGGATGCCTCGGTGCGGCATTTAACAAAGCGGCACTGCGCAGACAGTTTATGAAATTAAAGGAAATGGGTGTCAATGCCCTGCGTACCTCCCACAATATGCCGGCGAAGGAGTTTATGGAGCTGGCGGATGAAATGGGCTTTTTGGTAGTGGCGGAGGCCTTTGATATGTGGGAGCGTTCGAAGACCCCGTATGACTATGCGCGATTCTTTAAGGAGTGGTATCGGGCGGATGTGGCAAGTTGGATTCGCCGTGACCGGAATCATCCGTCTCTTCTTATGTGGAGTATCGGGAATGAGATTTACGATACTCATGCGGATGAACACGGCTTGGAGATTGCAAAGTATCTGTCGGAAGCGGTGCGTGTTCACGACTCACGGGAAAATGCACCGGTGACCATCGGTTCCAACTATATGCCGTGGGAGAATGCACAAAAGTGTGCGGACTATGTGAAGTATGCAGGCTACAATTACGGAGAAATGTGCTATGAGAAGCATCATGGGGAGCATCCGGACTGGTATATTTACGGTAGTGAGACTTGTTCTACGGTGCAGAGTCGCGGTATTTACCGGTTCCCGTTTGCGCAGTCGGTACTCTGTGATGACGACGAGCAGTGTTCTTCTCTCGGAAATGCCACCACCAGCTGGGGCGCAAAGTCTACGGAGCAATGCATTACCTCGGACAGAGACGCGAAGTATTCTTTGGGGCAGTTTATCTGGACCGGGTTTGATTATATCGGAGAGCCGACCCCATACCATACGAAGAATTCATATTTCGGTCAGATTGATACGGCGGGCTTTTTCAAGGATCAGGCCTATATGTATCAGGCGGAGTGGACGGATTATAAAAAAGCGCCGATGGTGCATGTTTTTCCGTATTGGGACTTCTCTTTGGGGCAGACGGTGGACGTGCGGGTGTGCTCCAATGCACCCCGGGTGGAGCTGTTTGTGAATGGGAATTCTCAGGGCGCTTATGAGATTGACCACGAAAAGGGGAAGCAGCTTCTCGGTCATTGGCAGGTGTCTTATGTGCCGGGAGAGATTACGGCAGTGGCCTATGATGAAAATGGGGTAGAGATTGCCCGGGATACCGAGCATTCCTTCGGTGACCCGGCAAAGCTTGTGTTAAAACCGGAAAGTACGGTTATGAAGGCAGACGGAAGAGATTTGATTTTTGTGGAAATCGGTACAGAGGATGCGCAAGGATATCCGGTGAAGAATGCCACGAACCGTGTCCGCATTTCTGTGGAAGGAGCCGGACGGCTGGTGGGTCTTGATAACGGTGACAGTACGGATTTCGACAACTATAAAGCAACGAGCCGGAGACTGTTCTCGGGTAAGCTGTCGGCAGTTATTGCCGCAACCAAGGAACCGGGAGAAATTGTGGTAAAGGCAACTTCCGTGGGACTTCCGGAGGAAAGTATTACGTTACGGGCGGAAGACTGCGAGATCCCGGAGGGTGTGTCTGCAACGGAGGATAATGAGGCGGCGGAGGCAAGATGGCTACGGAAGAGGGAAGAGAAGGAGCGCCTGATTGAGTTGGAGCGGATGGCAGGTTCCGGGCAGGGTGCGGCTGAACTGCCGGAAGCAAAGAATGGCAGAGAAACTGTGGAGCAGTGGAAGAAACGTATGGCAGAGGAGGTGCCGGTCCGTCGGATCGATATTGTGACGGAGGGAACCAACCGGCTGGACGCAGAGCGGAAAGAGGTAACGCTTACGGCAAAGATTTATCCGGAAAACGCCACCTATCAGGAGATTTTGTGGAGGGTAACCAACAACGGCGGCGTGGATTCCAATATTGCGAAACTGACGGATGCAGAAACGGGAGAGTCCTCTTTTAGTAAAGAGAAAGGCCTTGTGTTCGGAACGAAGGTAAAGCTGACAGCTCTCGGTGATGGGGAAGTAAGGGTGCGTTGCAATTCAAAGAACGGCGGAGAAAAGATTCGTTTGATTTCCGATACGGACTTTACCATAGAGGGCATCGGTACCGCATTTTTAAATCCGTACGAGCTTATTTCTGGAAGTTTGTTTAGCCGGTATGACGGTGTGGTGACCAACGGTAACGAGCGTGGCGTGGCCACCGCCAGAGACGGAAAGACGACGGTGACCTATGACAACATCGATTTCGGTGACTTCGGTTCCGATGAGATTACATTACCGATTTTTGAATTGGGAAGTCAGGCGGTTCAAATCGAACTGTGGGAAGGTGCACCGCGGGATGCGGGAAGCGAGCTTGTGGATGTGCTAACCTATCATGTGCCGTCGATCTGGAATACTTATCAGGAGCGTACCTACAAGTTGCCGAGAAGGATGCGGGGAGTGACAAGCATCAGCTTTGTAACGGAGAATAAGATTCACCTGAAAGGTTTTGTGTTTACCAAAAAGGAGAAGGCCTTTGAAACACTTTCCGTAAAGGAAAATACCTCGATTTACGGAGATACCTTTACGGTGGAAGAGGATGCCGTTACCGGAATCGGAAATAATGTAACGGTAGTCTTTGAGGACATGGACTTCGGAGAAACGGGGACGACAAAGCTGACGATTTGCGGTAGAAGTGAATTGCCGGTGAATACCATCCATGTGCGTTTTCAAACGGAAAACGGCGACAGCAACGAGGTGGCGGAGTTCGCAGGTTCTGAGGAGTATATAGAGCGTACGTTTGAGTTTGCAAAGGTGTCCGGAAAAACTACCGTAAACTTTGTGTTCCTGCCGGGATGTGAGTTTGACTTTAAGTGGTTCCGCTTTGAATAGCGCGGCGTCCCATTCTTGCAAGTGTTGGGAAACTTGCAAGAATCCGCCACACCCGATGCCGCCGCGCAGATAAAAAACGGGAAGGTGTACTTTACTCGAAATATGAGTAGAATCCCTTCCCGGTTTTTTATGGTTCGTTTTTGATAAATTCGGTGAATGCAGTAATAAGTTCCTTCGGAAATTCCATGTGTTGATAAACCGCTGCAGGGTCAGAGGTGTCGATTTTGTATCCGAAATGGCTGATATCATCGAACCGCTGAATTGTGACATTTTTGTTGTCTTTAAAAAGTGTGTCCCAAAGAGAAATATCCGCTTCAAAAATTTGTCGGTCGGAGGCGCTGTTGATAATCAGAGCTTTTACATTGGTGTCGGTGATGCTTTTTCCGGTGTCTGTTTGATTATAGGAAGCCCAATAAGTATCGGGCACACCGTAGTAGTAATGACCCTGCGAGGTAGCATCGGTTGCAAGTTTCGCTGATTCGGCAAGTGCTGTATAGGAGGTTATGTTTGCCGGGTCGAGGGCGGTGTATTGGTCGCACATAATGTCTGCAAGATGCCGGGCGGAGCTGTTAAAAAGTAGAATTCCGCTTATATCATCGTTTGTTGTGGCAAGTTCTGCGGCGATTTGACCGCCGAGGCTATGGCCAAACAGATATAAGCCAGAACAGTTTTGCTCCTGCAGAAAACTAATTGCGGCGGAGCAATCCTCCAGATATTCGTCCTTAATACCGTAGTTATTACCGAAATCAGAGGCGTAATTTAACGTCCGTTTGTCTACGCGAAGGGAGTTGATACCGTTTTCGGCGAGGCCTAAAGCAATGTCTTCAAACGGTGCCAGGATGCCGAGGGTTTCGTTGTAGTCGCTCGGACCGGAGCCTGCAATAAGTAGCACTGCAGGGTGTGAATTTTCGTCGTTTACATAAGTATAAACAGCATTTAGACGATAACCTTTATTTTCTAAAAGAAAATATTGCTCGGTGATATTGTTGTCGTAATTGATTTCAAAGGTGTGCTTGAAATGATTATTGTAGGTGATGCCGCATATTTTTAAGTCCTTAATTGCAAGGGTTAAATTTGTAGTTATGTTATCAAAGTTCAAATCTGCGGTATATGTGGCAATGCCATCGGTTGAACTTACCTGTTTATTTGTAATGTCATTCAGAGTACCGCCTAAATTCGAGATATTTTCAAACATAGAAGTGAAACTGTCTTTGCTCAAAAGACTGCTTAATTCTACATCGGCGTACTCATACAAATCCTCCGTTTTGCCTTGTTTCCATTTTGAAACGATATATTCGAAAAGTTCGTCATTTGTTGCCGGTTTTGTATCTGTAACGGAAGCAGGTGTTGCAGTTGTGGTCGGCGTAGCTTCGGTGGTAGGAGCAGGCGTTTCGGTTGCAGTCGGTGTTGTTTCCTCGATAGGAGACGGAGTTTTTGTTGTTGTTTCAGCTCCGGGGGTTTTAGCCTTGCATCCCGAAAATGCAACAACACAGATAAGAAAACAACTGATGATTAGATTACGGTAGTTCATTTTGTTTTACCTCGCAGTTAATTATTGTATTCAAGCTACAATCTGATTATAGTATAACATCTGACATGGCGTCAATGTCAAGCGGATGGTGTGTTTAACGGTAGAAATACTTTACGGTTTTTTAGCAATACCAACCGTTAACTTTACGGAGATTTAACGGCATTTTCCTGTATACTAAACTTGTCCTTGTGTGACGAAAGCGGGGACTTACATAAAAACCGGTCGAAATCCGGCTTTAGGAGGATTGTACATGAATATTTCGTTTTCCTACTTCCTCACACAGATGTTGGAAAATCCGGTATTGCTTATCGCGGTACTGTTGACGCTCGGTGTTATTTTTGTAAACGGCTGGACCGATGCTCCGAACGCCATTGCTACATGTGTTGCAACAAGAAGTATGCCGGCAGGCGCGGCAATTTTGATGTCGGCGGTGTGTAACTTTTTAGGTGTGCTGGTAATGTCTCTTGTGAACACCACAGTGGCCATGACCATTAAAAACATGGTGAATTTTAACGGGGACAATAAAAAAGCATTGATTGCTCTGTGTGCGGCTATGTTTGCCATTGTGGTATGGGCGGTGGCTGCCTGGTATTTCGGAATTCCGACCAGTGAAAGCCATGCGCTGATTGCGGGTCTTTCCGGTGCGGCGATTTCCTTGCAGGGCGGCCTTTCCGGTATCAATCCGGCGGAGTGGATGAAGGTAATCTACGGCTTGGGACTTTCCAGTATCTTGGGCTTTGCATCGGGTTACGGTGCATCGAAGATGACCATTTTCCTTTGTAAGAACATGGAACGCAAAAAAACCAATAAGTTTTTCACGGGAGCCCAGATTGCGGGTAGTGCGGCAACATCCTTTATGCACGGTGCCCAGGACGGACAGAAGTTTATGGGAGTACTCTTGTTGGCGTTGTTTTTGGTTAATGGGTCCGATACGTCAACGGCGGTACAGCCACCGTTTTGGATGATGCTTCTTTGCTCCGTGGTGATGGGTTTGGGAACCTCCATCGGCGGCAAGAAGATTATTAAGTCTGTCGGTATGGATATGGTTCGTTTGGAAAAATTCCAAGGCTTTTCCGCAGATATTGCGGCGAGCTTTTGTTTGTTTTTATCTTCCACCTTCGGTATTCCGGTCAGTACGACACATACGAAGACCACGGCGATTATGGGCGTTGGTGCGGTAAAACGTCTGTCGGCCATTAATTTCGGCGTGGTAAAGGAAATGGTGCTGACCTGGATATTGACCTTCCCGGGGTGTGGCCTCATCGGATTTTTGATGGCGCAGTTGTTTATGCTGCTGGCATAAATGAAGAGAATAAGAGGATGAAGAAATACATAGTTTAAAAGGAGAGAGAATTATGGCAAAGAAAGGTGACCGTTACTACTTTGATAATTTTATTGCATGTGTGGAGTGTTCCCACCGTGCGGCAATGCTTCTTTCCGAAACCTTAAAGAAATATTCCAAGGCGGATATGGCGAAGAAGAGGGAGCAGATTCATGAAATCGAGCATGAGGCCGATATGAAGAAACACGAACTTATGCACATGTTGAATAAGGCGTTTATTACGCCGATTGAGCGAGAGGACATTGTTTCTCTGGCACAGAATCTGGACGACATTACAGATACCATTGAAGATGTATTTTTAAGAATCTATATTTGCAATGTTGATGCGATTAAGGAAAATGCCATTGCGATGACGGACCTTGTGGTTTCCGCATGCGAAGCATTAAAAGTTGCAATGGAGGAGTTCCCGGAGTTCCGTAAGTCATCGAAGCTTAAGGAATACCTGATCCGGATCAACGATTTGGAGGAAGAGGGCGACAAGTTGTATATTGAAGGAATGCGCACACTTCACACCGGAAAAGAGGATCCGGTTACTGTTATCGCATGGCGTGATATTTACTCTTATCTTGAGCGCTGTATGGATGCCTGTGAGCATGCGGCGGATGTGATGGAAACGGTAATTATGAAAAATTCGTAGGAGCGGCGGTATGAAGCAGTTGGAAGTGTTATTAAAGGGGCTGTGGATCGGCGGTACCATGACGGTGCCGGGGGTATCCGGAGGGACCATGGCAATCCTGGTCGGCATTTATGACCGGCTCATCGGGGCGGTCAGTGGCCTGGTACCGGGGAGAAACGGTGAAACAGACGGTAGCGGAAACGGAAAGAGTAGGATTGATTGGGGAGCTTACCGAAAGACAGCTTTGGCAAGTGCTTTGTTTTTAACGGTATTTCTGCTCGGAGCGGGAATCGGGATGCTTGTCTTTGCAAAGGTAATTTTGGGGCTTTTGGAGCAACCGGTAGCCGGCGGATATGTACGGTTTTTCTTTCTTGGTGCGGTGGCGGGAGGCATTCCGTTAATACTGGCGTCAGCCAAGGTGAAGAAGTTTTCGGCGTGGTTGATTTTACTTCCGATTGTTGGTGCAGGCATGGTATACGGTTTGACCTTTTTGCCGGAGGAAATGTTTTCCCTGGAGGCGGCGGGAGGCGTAGGTGCCTTTTTGCTGAAGCTGGCGGGCGGAGTAATTCTTGCAATCGCATTGGTGTTACCGGGAGTCAGTGCTTCCCAGATGCTTTATACTTTGGGGATTTATGAAGAGCTCATTGCATGTATCGGTGGTTTTCGGATAGTGCCGCTGATTCCGCTGGGAATCGGTACGGTAATCGGAATTCTGTTGGTTACGAAGACGTTGGATTTGCTGATGAGTAAGTACCCGAAGCAGACGTTTTTAATTATCTTCGGATTTATTTTGGGTTCCTTGCCGGAACTGTTTCCGCGGGATGTGAAAGGAAACTATTTGCTCTGCGGTTTGTGTGTGGCGGCAGGATTCTTGCCGGCATATGGGATTGGAAAGAGAGAACGGAAGGGGCTGTCGCATTAAGGTGCGCAGCCTTTTTTTCTCTGTGTGGATTGCAAGCGAGATTCTTTGTGACATTTGGAAAAGGAGAGGTAGAAAAAGCCATATCTATGTGTTATACTGTTTGCGAAGAGAAATTAGTGAGGTGGAAGGATGTATCGATTGTTGATAGTGGAGGACGACAAAGGAATTGCCGAAGCGATTACCGTGCAGGCACAGATGTGGGCTTTGGAGGTTCGTTGCGTTGCGGATTTTCGTAATGTAATGACGGACTTTGCCGCGTTTGTACCGCATATTGTGTTACTTGATATCGGGCTTCCTTTTTTTAACGGTTATCACTGGTGCGGCGAAATTCGTAAAGTGTCTAAGGTGCCGATTATTTTTATTTCTTCGGCATCCGACAATATGAATATGGTGATGGCAATGAACATGGGAGCGGATGATTTTATAGCAAAGCCGTTTGATCAAAGTGTACTTATGGCAAAGCTTCAGGCTATGCTTCGCAGAACCTATGATTTTGCTGCGTCGGTTTCGATTTTGGAACACCGGGGAGCTTTGTTGAACATGGATGATAATACACTGACCTATCGTGAAGAGAAGATTGCTCTTTCAAAAAATGAGTTTCGTATTTTGTTGATTCTGATGAAAAATAAAGGGAAGGTAGTCAGCCGGGAAAAACTGATGGAACAGCTTTGGGAGACGGATAGTTTTGTGGATGAAAACACGTTGTCGGTGAATGTGAACCGGTTGCGGAAGCGTTTAGAGGCCGCCGGGCTGGAAGCATTTATAACGACCAAATTCGGCGTCGGTTATTTGATAGAGAATTGAGGTGGGGTATGAAGTTATTTGCGCGGTACATAATGCAAAGGTGGAGAGGAATCGTTACCGGAGTGGCGTTCTGTCTTATTTTTACCATATCCTTCTGTCTCTACCATTTACCGGTGAAAGCAGTGCTGTATCCGGTGTTACTTTGTACCTTGTTGGGGCTGGTTCTGATTCTGCTGGATGTCAGACGGATAAAACAGAAACAGGAGATGTTGGAGAACATTCGCAGTATTACCGACATAATCCTTGATGAGCTTCCTACGGCGGAAGGGATAGAGGAGGAGGCATACCAAAAAATCATCTGCTCCATCCGTGAGGAATACAATGAATACCGTACAGATACCAATCGCCGGTATGGGGAAATGATAGACTATTATACGGTTTGGGCGCATCAGATAAAGACACCGATTGCGGCTATGCGGTTGCATTTGCAAAACGAGGATAATGCATTGTCCCGCCAACTGTCTCATGATTTGTTTCGTATCGAGCAATATGTGGAAATGGTACTGACATTTTTGAGACTGGATTCGGATGGCAGTGATTACGTAATTAAAGAGTACGATTTAGATTCTGTTGTGAAACAAGCGGTTAAAAAATATGCAGGTGAATTTATCGACCGAAAGCTTCGGTTGGTTTATGAGCCGCTTGCTACCACCGTGGTAACCGATGAAAAGTGGCTGTCCTTTGTAATTGAGCAGGTGTTGTCCAATGCTTTGAAATATACCCCCTCGGGAAGCATTACAATTACACTGGAGCCGGAAAAGAAGCTGTGTATTCGGGATACCGGTATCGGCATTGCGCCGGAGGATCTGCCTCGTATTTTCGAGAACGGTTTTACCGGGTATAACGGTCGCGCTCATAAGAAAGCAAGCGGAATCGGGTTATATTTATGCAAGCGTATTTGTACTAATCTGAGACATTCCATAACGGCGGAGTCGGAGGTCGGAAAAGGAACCGTGATTACCGTTGACCTTGCCCGGACGAAGCTGGAAATCGAATAACTTCTTACAAAACCGTTAGATTTTAAGGGAGATTTGTAAGCCGAATCCATGGCGATGCAAATCTCTTTTTGGTACAATGAGGACAGAAATTCCAAAGGAGGATTTTTGTAATGAGTATATTAAAGGTAAGCGGAGTACAAAAAGTATATACAACCCGCTTCGGAGGGAACAAAGTAGAGGCATTGAAGAGTGTTTCTTTTGAGGTGGAGCCGGGCGAATATGTTGCCATAATGGGAGAATCCGGTTCGGGAAAAACAACGTTATTAAATATTTTGGCAGCACTGGATAAACCGACCTCGGGTAAGGTTTTTCTTGACGGAAAGGACCTTTCGCAAATTAAGGAGTCACAGGTGGCAACGTTCCGCCGTGACAACCTCGGTTTTGTTTTTCAGGAATTCAATTTGTTAGATACGTTTTCGATGGAAGATAACATTTATCTGCCGCTTGTTTTGGCGGGGAAGTCTTACGGTGAGATGAGAAAACGTTTGGAGCCGATTGCGGAAAAGTTAGGAATTACGGAGCTTCTGAAAAAGTATCCCTACGAGGTTTCCGGAGGACAGAAGCAGCGCGGAGCGGTGGCAAGAGCGCTGATTACAAATCCAAAGTTGATTTTAGCGGATGAGCCTACCGGTGCACTGGATTCCAAAGCAACGGATGAATTGCTTCGGCTGTTCGGAGAGATCAATCGCACGGGGCAGACGATTTTAATGGTGACGCATTCGGTCAAGGCGGCAAGTCATGCAAGTCGCGTGCTGTTTATTAAGGATGGCGAAGTGTTCCACCAGTTATACAGAGGGGAACGGACCAATGAGCAGTTGTATCAGATGATTTCCGATACGCTTACGATGCTTGCGACGGGTGGTGAGAGAAGATGAGAATAGGATTTTATCCAAGGCTGGCATGGGACGGGATACGAAAGAATAAGCGGATGTATGTGCCGTATCTTCTTACCGGAAGTGTTATGGTAATGATGTTTTACATTCTGCGTTTTCTGGCCGGTTCTCCGGCACTGATGCACATGAGGGGTGGCTCCACATTAAAGGAACTGTTGCCGTTGGGAGCGGGAGTAATCGGCATTTTCTCGCTGTTGTTTCTTTTCTATACCAACTCGTTTTTGGTTCGGCAGAGATACCGGGAATTCGGACTATATAATATTCTCGGGATGGACAAACGAAATGTCGGTAGGATTATGGTGGTTGAAAGTCTTATTGTGGGACTTACGGTGATCGTTTCCGGTTTGATTGTCGGAACGGCATTGTCCAAGGCGGCGGAGCTTGTTATGTTGAATCTGCTTCGTTTAGAGGTAACATTCGAGTTAAGTATTGATGCGGGAGCACTTGGGACAACGACATTGGTGTACGGTATCATTTATTTGATACTTCTTCTGAATTCGCTTTTGAGGGTGAGACGGGCAAAGCCTTTGGAGTTGATGCAGAGCAATAAGGTAGGGGAGAAGATTCCGAAAAGAACATGGGTGTATGCGGTGCTTGGTTTAATTTTTCTAGGGATTGCATATTATCTGGCGGTCAGTATCAAAGAACCGATAGCCGCTTTGATGACTTTCTTTGTGGCGGTTATTTTTGTAATCATTGCTACCTATCTGCTCTTTATGTCCGGGTCTGTGGTGCTTTGCAGACTGCTTCAGAAGAACAAGAAGTATTATTATCAACCGAACCATTTTGTTTCGGTTTCGTCCATGGTGTATCGTATGAAGCGAAACGGTGCGGGACTTGCGTCTATTTGCATTTTGCTTACTATGGTACTGGTTATGATTTCTTCTTCCGCCAGTTTGTATTTCGGTGAGGAGGACTGTATTCGCAGTCGTTATCCGAACGGAGTAAATCTTTCGGTCACATTTGAAAATGAGGACGGAATTCATTCGGAAAATGTGGAAGCGTTATGCAGTGATATCGTTGACAAAACAGGAATACGGAAGGAGTTAAACGGTATGTGCGTGGGCGAAATTCCGGGAGTATTCACGGAAGAGGGAGTTATCATTGATTACAGCGCTTATACGGATTTTTCGCTTTCTACCTACGGAGATGTGGGATTTCTTACGATTGTTTCTTTGGAGGATTATAATCGTATGAGCGGGAACGAGGAAACCTTGACAGAGGAGGAGTGCTTGCTTTACTGTGTCCGGACGGAGTATACCGCAGATACCTTTACCATGGAAAACGGGATGCCGTATAAGGTGAAGAAGGTGCTTCGGGAGTTCTATAACGACAGTGAGTATAATGCGATGATTATTCCTACCGTTTGTATTGTTGTAAAGGATGTTGTGGCATTTGCGGAACCGGTGCTTTCTATGGCGAGTAGCTATGGGAATCCGTTACTGAGGTTTGAGTGGCACTGCGGATTTGATTTTGACATTGCGGAAGAGGAGATTGCTGTGGCCGATGCAATTCGTGATGCCCTTCGCGCATTTGATATCGAAGGAAAGTATGGTATCTATTCCTATGAGGTAGAAAGCAGAGAAGCCAACCGGGCGGAGTTTTTTGAACTTTACGGAAGTCTTTTCTTCCTTGGAATTATGCTGAGTTTTGTATTTCTGCTTGCGGCTGTACTTATCATCTATTACAAACAGCTTTCGGAAGGCTACGAAGACCGATCTCGCTTTGAAATTATGCAGAAGGTAGGAATGACAAAGAAGGAGATTCGAAGGAGTATCAATTCCCAGGTCCTTACGGTATTCTTTTCCCCGCTTGCTTTTGCGGGAATTCATTTGGTGTTTGCATTTCCGTTTGTATGGAGAATACTGATGTTGTTCAATCTCAGTAATCAGCCGTTTGTTATTGCGGTAACGGCACTTTGTTTTGTAATCTTTGGACTGTTTTATGCATTGGTATATAAGATAACATCAAACTCTTATTATAGTATTGTCAGCGGTAGATAATATCCATCTGTAAAAATGGGGCTGTGCATATGTGATTACATTGCACAGCCCCGTTTGTTTTTCTATTTGAGTTGAAATTTAAGAGGTGAGCTTATTCGGCATCCTTTTTCTTGCCTGTCTTAGAAAGCAGGAATACGACAATCATAACGATGATGATGGTTGCGAAAATACCGAGCATACCTTTTCCCATGATTTCGAGGGTTGCATTTACGTTATCCCAATTGATATTCATCACAGCACCTCCTTATAACATACCAAGAACTAACTTGATAACAAGACCGCCCGCAACTGCGGAAGCAATCTGACCCGCTACGTTTGCACCTGCCGCATGCATCAGGATGATGTTACCCGGCTCTTCCTTCTGTGCCATCTTCTGTACTACACGGGAAGCCATCGGGAATGCGGAAATACCTGCTGCGCCGACCATCGGGTTAATCTTGTTCTTGCGGAACAGGTTCATGAACTTAACAAACATAACACCTGCGAAGGTATCGAAAATAAATGCTACCAGACCGATACCCATGATTAACAGGGTATCAACCTGTACAAAGTCTTCTGCCTTCATACTGAAGGAAATCGTGATACCGAGAAGCAAGGTAATCAGGTTTGCAAGGTTGTTCTGTGCGGTATCGGACATGGTGCCGAGAACGCCACACTCACGCAGTAAGTTACCGAACATCAGGAAACCAACCAGGGAAACAGACTGCGGGGAAATGAAACCTACCACAAAGGTAACGATAATCGGGAATAAGATACGGGTTACCTTGGAAACGTTCTTCGGGTTGTATTCCATATGGATACGGCGTTCCTTCTTGGTGGTGGAAACCTTAATCACCGCCGGCTGGATAATCGGAACCAATGCCATGTAAGAGTAAGCGGCAACGGCGATTGCACCGACGTACTTGGAATCCAATACCTGAGAGACCAAAATCGCGGTCGGACCGTCCGCAGCACCGATAATACCGATGGAAGCAGCGTCCTTTAAGTCAAAGCCGAACAAAGCCGCAAGGGTAATTGCAAAGAAAATACCGAACTGTGCCGCACCGCCGTATAAGAACATGGACGGATTGGAAAGCAGCGGTCCGAAGTCGATCATTGCACCGATACCGATGAACAAAAGAATCGGCATTGCTTCGGAAGCATGAATACCTACTTCGAATAACCATTCGATGATACCGGCTGCCTCAACGCCTTCGATGGTCTGGTCCAAAACGGACGTGAACGGGAAGTTCACTAAAATCGCACCGAAGCCCATCGGAACAAGAAGGGACGGCTCGTATTCCTTTTTGATACCGAGCCAGATGAGCAGGGCACCGATGACGTACATGGCACACTGCTGCCAGGTGACAGACATTATGCCTTCGATTAAGAAATCCATAGTTTCTCTCCTTTAAGTAGATTTGTGTTTTGGAGTGGCATATGGCATGTTTGAATAAAAGGAGCTATGCAGATTAGTATGTCCCTTAAACCCAAAAAAATAGACTCTTGTCACAACGAATTAATGTTGTAACAAAAGTCTCGCCATTTCAATTCCGAGCGGATTGTCGCCAATCGTTTTGACGCAACGGAATGCACATTTTGTGCCGGCTACTCCCTTTTGAGTACCTTAACATATTAATTATATCTTAATTTTGTAAAAAAAGCTAGTACTTTTTGTGTAAAGGGGGTGTTAAGAAACGGGAAACGATTGTCATTTTCCAATTTGACTCCCGAATCGCTTTGTGGTATTCTGATGTTGAATTCCACAGAAGCGTTTCGGGAGGTTTTTTATGGAGAAATACAGTTATTCCGCATTTGCGTATGTATATGACGAGCTCATGGACAATGTGCCTTACGATGCATGGGCAGAGTATTTAATCGGGCTTTTAAAGGAAAACGGTGTGCCGGAGGGACTGGTGTGCGAGCTGGGCTGCGGCACAGGTCAGATGACGCGTCGCCTGGCGGCAGCGGGTTATGATATGATTGGTATCGATTTATCGGAAGAGATGCTAGACGTGGCCAGAGAGCAGGAGTACGGTGTCTATGAAGGCGAGGGCGACTTCGATGAGGAAGACAGTGGCGAAAGTGTAACGGACGCAGAGGATGATTTTGACGGCGGATGTGGCCGGGAGGTGGACTGTGTAGACGGGCAGGAAGCTGAAGTGGCGGACATTACCGAACCTTCCATCCTCTACCTTCAACAGGACATGCGGGAGTTCGAACTTTACGGTACCGTATCTGCGGTGGTCAGCATTTGCGACAGCATGAATTACATGACCTCGGATGAGGATTTGCTCTCGGTGTTCCGGTTGGTGAATAATTATCTGGACAAGGATGGCGTGTTTATTTTTGACATGAATACCGAGTATAAGTATAAGGAGCTGATGGGAGATGCCACCATTGCGGAAAATCGGGAGGATGTCAGCTTTATTTGGGAGAATCTGTATGATGAGGAAAAACGACTGAACGAGTATTGTCTGACGTTGTTTGCAAAGGCGGAGACTGAGGATGAGGACGAGGATGGCCCGGCACTTTATGAGAAGTACGAAGAGGTGCATTTGCAGCGGGCGTATCCGCTTGCAGAAGTGAAGCGTTTGCTTGCGGAAGCCGGGATGAACTTTGTGGCGGCGTATGATGTGCTGACCCACGAGGTACCGGGACCGGAGTGCGAGCGGATGTATATTGTGGCACGGGAAGGGCATCAGAACGGAAAGACATATTTGTAGAACAGGAGACTTTATGAACATAGACGAAAAAAAGGCTTTTCGCAAAGCTATGCTAGCCAAGCGGGACGCCATTCCTTACGAAAACAGAATGGAAGCAGACCGGGCGCGGGATGCGCGTATCCGGAACTGGGACGTATACAAAGAAGCTGAGTTGCTGCTTTTTTATGTGAGCTACCGCAGCGAGGCAGACACACGACTGCTCATGAAGGAAGCACTGGAAGCGGGACGAAATGTGGCCGTACCGAAGGTGGTCGGGACGGACATGGTGTTTTATCGGATTACGCATATGAACCAATTGGTGGAAGGCTATAAAGGGATTTTGGAACCGGATGTAGAGCGTTGTGAAGCAGTAACCGAGGTGAATGGTACGGCTGCTGCACAGTCGCAGTCGGTGACCTGTCCTGTGCTCCCAAAGCGTACAATTCTCTTTGTTCCGGGCTGCGCCTTTGACAAATCCGGTGGTCGTATGGGATACGGCGGTGGATTTTACGACCGGTTTATGGAAAAGTACCCGGATGTGCTCAAGGTGGCACTTGCTTACGAGGAGCAGTTGGTGGAAGCGGTGCCGCGGGAGGTGCATGATAAGCCGGTGGATGTGATTGTGGCAGAGGTGCGGATGATACAAACTGTGAAAGGTGTGTAAGAACAGGAAACGCATGATAAGGCATGCAGCAAATGTGTAGCGACAGAAGAATGGCCGAGAGCCTTTGCAAGTGAAAAACAGACATAAAAATGGAGGAGTGTAACATGGACAGAACATACGGTGTACGAGGAACCCGCGCAAAGGAATTGTTTTTAGAAGGTTATAATTGTGCCCAGGCGGTAGTGCTGGCTTATGAAGATTATTTTGAGGAAAGCCCGGAGATGCTGGCGCAGTTGGTGTCGGCCTTCGGCGGCGGAATGGGAAGACTTCGCGAAGTGTGCGGCTCCGTCAGCGGAATGTTTTTTGTATTAAGTAAAGTGTACGGCTATGCGGACCCGAAAGAAAAGGACGGAAAGATGGACTTGTACGCCAGAGTTCAGGAACTGGCGGCAAGATTCCGGGAGCGGAACGGTTCCATTGTGTGCAGAGAACTGCTGGGCTTATCGGAAAAGGTCAGTGTGCCGGTGCCGGAGGAGCGGACGCCGGAGTATTATAAGAAGCGTCCTTGTCCGGATATTATTGCGGATGCAGCGGATATTTTGGAGGAGTATTTGAGAGAGCAAGGGAAGCTGAAGTAAAGATACAAGTCTGGAATGGAAGATGTTACTAAAAACAGATTTTGGAGATTTTCGAGTAAAACAGAATAATTAAACAGAAATCAAGACACGCTATCCCAGAGTGAATTTTTGGATGTGCGCAGTGTGAGTGCTACGGCGAAAACGTAGCGAATAAACACGATAGCACAGTTCAAAAAGATAGGAGGGCGTGTCTTGACCGGTTTAAAGGAGAATTTTGAAGAGAACGTGGCGTATTTTAACAATACGCTGCGGGTGACAGAGAATTTTGATGTGTTGTATCACACCTTTGAAATGGGTGGGAAGAAGGCCTGCATGTACTTTATCGACGGCATGGTGAAGGATGAGGTCATGCAGAAGCTGTTACAATACTTTTTCGGACTGAAGGCAAAGGATATGCCGGAGGATATCCACGGGGTGTTAAAGAAGTTTATGCCTTATGTGGAGGTTGGATTAATTACGTCGGCGGATGAGGCAATCCGGAATATTTTGTCCGGTGTGCCGGTTTTGATTCTGGAAGGGTACGATAAAATCATTTCCATTGATGCCAGGACTTATCCGGCCCGCAGTGTGGATGAGCCGGAAAAGGATAAGGTCATGCGGGGCTCCCGGGACGGTTTCGTGGAGACATTGGTGTTTAATACGGCGCTCATCCGCAGACGTATCCGTGACCCGCGTCTTACCATGTATATTACGGAGGCGGGTACGGTTTCCCATACAGACATTGTGCTTTGTTATATGGAAGACCGGGTGGAGAAAAAGTTCCTGGAGGAGCTGAAGCGCCGTATCAAAAAGATTTCCGTAGAAAGTCTGACCATGAACCAGCAAAGCCTGGCGGAGTGCCTGTACCATGGAAAGTGGTTTAATCCGTTTCCGAAGTTTAAGTTTACGGAACGTCCGGATGCGGCAGCGGCGGCAGTGTTGGAAGGCGACATTATTATTCTTGTGGATAACGCGCCTCAGGCCATGGTGCTCCCGACCACAATTTTTGATATTATTGAGGAGGCGGACGATTATTATTTCCCGCCCATTACCGGCACGTATTTACGTCTGACCCGGTTTGCAACCAATATTTTGGCACTGATACTGACACCGACGTTTATGCTTTTGATGCAACACCCCGAATGGATCAGTGAACGATGGCAGTTTATTGTGGTGAAAGACCCCTTAAATATTCCGTTGTTATTACAGTTTTTAATTTTGGAGTTTGCATTGGACGGATTGCGATTGGCCTCGCTGAATACGCCGAACACGCTAAGTCTGCCACTTAGTGTCATCGCAGGTGTGATTATCGGCGACTTTACGGTGCAGTCCGGGTGGTTCAACAGTGAGGCGATGTTATATATGGCCTTCGTTGCCATAGCGAACTACACTCAGGTGAGTCTGGAGCTCGGTTATGCGCTAAAGTTCATGCGTATCGTTTTGTTGATTCTAACCCATTGCTTCGGCCTGTGGGGCTATATCGGCGGTATTGTGCTGGATGTTCTGGCCATTACCTTTAACAAGACCATCGGCGGAAGAAGCTATTTGTATCCACTCTTACCGCTAAAGCCGAGACAGCTCATACAGCGATTGTTCCGTGTGCCGTTGCCGAAGAGTGAAAATCAGAAGGCGGTCAGGTAGGAAGAAGGAAAAAGTTACAAAGAGGGCTAAGTGGCAGGACGCAATACGAATAGGAAGATAAATATAGAGCGGTAGCATTTACTAACGGGTTTGAGATGAGTCCCGAAGCAAATGTGTACCGCTCTTTTTTTGTTTGCGCCGGCCGGTTGTGTTGGGGCGGGCACATAAGGTGTTCTTACGGTGGTTTCTTTATGATGCGATTAGCGATACCATTCCTTGTTGAAATCATCGTAAATCGGATCGTAGTTTTTGTCCTCTTCGAATACGGAGGTAGTCAGATCGGATAAATTCAGGGTCGGTTCTTTGCCGTAGACGTGGTAATTGAAGTAGTCAATCATGTAGTTCATATCTTCGGCAATTACCGCATGTCCTTCCTTATGAATGTTTATTGCAATGTTTTCTTCGATTCCGAGGAATTCGTAAATGGACTTGGTAGCCTTATAGCAAAGGTGCATGGACGGTGCGTTTACCCAGTCCTCGTTTATGCAGGAACCGATAATAAACAGGTAACGGTCTTTATCGGCACATAAGGACGCCAGCATGTACTGGTCTACCGGTAAGTAAGTTACATCGGAGAAGTTTAAGAACATGTCGTTAAACCAGCCCTGTTCTCCGGAGGACTGCAGGCTGCCCAGCGGTTCGTTGGCGCCGTAGGTATAAGATGCCGGACCGTTCTCGGAGGAAAAGTTGTAATTCTTGCCTTCTGACATGTAACGGTAGACGGCAAGGCCGCCGGCACCGGAACAGGACGGAGCTACCATTTTGAATCGCGGCTCGAAAGCTCCGCATACAGAGGCAGCCTTACCCCAGCGGGAAACGCCGGTGACAATGGAGTTTTCACTGTTGATATGTAATTCATCACCGAGTCCGGCTTCCAATGCGTCCAATACCTTGGAAGCACCCCAGGACCAAGCCATCAGTACACCGGTTTGTTCCTTCCAGCTGTCGCCGTACGGATACAGGTCATAGAATGCGCCTACATGCTTATTGTCGTCGGAAGCGATTTCGTAAGTGTTTAAGATGACGGAAGCGTAGCCTTTTTCAGCGGCTAATTGTTCCTGAACACCGGCATGCATGCCGACGATAACCGGCCAGCCGTCTTCCGGCATCTCGCATTTGGAGGCATCCGGCACATTAACTGTTACGGTAAAGGAAGCGGTTCGTCCCTCATATTCTACGGTAATCTTTAAGCTGTTTCCGTTCAAGTCATAGGTCAGGTTTTCGCCGGTACCGTCACGCCATACGCCGTACATATAGTACTGGTACATTTCATAAATTTCTTCCGCACGATCTTCCCAATCGGCAACGTTTTCTACATAGCTGCCGTCTAAGAACAGGTACGGGTCCGGAAGACCTGCGTTTGCGGTCAGATTCTTTGCGGATACAAAGCCGCTGCCGTCGTTTAATTGTCCTACTGCGTTTTTTAATTCTGCCAATGCGGTGTCAACCTCTTCCTGGGTGGCAGCTTCGTTTGCCAAAACCGCATCTGCCTTTTGTACCGGAGCATCCAATATTTCCGGGTTTCCGTAATGGGAAAGATTATAGCCCTTTACAAGCTTTAAATATCCTTCCAACGGTCCTTTTACGACTTTGTTTTCGGCACCTTCTTTGCAGGTAAGGATTAATTCGCCCATTGCGGACGGCTTTTCCCATGCAGTACCGGACTTGTCGAAAATGTTAATCGTACCAACGCGGTAGCCTTGATTGCCGGCTTCGTTTATTTGCAAATCAAAGCCCATAACGGTGCCGTTTTCCGGAATGCTGCTCCACATAACACCGGACTCGATGATATAACCGATTTTCTTGCCGGATTCATCTTCCAACACTTTTGTGGCGGTGACCCATCGGGTCGGGTCTCCGGCATCTGTGCTCGGCTCGTTATCGAAATTGACACGATAATGTACGTCGTCTGCCTGATAGGAGCTTGCTTTGTCGTTTGATTCGTCTAAGAAAACTTCCACGGAATCCTGCTCGTAAGCGTTTCCGCTGGCTTTGTTCAGTACGTCATCCGTTACAACCGTTAAGGTATAGAGAAAACCTTCGTCCCAAAGAACTTTGAATGCCGGTACAGCCTTGACGGACGGAGAGGACTTGATTCCCGGATAAACCGGCTCCGCATATTTCCAGACGTCGTCAATTTCGCCGTCTAAAACCGGAGAACCGTATACTGCGTTGACTCTGCCTGCATCGTCAAAGGCTGCGATTTTTGCTTCGGTCGGGAGCTCGATTACCGGTTCGGGAGTCTTGGTCGGTGCGACCGTAGCGGTCGGCTTCGGTGTGCTTGTAGGAACTGGAGTATTTGTCGGTTCGGTGCATTTTGTTGGAGTGACGATTTCCGTAGGATCCGGCATATCGGTCGACTCGGTTTTGCTGCATGCTACAAGACTTAAGGCAAATAATATTAAAAGTGCCTTAAGTAATGATTTGTTTTTGTTTTTCATTTTCATTTAATCCTTTCGTCGGTTTGTTTGAAAAAACTACAGTGATATTGTACTATACTTACGACTGTTTTGCTAGTGCTATTTTGTTAATTAGACAACTATTTTATTTATTTTCAGTCTATAACTTGCGGGTTTTCATACATCATTGTCAAAATTCGGTTGTTTCCTTGCTCCAAGTGTGCTATCATAAAGGTAGTATGTTATAGTTGCAAAAGATAGAGGAAAAGGAGCTTTATCATGGGTTTTAAGCTGGTTCACGGGAGCAGTGCGGTCCCGTTTGTGGTAGAGAGGGAAGCCTTTGAGGGGGTGCGCCTCATTGCGGAAAAGGTATGTAAGGATGTGCAGCTGGTATCCGGGCGTTTGCCGAAAATCGAGCAGCCGAAGAAGGTAAAGAAGCCGTCGGGCTGTGTTCTGGCGGCAACGGTGGGTCAGAGTTCGGTTCTGGATTTGTACGAGAAGGAAGGCCTTCTCGATTTATCCGATGTTAAGGGCAAGAGAGAGGTCTATAAGATAGCGGTGGTCGGAGAAGGAAATAAGGCGGTTTTAGTAGTGGCCGGCAGTGACAAGCGGGGCACGATTTACGGTCTGTTCCATATCTCCGAGTGCATCGGTGTGTCGCATTTGGTATACTGGGCGGATGTGCCGCCGGTAAAGTGCAAGGAGCCGACGGTGGCAGATGTGCAGATGATCACTTCCAAGGAGCCGTCGGTAAAGTACAGAGGATTCTTTATTAACGATGAGTGGCCGTCCTTCGGTAATTGGACGGTGGAGAAGTTCGGAGATTTCAATGCAAAGATGTATGACCATGTATTTGAACTCTTGCTTCGTATGAAGGGCAACTATTTATGGCCGGCCATGTGGTCTGCCTCTTTCCCGTTAGACGGGCCGGGGCTTGCAAACGCGGAGCTGGCGGATACATACGGTGTGGTTATGGGGACCTCCCATCACGAGCCTTGCTTACGTGCCAGCGAGGAATGGGATAAGGTGCGCGGACCGAAGACACGATTCGGAAATGAGTGGAATTATTATACCAACCGGGAGGGGCTTCTTACGTATTGGGAGGAAGGTCTTGCCCGGAGCGGGAAGTTTGAGAATATTATTACCATCGGTATGCGGGGGGAGAGGGATTCCTCCATGCTTGGACCGGATGCTACCTTGGAGCAGAATATCAGCCTGCTTAAGGATATCATTACGGAGCAGAGAAAGCTGATTGCAAAGCATGTGAATGCGGATACGACACAGGTGCCGCAGATGTTGGCGCTGTATAAGGAAGTGGAGGAGTATTATTACGGAGATGCCGATACGCCGGGACTTAAGGATTGGGAGGGCCTTGACGGCGTGACCCTGATGCTTTGTGAGGACAACTTCGGCAATATGCGTACCCTGCCGACGAAGGAGCTTCGCAACCGTAAGGGCGGCTACGGTATGTATTATCACTTTGATTACCACGGCGGTCCGGTGTCCTACGAGTGGGTGAACTCCACGCCGATTGCCAAGGTCTGGGAGCAGATGTCCATGGCGTACGATTACGGCATCCGGGATATCTGGATTGTGAATGTAGGCGATTTAAAACCCCAGGAGTTCCCGCTTACGTACTTTATGAGCCTTGCCTATGATTTTGAAAAGCATGGGACGACGGCACCGAATCAGACAGAAGACTTCACCGATGTGTTTGTAAAGCAACAGTTTGGCGGCGGTTTTAATGAGGATGAATTAACCGAGATTTCTTATGTTTTAAAGGAGTACACGAGATTAAACGGACTACGTCGTCCGGAGGTGATGGCGGCACACGTGTATCACCCGGTGCATTACGGAGAGACGGAGAAAATCCGTGCCAGAGCACAGAAGCTGGCGGAAACCGCAACGAAGCTGTATGTGTCCTGCAAGAAGGAGTACAAGGCGGCGTTCTGTGAACTGGTGTATTTTCCGGCAGTTGCCTCTGCCAATGTGATTCAGATGCAGACGGCGGCGGGATTGAATCAATATTATGCGAGATACGGTATGACAGTTGCAAACCGTTATGTGAAGGAAATCGAGAGTGCTATTGTAAGAGATACGGAGCTGACGGAGGAGTACCATAAGGCAGCGGACGGTAAATGGAATCACATGATGTCTTCCGCACACATCGGCTTTCGTGCCTGGAACGATGAAGGTTGGCAGTATCCGGTGGCACAGATCGTGTACGGTGTAAAGGGTGTCAGACCGGCCCTTCGGTTGTACGGAGAAGGCAGAATTTATCTCGGTGGCAGTATTGCGGTTACGACACCGAGAGCCGGCGGAGCGGTTCGTGTGGAACTGTTAAACGGCGGCGTGGAGAAGGTGAAGTTTTCTGTGGTTACAGAGGGCGAATGCTCGGTAGATACGGAAAAGGGCACTTATGAGACAAACGCCTGGATGACGGTAAACGTCACCGGTGGTGAAGCGGGAGCGGCCGGCACGGTGAAGATCTCCGCCAACGGAAGAACTTTTGAACTTAAGGTGGAGCGTGTGGCACCGGCTCTTGTGAAACTGAAGAAGGAGAGCTTTGCAAAGGAGTATATTAAGCAGGTACAGGGCATCGGTGATTATGTGGTATTCGAGGCCGGCGATTTTACGGAAGGCAAAGCGGAAGGCTCGACGGAGTATCAGGTGCTGACAAACTACGGACGTACGAAGGATTCCGTAAAGGTGTATCCGACCACGGTAAGCTTTACGGAGGAGCAGGTCGCAAAGCACGAAACGGCAGAGCTTACCTACCTGTTTGAAGCGGCACGGGATGGGCAGTACGGCGTAGCGGTATATGTGGCCCCAACCAATCCGCTTTATCCGGGAGATGCACAGCGACTTGCACTGACTGCAAACGATAGCGAAACGCAAGTGTTCACCACCCTTCCGGTCAATTTCCAAGCAGGAAATTGCCATAATAGGGAATGGAATGAGAATGTTTTGGATAATATCAGAAGATGTGACGTAACCGTAACATTAAAGAAAGGGGAAAACCGCCTGACCGTAGGTGCGGTGGATGCCGGTGTGGTGCTGCAGAAGCTTGTTGTATACCCGCTTGCGAAGCCGTTTAAGGAGTCTTATCTTGGTCCGGGGGTAGAATAATTTATGAAGATTACTTATGAAGCAGTAAAAGCAAATCCGAGTGTGGAAACGTATATTAAGAAAGCGGACGAGTCTTTAAAGGCGCTGGGCTATACAGAGCACAGCTTTGCCCATGTGACAAAGGTGGCAGTGGTAGCCAGTGATATTTTAAAAATCCTCGGCTACAGTGAGCGGGAGATTGAGTTGGCGAAGATTGCGGGATATCTGCACGATATCGGCAATGTCATCAACCGCATCGACCATGCCCAGAGCGGTGCTGTTATGGCCTTCCGTATTCTGGATAAGATGGGAGCGGACGATGAGGATATCGCTACCATTATTACCGCTATCGGAAATCATGACGAATCTACGGCCTATCCGGTAAATCCAGTGGCGGCGGCGCTGATTCTGGCGGACAAGACCGATGTGCGCTATACCCGTGTACGCAATCAGGACTTTGCTACTTTTGATATTCATGACCGGGTAAACTACTCTGTTAAGGAGTCGGAGGTCATTGTGCGTAAGGGCGAGTGTATCGAACTTCGTCTGAGCATTGATACCAAGGAATGTTCGGTGGCAAATTATTTCGAGATTTTCTTAAATCGTATGATTCTTTGTAAGAAAGCGGCGGAGCGGCTTGACCATGCGTTCCGTTTGGTTATTAACGGACAACAACTGATGTAGTTTGATTTTTTGAAAGCGGACTCCGGAACCGATAGGAAAGGGGCCGCTTTTGATGCATACAAAGGAGGACGCTTATGGTTGCATGGTTTTATTTTGCGGTACTGATCAGTTCTGTTATTATGACGGGATGTATTCTTGTGAAGAACAGAAAAGTAGACAATGCATTCGTTCTGTTCGGTGTGTTGTTGACGCTGAATATCGGCGGACAATATATGATGGCGGTTTCCCAAACGCTGGAGTCCGCAATTTGGGCGAATAAGATTATGTACGTAGGCGGCAGCTATCTTCCTTTTGTGATTTTTCTGATTGTTACCAGATTATGTAATATAAAGGTAAACCGGTATTTTAAGTGGTTTTTGTTGGTCTATGCAACGGTAGTTCTCTGTCTTGTAATGACAATCGGTCACAGTGAACTGTATTATGTATCTGCGGAATTGATGAAAGGAAACGGTTTTCATTATATCGAAAAGGAATACGGACCGCTTCATGTGTTGTATCCGGTAATGATGATTTTATACAGTGTGATGCTGTTTGCATTTGTAGGTTATGCAATAAAAAAGAGAAAAGAAATACCGACACGGACGGTAGTAACCATGAGCTGTCTTTGTGCCACAGTGTTTTTGACCTACATTTTTGAACGGATTGTAGGCTCGAAAATCAGCTATCTGCCGGTAGGGTTCTTAATTGGAATGATTCTGTTAATGCGCTACTTCGACCGCATCAACATGTATGATATGTCCGCAAATATCTTAAGCTCCGTAGAGAAGATGAAGGAATACGGATATATTGTGATTGACAATAAATGCCGCTATATTAGTGCCGATAATAATGTGAAGACGTTGTTCCCGGAAGTGAAATCATGGACGGTAGACAAGGAAATACCGGCTTCGGACGGTTGTTTATATCAGAATGTGATTCGGGGATTGTTGCGGGATGACGATGATATTTTTACGCATCGGATGCTCACGGTGGGAGAACGATATTATCAGGTGGATGTCAGAGAATTGACCCACGGGAAGAAATCCGTGGTCGGTCTCCTGATTGAATTTATCGATCGGACGACGGAACGGAAGTATTATAAAACAATAGAAGAATATAATACGAAGTTAGAAAGGGATGTAGAAGAGAAGACAGAACACATTACCTATATCAAGGATATGATGGTACTGGGTATGGCGGAAATGGTGGAAAACAGAGACAGCAATACCGGCGGTCATATCAAACGAACCAGTGAAGTGGTACGTATCTTTGCGGAGAAGTTAATGAATTGCGAAGAACAATTCGGTCTGTCCAAAGAGTTCTTAAAGCTTGTAATAAAAGCAGCTCCGATGCATGACCTGGGAAAGATAGCCATTGACGATGCGGTACTTCGAAAGCCGGGGAAATATACGGAGGAAGAGTATGCGGAGATGAAGCGGCATTCTGCGGAAGGTGCCCGGATTGTGGAAGATATCCTGCGTGGTGTAGAGGATGAGGCCTTTGTGGAAGTGGCGAAGAATGTAGCCTTTTATCATCATGAGAAGTGGAACGGTTTCGGTTATCCGACGGGCAAGGCCGGTACGGAGATTCCGGTGGAGGCCCGCATTATGGCGCTGGCGGATGTATTTGATGCACTGGTAAGTAAGCGTTGCTATAAAGAGGCGTTTTCATATGACGAAGCATTCCGCATTATGGAAGAGTCACTGGGACAGCATTTTGACCCGGAATTAGGCAAGGTGTTTATGGAGTGCAGACCGGAGCTAGAGGCATTCTATAACGAGAATAAGTAGTCATGAAAATAAAATGATTGACAAAAGAAGGAGTTTCCTTTATAATCATGAACTAACAATTACAGACAAAAAGCATTGACGAGGAGGAGTACATACAATTCCGGATGACAGAGAGAAAGTGGTTGGTGAAAACTTTCGTGAAGGGTGTATGGAAGTAGCCTTTGAGCTTTGGACCGAACAGAGGATTCTAAGTAGGCTCCAACGGAGATTCCCACCGTTATCAGGGGAAGCGATATCGGAATGCGTACATGATTCCCGTATTGTAGTGAGTGCAGATGTATTTCTGAAGTTAGGTGGTACCACGGACATGTCAGTTCGCCCTAAGCGATTGCTTAGGGCGGCTTTTTTTGTCTGTTTTGTAAAATAATTTTATTTTATAAGGAGGTATCCGCATGGACAAGAAGTACAATTTTATGAACGCGGAAACAAAACTGGAGCGGTTCTGGGAAGAACAAGGAATCTATCGGTATCGGCACGGAAAGGACAGAAAAGTTTTTTCCATTGACACACCGCCGCCGACGGTAAGCGGGAAATTGCATATCGGGCATGTATTTTCCTATACCCAGGCAGAAATGATTGCCCGTTTCAAACGAATGCAGGGATATGATGTATTTTATCCTTTTGGTTTTGATGACAATGGTTTGCCGACGGAGCGACTGGTAGAAAAAGAGGAAAAGATTTACGCCAGTATGCTACCGCGAAGTGAATTCCGTGGAAAGTGTATGTGTACCATTGATAAGTACGAAGGTGAATTTAAAAAACTCTGGAAGCGGTTAGGATTTAGTGTAGACTGGGATTTGCAATATCAGACCATATCGGATTTGTCCCAGAAAATCTCTCAGAAGTCTTTTATTGAGTTGGCTAAAAACAAGAAAGCCTATATGAAAGAATCTCCGGTATTGTGGTGTACGGAATGCCGGACATCCATTGCACAGGCGGAGTTGGAAACAAAGGAGTGCGAGACTACCTTTAATTATTTGGAGTTTAAGACATCCTTGGGGAATTTGTTGATTGCAACCACAAGACCGGAGCTTCTTGCGGGCTGTGTTTGTATTTTTGTACATCCGGAGGATGAACGGTTTAAGGCGTATGTCGGGAAAACGGCTAAGGTGCCGTTATATGAGTTCGAGATACCGATTTTGACGGATGAAGCTGTTTCCATGGAAAAAGGTACCGGTGCGGTAATGTGTGCCACCTTCGGAGATGCAACCGATGTAGAGTGGTATCAGAAGCACAATCTGAACTACAAAAAGATTATTTTGCCGGACGGAAAGATTGAGGATGGCGTAGAATTCATCGGCGGAATGACGGTGGAAAAGGCAAGAGAATGTATCATCAGTCTTTTGCGCGAGAAGCATCTTTTGGTAAAACAGGAAACCATTAATCATATGATTGGAATTCATGAGCGCTGCGGTAACGGGGTTGAGTTCATTCCTTCCAAGCAGTGGTATATTGATGTACTGACGGAGAAGGAGCGTTTCCTAAAGGCTGCCGATGAGATAAACTGGTATCCGGAGCATATGAAAAATCGTTATACCTTATGGGTTGAAAATCTGAAGTGGGACTGGTGTATTTCCAGACAACGGTATTTCGGAGTTCCATTCCCGGTTTGGTATTGCAAAGACTGTAAGGAGCCGATGTACGCGGAGGAGGAGCAGTTGCCGGTAAATCCTTTGGAGGCATCACCATTACATGCCTGTGCTTGCGGCTGTCATGAGTTTCTACCGGAAGAGGCGGTATTCGATACATGGGCGACTTCTTCGGTAACTACATTGATTAATGCGAAGTACGGAGAGAAGGACGCAATTACAGAGGAAATATTCCCGATGGGGATGCGGTGTCAGGCACACGAGATTATACGGACCTGGGCATTTTATTCCATTGTAAAGAGTTTGTATCATACCGGGAAAATACCGTGGAAGGATATTATGATCAGCGGATTTGTTTTGGCAAAGCCGGGAGAGAAGATAAGTAAATCCAAGAGTAATGCCTCCGATTCGCCTATGGCATTGATTGAAAATCATTCTGCGGATGCGATTCGTTACTGGGCAGCAAACAGTAAATTGGGAACAGATACTTTTTTTAGCGAAGAGGAGTTGAAAATTTCCAAGAGATTTATTAACAAACTTTATAATGCCGCAAAGTTTGCAATTTTACAATTGGAGGATTTTAAGAAGCCGGAGCATTACGAAGAAGCAGATTTGTTGCCGGTTGACCGCTGGATATTGCAGAGAGTAAACGAGACTACAAAGAGAGCGACCGCGTTGTTGGAAAACTATGAAATCGGTCAGGCGAGACACGAGATCGACACGCTGTTTTGGAGAGACTTTTGCGATTATTATATCGAGATTGCAAAGGAAAGACTGTATCAGCCGGAAAAACACGGTGAGGAAAATCGCTATTCGGGACAGATTGCGGTTTACTATAGCTTGCTGGGAATTTTAAAATTGTATGCAATTTACACGCCGTATGTGACGGACTATATTTATCAGGATTTCTACAGAAAGCAGGAAAAAGAGAAGTCGCTGCATGAGACCCGGTGGGAAACGAAAAAGGAAGAGAGAATTTATATCGAGTTCGGGGAACATCTGAAAGAGATTATTGCTGAGGTACGAAAAAACAAAACGGAACATCAGATGTCCATGAAGGATTCCATTCCGGAGCTTATCATTACCTGCCCGAAACGGTTTCGAGAACTTTATCGAAAGTCCGAGAAGGATATTAAGGCTTGTACCGGGGCAGAGAATCTCATCATCAGAACTTGATAGAGGATGTTTCTGAGTGTTTTTTCACGTTACTGTAAAAAAGTGCTTGCATTCTGGGAAAATCAGAGTTACAATATTTGTCATATTAGTAAGAAAGGCAGGGCGCAGATGAAACTGATTGCTACCGTAGACAACAATTGGGCCATCGGAAACAAGGGCGGACGGTTGGTTCGGATTCCGACGGATGAGCGTTTCTTCCGTTTTGAGACCATGTACAAGACGGTGGTAATGGGACGCTGTGTACAGGAGGAGTTTTCCGCGGGACAGCCGCCTCGTGACCGCAACAACATCATTTTAACGAAAAAGAAAGATTTAAAGTTAAATGATGTAACTGTGGTACATAGTTTTGACGAAGCCATGGAAGCAATCGGGCAGTACCCGACGGACCAGGTGTATGTCATTGGCGGAGCATCGGTATTTGAGCAGTTTTTGCCGTACTGCGACGAAGCCTTTATTACAAAGATTGATTATGAATATGATGCGGACACGTATTTTCCGAATCTGGATCAGGATCCGGAGTGGGAATTTAGTGATGTTTCCGACGAGCAGACCTATTACGATTTGATTTACGAGCGTTGCCGTTATGTCCGTAAGAAAGGGTCAGATGACCGAGAAGAAAGAATATAGTTGAAGGAGGATTTTTCCATGTTAAACATCAGAATTGAGAAGACTACCAATCCGAAGCCGTTACCGACTCCGGACAACCCGTTAAAGTTCGGTACTATTTTTACCGACCACATGTTTATTATGAATTATGAGACCGGCAAGGGCTGGTTTGACCCACGTGTCGTACCGTATCAGCCGATCGTTCTTGAACCGTCCGCAATGGTATTCCATTACGGTCAGGAAATGTTCGAGGGCTTAAAGGCTTATCGTGCCGATGACGGAAGAGTACTTTTGTTCCGCCCGGACATGAATGCAAAGCGTACCAACAACACCAATAAGAGATTGTGCATCCCGGAGCTTCCGATTGAGGATTTCGTAGAGGCGGTTAAGGCTGTGGTTAAGGTAGATGAGGCATGGGTTCCGAATAAGCCGGGTACTTCCCTGTACATTCGTCCGTTCATCATCGCAACCGACCCGTTCCTAGGTGTGCGTCCGTCCGATACTTATCAGTTTATTATCATCCTTTCTCCGGTTGGTCCGTACTATCCGGAAGGTCTTAACCCGGTTAAGATTTGGATTGAGGATGACTATGTAAGAGCTGTAAAGGGCGGTATCGGTGAGGCAAAGACCGGCGGTAACTACGTAGCTTCCATGGCAGCACAGATGAAGGCACACGATGCAGGCTACTCTCAGGTATTGTGGCTTGACGGCGTAGAGCGTAAGTACATCGAAGAAGTTGGTGCAATGAACATCTTCTTTAAGATTAACGGTACCATTGTAACCCCGATGTTAAACGGCAGTATCTTACCGGGTATCACCAGAAATTCCGTAATCGAGCTTTGTAAGGAGTGGGGACTTCCTGTAGAGGAGCGTCGTGTTTCTGCACAGGAGCTTGTAGACGCTTACGAGGCAGGTACTTTGGAAGAAGTATTCGGTACCGGTACCGCAGCGGTTATTTCTCCGGTAGGTGCACTTCGTTTCGGTGACCGCGTAATGCAGATTAAGGACGGTTCCATTGGTGAGTACAGCCAGAAGCTGTACGATACCATCACCGGTATTCAGCTTGGTAAGATTAAGGAGAGCAAGGGTTGGGTAGTTGAAGTTAAGTAATTTGTAGGACTTTGGTTTTGTAATTGATGTGTTGTCAACTCGCGTTTTTGAAAACGCGAGTTGACAACTAAGATATAGTAAAGGGTGTTTTGGGGATTCTTTTTGTTGATTCTGATTTATTTCATTTGTTTTGCTCGGTTCGGGCGTTGATTCTCAAGTAGATAAAAAAAGAGGGAATATGGGAAAGGATTATATTAGGAATACGGGAAAAATTTAAGAGTGTGGCGACAAGTTACCATGGTGTAAGGCAATCCTGTTTTTTTCATGGTACGTATATAAAGTACAAAAAACTAATTACCATGAGATTTTTGTAAAAGCACATTTTCATGGTATGAAAAAAACGTAGGTTCTTGGATGTTACCATGAGGAGCAGTGAGAGGAGGGGATATCATGGTAAGAAAATGAAGTAAACATGGAAGGATACCATGAAAGGATGAGAAAAGTATTTTGTCATGGTAAAGCTAAAGAAGAAGTCGCAAAAAAGTACCATGAAAAAGTGAAAAAATTGTTTTGTCATGGCAAGGAGAGTGCTCGGAAAAAATTTATGTGCCATGAAAAATATGGAAAGAAATAAGTTCATGGTAATAGAGGAGAAAGGGAAGTTTGTGCGTACCATGAGAACGATTAAAAGCAGGTATCTCATGGCAAAAGAAGAGAAGGGGTATTGGAAGTGTGCCATGAGAATCGAAGAAAGGTAGATGCTCATGGTAAAATGATCCGTATGCAGGTAAAAAAAGAAAGGTTGGGTGTAATATGGACAAAGAAAGCAAATTCGAATTGGAACAGGAAAGAGATAGTTTAGTAAAGCTTGTGCCAAAACTTGAGAAGGAAATCGCAAAGGCGCCGGAAGGAAGCCTTGTGACTTTAAAATCAAGAGGAAGGTATCCTCAGTATTATCATTATATTGAAGGTGACAGAGAAAAAGGAAAGAACGGAAGATATTTGCCTAAAAAGGAATTAAAGCTTGTACAACGCCTTGCACAAAAACAATATGAAATGGAAGTTCTGGAATGTGCGAAGAAGAGAGCGGGTGCAATTTCTGTTTTTCTGAAACAGTATCAAGAGAATGATACAGAAGCAATCTATGAGAAGTTACCGGAAGAGAAAAAGAAGTTGATTATTCCTTGGTTTGAACCAGAAGAAACTTTTGTGAATAAGTGGAAAGAAAAAGTGAGGGGAAGTACAAACGAATTTCCGAAAGAAATCGGAATCTACACAGAGGTCGGAGAATGTGTGCGATCTAAATCGGAGAAGATTCTGGCAGACGGCTTCTATCGTATGGGAATCCCCTATGTTTATGAATCGGAATTGGAACTTATGGACGGTAGTCTGATATATCCGGACTTTGCACTGTTACATAAAGGGAAGCGGAAAACGATTTATTTTGAGCACTTCGGGATGATGGATTATCCGGAGTACAGTGCAAAAGCAACAAAGAAGATAATGAAGTATGAAGAGAACGGATATTGGTTCGGAGATAATTTTTTGTGTACCTTTGAAACATCGGAGAATCCGTTAGATATGCGAATTGTGGAAAAGATGTTGAAGCATTATTTTTGATGTGATAGACTAAAGGTAAGGTGACAAATAAGTTGTAGACAATAAATTTACGATGGAAAGGTACGGAGATGAACGAAGAAAAGATTGCAAAGCTCTGTGTGAAATGCCTTGCAGAGCAACCAAAGAACATAACCCGTTGCACCGTAGGTCACGGAAACTATGTTTATATTGTAGAACTTGCAGATAGAAAAGTCGTGGTACGCTGCAGTAAGGAGATAGGAGCATATAAGGACACGATTTACTGGCTGGAGAAGCTTGAGACGATTGATATTCCTGTGCCGAGAGTATTGGGAAAGGGTACGTTTGAAGGCTATGAGTATTTGATTTTAACTTATTTTGAGGGACAGGATATCGGTCTTGTATATACAAAGCTGACTGATGAAGAAAAACGGGAGATTGCGAAAACGGTAGTAGAGATCCAAAATAGGGTGGCGGCGCTTCCGTTAGAGGATATTCCTGCGGATTGGTCTTGGAAGGTGTCTTATGTAGAGGATAGTCTGAACAGGTCGAAGGAGCGTATTATTGCAAACGGATGTTATTTCGAGCCGGAGAAGGTGGATTGGCTTATGGAAGTCTCAAAGAGACCGGAGCTGGCGGAGTATTTTGAAACGATCAAACCGATTGCGTATTTGGATGATATCAGTACCAAAAATTTGCTAATCCATGAGGGCCGGGTATCCGGTGTGATTGACATTGACTGGATGGGCGTAGGGGATAAGCTGACCTTCGTGGCATTGACGAAAATGGCACTTATGAATATGGGGTGTGATACGGACTATGTGACCTATTTGCTTGATGAAATGCAGTTGACGGAAAAGGAGAAAAAGGCCTTTGCATTTTATACGTTACTGTGCTGTGTGGATTTTATGGGAGAGCGTGGCATGTGGTTTATGGACAAGCAGGTGCCGGTGAGTGACGAGATTGTGGCGACAATGAACGGGATTTATGAGAAGTTGTGGAGGGAGTACAGTGGATAAAAAAGGAAAGTCATCGGAATATTTCCAAAGAAAGATAGAATCCGAAAAGGAAAGAATTGAAAAATTTGAAGTTGCTTTAAGCAGCCTTGAACCATCAAACGTGAAGGGAATCAGAATGGGGAAGATGGTATTGGCAAATTTATATCTGAATTGTGTTAAGCTTGCCTATTCAAAGGATAAATCCTTTCAGCGAATGTATCAGGATTATATAAAGTTTTTAGAGTATTATAAGGATGTGTGTACATCAAAAGATGGGATGTATGATATGATAGATGTTCTTTCAATCGGAGTTTTGTTACAAGATAGAAAAAAAGATTTTATCGGATTGTTAGATGAGGTGGTATTAAAATTTGATTCTGAGGATGGATTGCTTATTTTTCTCATGGATTATTTGAAGGATAAGACTTCGCAGAGAAAACCTTCAAAAATAGAATATTTTAATGAGTTATTAGAAAGCAAAGACAAGCTAGGAATCTTAAAGAAAGAATCGGAACTATGGTACGATAAGCATAGCGATGCATATTGGTACAATTCACATGAGTCAAAGAATAATACATATTGCGGTTATTGGTGCTTTGAAATAGCTGCATTGGTTCAAATATTGGGTATAGATGATACTGTGTTGCGCGAGAATCCGTATTATCCATATGAAAATAACTTAAATTAAGGAGAAGTTTATACTATGATACCGATTATTTTTGCGGTTGTTATCGGTGTAATGGGATTGTTTGTGGTAATCAATCCGAAAGCAGCGACAAAGAAGGCAGACAGAGACGATGCGGAGGCAGTAAAGAAGACAAGAAAATTAGGAGTTTTTTATTTTATCATTTGCGGAATTTTATTGGTAGTGGGCTTAATGACGTTGGAAAAAGAAGTCAGATGCACCCGGTGTGGGCAACCGACAAAAGTGGTCTGGTATACTAACGCTGAAAAGAATTTCTGTGATCCGTGTATGAAGTGGTTTGAGTCGATATTCAGGTAAGGGATAACTATGCGGGCTTATATAGTTAGACGGAGGGAAATATGTTTGATAAAACTACGATAGAAGCAGAACTGAAAAAGCTTCTGGCACTTGATTTTAATTGCCACGCAGATGACTTTGACAAGAAAGAAAATGTGATTGTCGTTCCGAAGGAGCATCCGGGGCGTCGGGTGTATGCGCCGAAAAAACCGTTTTTCTCTATGGTTACCATGGGAAAGAGTACGGTTATCAATGCGCCTGAGGAGATGCACGAGTGGTTGGGAAATTGGTGTAAGGACAGGGAAGGCATCTGGCTGTTTGAGCATCATAATTTGATGGAATTGGAAGGAGAGCTTGCAAAGTACGGAATGCCCCTGTGGCAAAGTCATCATATGTTTTTACCGAAGGTAAGGATGGAAGAGATTGATGTGTCGGTTGAAATGCTAAAGACGGATTACGGTCTGGAAGTGCGGTGGTTCGAGCAGGAGGATATTCAGGAATTGTACGGTCAGGAAGAGTTCCCGAATGCACTGTGTGACTGCTTCAAGCCGGAACGGCCGGATGTACTGGCGGTAGGAGCCATGCATGAGGATAAGATTATCGGTTTGGCAGGATGCTCGGCGGACACAAAGCTATTTTGGCAAATCGGAATCGATGTATTACCGGAATGGAGATGTAAGGGAATTGCAACCATGTTGGTGAAGCTTCTGAAAAATGAGTGCTTCCGGCGGGGGGAGATACCGTTTTACGGGACAAGCTTGTCGAACCTGGGCTCTTGGCATGTGGCCCTTGGCAGCGGTTTTTACCCGGCATGGGTGGAGATTGCGACGAAGGATATATAACACGTGATATAGATTGGGGGCATGTAGGTATGGAGAAACGGAGACTTTTGTTGATTGTGTCTGTGGTGGTGCTGCTACAAATGTGGTATTATGGGATGAGAGATTTTTATGAAGTGAGTTATAGGATTTCTCATAAGACAGAGGCGAAAGAAGAAACGCAAGTGCCGGATTTTTTGCCGCCGGATACGGTGATTATTTCTGCAGGGCACCGTTACGGGAGCATTCAGAGGGAAAATCACGAACTTATCCTGGGAGGTATCATGAAATGGATGTTGGGGGGCGGATTTTTTGTATGGTGTTTGTTGAAGTATTTGCAGGAAAAGCGTTTGACAGAGTTTATGCGGAAGAGGGAGAGGAAGAGCGAGCAGCAGGAAATCAACATTATGTTGGATAAAGAGAAGCGGTGGAAGGAGTATGAGGATAGACAAAGCTAGATAACGTGCAAGATGAGTCTGCGTTCCGCTCTTGCAAACTTCCGAACTTTCTGCTATACTACCATTATTATGGGTTCATGGGCTCTTGTGTCCATGAAATCGAACGTGAATTAGTTTACAGGATGGGCAAAATGCGTTTCATCTTGTTTGAAAGTGAGGATTTTGTATGGCAGCGGACCAGACAAAGATTAGAAATTTTTGTATTATTGCGCATATTGACCACGGTAAGTCCACGTTGGCAGACCGTATTATCGAGAAGACCGGTCTTCTTACCAGTCGTGAAATGCAGGCGCAGGTATTGGACAATATGGATTTGGAGCGTGAGCGCGGTATTACCATTAAGGCCCAGACCGTTCGAACGGTTTATAAGGCAAAGGACGGCGAGGAGTATGTGTTTAACTTAATCGATACGCCGGGCCATGTGGACTTTAACTATGAGGTTTCCCGTTCCCTTGCTGCCTGTGAGGGCGCGATTCTCGTGGTAGATGCGGCACAGGGTATCGAGGCGCAGACTTTGGCGAACGTGTATCTTGCTTTGGATCACGATTTGGATATTATGCCGGTTATTAATAAAATTGACCTGCCGAGTGCGGATCCGGACAGAGTTATCAATGAAATTGAGGATGTCATCGGATTGGAAGCCCAGGATGCCCCACTGATTTCCGCAAAGAACGGTATCAATATCGAGGATGTGCTGGAGCAGATTGTTGCGAAGATTCCGGCACCGCAGGGCGATGCCAATGCACCGCTTAAGGCACTGATTTTCGACTCTGTGTATGATGCATACAAAGGTGTTATTATTTTCTGTCGTGTGATGGAAGGTACCGTAAAGGCAGGTACCCGTATCCGTATGATGGCAACCGGCGCGGAAGCGGAGGTTGTGGAGCTTGGTATTTTCGGACCGGGACGCTTTATTCCGTGCGACGAACTTTCCGCAGGTATGGTAGGCTATATTACCGCCAGCCTTAAGAATGTAAAGGATACCCGTGTGGGTGATACGGTGACCAATGCGAAGGAGCCGTGCGCCGAGGCGTTACCGGGCTATAAGAAGGTAAATCCGATGGTGTACTGCGGTATGTACCCGGCAGACGGTGCGAAGTACCCGGATTTGCGTGACGCGTTAGAGAAGCTTCAGTTAAACGACGCGGCATTGCAGTTTGAGCCGGAGACTTCCATTGCATTAGGTTTTGGTTTCCGTTGCGGTTTCTTGGGACTGTTACACTTAGAGATTATTCAGGAACGTTTGGAGCGTGAGTACAATTTAGACCTTGTTACCACCGCACCGAGCGTAATTTACAAGGTATATAAGACCAACGGAGAGGTCATCGAGATTACCAACCCGTCCAATCTTCCGGATCCGTCGGAGATTGAGCATATGGAGGAGCCGTTTGTGTCTGCGGAGATTATGGTGACCACGGAGTTCGTGGGTGCCATTATGACCCTGTGTCAGGAGCGCCGCGGTATTTACCTTGGGATGGAATATATGGAGCAGACAAGAGCACTTTTAAAATATGAGCTTCCGCTTAACGAAATCATTTACGATTTCTTTGATGCGCTGAAGTCCCGTTCCAGAGGGTATGCATCCTTTGACTACGAGTTAAAGGGCTATGTACCGAGTGAATTGGTGAAGCTTGATATTTTGGTTAACCGTGAGGAAGTGGATGCGCTGTCCTTTATCGTACACGGCGAGACCGCTTACGAGCGCGGCAGAAGAATGTGCGAGCGCTTAAAGGATGAGATTCCGAGACAGTTGTTCGAAATTCCGATTCAGGCAGCCATCGGCAGCAAGATTATTGCGAGAGAGACCGTAAAGGCAATGCGTAAGGACGTACTTGCAAAGTGTTACGGCGGTGATATTTCCCGTAAGAAGAAGCTCCTGGAGAAGCAGAAGGAAGGTAAGAAGCGTATGCGCCAGGTAGGTAACGTAGAGATTCCGCAGAAGGCGTTTATGAGTGTGCTTAAATTAGACGAAGAATAAGATAGAAAAGGGCGACAAGGGTCGCCCTTTTTAAGGAGAAGGTAGTATGAAAAAGAAAGAAATAGCAGAAAAACGTCCCTTGGGACTTTATATCCACATCCCTTTTTGTGTAAAGAAATGTGCCTATTGTGATTTCCTTTCCTTTGCAGTAGATGAGACAACGAAGGAGCGGTATGTGAATGCCCTTTGTGAGGAAATCAAGGCCAATAAAGAGAATGCAGAGGAATATACGGTAGAGACTGTATATTTCGGCGGAGGTACGCCGAGTGTACTTTCCATGGAACAGATTGGAAAGATATTCGGAACGGTTTTAGATACCTTTTCTGTGCGAGGATTCGAAGATGAAAATCCGAGAAAGAAAGAGAAGAAGGAAAAAAAGAAGTCCCGTTTTGGAAAGAAAAATTCAGAGGATCCGATGATTGCGGAGAGCCCGGAAGAACGTCTGCAACGAGTAATGAACGGAGAACTGGCGGAGGTTACCATCGAGGTGAATCCGGGTACGGCGGACAAAGAGAAGTTTGCGGCACTTTACGAGCTGGGATTTAATCGTCTTAGCATGGGGCTGCAGTCTGCTATAACGGAAGAATTGAAGTGCCTTGGGCGGATTCATACGAAAGAACAGTTTGCGGAGTGTGTAAAGGCTGCAAGAGAAGCCGGTTTCCGAAACATCAGCGGAGATTTGATGTCCGGACTTCCGGAGCAGACAGAAGAAACGCTGACAGAGAGCATCCGCTTTCTTTTGGCGCAGCAGCCGGAGCATATTTCGGTGTATAGTTTGCAGATTGAGGAGGGTACGGAGTTTGCGAAACGGTACGGCGAAGACGGACAGGAGAAGGCAAAGCTTCCGGACGAGGATGCGGACCGTGCGATGTATGAATTGACCGGAAGGCTGTTAGAAGAAGCAGGTTATACCCGGTATGAGATTTCTAATTATGCGAAGTCGGGATTTGAGAGTCGTCATAACAGTTCTTACTGGGTAGGAACGGAGTATCTGGGTGTAGGTCTCGGGGCATCATCCCTGATGTCCAATGCACGGTTCCACAATACCACGGATATGGAAGAGTACATTGCCGGAGTGAATGATCCTTTTTCTTTACGGGAGGATATGGAGCGTTTGGTGCAGAAGGAACTGATGGAGGAGTTTATGTTCCTGGGACTTCGGATGTGCCGCGGTATCGAGAAGGCGGAGTTTAAGCGACGTTTTAAATGTGACATTGAGACGGTTTACGGAGATGTGATGAAACGCTTGGTTTCGCAAGGAGTTCTTGCGGAAGCGGAAGGAAGAGTGTTCCTGACAGCCAGAGGCATTGATGTCAGCAACGTGGTACTGGCGGAGTTTTTGTTGGATGAGTTTGTTAGACGGTAAGTAGGAAAGTTTATATTGACTTTTTCATTTGAGTGATGATATACTGGAATCAGAAAAGGTGCTACCGATAGAACGGTTGCCCTGAAATTATGACTTTACAAAAAAGTAACTGCCACCGGGTAGTGAATGCGAAGCATTCGTAACACATCGTTAGGTCTTAGAAGATGTGTCTGCGGATGCTTTTATTTTTGAGGAAAGATATGATAAGATAGAGAGAAGGAGAATGTGGTATGAAAAAACTGACGACCTATTTTACCAAAACCGAACGTATCCTCTGGTTCGGCTCTATGACCCTGATATTGGCTTCCTTTTGTTTGTTTGACCGGGAAAGTTACCTGACACTGGTTGCTTCCTTAATCGGTGTGACTTCCTTGATTTTTGCGGCAAAGGGGAATCCGGTGTCTCAGGTGTTAATGATTGTATTCAGTGTTTTGTACGGGATTATTTCCTATTCGTTTGCATATTACGGGGAAATGATAACCTATTTGGGAATGACGCTTCCTATGTCGGTGGTTGCGCTGGTGGCGTGGCTTCGGCACCCTTATGAGGGAAAAAAGTCGGAAGTGCAGGTAAACCGTATCGGGAAAAAAGATATGATATGGGCAGTGCTGTTGACTGTGATGGTGACCGCCATATTTTATTTTATATTGGATGCTTTTGGTACTGCAAATCTTATACCGAGTACCATATCTGTGACCACAAGCTTCTTGGCGGTGTTTTTGACATTCCGGCGTAGTTCGTACTATGCGTTAGCTTATGCAGCCAATGATATTGTATTGATTGTGCTTTGGGTACTAGCTTCTCTGGAGGATGTTCATTATGTGTCGGTGGTAGTTTGCTTTGTGGTGTTCTTTGTAAATGATATGTATGGGTTTATCAGTTGGCGGAGAATGGCGAAGCGGCAGAGGGCGGATTCGTTTGATTTATTTCGCTAGTCGACTAGTACGAAAAAGGAGAGCATTTTTGATGAAGTATAAATTGGTAGCAGCAGATATGGACGGGACCTTGTTAAACAGTCGAGGAGAGATTACACCGGCGACGGGAGAAGCAATCCGAGCGCTTGCGGATAAAGATGTGGTATTTACGGTTTCTACGGGAAGACCGATGCAAGGAGTGGCGAAATATAAGGAGCTTCTTGGCCTTACGGGGCCGGTCATTACCTATAACGGAGCCATGATTGTCGATGCGAAAGACAATAAGGTGTTGTTTGAGCAGGGATTGTTGAGGGCGGACGCAAGAAAAATCTGGGAATTGGGATTAAAATACGATACAACCATGTGTGTTTGGGCGGGAAATCAATTGTTCGGAAACCGACTGGATGAAAAGATACACGATTATAAAAAGCTTTCGGGAGTGGAGCCGGTCCTTGCGGAGGATGTCGAGATGTTGTTGGATATCGGGATTACCAAGATTTTATGGTATGACGAGGCAGAACGAATCGGAAAGATTCTCGCACAGCTTTCTCCGGATATGTTTTTGGAGGTATCCTATTGTACGTCAAAACCCACCTTTTTGGAGTTCTTCAGTAAAAAGGTATCAAAGGCTGTGGCAATGGAAAAAATCGGAGAGCTTTTAGGGATTGCCCGAGAGGAGATGGTGGCAATCGGAGACGGTTTGAATGATCTGAGCATGATTCAGTATGCAGGACTCGGCGTGGCAATGGGAAATGCAGCGAAAGAAGTGAAGGACAATGCGCAGTTTATTACGGATACCAACGATGAAGAGGGCGTGAGAAAGGTGTTGGAAAAATATTTGTAACGAATTGCCCTAATTTCGGATTAACATAGTAGAACGCACAAAGGAGGAGACGATGGAAGAACTGTACAAGCAAAATGCAAAAATAGTCTATCATTTCCTCTATACCAGGTGTAAGGATACGACTTTGGCGGAGGAGTTGTTGCAGGACACGTTTTTAAAGGCCTTTGAGTCCATGGAACGGTTCGACGGAAGCTGTAAGATTTCCACCTGGCTGTGCCAGATTGCAAGGCATTTGTTGTATCAGTATTGGGAAAAGGAAAAGAAAGCGTCCTTTGCGGAACTCACGGAAGAGATACCTGCAAGGAACGATACGGAGCAACAGGTACTACATAAAGTGGAACTGGTGGAGGTGCTGGATGTGCTTGAGCAGATGCCGGTGGATGTGGCACAGGTGGTAAAGCTTCGGACCATGAGTGAGTTGTCATTTAAGGAAATCGGAGTTATGTTAGGGAAAAGCGAGAACTGGGCACGGGTGACGTTTTTTCGTGCAAAGAAGCAATTGTTACAGGAGGTGCGATATGAAGATTGATTGTGGGATTGTACAGGATTTGATTCCGTCTTATGTGGACGGGCTGTGTTCGGCGTCTTCCAAGCAGTGTGTGGAGGAGCATACAAAGGAATGTGAGGAGTGTCGGGCGTTTCTTACGGAATGCCGGACGGTGGAGTTTTCCGGAACGGTGCTGGAGGAACAACAACTGGACGGATTGCGGAAGGTGAAGAAGAAGCTGAAGGTGCAGAACTTTGCAAACTTTGGGCTGATTATGATTATAATATGGTTTGGAGTGTATCTGTTCACAACCAATATCGGACTTATCGGTGCGCGGGGATATTATGGGCTTTACGGGGTGGCACTGGTAGCAACATTCCTTGTAACAATGCAGGGAAAATCCAATAGAAAACACGATAAGATGGAGAAGTTAATGCTGGTGATGTCTTTGGTGGCGCTTGCATATGCCATGTTCTGGTATTGTTTCATGATGATTTCTGCGAAGAACGGAAACGTGCCGCTTGGTCTTGACCTCGGTCAGGTAGGACCGTTTTTGCACCGACAGACAGGAATTGCCATTACGACAGAACTGGCGGTATTTGCGTTTGCGATAATGCGCTATATGAAGCGGGATGTGGTATGTCGCAGCGTACTGTTAATCAGCTTGACCGGAATCTTTTTCATCCTTGCACAGACAACGCTTCTGGGACGTTTGAGTGAGTTGGAAACATATGTGAGAAATTTCGCGGAAACAGCTGCGGTAATACTGGGAGTCGGAGCGGTATGCAGTTTGGTGCTGTGGGGGATGGAGCGAAGAAAGAGAAGGGCGAAGTAGCCTATTGCAAGTTTTGCTTGCTTTTTAAAACCGCAAGAAATGAGAAGACGCCTGCTCTGATATGGTAGTATACTGGAGTTATCGGACCGATACTACTTACGAAAGGCGGTTTATAAGATGAATAATTTGCAGTTGATTGAACAGGTGTTGTATTATATCGATGAACATATCAGTGAACCGATTACCTTTGAGCATCTGGCGGAACGGTTCGGGTATTCGGCGTTTCATTTTCATAGGATATTTTCTACGGTGACGGAGCAAACCATAACGGATTATATGAAAAAGCGCAGATTGACGTTGGCGCATATGCAGTTATGTGAGACAGAGAAGACGGTGACGGAGATTGCACTGGCGAACGGTTTTAACAGTATCCAGTCCTTTAACAGAACCTTTAAAGAGACTTTCGGGATGACGCCGTTGGAAGCAAGGAAGAAGAAAACGAAGATTACATATCGAAGCGTAGAAACCATTGTTACAGGGTATACAAAACGTGTGTATATGGAAGGCGATTTTTCGCTTACACCCCGTTTTGAGGAACGGGATGCGTTTTTATTGGTAGGGTATCGCGGCCATACACGGGACGGATACGGTGTAATCGGTGACGCGTGGTACAATTTGAAAAATAGCATGGCAAGGATTCCGCGAAAGAATCCGAATACCATGTACGGCTTTGAGGATTATATGGAAGAGTTTTCTCAAGATCCGTTACAGTTTTATTATATGGCAGCGGTGGAAGCGGAGCCGGATTCTACGGTGCCGGAGGGAATGGTAGCGAAGCAAATTCCGAAAGCATTGTATGCGGTCTTTACGGTGAATGGAAATAACGGGAACGGAGAAATCGGAAAGGCCTTTCAATATATTTATGGGGTATGGCTTCCGCAGTCGGAGTATTGTCTGGATGAAAACTTCCTTGCGGATTTTGAATATTACGATGAACGGTGGGACTGCCAGTCGGGAGCGGCCCAGATGGAGCTTTATATTCCTGTGAGAAGATTGGAGGAATAGCCATGGCGTTTTGTGATTTATTTAAAGAATTCCAGCCGATTCGTGTGGATGAGGATATTTATCTTCGACAGACAGAACCGAAGAAAGATGCCAGACCTTTCTGGGAAATCTACTATGATGAGGAGAATTTCAAATATTTCGGTTTATATAAAAGACCGGGAGACTGGAATGAGGAAAGAGAGCTCAGAGTACAGGAAAGCCGTCTCAAGGGCTTTAAAGGGAAGAGGGAGTATACCTGGGTGGTTACGTTAAAGGGAGAAACCATAGGACAGATTCAGCTTTTCAATTTCGGAAATCATAATACTTTAGCAGAAGTAGGGTATTTTATAAAACGCAAGTATTGGAATCAAGGAATCAATACAAAGGTGTTAAAGGCGGTGTGCCGGTTCGGCTTTGAAGTTATGGGGCTGGAGCGGATTGAAGCTAACGCCCATGTGGATAACATCGGGTCCAACCGGACCTTGGTGAAAGCCGGTTTTACAAAAGAAGGTACGTTACGGCGTCGCTTTTGCTTGAACGATAGAAACGAAGACGGGAATATTTACTCTCTTTTGAGGGAGGATATTCTATAAAGAATAGTTTCAGTGAATTAAGAAGGAGTAGTTACTATGCAGCCATCCCAACCATCCACATTTGAACTTATATACAATGTCGTCAAACAGATTCCAAAAGGCACCGTTGCAACCTACGGACAAGTTGCTGCCCTTGCCGGTAATAAACGCTGGGCACGGGTGGTAGGCTACGCTCTTCATGCGAATCCGGACCCGGGGCATATTCCGTGCCACAGAGTGGTGAATCGGGAAGGTGCGGTATCGGAGGCCTTTGCTTTCGGTGGAGGAAACCGGCAGGTAGAGCTTCTTCGGGCAGAAGGTGTGGAAGTTACCGATAAGAAGGTGGACCTCACGAAGTACCGCTGGAACAGGGTGACGATGGAGATGTTGGGGAATGAATAAGGCACGAATAGAACACCACAAAAATATTTTCAAGATACCACTTGACAAATGTTTCTTGTGGTGTTATTTTATAGACACAAGGTATTAGCACTCCATCGAGTTGAGTGCTAACAAAGTAAAAAGGACACCGCGTAGCATGGAAACCAAGGAGAAGGGGAACAGGAGGGAACCGGTGGAATTAGACGAGAGAAAACTTAAGATTTTACAAGCGATTATCAAGAACTACCTTGAAACCGGTGAGCCGGTAGGCTCCCGTACCATTTCGAAGTTTACGGATTTGAATTTAAGTTCTGCGACGATTCGAAATGAAATGTCCGATTTGGAAGAGTTAGGCTACATCGTACAGCCCCATACTTCCGCAGGCCGCATCCCTTCCGATAAGGGCTATCGCCTTTATGTGGACACCATGATGCAGAGCCGTATGCAGGAAGTAGAGCAAATGTGGGACGCTCTGAATGATAAGGCGGATAAGATGGAGACCCTGCTTCAGCAGGTGGCAAAGCTGTTGGCGGTAAATACCAACTACGCAACACTGGTGACCGGGCCGCAGTACCGCAGCCGGAAAGTAAAGTTCATTCAGTTGACGGATGTGGATGAGACCCAGCTTCTGGCGGTTATTGTTCTGGAAGGTAATATCGTAAAGAACAAAATGCTTCCGTTAGTCGCAGGTCTGAATAAAGAAGACATCTTAAAGTTAAATATAGTATTAAACACCTACCTGACGGGCCTGGATATGTCCGAGATTAACCTCTCGGTCATTGCAAAGTTAAAGGAACAGGCAGGAGGACTCGGAAATGTGATTTCCGAGCTGTTGGATGCCATTGCGCAGGCCATCAGTGAAGAAGAGGACATTCCGATTTACACCAGCGGTGCAACGAATATTTTAAAGTATCCGGAGCTTTCCGATCATCATGTGGCAAGTGATTTGTTATATGAGCTGGAGGAAAAGAAGTCTCTTACGGAGCTTTTAAACGAAAACAGTGAGGAGCACGGCATTCAGGTTTATATCGGTCAGGAGACTTCGGTGGAGTCCATGAAGGATTGTTCCGTGGTGACCGCTACCTACGAGATTGAGGACGGTATTTACGGCCGTATCGGTATTGTAGGACCGAAGCGTATGGACTACGAAAAGGTGGTAGGTACGCTGCAAACCTTAAAGAGTCAGTTAGATGATATTTTTAAGAAGAATAAAGAGTAACAAGAAAGGTGAGAAAAATGGCAGAGCAGGAAGTGAAAAATCCGGACGAGACCATGGAAGAAGCAGTAGAGACTGCAGAAGAAACTATGGAAGCACAGACTGAGACCGGAGATGCGGAAGAGACCGCAGATGCCACAGAGACTACGGAAGCGGAAGCTACCGAGGGAGCAAAAGAGGGCAAGGGTCTTTTCAAGAAGAAGGAAAAGAAAGATAAGAGAGATGAGCAGATTGCGGAGTTAAACGATAAGGTACTTCGTCAGATGGCAGAGTTCGAGAATTTCAGAAAGCGTACCGAGAAGGAAAAAGCGGCAATGTTTGAAATCGGTGCAAAGAGCATCGTAGAAAAGCTTCTTCCGGTCATCGATAACTTCGAGCGCGGACTAGCAACGGTTTCCGAAGAGGAGAAAAACGGTGCATTCGCACAGGGCATCGATAAGATTTACAAGCAGCTTCTGACGGAGCTTGCGGAAGCGGGTGTTACGCCGATCGAAGCGGTAGGCAAAGAGTTCAATCCGGATTTTCATAATGCGGTTATGCACATAGAAGATGAAAATTTTGGTGAGAATATAGTGGCAGAGGAGTTCCAGAAGGGATATATGTATAAGGACTCCGTGGTACGTCACAGCATGGTAAAAGTAGCGAACTAAAAATTTATTATAGGAGGAAAAAGACATGGGAAAGATTATTGGTATTGACTTAGGAACAACAAACTCCTGCGTAGCCGTTATGGAAGGCGGTAAGCCGGTAGTTATCACCAACACGGAAGGTGTAAGAACCACCCCGTCCGTATTAGCATTCACAAAGACCGGAGAGCGTATTGTAGGTGAGGCTGCAAAGCGTCAGGCGGTAACCAACTCCGACAAGACGATTTCTTCTATTAAGCGTCACATGGGTACCGATTACAGAGTAACCATTGATGATAAGAAGTATTCTCCGCAGGAAATTTCCGCATTTATTTTGCAGAAGTTAAAGGCAGACGCTGAGAGCTATCTCGGTGAGAAGGTTACTGAGGCGGTGATTACCGTTCCGGCATACTTTAACGACGCACAGCGTCAGGCAACCAAGGATGCAGGTAAGATTGCAGGCCTTGAGGTTAAGCGTATCATCAACGAGCCGACCGCTGCAGCACTTGCATACGGTCTTGACAATGAAAAAGAGCAGAAGATCATGGTATATGACCTGGGCGGCGGTACCTTCGACGTATCCATCATCGAAATTGGTGACGGCGTTATCGAAGTACTTGCTACCTCCGGTGACAACCGTCTCGGTGGTGACGACTTTGACGAGAGAGTAACCAGATACTTCATTGACGAGTTCAAGAAGGCAGAGGGCGTAGACCTTTCCTTAGACAAGATGGCGCTTCAGAGATTGAAGGAAGCTGCGGAGAAGGCGAAGAAGGAGCTTTCTTCCCAGATGACCACCAACATCAACCTTCCGTTCATTACTGCAACCGCAGAGGGACCGAAGCATTTCGATATGAACTTAACCAGAGCGAAGTTTGATGAGTTAACTCACGACTTAGTAGAGAGAACCGCTATCCCGGTACAGAACGCATTAAAGGATGCTGGCCTTAACGCTTCCGAGCTTAGTAAGGTACTCCTTGTAGGTGGTTCTACCCGTATCCCGGCAGTACAGGATAAGGTAAAGCAGCTCACCGGTCACGAGCCGAACAAGAGCTTAAATCCGGATGAGTGTGTAGCAATCGGTGCTTCCATTCAGGGTGGTAAGCTTGCAGGCGATGCAGGTGCAGGCGATATCCTTCTCCTTGATGTAACTCCGCTTTCTCTTTCCATTGAGACCATGGGCGGTGTTGCTACCAGATTAATCGAGAGAAATACCACCATTCCGACCAGAAAGAGTCAGATTTTCTCCACTGCAGCCGACAATCAGAGCGCAGTAGATATTAACGTTGTTCAGGGTGAACGTCAGTTTGCGAAGGACAACAAGAGTCTCGGCCAGTTCCGTCTCGATGGTATTCCGCCGGCAAGAAGAGGTGTTCCGCAGATCGAGGTTACCTTTGATATCGATGCAAACGGTATTGTAAACGTATCCGCAAAGGATCTGGGCACCGGCAGAGAGCAGCACATCACTATCACCGCAGGCTCCAACCTGTCCGATGCCGATATCGATAAGGCAGTAAAGGAAGCTGCTGAGTACGAGGCACAGGATAAGAAGCGTAAGGAAGCAGTGGAAGTTCGCAACGATGCAGACTCTATGGTATTCCAGACCGAGAAGGCTCTTGCCGATGTAGGTGACAAGATTTCCGCTGAGGATAAGAGTGCCGTTGAGGCTGACCTTGCTCACTTAAAGGAACTTGTAGAGAAGAGCAATCCGGAAGTAATGTCCGAGGGCGAAGTAGAAGATATCAAGGCTGCTAAGGAAAAGCTTATGACCAGTGCACAGTCTCTCTTCACCAAGATGTACGAGCAGATGCAGGGTGCAGGCGCAGGCCCGGATATGGGTGCAGGTGCAGGTCCGGACATGGGCAGTGCAAGCAATAATGCGGCTGACGATGTAGTAGATGCTGATTACCGTGAGGTATAATCCGGAATAAGGATTTGAATGACTATGGCGCAGGGGGAGCAATTCCCCTGTGCCATAAAAGTGTTTTATGGAAGATGCACCTTTCCTACGGAAACGGTGTGAAACGGAGGAGTTTAAGATGGCTGACAGTAAGCGGGACTACTATGAAGTCCTGGGCGTGTCCAAGACCGCTACGGACGATGAAATAAAGAAGGCGTACCGCCAGACGGCAAAGAAGTATCATCCGGATATGAACCCGGGGGATAAGGAAGCGGAGGCAAAGTTTAAGGAAGCTTCCGAAGCATATGCGATTTTAAGTGATGCGGAGAAGAGAAGACAGTACGATCAGTTCGGTCATGCGGCCTTTGAACAGGGTGGCGCAGGCGGAGCCGGCGGCTTTGATTTCTCCGGCATGGATATGGGCGATATTTTCGGCGATATTTTCGGTGATTTGTTCGGCGGCGGAAGACGCAGCAGAGGGAATACCGGCCCGCAGAAGGGGGCCAATGTGCGCACCGGCATCCGTATTACCTTTAACGAGGCAGTATTCGGTACCGAGAAGGAACTGGATTTGAATTTGAAGGATAAATGTGATACCTGTAGCGGTAGCGGTGCAAAGCCGGGAACCCAGAGCGAGACCTGTAGTAAGTGTGGTGGTAAGGGCCAGGTGGTATATACCCAGCAGTCCTTATTCGGCATGGTGCGTAATGTACAGGCATGTCCGGATTGTCGCGGTACCGGTAAGATTATTAAGGAAAAGTGTCCGGATTGCTACGGCAACGGTTATGTAACCAAGCGCAAGAAGATTCAGGTAACGGTGCCGGCGGGTATTGATCACGGTCAGAGCATCCGCATCCGCGGTAAGGGCGAGCCGGGGGTTAACGGTGGCGAGCAGGGAGATTTGCTGGTTGAGGTAGCGGTTAGCTCCCATCCGATTTTCCAGCGTCAGGAGTACGATATTTATTCTACCGCACCGATGTCCTTCACCCAGGCAGCGCTGGGTGGTGACGTGCGTATCAGCACCGTAGACGGCGATGTGTTATATACCATTAAGCCGGGTACCCAGACCGATACGAAGATTCGTCTTCGCGGCAAGGGTGTGCCGACCCTTCGGAACAAGGATGTCCGCGGTGACCACTATGTAACCTTAGTGGTACAGGTACCGTCGAAGTTGACCTCCGAGCAGAAGGAGCTTTTGGAAAAGTATGCGGAAGCTTCCGGCGAGCGTAACGACGACGGTGGCGATAAGAACGATAAGGGCGGAAAAGGAAAGAAATCGAAGTTTTTCGGAAAGTAAATAAGTTACACGGAACCGGGAAAAGGAGAATTGTTTCCCGGTTCTTTTATGTTGGAAGACAAAGGAGAAACTCAGGGGATGAAAGTTCTTTGATATCTAAGCGCAAATCGTGTTATGATTGAATAGTGGGAGGAAATGTGGTATACTAGCCAAAGGGTGACGTTTCGGAAAAGATAAAGGAGAAGATTATGAAGTGGATTAAGATGGAGATGAAGACAACCACCGAGGCTGTGGATTTAGTCAGTGTGATGCTTGCCGACCTTGGTGTGGAAGGGATAGAGATTTCGGATTTTGTACCGCTTTCCGAAGAGGATAAACAGAAAATGTTTATTGATATTTTACCGGAGCTTCCTGAGGATGACGGTAGCGCAACGGTAAGTTTTTATCTGGATACCGATACGGACATCGAAGCGTTAAAGGCCAATATTGCGGTGGAACTTGCAGAGCTTCGTCAGTTTATCGATGTGGGAAGCGGAGAGCTTTCCGTGTCCGAAACGGAGGATAAGGACTGGATTAATAACTGGAAGGAGTTTTTTAAGCCGTTCCGTGTGGACGACAGTATCGTGATTAAGCCGACTTGGGAGACGTTGACGGAGAAAAAAGAGGACGACCTGGTGGTGGAAATTGACCCGGGAACTGCCTTCGGTACCGGCGCTCACGAGACTACAAAGCTTTGTATCTGGAATTTGAAGAAGTATATAAAAAATGGTGATATAGTATTTGACGTGGGCTGCGGAAGCGGGATTCTTTCCATTATTTCCATGCTGTTAGGGGCAGGTTATGCGGCAGCGGTAGACATCGATCCGATTGCAGTAGGCGTAACCGCAGAGAATGCGGAAGTAAACAAGCTGGCGGCTGTGGTATGTGAAAAGGACGAGAAGGGGCATCCGGTATTTACCGGAAAGAACGGCTTGATTGAGGTATCCGACGGGAATGTCATCGGAGATGCTGCGTTACGGGAAGCGGTAGGTCTGCACAAATTTGATATTGTGGTAGCGAATATTCTGGCAGATGTGATTATCCCGTTGTCCGGTGTGGTACGTGAGTTTATGAAGCCGGGGGCACTGTTTATCAGCTCCGGTATCATTAACATGAAGCAGGAAGCCGTGGAAGAAGCGCTTCGTGAGAACGGGTTTGAAATCGTGGAGGTTGTGACACAGGGCGACTGGGTATCTATCGTGGCGAAGTAGAAGAAGTACCGGTTTTGACCGTTGCATGCAGTGTTTTTTTAGGAAAAAGGTGGTACTGAATCAGAAAGGAAAGAGTATGTATCGTTTTTATATCGAACCGTCCCAGAAGCAGGGCGATTCCATTGAAATTATCGGAGAAGACGTGAATCATATCAAAAACGTGCTTCGCATGAAAAACGGTGAGAAGTTTATTTTGTGCGACGGCGCCGGTACGGACTATTTATGTGAGCTGGCCGGAAGTAAGGAGCGGAATCTTGTGGCTACGGTATTGGAAGAGAAAAAGTCCGATACGGAGCTTCCTGTGCGCCTTGTGCTTTATCAGGGATTGCCGAAAAAGGATAAGATGGAACTGATTATCCAAAAGGCAGTGGAACTGGGTGCGGCGGAGATTGTGCCGGTGGTGACAAAGCGTACCATTGTAAAGACCGAGGGGGGCAAGGAAGAAAAGAAGCTGACCCGTTGGCAGGCCATCGCGGAAAGCGCCGCAAAGCAGTCCGGCAGAGGTGTGATTCCGACGGTAGCGAAGGTACATACGTGGAAAGAAGCACTTGCGTCCATGGAGAATTTAGACTATAATGTAATTCTGTATGAAAATGCGGAGGGCATGAAGCCGACGGCGGAATGCCTGAAAGTAGCGGGACAGAAGGGAAGCATCGGTATTTTCGTAGGACCGGAGGGCGGTTTTACGGAAGACGAGGTGGCACAGTGTAAGGACCACGGGGCAGAGTGTCTTTCTTTAGGAAAGCGGATTTTACGCACGGAGACTGCGGGACTTGCCATGCTGTCCATGCTGATGTTATCGATAGAGTGTGCGGATGAGTAAGAGAGTTGTGCGTTTATGACCGGTTTGTATGCATGGAAGAAAGACCGGGAGTATGCAGAGATTTTGCAGAGCATAAAGGAACAGGAGATTTCATGGAAGCGTATTTGGATAATTCGGCCACAACTAAAATCAACGACGATGTACTGGCTTTGATGGAACGAGTGTATAAGGAGGATTTCGGAAATCCGTCGTCCCGTCATAAAAAAGGCATGGAAGCGGAGCGCTATATCAAGACCGCAAAGGAGCAGATTGCGGCAACTTTAAAGTGTAAGCCGGAAGAGATTTTCTTTACCTCCGGCGGTACCGAGTCCAACAATATGGCACTCATCGGTGCGGCACTGGCAAATAAGCGGAGCGGAATGCATATCATTACCACGTCGTTTGAGCATCCGTCGGTGTACGAGCCGATGTTTTTCCTTGAGGAGCAGGGCTTTCGTGTGACGTATCTGGTTCCGGGATCTGAGGGTACTGTTACGGTAGATGCCTTAAAAGAGGCTCTTTGTGAGGATACGATTTTGGTATCGGTGATGGCAGTAAATAACGAGGTCGGTGCGGTGCAGGATATTACGGCACTAGGAGCCGCGGTAAAAGAGTACAACCCGGCCATCTTGTTCCATGTGGATGCCATTCAGGCCTACGGAAAGTTCCGGATTTATCCGAAGCGTCAGAATATCGATCTGCTTTCGGTCAGTGCCCATAAGTTACACGGACCGAAAGGTTGCGGATTTTTATATGTAAAGGAAAAGACAAAGATGAAGCCGATTTTATTCGGTGGCGGTCAGCAAAAGGGCATGCGGTCCGGTACGGAAAATGTACCGGGAGTGGCGGGCCTAGGCCTTGCGGCGGAGCTTGCCTGCAAGGATATCGAAGGATTACAGGAGCATTTGTTTGAGCTTAAGAAGTATTTTGCGGAAGGACTTGCAGAGCTTCCTGATGTGACCGTGCATTTGGTGGACAACAAAGACGGTTCGCCGGTGGATGCTGTCGTGCGGGAGGAACGTTTAAAGAAAACCGCACCGCACATTATGAGTGTGGGCTTTTCCGGAGTGCGCAGTGAGGTATTGCTTCATGCGTTGGAGGAGAAGGGAATCTATGTATCTTCCGGGTCCGCTTGCTCGTCCAATCATCCGGCAGTCAGCGGCACGCTTAAAGCAATTGATGTGAAGAAAGAATTACTGGACGCCACGGTGCGGTTCAGTTTTTGTAAAGATACCACGAAAGAGGAATTGGAGTATACGCTTACGGTGTTAAAGGAGTTGTTGCCACAATTACGCAGGTTCTGGCGCAAGTAAGACAGAGCATGTAGGTGGCAGTAGCGGCAAATGCCGGGAGGCAGGATATTATTTGCCGGACGGCAGAGAGAAAATTGGAGGACAGTATGTATCAGGCTTTTTTGGTAAAGTACGGAGAAATTGGATTAAAGGGGAATAATCGTCACATTTTTGAGAACGCATTAAAGAACAGAATTATGGACAGTCTGCGCCCGCTCGGTGAGTATACGGTTGTTCGTGAACAGGGTAGAATTTTTGTAGAGTGTCCGCAGGGCTATGACTACGAGGATACGGTAGAAGCACTGGGCCGTGTATTCGGTGTCACCGGGTTTTGTCCGGTAAAGGTAGTAGAGACTACGGACTGGGAGACTGTAAAGCGGGCAACCGGTGATTTTGTGGAAGAAATGTATCCGCAAAAGAATTTTACCTTTAAGGTGGCGGCAAAGCGTGCGGATAAGCAGTATCCGCTTACTTCCCCGGAGGTTTGTGCCAAGGTGGGAGAGTATTTGTTGTCCTGTTTTTCGGAGCTTTCCGTGGATGTGCATGAGCCGCAGGAAGTCATTACCGTGGAAATCAGAGGACGCGCTTATATCTATTCCAAGGTACTTGCAGGCCCGGGCGGAATGCCGGTAGGCACCGCAGGTAAGGCAATGTTACTGCTTTCCGGCGGTATCGACAGTCCGGTGGCAGGTTATATGATTTCCAAGCGTGGTGTGGCACTGGAGGCAACCTATTTCCATGCGCCGCCTTACACCAGCGATCGTGCGAAAGAAAAGGTGGTGGACCTTGCCAGAATCGTCAGCCGTTATACCGGCCCGATTCGCCTTAATGTGGTAAACTTTACGGACATCCAGCTGGCGATTTACGAGAAGTGTCCGCATGAGGAACTGACTATTATTATGCGCCGTTATATGATGCGTATCGCGGAGCATTTTGCAAATAAGAGCGACTGTCTCGGTATGATTACCGGTGAAAGTATCGGTCAGGTAGCAAGCCAGACCATGCACAGCTTACTTACCACCAATGCGGTATGTGAGCTTCCGGTATATCGTCCGCTTATCGGTATGGATAAGGTCGAAATCATCGACATTGCCCAGAAAATCGGTACCTTTGAGACGTCGATTTTACCGTACGAAGACTGCTGTACCATCTTCGTGGCTAAACACCCGGTAACAAAGCCGATATTGTCTGTCATTGAGAAGTCCGAAGAATTACTTGCAGATGTGATTGATGATCTTATGAAGGAAGCAATCGAGACCACGGAAGTTATTGAAGTGAGAGCGTAAGAGAGTAGAATTGCGTGCGACACGGTGCTACGCACCTGTCCCTCTACACTTTGTTTCGGTCGGTGCAGAACCAAGGTCCCCCGGACCTTGTGCACCCTCGTGGCATAGCCACTCGGTCGTGGACGCACTCGCATGGTCGGAGATTTTCGGAAGCAGGCTTCCGAAATCTCTTCCATGCTCACTTTGTCTGCACGCAAAAAAACGGAGGATACAATATGTATCCTCCCCAGTTTGTAACAATACCTTTTTATTTTGATTACTCAACGATATACGGTGCCAAAACAGCAAGAACTGCGTCTAAGTTGTCCTGAGCGTGTACGTTTAAGTCAATCGGCTTAGAAAGGTCTAAGCTGAAGATACCCATGATGGACTTCGCATCAATGACATATCTTCCGGAAACTAAATCGAAATCGGAATCAAACTTGGTGATCTCGTTTACGAAAGCCTTTACCTTGTCGATAGAGTTTAAAGAAATTTTAACGGTCTTCATAATGTTACGCCTCCTTCTTGTTGATTGAGATGCTTATTGAATTAAGCATCTTTATACTTATATAGTACCGTTTACGGATAAAAATGTCAATATGCAAATGTGATAAAAAAGTTAGTTAATTCTGTCGAAAAGTGTAAAAATGTACGAAAACTTTGGAAAGGACGCGAAGGAATGAACAGAGAAATGCACAAAATAGAGGGAAAAAGAGTTGCCTTTCTGACCCTGGGCTGTAAAGTGAATTCCTACGAGACGGAGGGCATGCGGGAATTGTTTTTAAAAGCGGGTGCCGTGGAGACCGGGTTTGACAAAGAAGCGGACATTTATGTGGTAAATACCTGTTCTGTGACGAATATGGCGGATCGGAAGTCCAGGCAGATGTTGCACCGGGCAAAGAAAAAGAATCCGAAAGCACTTGTAATAGCAGCGGGATGCTATGCCCAGGCAGCCGGAGAGAATTTGTCTTCACAGGAAGGTATTGATTTGGTTATCGGAAACAATCAAAAGGCGCGGATTGTGGAGCTTACGGAAGAAGCACTGGCAATGAAGGAAGAACGTTTATGTGCGTTACTTGATATCGGCAAAGAGAAGGAATATGAGGAACTGCCGATTGAGACGGTAACGGAACGTACCAGAGCCTATATTAAAATCGAAGACGGCTGTAACCAGTTTTGCAGTTATTGTATTATTCCGTATGTGAGAGGCCGGGTGCGTTCCCGGAAAGAAGGGGAGATTTTAGACGAGATTACACGCTTGGCAAAGGAAGGCTACAAGGAAGTGGTGTTGACCGGAATTCATTTGTCTTCCTATGGCTTGGAAAAAGAGAAAAATGAGGTAAGAGCATCAGAGTTTGATCTGGCTTTGGCAGAGGGCGTTGAAGAAGAACTTCCGGAACTGCCGCTGTTACGATTGCTTCGTCGTGTGCAGAAGATAGATGGCATCGAGCGTATTCGCCTCGGTTCGCTGGAGCCTCGTATTATGACGGAGCCTTTTGTGAAGGAGCTGGCATCCCTGTCAAAGATTTGTCCGCATTTTCATTTGTCGTTGCAAAGCGGGTGCGACGCAACGTTAAAACGAATGAACCGGAAGTACACAACGGAGGAGTATAAAAAGGCGGTAGATTATTTGCGCCGGTATTTTGATAAGCCTGCCGTTACCACGGATATTATTGTGGGATTTCCGGGAGAGACGGAAGCAGAGTTTGCGGAAACATTACAGTTTGCGCGGGATATTGCCTTTTCCCAGATACACATTTTTAAGTATTCCAGACGTGCGGGAACCGTAGCAGACCGGATGGAACGGCAGGTATCGGAACAGGTAAAATCGGAACGTTCCGACGCTTTGGAGGCAGTGGAGAAGGAACTGCGAGAGGCTTATATAAGACAGTTTGCCGGTGCGGAGGAAACGGTGCTTTTGGAGGAGCCTGCGGAGATTGACGGGACAAAGTATATGACCGGTCATACAACCCGGTATGTGAAAGCGTTTGTGAGAGATTCGGAAGGGGATTTACAGGAAAACAACGCGGTGCGGGTAAGAATTTCCGGAGAAGGGATTGTTGACGGAGTAATGGCGAAAAAGATTGGAACAACTTGATTTGAAGAGAAAGAGAATCCTTAAAAATATATGAAAAGGATTGAAATTTTCCGGGAAATATATTATGATGGATAATAATGGGTCAGAATGCGGCTAGACTATTACGGAGGAGGGTGTAGACCTATGCAGGAAACGAATCATACACAGTTTTTTAAAGTGGAAAAAAATATGATGCCGGATGTGCATGAGATTTTGGCAACGGTACATCGTGCGCTTACGGAGCAGGGCTACAACCCGGTGAATCAGATTGTAGGCTATATTATGTCCGGAGACCCGACATATATTACCAGTCATGAGAATGCCAGAAGTTTAATCATGAAGGTAGAGCGAGATGAAATTATCGAAGAACTTTTGCGTAATTATATCAGACACGAGCTGTAGAATTCGCAATCACAGAGAGGAATAGCAATATGCGGATTATGGGCCTGGATTTTGGGGCGGCAACCGTCGGTGTAGCAATCAGCGATGCGTTGTTGTTGACGGCACAAGGGATAGAGACCATTCGGAGAGAGCAGGAGTTGCAGCTTCGCAAGACCTACCGGAGAATCGAAGAGTTGGTGCAGGAGTACGAAGTAGAGCGGATTGTTGTAGGCTATCCGAAGCATTTGAACAATACCGTAGGCGAACGTGCGAAGAAGGCAGAGGAGTTTGCGGAAGCGATAAAGAGAAGAACAGGACTCCCGGTAGAGTTACAGGACGAGCGTCTGACAACGGTGGAGGCTCATCGTGTGTTGGATGCGGGAAATGCAGGACTTGAGAAAAAACGCGAAGTCGTAGATAAACTGGCGGCAGTGTTGATTTTACAGAGTTATTTGGACCGGATGAATTATAAAGTCGGAGAGGATGCTTAAATGGAAAGAAATCAGGATATCATTACCTTTACAACGGAAGACGGGGATGAGGTTAAGTTTCATGTTATCGAGGAGACTCGCATTAACGGACGAGACTATCTTTTAGTGTTGGATGATATTGAAGACGAAGAACAGGAAGCGCTGATTTTAAAGGATGTTTCCGCAGAGGGTGAGTCTGAGGCGATATATGAAATCGTTGACGACGAGAAGGAACTGAAGGCGGTAGCGGATCTATTCAGTGAGCTTTTGGAAGATACGGAGTTTGTGCTCTAAATTTGTGATTTGGAGTTGAATTTATTTTTAAAAACAGGGAATTATTTAGTAAGAATAGATGCATTGTAAAACAGATTTGAACAGGTATTGCGTCGGAATCGGACGTATGACTTCCAAAGCCGGGCGTTTTTCGGAGAAGCGGAGACGACGGGGCTGGAATTGTCATGCGTTTGAAAGTTAAAATCGGAACGTGCGTGATAGGACTTTTAGAAAGCTTTTTTGGAAAGCTTTGTTTTGCGATGCACCGAAACGGAGGTGCAATTTTGAGAAGAAGAGGTATCAGAGCAGCGGTAGCTGTACAGGAAGAGGAACAGTTTGTAGTGGAAGAGCAGGTGGCAAAGCCGAAGCTTCGTATTATTCCGTTAGGCGGTTTGGAACAAATCGGTATGAATATTACCGCGTATGAGTACGAGGACAGTATTATTATTGTAGACTGCGGTTTGGCATTCCCGGAAGACGACATGCTTGGAATTGATTTAGTCATTCCGGACATTACTTATCTGAAGGAGAATATTGATAAGGTAAAGGGATTTTTGATTACCCACGGCCATGAGGACCATATCGGTGCCTTACCGTATGTATTAAAAGAAATCAATGTACCGGTATATGCAACCAAGCTTACGGTGGGCGTTATTGATAATAAGTTAAAAGAGCACAATTTGTTAAAGACCACGAAGCGCAAGGTCATTAAGTACGGACAGTCCGTGAATCTGGGGGCGTTTCGTATCGAGTTTATCCGTGTGAACCACAGCATTGCGGATGCGGCGGCATTAGCAATCTTTACTCCGGTGGGTACGATTGTTCATACCGGTGACTTTAAGGTGGATTATACGCCGATGTTTTCCGATACCATTGATTTACAGCGGTTTGCGGAGCTGGGTAAAAAGGGTGTATTGGCGCTGTTGGCGGATTCTACGAACGTAGAGCGTCCGGGCTTTACCATGTCGGAGCGTATGGTGGCAAAGACCTTTGATACGATTTTTGCGGAAAACATGAACCACCGTCTCATTGTGGCAACCTTTGCCTCTAATGTAGATCGTGTACAACAGATTATTTATACCGCAGAGAAGTACGATCGCAAGGTAGTCATCGAAGGCCGCAGTATGGTGAATATTATTTCTACAGCGGCGGAACTGGGATATATCAACATTCCGGACAATATCATGATCGATATCGAGCAGATTAAGAATTATCCGGACGAGAAGCTGGTACTCATCACCACCGGTAGCCAGGGCGAAGCTATGGCGGCATTGTCCCGTATGGCAAATTCCACTCATAAGAAGGTGTCTATTGTGCCGGGGGATGCGGTGATTTTAAGCTCCCATCCGATTCCGGGTAATGAAAAACAGGTTTCCAAGATTATCAACGAGCTGACCAGAAAGGGAGCTAAAGTGATTACCCAGGATACCCATGTTTCCGGTCATGCCTGTCAGGAAGAGATAAAGTTAATTTATGCTTTAACAAAACCGAAATATGCGATTCCGCTGCACGGCGAGTACCATCACCGTGTGACCCACGGTCAGCTGGCACAGAGCATGGGAGTAGATAAAGAAAAGGTATTTATTCTTTCCTCCGGTGATGTATTGGAGCTGGATGAGGAAAACGGAAGTGTGGTGGATAAGGTAGAGGCGCAAGGCATCTTTGTAGATGGTCTCGGTGTAGGTGATGTAGGAAATATTGTACTGCGGGATCGTCAGTATTTGTCCGAAAACGGTTTGATTATTATCGTGCTTACGTTACAGAAGTATACCAACGAGATTTTAGCGGGACCGGACATAGTGACCAGAGGATTTGTCTATGTCAGAGAGTCGGAAAATCTGCTGGAGGAAGCAAGAGAGGTAGTGCTTGATGCTCTGGATCGTTGTATGGAAAAGAATGTTTCCGATTGGGGAAAGATTAAAAATACAATGAAGGATTCCTTAAGCGATTATCTTTGGAAAAAGATGAAGCGTAACCCGATGATTCTCCCGATTATTATGGAGGTGGATGCGTAATTATGGCGAAACAATCACAACAGACGAAGGCGGCACTTGATTTAATGGGCTATTTTCTCGGCATATTATTAAATCTGGTATTTTATGCCGTGGTGGCATTCGGTATTTACTTTGTTGCTACAAATGTATACGAGTTTTCTTATCAGGTGTTCGGAGATCGTGTGTGTGAGGCTGAGCCGGGACGTGATGTGGAGATTCATATTGAGGAAGGTGAGTCCACCATGGATATTGCCGAAAAGCTTTATATGAATAAGCTTGTAGTAAACAAGACCACCTTTTATTTGAAGGTACAGTTATATGAGTACAAGATTATGCAGGGAACCTTTTTGTTAAATACGTCCATGACCTACGATGAGATATTGGATGTGATTACCGATTTATCGAATGCACTACCGGAGGAAACGTGATGATTATCAGTGAGCGGTTATCAGAGTATATTAAGGCATTGGAATGTGATTTGCCGGAGTATCTGGATGAACTGGAACAAAGAGCACTTGCGGACGAGGTACCGATTATCAGAAAGGAAGCGCAGTCTTTACTGCGTTTCCTTTTGTGCTTATTAAAGCCGGAAAGGATTCTGGAGGTGGGCTGTGCGGTAGGATTTTCCTCGGCGTTTATGAGCGAGTACATGCCGGAAAACTGCGCGATTACCACAATCGAGAAGGTAGAGATGCGGATTAAGGAAGCAAAGAAGAATCTGGCGGCCATTCCGCGGGCAGATAAGGTAACACTTCTTTGCGGTGATGCCAATGAGGTATTAAAGGAGCTGGCAGACAAGGGGGAAATCTATCCGTTTATCTTTATGGATGCGGCAAAGGGACAGTATATGAATTTCCTTCCGCACCTGATGCGTCTGTTGCCGGAGGGCGGTATTCTGATTACGGACAATGTACTGCAGGAAGGAACCATTGTAGAGTCCAAGTATACGATTCCGCGTCGGGAGCGAACCATTCACATGCGGATGCGGGAGTATGTGTACACTCTAAAACATATGGACGAGCTGGAAACGGTAGTGTTGCCGGTGGGTGACGGTGTGACGCTGAGTGTAAAGAAAACCATAGAAAAGTAGCAATGCAGAGTTTATTATGCAGAAACGACAAGGGAATAGGACAGAATCAGAAAGCAGGAGAGGATATGAATAAGAGAAAGAAACCGGAGCTTTTGGTTCCGGCAGGAAGTCTGGAAGTGTTAAAAATTGCGGTAAAATACGGTGCCGATGCAGTTTATATCGGCGGAGAGATGTACGGTCTCCGTGCAAAGGCCCATAACTTTTCCAAGGAAGACATGATAGAAGGGATTGCCTATGCTCATGCCCATGGGGCAAAGGTGTATGTGACGGCGAATATTACGGCGCATAACCGGGATCTTGCGGGAGTGGAGGAATATTTCCGTGAGCTTAAGGCCGTGGCACCGGATGCCCTGATTATTTCCGACCCGGGTGTGTTTGACATCGCGCGGGAGATTATGCCGGAGACGGAGCTTCACATCAGTACCCAGGCGAATAACGTAAATTATAGGACCTATCGGTTCTGGCATCGCCTCGGTGCGAAGCGTGTGGTGTCCGCACGAGAGCTTTCTATGGAGGAACTGTCAGAGCTTCGCAAAAATATTCCGGAGGAGCTTGAAATCGAGACTTTTATCCATGGAGCAATGTGCATTTCCTATTCCGGAAGATGTTTACTCAGTAACTATTTTACCGGAAGAGATGCGAATTTGGGTGCATGTACCCATCCGTGCCGTTGGAAGTATTACATCATGGAGGAAAGCCGTCCGGGCGAGTATCTTCCGGTATTTGAAAATGAGCGGGGAACCTATATTTTTAACTCCAAGGATTTGTGTATGATTGAACACATTCCGGAGCTGGTAGCCGCGGGAATCGACAGCTTTAAAATCGAAGGTCGGATGAAGACGGCGCTGTATGTGGCAACCGTGGCCCGGACCTATCGTCAGGCCATTGATGACTATTTTGAAAGTGAAGAAAAGTATAGGGAGCGTTTGCCGTATTACAGAGAAGAGATTTCCAAGTGTACCTACCGCAGTTACACCACGGGCTTTTTCTTCGGTGCACCGGGAAGTGATGCCCAGGTGTATGAGAATAACGATTATAACAAGGAGTATACCTACTTGGGGTTTCCGGTAGAGGTGACAGAGGACGGTCGTCTTTACATGGAACAGCGAAATAAGTTCTGCGTAGGTGACACCATAGAGGTAATGCATTTTAACGGAACCAGCGATTATGGGAAGGTACTTTCCATTACGGATACGGAAGGAACTGCGATGGAGAGTTGTCCGCATCCGCAGCAGATGATATATGTAACCTTGGATTGTAAGGCAGAACCGCTGACGATTTTACGAATTAATAAGGAGCGATAAACTGTGAGCGAGGATTTTGCCCGGTTGCAAAATTGAAAAGTTTCGGGGCGACAGGCACGGGTCATGTTTTCCTGTCATAGGCTGTTAGAAAGAACGGTCGGAGGCATGGCGGCGTGTTATCATATCCGAAACCGCTTGATGCGAAAGAAGAAGAAACGTTGTTTTCGGAGTTTCGTGACGGGAACAGGCAGGCAAGGGATTTGCTGATTGAGCACAATCTTCGTCTGGTGGCGCACATTGTAAAGAAATATTCCCAACCGGAGCGGGATAACGAGGACTTGCTTTCCATCGGAACGGTAGGCTTGATTAAAGCTGTAGACAGTTTTGATGCATCTAAGGGAATCCGCTTGGGAACGTATGCAGCCCGTTGTATCGAAAATGAACTTTTGATGTTTTTCCGCGCTGGGAAGAAGATTGCAAAGGAAGTATATTTGTATGATCCCATCGGAACAGACAAGGAAGGAAATGCCATCAGTTTGTTGGAAATCATTGAGGCGGAGGAAGAGGATTATACGGACCGCTATGAGCGAAAGGAAAAGCTGACCGTGCTTCCGCGGCTGATTGCGACGAATCTGGAGGAACGGGAACGTGAGATTATTGCGCTAAGGTACGGACTGTACGGCGGACGGGAATTGACTCAACGGGAAATCGCAGACCGGCTTTCCATCAGTAGAAGTTATGTATCAAGGATTGAGAAGAAAGCATTGCGAAAGCTTCGGGAGGAATATGAGAGGGAAGAAACATTACAGAACGTGTGAGAATAGGTATTGTTGGCAAACGGCAATCTTAGTGGTTACAGAAAAAAGCAAGGTACAGTAATAAGGTACACCGGAAGAAAGCGAGGGTGGCTATCATGGAACAATCGTTAGTTCAGAAACTGAAAGAATATAATAAAACCATGCTCCCGATGCATATGCCGGGACATAAACGAAACCTCGCTCTTTCCGGAACGAACGGGTATCTGTCGGCTCTTCGCGCAGATTGCGATATTACGGAAATTGCGGGGTTTGATAATTTGGCGGAGCCGGAGGGGATACTGCTTTCCTTAAAGAAACGTGCCGCAAGACTTTGGAAGAGCGTAGAAGCCTATCCGCTGGTAAATGGCAGCACCTGCGGAATTCTGGCAGCAATTTATGCGACAGTGTCCTACGGCGGAACTGTGATTATGGCCAGGAACTGCCACAAATCTGTCTATAACGGAGTGCGGCTTGTGAATGCAAAGGTATTGTATCTGCAACCGGAGCAGGACTCGGAGACCGGTGTGTGCGGAGCGGTAACACCGGAAGCGGTAAAGGAAGCACTACGAAAGAACAGAGAGACAAAGTTGGTAATTATCACAAGCCCGACCTATGAAGGTGTTGTCAGCGATGTGGAAGGAATTTGCGGAGTAGCGCATTCTTATGGTGTACCGGTTCTTATAGATTCTGCTCATGGAGCACATTTCGGCTTCGGAGAATTTCCGAAGGGGGCTGTGGAGTGCGGCGCAGATTTAGTGGTGCATAGCTTGCATAAGACCTTGCCGTGTCTGACCCAGACCGCAATGCTTCACCGAACAGGGCATCTGGTTTCCGGAGAGGCGGTGCAGACGGCTGTCAATATGTTTCAAACCAGTAGTCCCTCTTATTTGCTGATAGCGTCCATTGATGGTTGTATCGGGCTTTTGGAGGAACGGGGAGCGGCGTTGTGTAAGGAATGGCAGGAAGCGCTAGCAGAATTTTATAGAGGAGCACGACAATTGCAACATATCAGAGTTGTTGCCGGGGAGTGGGCGGACGGAGTAGAAAATACAGTTCGTACTGTGGGAACGGCGCTGTATGACAGAGATCCGGGGAAGCTTGTCATTGTGACCGAAGGGGCTGATTTGACAGGCCCGTTGTTGATGGAGAAGTTGCGTTCGAAGTATCGGATTGAGCTCGAGATGGCAGCGGAACAGTATGGCCTTGCCATGACGGGTATGGGAGATACAAAAGAAAGTCTTGCACGTTTGTTGCAGGCGCTACTTGACATTGATGCACAGTGTGAAAAGGGCGAGGTGAGGAAATTTTTTTATCCGGACCTGCCGCCGGTTCGTATGCGTGCGGCGGAAGCAGAGAGTGCTTTTGCAAAGGAATATAAATGGAAAGAAGCTGTCGGAAGGACTGCGGGGGAGTATGTATGGGCTTACCCACCGGGGATACCGTTGCTGATTCCGGGAGAAGAGATAAGGTCGGAACTGGTTTGTTTTCTGATAGAAAAGGAAGTGAACGGTGTACGGATTCACAGAACAAGCGGTGGGAACGGAGATGCGGTTTGCTGCTTAGAGGAGTAAATGGGGATTATTTTATCGGAGGATGAGTAGAAATGAAGAAAAGTCTGAATTTTGTATTGTTATTGGGAGTATTTTGTCTGACGGCGTGTGCAAAGGCACCGGCAGTACTTGGAAATAACCCGGCTGCAACGCCGACACAGGCGTCGGAAGTACCGCAGGTGACAGAGACCGCGTGTGCGACGGAGGCACCGAGCGTGACGGAAGAGCTGGAGGTAACCGAAGCGCCGGAGGCAGAAGCAGAAACGGTTCCGGTACGGATTATGTTGGAGAATAAGAAAATTAATGAGTGGGAAGACGGAAGGCAGTTGTATGCCGTTATCTGGCAGAATCCGCTGATGGGAGGCGAGGATGCGACGAAGTATCCGGCGATGTCTACGGTATTTAGGTCTTTAAAAAACTTGCGTGATAAAAAGTCGGAAGAGGTGGCAATAAATCTTGCGGGCACTGCGGAGGAGTTGAAGCAGTATGCGGATGAGACGGATGTATCCTGTTACGATTCTACCGGATATTTTGTACAAAGAGCGGATAATCATGTCATCAGCATGCGGTGTAATTGGAGTTCCGATACAGGAAGCATTCATCCGATGCATGTTGTGTCCGGTCAAAATTTTTCTACGGAAACCGGGGCAATGCTTTCTCTTTCGGAGGTGGTAACGGACGTAGAGAAAATCAGAACGTTGGTAAAGCAGAAGCTTTCCGAAAAGTATGCCGATTGGTTGTTTGAAGAATGGGAGTCGTTGTATGATGAGACGGAAACGGATAGTTTTGTTTGGACCATGGATTATGACGGACTTACCTTCTATTTCAGTCCGTATGAATTGTCCTTTTATGCGGCGGGGGTATTGACGGCAGATATTAATTTTGCGGAGGAACCGGCATTATTCCGGGATGTTTATATGACAGCGCCGGAGCAGGGAAGTGCGTCAGCGGTTACGTTTCACAGTTATATGGAACTTGACGGTGCGAACGGCACGAAGGATGCTTTTTTGATAGGTTTGTCCAAAGCGGAATGGGATGATTTTTACCTTAAGCTTGAAATTGAAAAGAACGGCAGGAATATTTTGGAATATGAGATGCATGCGTATGAATACAAGGCATATCTTGCTACCGTAGCGGACAAAAATTATTTGTTTGTAGAGGAAACTACAGAAAATGATTATAAGATTTTATACATATTTGATTTGAGCCTGGATTGTATTACGGAGCCTATGGTACAGATGAATGCGGGGTTTGTTACAATGAGAACAGATGCGGAAGACTATAGCTACGGGGAAGAAGTCTTCAATAATCCGGCAGAGATTCTTTTGAGCTCCCGCATGGATATATTCCGTACTATGAGCGGAACAAGAAGCTATTCCTTTGATGCGAAAGCCGGTATGCTGGTTCCGCAGACGGACTTTTATACGCTGGATGAAACCCTGTCTCCGTTAGTATCGAAGATTCCGTTAGAGGTTACCATATTAGGTGAGAATACAAGTACGATTGTTCCGGCAGGGACTGAATTTACATTTCTTCGTACCGATAATGAGACCTATGTTGAGTTTCGTCTTTCGAACGGAAGGGAATGCCGTGTGAATGTAGATACTACGGGTTGGTCGCATATGATTAACGGAGTACCTGAGGAGGAGTGCTTTGACGGTATCGGATATGCGGGATAGGAGAAGTTGGGAAGAATAAGTGAGAAAATGCAACTTCCCCTAACATAGCGGTTGACAAAGTCCGTGGCTTTGGACTATAATAGATGCAATGATGAAGATTCTACATAAAGGAGTACAAAAAATGAGCAGAATTAATACATTGAACACCAGAGATTTAGCAATCAGTCTTACCGACGGCGGATGCGGCGAGTGTCAGACCTCTTGCCAGTCTGCATGTAAGACCTCCTGTGGCGTTGCAAATCAGCCGTGTGAGAACACCGGTAGCCGTATTAAGACCTTAAATACCCGTAGTCTTTCCGCAAGCCTTGCTGACGGCGGATGCGGCGAGTGCCAGACTTCCTGTCAGTCTGCATGTAAGACCTCTTGCGGTGTTGCAAATCAGCCGTGTGAGCGCTAATTACGCAAATTAAAAGGACATGTACCGCCGGATTCCGGTAATGGAATCCGGCGGTTTGTTTCGTAAAGGAGATTTTATGATACATCAGTACAAAATGAACGGTTACAATATTGTTATCGATGTGTTCAGCGGTTCCATTCATGTGGTGGATGAAGTGGCCTATGATATTATTGCATTGTACGAGACCACGACTGCAGAGCAGATTGTGACGCAGATGGTAGAAAAGTATAAGGAGCAGAACCTGACGGCCGAGGAGGTTCGCGCGTGCCTGCGTGATGTAGAGGCGCTGGCGGCATCCGGACAGCTCTTTTCCAAGGATATTTACGGGGACAAGGCAGGCGTGTTAAAGAATCGTAGTAATGTGATTAAGGCACTTTGCCTCCATGTGGCACATACATGTAACCTGAATTGCAATTACTGCTTTGCTGCCCAGGGTAAGTATCAGGGAGAGCGTGCGCTTATGTCTTTTGAGGTGGGCAAGCAGGCGTTGGATTTCCTTATTGCGCATTCCGGAACAAGAACCAATCTGGAGGTAGACTTTTTCGGCGGTGAGCCGCTGATGAACTGGGATGTGGTAAAGGAGCTGGTTGCTTACGCCAGAACACAGGAGCCGATACATAATAAAAAATTCCGCTTTACTCTGACTACCAACGGTGTGCTGGTGGATGATGACGTGATTGAGTTTGCCAATAAGGAGATGCATAACGTAGTACTTAGCTTGGACGGTAGAAAAGAGGTACATGACCGCTTGCGTAAGAATTACGAGGGCAAGGGTAGCTATGATACCATTGTGCCGAAGTTTCAGAAGTTTGTGGAGAGCCGCGGCGGCAAAGATTATTATATGCGTGGCACCTTTACTCACAATAACGTAGACTTTACCGAGGATTTATTCCATATGGCGGATTTGGGCTTTACGGAGCTCAGCATGGAGCCGGTGGTATGTGCACCGACAGATCCGTATGCGTTGACGGAAGAGGATTTGCCGAAGTTGTTTGACCAGTACGAGCTTTTGGCAAAGGAAATGATTAAGCGTAAGAAGGAAGGCAGGGGCTTTACCTTCTACCACTATATGATTGATTTGTCTCACGGACCGTGTATTTATAAGCGTATTTCCGGCTGCGGTTCGGGAACCGAGTATCTGGCGGTGACCCCGTGGGGAGATTTGTACCCGTGTCATCAGTTTGTAGGTGATGAAAGCTACTTGATGGGAAATGTGTGGGATGGTGTGACCAATACTACCATGCAGGAGAAGTTCAGGGGCTGTAATGCTTACTCCAGACCGGAGTGTAACGACTGTTGGGCAAAGCTTTACTGCTCCGGCGGTTGTGCGGCGAATGCGTATCATGCAACCGGAGATATTACCGGTATTTATGAGTACGGTTGCAAGCTGTTCCGCAAGCGTATGGAATGTGCCATCATGATTAAGGCTGCGGAAGCTGATATGGAATAGTGACACAGAGAAAAGAAGCGGATATCCGAACATGGTGTTATCGGATATCCGCTGTTTGTTTTTTGCTGAAAGAAATTATGAATTTTTCTCCTCGGTCTTTTGCGGAGGTGTCTGTTTAGAATTCTTTCCCTTTTTGGTGCGGGAGCTTTTAAGCATCTGTGCATTGTCCTTTGCCTTCAACACTTCCTCGTTAGCATGTACCGTATCCGAGAAGGAGGTGCGTTCCGGTTCAAGAGGCTGAAAATGTTTTGTGTAGGTCTCATCATTGCCGGACGGAGAAATGACTGCCGGGGTACAATAATGCAGTTCGCCGGCCTGCTCATCAATGGAGGTCAGGTAGATGTAGTTTTCGTGTTCCGGAGGGAGGCCTTTCTTTCTCAGGCGATAATGAATGAAACATTTTAGCAAATAACTGAGTACCGCAAATGTCGGTACACCGAGGAACATACCCATAAAGCCGAAGAAGCCGCCGCCGATGGTAATGGAAACAACTACCATCAGAGCTGAAATACCGGTGGAATCGCCAAGAATCTTCGGACCTAAAATGTTACCGTCAAATTGCTGGAGGCAAATAATAAAAATAACAAAAATAATCACCGGTTTCAGATTGGTCGGATCTGCTAAAAGGATCAATACCGCTGAAGGAATCGCACCGATAAACGGGCCGAAGAACGGGATTACGTTGGTAACACCGACAATAACACTGACAAGCAGAGCATACGGCATTTTTAAAAGGGTAAGTCCGAGAAAACACATCATGCCGATAATCAGAGAATCCAGAAGCTTTCCGGAAATAAAACCGCTGAATATTTTGTTACAACGTGACGCAATGGTAAGGACAGTATTTGCTGTTTGCGGCTTGAAAAGAACATAGGTAAACCGCTTTGCCTTTGCAGTGTATTTACGTTTGCTGAATAAAATATAAATGGATACGATTAGACCTACCACTACATCAAGGACGATATTAAAGAATCCGATGATACGGAAAGTAAGGCCGGATACGATACCGGATATACTGGTAAGTAAAGAACTGCTGAGCCATTCGCCGACAGATTCCAACATCTTATCTAATGTAGAGGACAGGTTGTTGTAGAGCTCCGGATTATCCTTTAAAACCTCAAGTTCGGAGAACCAGGTGGTAATGGTGGCTACATAGCTATCAAAGTTGGAAACAAAATTTTTGATGTTCTGGTATAATTCCGGTAAAATGAGAGAAATCAAAAAGTACACCAAAAAGAGGAAAACCGCCATAGAAAGAAAAACGGAAATCCACAGAGATATTCCCTGGGCCCTTTTTACGGAAAGCTTCATACGCAGAAAAAGCTTTGTCAACAGGCCGTCCAAAAAATTGGCAAGCGGATTAATCAAATAGGCAATAACGGCTCCGATAATGACCGGCATTAAAATATTGCTGAGTTTTTTGAAAAATTCCATCAATTCTTTGGATCGAAACAGTAGGAAAAAGACAATCAGGCAGATTGTAACCGTGCAAACGGCGGTTATCGCCCAACGTAGATGATTGGAATACTTTTCTTTCATACATGACCTCCCCGGAAAACAAATAAACCTTCTTATTTTAGTATAGCACGTTTGTTTTTTTTTCGCAATGATTCGAGCAAAAGCGACGAAAAATTTACGATAAATTAATATCGGAGAAGTATCCGGTGGCCGGGGAACAAAGAAACCGCATTTTTGTACAGGAATCTCTTGCGGCGGAGGAAAATATATTGTATGATTTAAGTGGGAAATCAGTACGAAAGAAAGGAGAACGGGATGCTTCGGAAAATTTGGAATACATTACGACACGGAGACAGCCGGACAAGGTCTTTTTTAGTGTGGGAAATCGCACTGATTCTGGCAACTGTTATATTGTTTGGGGCGGCAATATTGAATCACTCTTTTCTGCCGGGGCTGGTGGCGGTTGTAACGGCAATTATTGCGGCGGCAATGGCGAAAGATGTGGCATTGGTAGTAAAACGTGACGGAGCGGTCGGTGGTTCTCCGGAGGGTGAAAAAAAGAGAAAGAAGGAAAAAAAGAATGAAGAGCACAATGCCAGAGAGCAGGAAGAACGGGAACGGGAGGACGAGGAAGAGTTCGGGGATAATGCATTGGCATCGATGACGGAGGAAAAACTCAAAAGGCTTCTTGTTCGTTATAAAGTAAAGCAGGCGCATGTGCCAGTGGTAATTGATTTATGCATTCCGGAGAGGGTTCGCCAGGCGCCGGGCTTTGCATGGGTAGAGGATGGAAGTTTGAAAATCCTTTTAATTGATCGGAAGGCGCGCATGATGGAGCGGCCGCTTTCCGGGTTGCAGGTAATGGAGGTGGAACGGGGGATTGCCGTAAAGGCCTCCGGTGAGTATGTGGAATTGCGGGACAGCGAAGTAATGAAAAAAGCATTTACGCCGTATTTGCCGCGATATCAGAAAAAGGAAATCGGCGGAAGAACGGTATTGATTAAAAATCTATATGTGTTGGACGAGGATATTAAATTTACCTCGACTTCCGTAAATCAGTTGAAGAAGCTGTTTTCCTTCCGAATTGAGATTGCGGATCGGAGATTGCAGACAATGGAGCTGAGTCCGTATTATAAACAATTGTTTGTAGATTCTTTTCTTTGGAGAGACGGTATTCTGACGTTACAGGAGTATAAGAATCAGGTAGAGCAGGTGATTGACAGTATGGCGGATCCGGCTGTGCCCTACGGTGAGTTTGAGACAACATTGGGTGCTATGATAAATTCCGGACTTTTACCGACGGAGTATCGAAGCTATGCACTTTCAAAACGTGAAGAAAAAGAGAAAAGGACGGAGATAAAGAAGGAAAAAAAGAAAGGGAAACGGTAGTTCTGATATTGACAGACGGACAATAGAGAAAACAGATTACGAGAACAGTAAGAAAAAGGAGAATTATTATGGAAGCAGCAGATTTCATCAAATTTACCATCGGAAAGCAGAAGCGTATTGCACTGATTGCCCATGATGGCAAGAAGCAGGAACTGGTTTCCTGGTGTGAGCGCAACAAGGAGATTTTACAAAGACATTTCCTTTGCGGAACCGGTACTACGGCCCGTTTGATTGCAGAGAAGACCGGTCTTCCGGTAAAAGGCTATAACAGCGGTCCTCTTGGCGGTGACCAGCAGATCGGTTCCCGTATCGTGGAAGGAAACATTGATTTTGTAGTATTCTTCTGGGACCCGTTGGCGGCACAGCCTCACGACCCGGACGTAAAGGCGTTACTTCGTATCGCTTTGGTGTACGACATTCCGATTGCCAACAATCTGGCGACGGCGGACTTTTTGCTTCATTCCAAGTACATGGAGGAGGAGTACGAGCGCAAGGTGGAGAACTATAATAAGACCATTGCGGAGAGACTGAAGCAATTTAATAAGTAGACGAGAAACGCCAGACACTGTCTGGCAAATGGAGCTGGGCGCATTTCTGTGAGAAATGCGCTTTTCCTCTTGACATTAAACGTATAATTGTATACAATTACTCGATAGTGGATGATAAAGGAGCGTGTATACATATGGAGAACAGAAAAGTATATCGCAATCCTCATAACAATTTGCTTTCTTTGGAAGAGCATATGTATGAGCTTGTGGATGTGAAAACACCGAATGTCTTCCGGAACTTATTCCCGTACGATGAGGTCCCGAAGATTGCATTTAACGATCGTATTGTACCGCATTGTTTCCCGGAGGAAATTTGGATTACGGATACTACCTTCCGCGACGGACAGCAGTCCAGAGCGCCGTATACCACGGAGCAGATTGTAACGATTTTCGATTACCTGCATCGTCTCGGCGGACCGAACGGTATTGTTCGTCAGAGTGAGTTTTTCCTTTACAGTAAGAAGGACAGGGATGCGGTTTATAAGTGTCTGGAGAGAGGATATGAGTTTCCGGAGGTGACCTCCTGGATTCGTGCCAGCAAGAAGGATTTTGAGCTGGTAAAGGAAATCGGTTTGAAGGAAACCGGTATTTTGGTAAGTTGTTCCGACTATCATATTTTCTATAAGATGAAGATGACAAGATCTCAGGCCATGGAGCATTATTTAAACGTAGTGCGTGAGTGTCTGGAGACCGGTGTGGCACCGCGTTGTCACTTAGAAGATATCACCCGTTCCGATATTTACGGCTTTGTAATTCCGTTCTGCTTTGAGCTGATGAAGCTGGGCTTCGAGTATAATATTCCGGTAAAGATTCGTGCCTGTGATACCATGGGCTACGGTGTCAACTTCCCGGGTGCGGTGATTCCGCGTTCCGTACAGGGTATTATCTACGGTTTGATGACTCATGCAGGCGTTCCGTCCGAACTTTTGGAGTGGCACGGTCACAACGATTTCTACAAGGCGGTTTCCAATTCTACCACCGCTTGGTTGTACGGTGCATCCGGTATTAACTGTTCCTTGTTCGGTATCGGTGAGCGTACCGGTAATACGCCGCTTGAGGCAATGGTATTTGAGTACGCACAGCTTAAGGGTACCTTGGACGGTATGGATACTACCGTAATTACGGAGCTTGCGGAGTACTATAAGAAGGAAATCGGTTACAAGATTCCGCACAGAACTCCGTTTGTGGGTAAGAATTTCAACGTAACCCGTGCGGGTATTCATGCGGATGGTCTTCTTAAGAACGAGGAGATTTACAATATCTTCGATACCGAAAAGTTCTTAAATCGTCCGGTACTTGTTTCTGTGTCCAATACGTCCGGTCTGGCGGGTATCGCACACTGGATGAATACCTTCTACCGTTTAAAGGGGGATGCGGCACTGGATAAGTCCAATTTGCTGGTTCACAAGATTAAGGAACTGGTAGATAAGGAATACGAGGACGGTCGTATTACGGTTATGACCGATGCGGAGTTGGTCGGTATGATTAATCAGTATAAGGGAGAGTTCGGTGTGGACCTTCCGGAGGTTACCGTAGAACTGTAAGTGATGAATACTGATTCGGATTTGTCCGGACAGAAAATAAAATAGAATTATTGATAAGCTACATAAGGAGGATTTTAAAATGCAGGCTAAGATTGAAGCAGCAAAGGAAGCATTCGGCAAGCTTTTGACCGAGCAGTTAGCAAGAGTAGAAGAGATGAAGAAGCAGGGTGACTTTGTAGATTACAAGGCACTGGATCAGATTACTATCGGCGTATGCGGCGGTGACGGTATCGGTCCGGCAATCACCGGTCAGGCACAGAGAATTATGGAGTACTTATTAAAGGATGAAATCGCATCCGGTAAAGTACTTATTAAGAATATTGAAGGTCTTACCATTGAGCGCCGTGTGGCTGAGAATGCAGCAATTCCGCCGGCAGTTTTGGAAGAGTTAAAGACCTGTGACGTTATTTTGAAGGGACCGACCACCACTCCGCAGAAGGGTGACCCGTGGCCGAACGTAGAGAGCGCAAACGTAGCAATGCGTAAGGCTCTTGATTTGTTCGCAAACGTAAGACCGGTTCGTATTCCGGAGCAGGGTATCGATTGGACCTTCTACCGTGAGAATACCGAGGGTGCTTACGCAGTAGGCAGCAAGGGTGTTCACGTAACCGAGGACTTAGGTGTAGACTTTACCGTAGTTACCTCTCAGGGCTGTGAGAGAATTATCCGTGCGGCATTTGAGTTCGCAAAGGCAAACGGCAAGACCAGAGTCAGTGCCGTTACCAAGGCAAACATCATTAAGACCACCGACGGTAAGTTCTTAGAGGCATTCCGTGAAATAGCAAAGGATTATCCGGGCATTACCGCAGATGAGTGGTACATCGATATTATGACCGCAAAGCTTGTGGATGAGAAGAGAAGAAGAGATTTCCAGGTTGTGGTACTTCCGAACCTGTACGGCGATATCATTACCGACGAAGCAGCAGAGTTCCAGGGCGGTGTAGGTACCGCAGGTAGCGCAAATATCGGTAAGAAGTATGCGATGTTTGAGGCAATTCACGGTTCCGCACCGCGTATGGTAAAGGAAGGCAGAGACATCTATGCCGATCCGTGTAGCGTGATTCGTGCGGCTGCAATGCTTCTTGCACACATCGGCTTCAATGATAAGGCAGATAAGCTTTATGCGGCACTTGATATTTGTACCGTTACCGAGAAGAAGCTTGTGATGACCGGACGCGATACCGGTGCTACCGGTGCGCAGTTTGCGGATTACATCATGGAAACCATCGAGAAGATGTAATAGAAGAGGAGGTCGCTATATGAGCGATGCCAAACTGCAAAATGACAAGGATGACAAGTATTCCTTACGGGGACGTGTGTTCAATCATATCCGTGAGGGCATTCTGTCGGGCAGATATGAGGAAAACGAAGAATTAAAGGAAAATACCATCGGAGCGGAGCTGGGCGTCAGCCGTACTCCGGTCCGTGAGGCGTTGCGTCAGCTGGAACTGGAGGGACTTGTCAGTATCATTCCCAATAAGGGAGCTTATGTGACCGGTATTTCGGAAAAGGATATCCATGACATTTACACCATCCGTTCCTATCTGGAGGGGTTGTGTGCCCGCTGGGCCTGCGAGCATGTGACCGACGAGCAGTTGGATGCCATCGAAGAAGTCATTTATTTGTCCGAGTTCCATACAAGTAAGGGACATTTCGAGCAGGTGGTGGAACTGGACAGTAAGTTCCATAAGCTGATTTACAGTGCATGCGGAAGTAAGATTTTGGAGCATGAGCTTTCCGTGTTCCATCATTATGTGGAACGTGTCAGAAAGATTACGCTCTCCATGGAGGAACGGGCAAAACGTTCTACGGCGGAGCATACGGCGATATTAAACGCCATTCGTTCCAGAGATAAGGAGCTGGCGGAAAAGCTTGCTCATGAGCATATTATCCGGACGATTGAAAATATTGAGAAACTTGGGTTATAATGCAGAAGAGTCACGAAAGTGGCTCTTCTTTGTTTCTTAACGGTTTCTTAACGCATTTTTACTGGGATTATTCACAATTTGTTGGTAAAATAATGGTGCGATAAAATAAAGGAGAAAGACCGTAGGTGTGACGGTTCGATGAAAGAATGGATATTTTTGATGTGTTGTCGATGATCGGTGGTTTGGCGCTGTTCCTTTACGGAATGCATTTGCTGGGTGAAGGTTTGGAAAAGATGTCCGGCGGACGTTTGGAACGTATCTTGGAGAAGCTTACCTCCAATCCGATCAAAGGTGTTCTTTTGGGTGCTGCCGTAACGGCGGTAATTCAATCATCTTCCGCTACCACGGTTATGGTAGTAGGTTTCGTAAATTCCGTTATTATGAAGCTTTCCCAGGCGGTCAGCATTATTATGGGTGCAAATATCGGTACGACCATGACTGCGTGGATTCTAAGCTTAACCAGTATTGAAGGCGACAGTATCTTCATGCAGCTGTTAAAACCGACGAACTTTACAACGGTTCTCGCGTTAATCGGTGTTATCTTTATTATGTTCCTTAAGAGCGAGAAGAAAAAGAATCTCGGTACGATTCTGGTGGGCTTTGCCATCCTTATGGTAGGTATGGATACCATGAGCGGTGCGGTGGAAGGATTGCGTGATGTTCCGGAATTTACCAATATTCTTCTTATGTTCTCAAATCCGATTTTAGGTATGCTTGCCGGTGCGATTCTGACGGCGATTATTCAGAGTTCTTCCGCATCCGTAGGTATTTTACAGGCTCTGTGTATGACCGGAAAGGTGACCTTTGCTACGGCACTTCCGATTATTATGGGTCAGAATATCGGTACCTGTGTAACCGCACTGATTTCCGCAATCGGAGCCAAGACCAATGCAAAGCGGGCGGCATTGGTGCATCTGTACTTTAATTTAGTCGGTACTGTGGTGTTTATGCTTGCTTTCTACGGAATTAATTTGTTTGTAGATTTTGCGTTTTTGGATACGGCGGCAACTCCGGCGGGAATTGCAACCGTTCATACATGCTTTAATGTATTCGCAACCTTATTGTTACTTCCGTTCTCCAGGCTTCTGGAGAAGCTTGCTATTTTGACGGTAAAAGAAGCAAAGGACCCGAAAAAGGAGAAATTCGAGCAACAGTTACAATTGCTTGATGAGCGTTTCTTAGATACTCCGGCATTGGCGGTAAAGCATTGTAAGGAAGTTGCAAATCATATGGCTGAGATTGCGAAGGAGGCGTTGGATTGTTCCATGGAGTTGCTTCAGGGCTATGATGAACAGACGGTGGCAAAGGTATTCGAATTGGAGTCGGAGGCCGACCTGTTTGAGGATCATCTCGGACAGTATCTTGTGAAGCTTAGCAGTAAGGATCTTTCCGTAAAGGACAGCGCAGCGCTTTCTATGTTACTTCACTGTATCGGGGATATGGAACGTATTTCCGACCATGCTGTAAATATTGCGGAGAGTGCGGAAGAAATGAACCGGAAAAATATGGCATTCTCTCCGGAAGGGGCAAAAGAAATCGAAACTTTTGCGGATGCAGTACGTGAAATTCTCCGTTTGTCCCTGGAGAGCTTCATAAAGGAAGATATGGAGGAGGCGGTTCTGGTAGAGCCGCTTGAGGAAGTGGTGGATGATTTGAGAGACGAGTTAAAGAAGCGTCATGTGAATCGTCTGAGGGAAGGGAAGTGTACCATCGAACTTGGTTTTGTGCTTTCAGATTTGACCACGAATTTTGAGCGTGTGGCAGACCATTGTTCCAATATTGCGGCGTGTCTGATTCAGACTGCCGAACAAGACTTTGAGATGCATAATTATATCCATAAGTTGGCAAAGGGTGAGAATACACCGTTCCACAAACGTTATATGGAATATCAGAAGCGGTATACGTTATAATATGATTCATAAAATAAATGTAAATTTTTCGAAGGAAAGTGTTTTATTGTTGCAATCTTAAGATGAATCGTGTAAAATTGTCTTTTGGATATAGGAGTATCCGAAAGGAGAAAACAAATGAGTAAGATTCGGATTATGGCGGACAGTACCTGTGATTTATCACCGGAATTGATAGAAAAATACGGAATTTCCATACTACCGTTAAATATTGTAATGGATGATACGTCGTATTTGGACGGTGTAGAGACGACGCCGGATAAGATTTATGAATGGGCAGATGCAAACAGGACGACACCGAAGACTTCGGCACCGGGCATTGAAGCAGCGGTGGAGTTTTTACGTCCGGTTGCGGAAGAGGGAGACGAAATTTGTTATCTCGGTATCAGTGAGCAGATGAGTGCTACCTGTCAGGTGTTTCGTCTGGCGGCGGAGGAACTGGAGTATACGGAGCATGTTTGTGTAATCGATTCCATGAATCTGTCTACGGGTATCGGCTTGCAGGTATTGACTGCGGCAGAGCTGGTACAGAGTGGCTGCAGCCTTGCGGAACTGGAAACATGTTTAAAGGAGTACAGAGAGAAGGTACGGGCCAGCTTTGTTGTAGACACCCTTACTTATTTGCAAAGAGGCGGACGGTGCAGTGCGGTAACGGCGTTGATGGGAAATGCGTTGAAGCTAAAGCCTCGTATTGCGGTGGCAGACGGTAAGATGGGGGTATCCAAGAAATACCGCGGCAATAGGAAAAAGACCGTAATGGACTATGTAAAGGACATGGAAGAGGATTTGCTTCGTGCGGAGAAAAAGAGGGTTTTTATTACACATTCCGGAATCCAGCAGGAAATAGTGGATGAGGTAAAGGCATATTTGGACGGATTGGGACATTTTGATGCAATTCATGTGACAAGAGCCGGTGGTGTAATTTCCAGTCATTGCGGACCGGGAACACTGGGTGTATTGTTTGTGGAAGGAAAATAGATGATTTGACAAAAGGAATCGACAGGAGTATAATACCCATGGTTAGTAATGGCTAACCATGGGTGATTTTTATTGGTGAAAGAATGAGAAAGGTAGGTATACCATGCAACAATATACGGTGACCGGCATGAGCTGTGCTGCCTGTAGTGCCCGGGTCGAAAAGGCTGTTTCCAAAGTGGCCGGTGTCAGCAGTTGTTCCGTGAGCCTTTTGACAAATTCCATGGGGGTGGAAGGAACCGCTACTGCGGAGACGGTTATCCTGGCAGTGGAGCAGGCCGGGTATCATGCCGAAGTAAAAAGTTCAGAAACGGTAGAGCATCGGGAAAAGGCAGACTATGAGGAGGAATTAAAGGATAGAGAAACTCCGGTACTTAGGCGTAGATTGCTTGCTTCCGTGGGCTTCTTATTGGTGCTCATGTATGTGTCTATGGGACATTGTATGTGGGGGTGGCCGATGCCGGCATTTTTTGAACACAATCCGGTGGCAATCGGCTTGATACAAATGATTTTGGCGGCAATCGTCATGATAATTAATAAAAAGTTTTTTATAAACGGTGTGAACGGTATACTGCACCGTGCACCGAATATGGATACGTTGGTGGCGTTAGGTTCTGCGGCATCCTTTTGCTACAGTATGGTGATGCTGTTTGTTATGACGGGAGTTCAGGCAAAGGGGGAGTTTGAATTAGCGCACGGATATCTTCATGAGTTTTATTTCGAATCTGCCGCCATGATTCTGGCGTTGATTACCGTGGGAAAGATGTTAGAGGCCCGGTCGAAAGGAAAGACAACGGATGCGTTAAAGAGCCTGATGAAGTTGACACCGAAGACGGCAACACTTCTGGTAGGCGGAGAGGAAATCGCAGTGCCGGTTGAACGGGTGAAGCAGGGGGATGTGTTTGTAGTACGACCGGGTGAAAGCATTCCGGTGGACGGTGTGATTGTGGAAGGCAGTTGTGCCGTAGACGAGGCGGCTCTTACCGGAGAGAGTATTCCGGTGGATAAGACAGAAGGTGATACGGTGGCGGCAGCCACTATCAATCAATCCGGTTTTGTCCGTTGTGAAGCAACCAGAGTCGGTGAAGACACGACGCTTTCGCAAATTATTAAGATGGTGAGTGATGCGGCGGCTACGAAAGCTCCGATAGCGAAGGTGGCGGATACCGTGTCCGGTATGTTTGTACCGGTAGTTATCGGAATTGCGGCGGTAACCATTCTTGTCTGGATGCTTATGGGAGAGAATTTCGGGTTTTCGCTGGCAAGAGGTATATCTGTACTTGTCATCAGTTGCCCGTGTGCGCTGGGACTGGCAACACCGGTTGCCATTATGGTAGGAAACGGTGTAGGAGCGAAAAACGGTATCTTATTTAAGACGGCGGTGTCTTTGGAGCAAACCGGAAAGGTGTCCACCGTGGTTTTGGACAAAACGGGAACGATTACCGCAGGGGAACCCCGGGTGACGGATGTATTGCCGGCCGAAGACTATAGTGAAAAAGAGTTGTTGCAGCTGGCGCTGGATGTAGAGTGTAAGAGCGAGCATCCTTTAGCCCGGGCGGTTTTATATAGGGCGCAGGAAGACGGTATGACGGCAGGCGAGGTATCGGAGTTTCGGGTATTGCCGGGAAACGGTTTGTTTGCACTGAGGGGAAGTCATCCGGTATATGCGGGAAATGCCGCTTATATATCGGAGTATTGTATGCTTTCTGATGTAGTCAAAGCACAGGCGGAAACGCTTGCGGCAGAGGGAAAGACCCCCTTGTTTTTTGCGGAAGGTGACAGCCTTGCCGGAGTGATTGCAGTAGCGGATGTTATCAAGAAGGATAGCCCGCAGGCGGTCAAAGAGCTGCAAAATATGGGGATTCGTGTGGTCATGCTGACGGGAGATAATGAGCGTACGGCAAAGGCTATCGGTGCACAGGTAGGTGTGGATGAGGTGATTGCCGGCGTGCTTCCGGAGGGCAAGGAAACTGTAATTCGAAGTTTGCAGAAGAACGGTGCGGTGGCCATGGTAGGTGACGGTATTAACGATGCTCCGGCATTGACCAGGGCAGACATCGGCATTGCCATCGGCGCCGGTGCGGATGTGGCGGTGGATGCTGCGGATATTGTACTGATGAAGAGTAGGCTGTCTGATGTGCCGGCAGCCATTCGACTGAGTCGTGCAACCTTAAGGAATATTCATGAAAATCTGTTTTGGGCATTTATTTACAACGCCATCGGAATTCCGCTGGCGGCAGGTGTGTTTATTCCGGCGTTTGGACTTAAGCTGAATCCGATGTTCGGTGCGGCGGCCATGAGCTTGTCCAGCTTTTGCGTAGTGTCCAATGCATTACGCTTGAACTTTTTCAAACTGTACAGTACAAAGCATGATAAAAAGTGTCGGGAAAAGCGCAAAACGGTGACTGCGGGAGAAGACTTACTACAACGTACTTTAAAGGTCAAAGGTATGATGTGCGAGCATTGCGAAGCCCGGGTGAAACAGGCGTTGGAGGCGCTTCCGCAGGTAGAGCGAGCCACGGCTGACCATAAAACAGGATTGGTAACGGTGGAGTTAAAGGAAGCCGTGGATGTCCGAAATCTAAAAAAAGCAGTGGAACAGGAGGACTATAAGGTCCTTTCCATGAAATAGTAAATAAACAAAGAAGCAAACTAAGAAACGGAGGATGGAACAATGATGAAGATTACCCTGGGTGTGGAAGGAATGAAGTGCGTAAAGTGTGAAACGCGTATGGATGATACGGTACGGAAGATGTTTCCGGTGGAGAAGGTGACTTCTTCCCATGAGAACAACGAAACGGTGATTCTTGCGGGAGAGGATATCCCAGATGAGAAGTTAAAAGAGGCGGTGGTAAACGCCGGATTTGAATTAACCGGTATCGCAAGAGAGCCGTACGAGAAGAAGGGGTTGTTCGGTTTATTTAAGAAATAAGAATATGCTGATATAAATGCCGGGCCGGGGTGAAAAGGACAGAATTGCCGATGTGAAAATCTTGACTTTAGCTCCGGCTTGGAGTATCATTGGGGTATGCGGAGAACGGCGGCAGTCCGGCTCCCGGAAAGGAGAACGTATGGGAATTACAACCAAGAGTTTCGGTAAGACAAAAAAGGGTGAAGAGGCGAAGCTTTACATTTTAGAAAATAAGAACGGCATGAAGGCAGTATTTTCCGATTTCGGCGCGGTACTGGTCCAGCTTTGGGTGCCGGATAAGAACGGCAAACTGGAGGATGTGGTATTGGGCTTTGATACCCTTGCGGAGTATGAGGCAAATCCGACCTTTTTCGGTTCCTTTATCGGTCGTTGTGGCAACCGTATCGGCGGCGCGAAGTTTACCATCGATGGAAAGGAATACAAGGTAGAGGATAACGATAGCGGTAACTGCTTACACGGAGGTTCCGTCAGCTACGATAAGTATATGTACGAAGCGGAGACCTTTGTGGAAGAGGGAGGCCTCAGCATCGAGTTTTCCCGTCTCAGCCCGGATATGGAGCAGGGATTCCCGGGAAATCTGGATATTACCGTGACCTACACCCTGACGGATGAAAATGAGCTTGCCATTGAGTACCTGACGGTGTCCGATAAGGCGACAATCGTAAACTTAACCAATCACTCCTACTTTAACCTGGCAGGACATAATTCCGGCCTTGTAACGGACCAGGAGGTATACATTGACGCAGATGCTTTTACGGCGACGGATGCGAAGCTGATTCCGACGGGAGAGCTTGCGGATGTTACCGGCACCCCGATGGATTTCAGAGTAAGAAAGCCGTTGGCTGACGGTATTAACGATATCGACTGTGAAGCAATTCGTCTGGGCGGCGGATACGACCATAACTATGCATTAAACAATACCGGCGAGGAAGCAGAGTATGTAGCGGAGCTTTACGATAAGAAGAGCGGCCGCGTCATGGAGGTCTTTACCGACCTTCCGGGTATGCAGCTTTACTCCGGTAACTTCATCCGCGACGGCTTAAAGGGTAAGGGTGGCTGCACCTACGGCAAGCGCCACGGTGTGTGCTTCGAGACCCAGTATTTCCCGAATGCCATGAACATCGAAAGCTTCAAGTCACCGGTGGTAAAGGCATACGAAGAAGTAGAGTCTATGACCGTGTACAAGTTTACGGTGGAGAAGTAATTTGGTATTTAGTTTCGATAGAAAAAAGTAAAGACTTAAGAACTTACTATAATTAACGAACGAGGCTGCGCAGATGCACAGCCTCGTTCGTACTTATTTTGTTCCGTAGATTCGATCGCCGGCATCGCCGAGACCAGGTAAAATATAGCCCTTTTCATTCAAACGTTCGTCCTTGGCACCGACGAAGATGTTTACATCCGGGTGAGCCTCCTGAAGTTTTTCTATGCCTTCCGGCGCTGCAATCAGGCAAAGAAAGCGAATTTTTTTGATGCCGCGCTTCTTGAGCAAATCGATGGCTGCAATGGCGGAACCGCCGGTGGCGAGCATCGGATCAACTACAAAAATTTCACGGTCTGCGGCATCAGACGGTAGCTTGCAAAAATATTCTACCGGTTCTAAGGTCTCTTCGTTACGGTAAAGACCGATGTGCCCTACTTTTGCGTTCGGAGTGAGATTTAAGATGCCGTCTGCCATGTGAAGACCGGCACGTAAAATCGGAACGACGCAAAGCTTCTTTCCGGCGATTTCTTTTACGGTAGTTTTCACAAGCGGGGTTTCGATTTCTTTGTCGGCAAGGGGAAGATTACGGCTTGCTTCGTAGTAAATCAGCATGGCGATTTCCGCTACCAGAGCACGGAACTCTTTGGTAGAAGTGTTTTTGTCGCGCATAATGCCGATTTTGTGCTGAATTAACGGGTGATCCATTACTGTTACGGTTGACATAGAAACGCTCCTTTCGGGAAAAATTGCGAGAGACATACAAACGTCACGCACTGTATTCAGTATAGCAAATTTTGTCGGGAAAGGGAAGAGGAATTTATAAGATTTGAGAGGTGGCTTGTGTGAAAGCAACGCGCTACGCGCAAGCCCTCGCACCTCGCAGCACAGCCGCTCGGTTGAGGACGCGTTCGCATGACAACACAACTGCCTAAGAGCAAGCTCTTACTAATTTATGTACAAGCAATGTGCTTCGCACGTCACCCCCAACCTCGTGACTCCGTCGCTCGGTTGAGGGCGCGTTCGACATATGTGAAAGCATCGCGCTACGCGCGAGCCCTCGCACCTCGCAGCACAGCCGCTCGGTCGTGGGCGCGTTCGTATGACTGCACAACCGCCTAAGAGCAAGCTCTTGCGGTTGTTTGCATACTCTCTTTGCTTTCACGCAAAAAATATACCTCCGTGAGGAACGGAGGTATTCAGAGGAGAAGCCCGAAACAGGGAGGGGTTTTTGCCGGGCTATACATATATGAAAAAGTAGTAACTTGTATGCTATGAAAAATATTATTTATCTTATGTTTTTATTATATTTGTTACATATGTTTCAGGTGTGGATAGTTTATGAACATTTTGTTAATTGAACGGGCAATTTTCTGAGTGATAACAATTGAACGAAGTTCAATTACAGAGGATTGAATTAATTAGAAAACTACTATGGAACAATCGTCGAAAAACAGAGAAAAACAGGAATTCCGCTATTGTAATTATGTCGAAAAAGATTTAAAATGGGTGTGGTGGAAGTTATTGTTTGAGAAAGAATATGTGGATTTGCATATACTTTCATATCAGAGAACGAAAAACAGGAACGAAAGTGAGTTAAAAATGAATAGTTTTAAAAAGTTGCTTCGAAAAGAATTAGGGGAATCAAGATATGATGGTCTTGTGAATTTTGTAAATAAATATTGCGGTCCGGAGGTAAAGGATAATAAAGAATTGTTCGAGGAGATTTACGCCTATTGCAGTGGGCTGGATTCCGACAAAATCGTGGGAATGCAGATGCGGTTAAATGAAGTGATGTATAGTGCATTTCAGATTGGCAGAACGTATTCACTGGCGTTTTTCATCTATTTGGGAGCGTTTTTTACGCTACTTAGTATGAACTTGAAAACAGAGCTATTGTTGGCTGGAGTGTTGGGAATTACGGTGTGCTTCGGACTGAAAACCTTTCAGTTTTTTGCAAACCGTTGTGCTTATGCGGACGCACGGATTATTGAGACGTATCGTATGGTATTAGAACGGATTTTAGTACGCCGGGCCAGAGGCCAGCACGATTAGAAGGGAAGGAGAGCCGATGGGAGATCTGAAGTGGCAGAAGCCGGAGGAAATAAAAGAATTGCGCATATTGGGAAGAACCGTGAAACGACATCCGCTTCCGCTATTCTGGACCGGTTCCGGCATCGAATGCAATTATGACGGGACGGAGTTATGGTGCGAGTTTGAGACGGACTATACCTGTTACGAGCAGTGGATTGCGGTCTATATAAACGGTGCTTTTATGTCGCGGCAGATGTTAAATAAAGGAAGACAGAAGATTTGTTTGTATCGTAATATAGCCACAAGGAAAATTAATCATGTAAAAGTAATAAAGGAAGTACAGGCGATGCCTGAGGATCCGGATACGTATCTGGTAATTCACGGACTGGGAGGGGATGGTAAGTTTCATTTGTTACCGGAACCTGCGTGCAGAATCGAATTTATCGGAGACAGTATTACGTCGGGAGAAGGGAGTTGTGGAAGTACTGCGGAGCAGGATTGGATATCCATGTGGTTTTCCGCAAGCCGGACTTATCCGTATTTGGTGGCAGAGCATTTGGGGGCGGAGTACAGAGTACTGTCCCAGAGTGGGTACGGTGTGTATTGTGCCTATGATAACAACCTTGACCACGTGATACCGTTGTATTATAAGCAAGTATGCGGTACGGTAGGAGGAGAAAAAAATAAATTAATGGGAGCCGGAGAACTGCATGATTTTTCTTCCTGGCAACCGGATTATATCATAATTAATCTCGGAACAAATGACGGAGGCGCTTTTCATAATCCGGAGTGGGTTGATGAGACTACCGGTAGAAGAAATAAAATGGAATACGACAAAGATGGTCTACCGGCAAAAGAATGTCTGGAGAAGATACAACATGCGGTGACAGAGTTTCTGCATTTGGTACGAAACAACAATCCAAAGGCACAGATTATCTGGGTGTACGGTCTGATGGGAACCGTTGTGGAGGCTGCAATCACGGAAGGAATTGATATCTTTTGCAGAATAAGAGAAGACGATAAAGTGCATTACATACGGTTGGATGAAATAAAGGACGATGAAATCGGAGCCAGAAGTCATCCGGGAGAGCTTGGTCATAAGGCAGCGGCAGAGGTTATTTGCAGGCAAATCGAAGCAATACAAAAGGAACAGGAGGAATAGTGTATGAATAAAGTATATGTGTTTTTTGCGGACGGGTTTGAGGAGATTGAGGGACTTACGGTAGTGGACATGCTTCGGCGTGTGAACGTGGAAACGGTGATGGTTTCCGTAAATGCAACGAAGACTGTGACCGGTGCCCACGGAATCGTAATTCAGGCAGACGGAATATTTGCGGATTATTCCTATGAGGACGGTACTATGGTGGTGCTTCCGGGCGGTATGCCGGGCACCAATCATCTGATGGCCCATGAAGGGGTGAAGCAGGTATTGCTTTCCTATCATAAGGAGAAAAAGTATCTGGCTGCCATTTGTGCGGCACCGAGCGTGTTAGGGATGAACGGGTTGCTTGAGGGACGTCATGCCACTTGTTACCCGGGTTTTGAGGAAAAGCTTCTCGGCGCAAAGACATTGCCGGATGCGGTGGTAATGGACGGAACCATCATTACCAGCCGCGGAATGGGAACCGCAATTGCCTTCGGTGCGGCATTGGTTTCTGTTTTGGTAAATGAGGAAACGGCAGAGGAGTTGCTTGCGGCAATCCAGTATTAGGCCTTAGGCGGACGGATGTCCCGGTGCAGGGAGAAGAGTGCATAGACATTCGGGAGTACCATACAGGCGTTGAGAAAATCGGTCATTTCCCAAATCAACGGAAGGGACAGAACCGAACCGAGAAAAATCATTCCAAGGTAACAGAGGCGGTAGGTCGGCAGGGCTGTTTCTCCGAAAAGGTAAATGACAGCCTGGGCTCCGAAATAGGACCAGCCGATTAATGTTGCGTAGGCAAAGGCAATCAGGGAGATGCCGAGGATAAGCTCTCCGAAGGGTAGAAAGGAAAAAGCCGCAGTTGTCAACGTGGTTGCGGTGTAGGTGTCTGCCAGGGAAGGTGCTTTCAGTAAGGAACTGATAATAACAATGCCGGTCAGGGCACAAAGGATGACAGTGTCCCAGAAGACCGCAGACATAGAAAGCAGAGCAGCCTGTTCCGGGCTGCTTTCTTTATTTCCCGTAAAGGCCAGAGGTGCGGTGCCGATACCGGCTTCGTTTGTGAAAAGTCCCCTTGCGATACCGTAACGGGCAGAAAAGAGAAAGGAGCCTCCGGCAATGCCGCCGAGAGCAGCTGTCGGGGTAAAGGCGGAGGAAACGATGAGCCGCAAAGCGGGAAGTAAATAGTCGTGATTCAAAAAGAGCAAAATCAGACAGGCTCCGAGATAAAGAAACGCCATAGAAGGAACTATGATACTGCAAAATTTCTTTATGGCGGAAGAACCGTGCAAAATTACATAACCCACAAAAATGACCAGAAGCATTCCTGTAAAGGAAGGGGGAAAACCGGCTAGTCCGGATAAGGTTTCCGAAACGGTTCCGGCCTGGGTGGAGCAGCCGATACCGAAGGAGGCGGCCAAAAGAAGAAAGGCAAAGGTGCGACCGGTATTTTTTCGTTTCATTGCGTGCTCCAGCACATACATAATTCCGCCATGAGTATTGCCATTCGGGGCTTCCTTCCGGTGCAGCATGCATAGGTAGCATTCGGCATAGGCTGTAGCCATTCCCAGGATACCGGTAATCCAACACCAGAACACGGCACCGGGGCCGCCCAGTGCTACGGCAGAGGAAACGCCTACAATATTTCCGGTGCCGAGGGTGGCGGCAAGTGCGGTTGTAAGAGAACGAAACCGCTGCTTTTTCGAACCGTCTCCGGAAAGGCGAAGTGCCGAGGGGAGATGTCGTTGGATGAGACGCAGACGTAAAGTAAAGAACAGATGGGTTCCGAGAAGCAGGAATAAGAGAGGACCGTTCCAGAGGAAACGGTTGGCGGAGGATAAAAGGGAATAGAGAAGAGACATGGAAGTACCTTTTTTATTTATGTTATGAAACTACCCGGGAGGCTATTCCTATGAAAAAACTGTAAAATCATGATTTTCTTGCTTGCATTTCATTCCTGATTATGATAGAGTATACCGTGTGAAAATGAGCGGAAATAACGGAGGAACTATGGGTAAATATTTCGGCACGGACGGATTCCGGGGAGAAGCCGGTGTGAATCTGACGGTAGAGCACGCATTCCGGGTAGGACGTTTTCTCGGATATTATTACGGAAAAGGTCATAAGGCAAAGGTGGTCATCGGTAAGGACACGAGACGTTCCGGCGATATGCTGGAGTATGCCTTGACTGCCGGTCTTACCGCCAGCGGTGCGGATGTATATCAGCTTCATGTAATACCGACACCTGGTGTGGCTTATGTGGTGAGACAGGACGGCTTCGATTGTGGTATTATGATTACGGCCAGCCACAATCCTTTCTACGACAACGGAATTAAGGTAATTAACGGTCAGGGATACAAATTGGAGGCTGACGTAGAGCAGCAGATAGAAGATTATATTGACGGTATTATCGAAGAGGTACCGTATGCGAGACGGGAAGATATCGGTAAGACGGTAGATTATACCGAGGGAAGACAGTGCTATATTAAGTATCTGACCGGTTTGGTAACCTGCTCCTTTGCGGGAGTGAAAATTGGATTGGATCTGGCAAACGGTTCCGCAACGACTGTTGCCAAGGAAGTGTTTGATGCTCTCGGAGCAACGACCTGTGTCATAAGTAACGAGCCGGATGGATTAAATATTAATACCGGTTGCGGTTCTACCCATATGGAGAAGCTGCAGAAGCTGGTTCTGGATGAGAAATTGGATGTGGGCTTTGCTTACGACGGAGATGCGGACCGGTGTCTGGCAGTGGACCATGAAGGAAAGCTTGTGGAAGGCGACCATATCATGTATCTGTGCGGTAAGTATATGAAGGAGCACGGAGCACTGGCAAACGATACGGTGGTAACTACGGTGATGTCAAATCTCGGCTTGTACAAGGCCTTGGATGAGCTCGGTATCCGTTATGAAAAGACAGCGGTGGGCGATAAATACGTTCATGAAAATATGATGGCAAACGGTCATGTCATCGGCGGAGAAAATTCAGGTCATGTGATTTTCATGAAGCACGCTACCACAGGAGACGGTGTGCTGACTTCCTTAAAGGTAATGGAAGTGATGCAGGAGTCAAAGAAATCTCTTGCCGGGCTTGCAGGAGGAATGACGGTATATCCGCAACGTCTGGTCAATGTCCGGGTGACGGATAAGAAGGATGCCCAGGCAGACCCGGAGGTACAAAAAAAGGTGGCCGAGGTAGCAGAACTTCTCGGAGACGAAGGACGCATTTTAGTCAGAGAGAGCGGAACGGAACCTTTGGTACGTGTGATGGTGGAAGCAAAAACGGATGAATTATGTATCCAATACACAGACGCGGTAGTTGAGACTTTACAGAACCGGGGCTTTGTGTTATAATAAAACGATACGATTTTAAGGAGGACATTTTGAAATGAGTTTCAAAGTTGAAGAATTAGGCAAGAGCATGGTAAAGCTTACCATCGAGGTTGCAGCGGAAGAGTTTGAGAAAGCAATGGAGACGGCATATCAGAAGAATAAAAATAAATTGTCCGTACAGGGTTTTCGTAAGGGTAAGGCTCCGAGAGCGATGATTGAGAAGATGTACGGCGCAGGCATTTTCTACGAAGATGCGGCAAACGAGTTGATTCCGGATGCGTATGAGAAGGCAGCAGTTGAGAGCGGTCTTGACATCGTTTCCAGACCGGAAATCGACCTGGTGCAGGTTGAGAAGGGTAAGGAGTTCATCTTTACCGCAGAAGTAGCTGTTAAGCCGGAAGTTACCTTGGGCGAGTACAAGGGCGTAGAGGTTGAGAAGACCGATGTGTCCGTATCCGACGAAGAGGTTGCTGCAGAGCTTGACCGTGTTAGAGAGCAGAATGCAAGAATTCTTACTGTAGAGGACAGACCGGTTGCTGACGGTGACGAGGCTGTTATCGATTTCGAAGGTTTTGTGGACGGTGTACCGTTTGCCGGCGGCAAGGGCGAGGATTACAAGCTTGTCATCGGTTCCCATTCCTTCATCGATACCTTCGAGGAGCAGTTAATCGGTAAGAACATCGGCGATGACGTAGATGTAAATGTTACGTTCCCGACTGAGTATCATGCAGAGGAGCTTGCAGGTAAGCCGGCATTATTCAAAGTAAAGATTAAGGCCATCACCGCAAAGGAGCTTCCGGAACTGGATGATGAGTTCGCAGTAGACGTTTCCGAGTTTGATACTCTTGCAGAGTACAAGGATGACATTAAGAAGAACCTTCTTGAGAAGAAGGAAAAGGAAGCAAAGTTTGCAAAGGAAGACAAAGTGGTTGATAAGATTATCGAGGGTGCAACCATGGAGATTCCGGATGCTATGATTGATACCCAGACCCGTCAGATGGCGGAGGAGTACGCACAGAGACTTCAGATGCAGGGGCTGAACTTAGAGCAGTACTTCAAGTTCACCGGTATGAACGCAAACAGCTTCATGGAGAACTTAAAGCCGCAGGCACTTAAGAGAATTCAGTGCAGACTTGTTCTTGAGGCAATTGTAAAGGCTGAGAACATTGCGGTTTCCGAGGAAGAGTTAGACAAGGAATTCGATACCATGGCACAGAGCTATCGTATGGAAAAGGATAAGCTTGTTGAGCTTGTAGGCGAGAAGGAAAAGGAACAGATTAAGATGGATATCGCAGTACAGAAGGCTGTTGACTTTGTACGCGACGCTGCAAAAGAAAAGTAAGAATGAATTAACATAAGGGATGTTCCGCATGGGCATCCCTTCGTTGCAAGGAAGGAGTTTGTATTATGAGTTTAGTTCCTTATGTATTGGAGCAGACCGCCAAGGGTGAGCGTACCTACGACATTTATTCCAGATTATTGAAGGATCGTATTATTTTTCTCGGGGAAGAAGTAAACGATGTAACCGCAAGTCTTGTGGTTGCTCAGCTTTTGTTCCTGGAGAGCGAGGATCCGAAGAGAGATATCAGTTTATATATTAACAGCCCGGGCGGCTCCGTAACCGCAGGTATGGCGATTTATGATACCATGCAGTACATCAAGTGTGATGTGTCCACCATTTGTATCGGTATGGCAGCCAGCATGGGTGCGTTCCTTTTGGCAGGAGGTACAAAGGGCAAGCGTTTTGCATTGCCGAATGCGGAGGTAATGATTCATCAGCCGTCCGGTGGTGCAAGAGGTCAGGCGACCGAGATTGAAATCGCAGCAAAGAATATTTTACGTACAAGACAGAAGTTAAACGAGATTCTTGCTGCCAATACCGGAAAGCCGATTGAGGTAATTGCGGTAGATACCGAGCGTGATAATTATATGACTGCTGAGGAGGCTGTGGCATACGGCTTAATCGACAGCGTAATCACGAATCGTTAATAGCAGAGGATTGAGGAGAACGTAACGTGGCAAATAAGACAGATGACAGACAGAACTTTTTTTGCTCTTTTTGCGGAAAAGCGCAAAAGCAGGTAAGAAAGATGATTTCCGGACCGTCCGGAGTGTATATTTGTGATGAGTGTATCGAACTGTGCGCAGAATTGGTAGACGAAATGGAAAAGGACGATGATTTCGGAGAAGAGGCGGAGAGCGAAATCAATTTGCTCAAGCCGATGGAAATCAAAGCCTTTTTGGATGAGTATGTAATCGGGCAGGAGGATGCAAAGAAGGTACTGGCCGTATCGGTGTACAATCATTACAAGCGTGTTTTAATGCAGCCGAGCATGGATGTAGAGCTTCAAAAGTCCAATATTTTAATGATTGGTCCCACCGGTAGCGGTAAGACTTACCTTGCTCAGACTTTAGCAAAGCTGTTAAATGTACCGTTTGCGATTGCGGATGCAACCGCTCTTACGGAGGCCGGCTATGTGGGCGAAGACGTAGAGAATATTTTGTTAAAGCTCATTCAGGCGGCAGATTTTGATATCGAGCGTGCGGAGCACGGTATTATTTATATTGACGAGATTGACAAGATTACCCGTAAGTCCGAGAATGTATCCATTACCCGTGATGTATCCGGTGAAGGTGTACAGCAGGCACTGTTAAAGATTTTAGAGGGTACGGTAGCTTCCGTGCCGCCGCAGGGCGGAAGAAAGCATCCGCATCAGGAGCTTTTACAGATTAATACGACAAATATTTTGTTTATTTGCGGTGGTGCATTTGATGGTCTGGAGAAAATCGTAGAGGCACGTACCGGACACAAGTCCATGGGCTTTAATGCGGAAATCGGAGATGGTATGGAGCTTCGTATCGGTGATATGTTCCGTCAGGTAATGCCGCAGGATTTGGTAAAGTTCGGTTTGATTCCGGAGTTTATCGGCCGTGTGCCGGTGACGGTTGCTCTGGATATTCTGGATGAGGATGCGCTGGTTCGTATTCTGGCAGAGCCGAAGAATGCATTGACCAAGCAGTATCAGCGTATTTTCGAGCTGGACGGCGTGGAGCTTGAATTCGAAGAAGAGGCGCTTCGTGTAATCGCAAGACGTGCGGTGGAGCAAAAGACCGGCGCCAGAGGTCTTCGTTCCATTATGGAAAATATTATGATGGATACCATGTATCGTGCGCCTTCCGATGAAAGCATTTTAAAATGTATCGTAACAAAGGAGGCAGCGGAAGGTACCGAGGAGCCGACCTTAGAAGTTGCGGAGCACAGAACGCGTTCCCATTCCAAAAAGGCGGGGAATCGCAGCACGGGTGAGAGTGCGTAACTGATAGAAATAAGGTGAGAAAATGAGAAACGAAATAAAGGTTATGCCGTTGGTAGCACTGCGAAATATCGTGGTGCTACCGGGCATGTTGGTGCATTTTGATGTAAATCGTAAAATCAGTATTCAGGCCATTGAGCAGGCAATGAAGTCCGATCAGATGATTTTTGCCGTTATGCAGAAGGACGCATCCGTAGAAGCTCCGACCATTGATGATTTGCATCCGGTGGGGTGTCTCGCCCGCATCAAGCAGATTATTAAATTGCCGGGAAATTTGGTGCGCGTATTGATTACAGGCGAACAGCGAGGAGAACTTGACTATTTGGTAAGTGTCTCCCCTTATTTTTCTGCCCAGATTACGGTGACGGAGCAGGAAAAGTCTGTGATGTATTCTGCGGTTGAACAGCGTGCTATGACAGGTACCCTGCATGATTTGCTGGACGTCTATTTTTCCGTAAATAATAAACTGGGAAAGGATATTGCGGAGCAGTTGTCCGGGGTGACGGAGCTTGACCGTTTGATGGAGCAGATGATTGCCATGATTCCGCTGACTACCACCCAGCGACAGGCGCTTCTCGAGGAACTGGAGTTTTTCCCTCGGTTTGAGCTTTTGGCGCAGATTGTTGCCAACGAAATCGAGGAGCTTCGGATTCGTAAGGAATTGCAGACAAAGGTAAAGGCTAAGGTTGATAAAAACCAGAGGGAATACGTGCTCAGGGAGCAGATGAAAGTCATTCGTGAGGAACTGGGAGAGAGTAACGAAGCGGATGAGTTTGTGAAAAAGGCGGAGGCTTTGGAGGCTTCTGCGGAAATTAAAGAAGCGATTTTAAAGGAAATTGAACGGTATAAGCGTCTCGGAGGCGCTGCATCCGAAGGTGCCGTAGCCCGGACCTATATCGAGACATTACTTTCCATGCCGTGGGATAAGGCGACACAAGAGAGCTTTGCCCTTGCGGATGCCAAGAAGATTTTAGAGCGCGACCATTACGGAATGGAAAAGGTAAAGGTGCGCATTTTACAGTATCTTGCGGTGAGAAAGCGTACCGGAACGGCCAGCGGAACGATTCTTTGCCTGGTGGGACCGCCGGGTACCGGTAAGACTTCCGTGGCCCATTCGGTGGCGGAGGCACTTGGGAAAAAGTACATTCGTGTATGCCTCGGCGGCGTACGGGATGAGGCTGAAATCCGCGGTCACAGACGGACTTATATCGGCGCAATGCCGGGACGTATTGCGGCAGGCATCAAGCAGGCGGGCGTAAAGAATCCGTTGATGTTACTGGATGAAATCGATAAGGTGGCAAGTGATTATAAGGGAGACCCGAGCGCAGCACTGTTAGAGGTACTTGATCCGGAGCAGAATGCCCGGTTTATGGACCATTATCTGGACTTGCCGTTAGACTTGTCCGAAGTACTGTTTATCGCTACCGCAAACACCTTAGAGACCATACCGAAGCCGCTTCTTGACCGCATGGAAGTAATTGAACTGTCCAGCTATACGGAGGCGGAGAAGTTCTTTATTGCGAAGAGGCATTTGCTTAAAAAGCAGTTACAGAAAAACGGGTTAACGCCAAAGGAACTAAAGGTAACGGACAGTGCACTTCGCGGGGTTATCAGCGGGTATACCAAGGAAGCCGGGGTGCGTAAATTAGAGCAGAAGTTAGGTGAGCTTTGCCGTAAGGCGGTATGGAACATCGATGCGGCGGAAGAAGCACCGGAGCTTCCGGTTAAAATAAACGAGAAAGATTTATTTTCTTATCTCGGCAAACAAAAGTATCGTAAGGATACAGTGGAGAAAAAGCCTCAGGTGGGCCTGGTACGCGGTCTTGCCTGGACCAGCGTGGGCGGTGATACATTAGAAATTGAAGTGAATGTGATGCCGGGTAAGGGCGGTATTACACTGACCGGTAAGCTGGGGGATGTGATGAAGGAATCCGCACAGACAGCGTTGTCTTATGTGCGGTCCTATTGCGGAGAGTCTCTTTCTGAGGAATTTTTTGAGAATCATCAGATTCATGTGCATGTACCGGAGGGCGCAGTGCCGAAGGACGGGCCGTCTGCGGGAATTACTATGGCAACTGCCATTTATTCCGCAATTACCGGGAAGAAGGTATTGCCGGATGTGGCTATGACCGGCGAGATTACGCTTCGAGGCCGTGTGCTCCCAATCGGTGGCTTGAAGGAAAAGCTTCTTGCGGCAAAGCAGGCCGGTGTAAAGAAGGTGCTAGTTCCGGCAAAGAATGAGGCTGATGTAGCAGAGCTTGAGGCGGAGATAACAAAAGGACTGACCATCGTATTTGTCTCTGAGATGAAAGAAGTTCTTTCGGAGGCACTGATAAAGTAAACAGGATTCTTACGATACGGTGAAGAACCTTCGTAAGAGGAAGGAGAGCTTTGATGAATGTAACAAAAGTGAATCTGGAAACGGTATGCGGTATTACCAGTAAGCTGCCGGAAAATCTTTTGCCGGAGTTTGCCTTCGCCGGAAAGTCCAATGTGGGTAAGTCTTCTTTGATTAACGGTCTGATGAACCGGAAGTCTTATGCGAGAACGTCTTCCCAGCCGGGTAAGACCCAGACCATCAATTTTTACAATATTAATGAGCAGTTGTATTTTGTTGACCTTCCGGGCTACGGGTATGCAAAGGTTTCCATGGAGCTTCGGGCAAAGTGGGGAAAGATGATTGAACGGTACTTAAAAAAGTCCGAGCAGTTAAAGCTGATTTTCCTTTTGGTGGATATCCGTCATGAGCCGTCGGAGAACGACCGGGATATGTACGACTGGATTGTGCACAACGGATTCCAGCCGATTGTTATTGCAACGAAGTTAGATAAGATTAATCGTAGCCAGATTGCAAAGCAGACAAAGCTCATTAGGACAAGTCTTAAGATGCCGAAGGAAGGAATACTGATTCCGTTTTCGGCGGAGACAAAGCAGGGAAGAGACGAAATCTGGCAAAAGATTGAGGAATTGCTTCCGAAGGAAGAAGAAACAGAAGAGTAAAGATTTGTGAAATTATCAAAAAAAAAAGGCCTCGCCGCTTTGGCGGGGCCTTTCGTATTTTTATGACTCTGAATCGGTACTGTCCTTGCTGCCGGAGGAAAGCAGTCTGGTCACGATGTAAGTATAGATATCGGTGCTGTTTTCTTTCCAGTTGTTACATAGGCGTTCCGCCTCCGCTTCGTTGGAAACGGTAATCTGGATATCCAAAAGTACGGAGTCTCTGTCTAAGATTTTACATTCTGCCAGATATTCGGAGTGTTTGATTTCGTAATAATCCGCGGGGGTGGATTGCTCCTCTTTTAACTGGTACCGCTGGGCGGAAAGATACTCATCGATATCGGTTCTGGCAGCGGAGGAAATGTCCTTGAAGAAGAAGGAAAGTGCTTCTCCGCCGGCCTCCGTAATGTGATACAAGGTCTTGTTACGGACTACTTCCTTTTCGATAAAGCCATCCTCGGTCAGATCGTTGATAGTTTCGTGTAAGGTAAAATAGTCGGTGTAATTTTTTCCGATGAAAAAGTCCGTCAACTGGGAATCGGTCATAGGAAAATCAATCCGGTCCAAAATATAGAGAATCATAAGCTTATAGAGCATTAACATTTCGGATTGCATAGGGAACTCCTTTCCATGCGTTGTCGTAAGGTATTCAGTACCGTCTTTTTATCTGCACTCCATAAGGGAGCAATGAGAGAACGTTTCGGACCGTCTCCCGTCAGCCGGTAAATCACGGTATCTTCCGGAATTAACGGTAGTAACGTAAAGAGAATATCCATGTAAGCGTCAAGAGACATGCAGGCAAATTCCGAAGGTTCTGCGGTTCGGTAGTAGTCTGCCAAATCCGTGTCTTCCAGTACGTGTAACAGTTGAAGCTTGATGCCGTGAATGTTGCCTTTTATCATATGGCGGACGGTGGCAATCATATCCGGCGGTGTCTCCTTCGGAAGTCCCAGAATCACATGGGTGATAACAGGAATTCCGGCGGCCTGTAAGCGGGCAACAGCATCATCGTAAACCTCCAAAGGATATCCGCGACGAATGAATGTCGCAGTTTCTTCGTGAATGGTTTGCAGACCAAGCTCTATGTAAATCGGTTTGTGTCTGTTTAGAAAAGCAAGCAGGTCGATACAGTCCTGCGACAAACAATCCGGCCGTGTGGCAACGGAAAGTCCTACTACTTCCGGGTCGTCCATTGCCTCTTCAAAGATTTGTTTCAGATAAGGTACCGGAGCATAGGTGTTGGTAAAGGCTTGGAAATAGGCCAGATACCCGGCAAAGGAATCCTTGTTTTTCGGAAGCTTTGCGGCAACCTTTTGCTTTGCGACGGAAAGCTGCTCCGTAACGGAAAGTGTTGCGGGAGCAGCAAAGTCACCGGAGCCGCCGCGACTGCAGAAAATACAGCCGCGTGTGTCTAAGATGCCGTCCCGGTTCGGACAGGACATACCGCCGTTTAAAGAAATGCGGTATACTTTGCCACCGAAGCGGGAGCGGTAATAGTCGTTTGCGGTAAGCATGGGAATCTACCGGATATGAGCTTTTACCGCTGCGCTGACCGCATCACATACTCGCGGGTCAAACGGCTGCGGAAGGATATTGTCGTCGGAAAGCTCGTCGTCGGAAACAAGGCCTGCGATGGCAAGGGCAGCCGCCAGCTTCATTTCTTCGGTAATCTGAGAAGCACGACCCTCCAGTGCGCCCCGGAAAATGCCCGGGAAGGCGACTACATTGTTTACCTGGTTCGGGAAGTCCGAGCGGCCGGTTCCGATGACACGTGCCCCGGCTTTTTTTGCCAGGTCCGGCATGATTTCCGGTACCGGATTTGCCATGGCAAACAAAATGGCATCGGAGTTCATGGAGGCTACCATTTCTTCCGTTACGATATTCGGCGCGGAAACACCGATAAAGATATCGGCGCCCATTAAGGCATCTGCAAGCAAACCTTCTTTTTCTTCCAAATTAGTAACCTGTACCATTTCCTGCTGCATCCAGTTAAGACCGGCCGTTTTCTTGGAAAGCATACCTACTTTATCGCAAAGCGTCAAATGCTTGAAGCCGTAATTTAACAAAAGCTTAGAGATGGCAATACCGGCAGAGCCTGCACCGTTTACTACGATGCGGCAGTCCTCTTTTTTCTTGCCTACGACTTTTAAGGCATTAATAATACCGGCCAGCACCACAATAGCGGTACCGTGCTGGTCGTCGTGAAAGACCGGAATCGGTAACAGTTCCTTTAATCGGGTTTCGATTTCAAAACAACGAGGGGCGGAAATATCCTCCAGATTAATTCCGCCGAAGGCCGGAGCAATATTGACAACGGTCTTAATAATTTCTTCTGTATCCTGGGTGTCCAGGCAAATCGGGAAGGCGTTAACTCCTCCGAATTCTTTAAACAGGACACATTTTCCTTCCATAACCGGCATGGCGGCAGCGGCACCGATGTTACCGAGGCCCAATACCGCACTGCCGTCGGAAATAACGGCTACCGTATTGGCCTTGATGGTGTATTTGTAGACTTCCTCCGGATGCTCGGCAATTACCTTACAAGGCTCTGCAACGCCCGGGGTGTAGGCAAGTGCCAGGTCTTCTCTGGAATTTACCTTACATTTTGCTTCTGTGGTTAATTTGCCGTTCCATTCCTTATGAAGGGCAAGAGATTGTTCTGCTGTAGTCATAGAAAAGCTCCTTTGAATATGAAAATCTTAGTGGTTATTGCACGAAATTACACTCGATATTATACAATATGAAAAGAGAAAGTGCAAGCGTACTGAACGGCAAAAAAGTGTTTGACGAAACATGAAATAAGGAGTACAATATAAGTAACCTATATAAAAATGTTCGTGAATTGAAAATAGAGTGGTTGAAAGGGGGCTAAGAATATGAAAAAGCGTAAGATTGCTTTGATTGCGGCATCCTGGGACGGGGAGACTTTAGCTGCGACGATTAACGGTATTAAAGATCGTTTGGTCGATAGCGGGATGGACTTGTATGTTTTCTTATGCTTTCCGGCGTTTGGCTTGGATTCACCGGATAATATTTCTCAGTTTAATATATTTTCTTTGCCTCATTATGAGGATTATGACGGTTTTATTTTTTCTATCAATGTAGTTCAGGGGTATGATATGTTAAAGAAGTATCATCAACCTTTGTTAAACTGCGGGAAACCGATGGTTTCTTTGGAATGCGAGATGGAGGGCGCACCGACCATTGTACCGGATGGGTATGATGCCGAGTATCGCCTGGTTGACCATCTGATTAAAGAGCACGGTTGTCGAAGAATTAATTATGTCGGAGGTTCGCCGGAGCATTCGGATAATATCCTCAGAAAGAAAGCTTATATGGATGCCTTGAAGGCAAACGGTATCGAGGTAGATGAGAGACGAATCCGGGATTACAGTTTTATGGAAGAAGACGGCCGTCAGGCCTATGCGGAATTCAAAGCCTCCGAGTTGGAAATGCCGGATGCGGTTGTCTGTGCGAATGATGCAATGGCACTAGGCTATTGTCAGGCAGCGGAGGAAGACGGTAAATATCCGCCGGATGATTTCCTGATTATCGGCTATGACAATGATGAGAATTCCAGAGCGTTCACTCCGTTGATTTCTACTATAGACAAGGATGCATACGCCATGGGACGGATCGGTTGTGATGCATTACTTCGCCTGATGAACGGTGAGACGGTAGAACAAAAGATTTCTTATGCGCAGAATCTTGTATTACGAGGCAGCTGCGGTTGTTACGCTCCGGAGGAGTTGGTAGAGTGGGATAATCGTCAATTGCAGCGTCAGATTTATTACAGAGTAAAAGAGGAGTCTGCTTATTATGAAACCTTGAATCTAATGCGACAGAATCTGGCAATTTCGGATAGTGAAGGCTTGTATAATTATTATATGCTGGAAATCATGAGACATTTTGAAATGTACGGCTATTGTATGTGTATTAATCAGAGTGTTTATTACGGTACACATGCAATTGAGTTTAGTCTGGATACGACATATGACGATGAGCAGTATGTATTAAGCGGAATGAAGCACGGCGTTTCTCAGGACGAGGCCATGATTATCAAAAAGAGAGATGTGGTACCGGATTATTTGCAGCAGAACGATAAAGGTACCCATGTGTATATGATTATGCCGATGCAAAGATACGGGGCCTGCATCGGATACTTTGTTTTAATTGATTCGACGCTTATCCTGCATCGCAGAATGGCACTGCATATGATGGGGGCCATCAACAGTTCCTACGGTAACCTTCGAAATTTCGAGAATCTTCGTAAAATGAATAAACGCCTGGACAGTGTTTATGTCAAGGATGCTTTGACGGATATGTATAACCGCTTCGGTTATATGCGTGACGGTTATGCAATGTATGAAAAGAGCAAGGTTTACGGTAAGCCGTTGATGGTTATGTTCATGGATATGGACCGTCTCAAGGAGATTAATGATATTTACGGGCATTCTCACGGCGATAATGCGCTGATTATGTTCTCGGATGTACTGAAAGAGTGTGCAGGCGAAGAAAAAATTGCAGTGCGTTACGGAGGAGATGAATTCCTGATTATCGGACCGGTAGAGAATGAAGAGGGTGCGGAGGCGTTTAAGAAACAATTGGAAGATGCACTGGCAGAAAAGAATGCGACTTCCGATTTACCGTATGAGATTGAAGCCAGTATCGGTTATGTTTTAACGGATGTAAAGGGCCAAAAGGAATTGGATGATTATGTAGAGGAAGCGGATACTTTGATGTACGAGGTGAAGAAGCGGAATCGTAAGAACAGACAGAATTAGTCAATCAATGAAGATATAGGGCTGCCGCGGTTGTGGCGCCCTTTTCTTACTGAACAGAAAAAATGTAGAAAAGCCGAGAGGACAAAAATATGATTAGCAGTACGGCAAATCCGCGGGTGAAGAATATAGTTTCACTGCAGAAAAAGGGAAAAGAACGAAGACAACAGGGACTGTTTGTAATTGAAGGAAGAAAACTGTTTGAGGAAGTATTGCGGGATGCAAAGGATGCAATCAGTGAGGTTTATGTCACGGAATCCTATTTAGAAAATGACAGCCAACGGAAAGCATTAGACGGGGTGTCTTATGAGACGGTGTCCGACAATGTCATGAAGACGATGGCCGAGACCATGGAGCCACAAGGGATTCTGGCGACGGTGCGTATTCCGAAGTATGACAAGATGGAGCTTCTGAAAAAAGAAGATGCGGTTTGGGTAGCACTGGAAGATTTACGTGATCCGGGAAATCTTGGAACCGTGCTTCGTACGGCAGAGGCTGCGGGAGTGACGGGGGTGCTTCTGAGTGCCAACTCGGTGGATATGTACAATCCGAAGGTGGTTCGTTCTACCATGGGAGCGATTTTCCGTGTGCCGCACTTCTATGCGGAGGACTTTTTGGAAGAGCTGGAGGAGATGAAGAGGTACGGTGCCACTCTATATGCGGCACACCTTCTGGGAACGCAGTATTACGATGAGCCGGAGTATGCCGGCCGGTCCGTGATTTTAATCGGAAACGAGGCAAACGGACTGAGTGATGCAGCATCGGAGAAGGCAAATTGTCTTGTGAAGATCCCGATGGAAGGAAAAGCAGAATCCTTAAATGCGGCTGTAGCAGCCTCGTTGTTTGTATATGAGGCTTACCGGAAACGTAGAAACAGAACGTAAAATGTCGAAAAAAGCAGACGTGATCTGCTTTTTTTGTTTTGAAATAATTCCCAAATAATGTAAAATGCTGTATACTTGATTCAGAAAATAACGTGTTATGACGGAAAGGAGCAGTTATGCGGGAATTATTGGAACAGGGATGGGGAAGTGGAGTAATAATCGGAATTGCGGGAATCGGGGTTTTTGTCCGGTTACTTTTAACCGGGTATTACGGAAGTTTGGGAAGCGCCTGTAAGCATTTCGAAACTACCGGCAACAAAACGATTGCATACATAAGGGAAGATTTGAAGAAGCGGTCGGAACGAAAGCATGAAATAAAAAATGCATTGACATATACGGAGTACCGGCTGACGGAACGAAGAATTTGCGGATTCCGAATCGGTAGTCTGGAAGGGATGGTAGCGTATTCCCTATTGTTGACGGGAGTAAGTTGTATTCTTCTTTTTATGTGTGGGATTTTTATGGAATGTGGAGAAATGGTGACACTGAACCTGCTTCTTTTTGGGGGAATATCGATTGGGTGTCTGATTGTGCTGGATGTGCTTACCGGACTGCGGGAAAAGAAAAAAAGAGTCCGGCTCCGGCTTAAGGACTATATCGAAAACAGCTGGAGTATTTGCGAAGACAGTGAGGTGGGAGATGAGGATGATATTGAAAAAAAAGAGGTGTGTTCAAAGAAATCCGGAGGGACGGAACGAAAGGAAGCACGAGAAAGGGAAAGGCAAAGGAAGAAAGAAGAAAGACTGAAAAAACGGGAGATAAGAAAGAATAAGGGTGCGGACAAGCCGAAAAGTGCAGGGAAAAAGCACGGTAAGGCACAGGAAGAAAAAAGAAGGCTAACGGAAGAACTGTTAAGAGAACGAAGACAACTGGAGGCGAAAAGTTTGGCGGAGCAACGAAGGAAGGAGCGGGAGGAAACGGTAGCAGATGTATTACCGAAAAAGGAAGAGCAGGTAGCGGGTATCGTGACGGAGGAAGTGGAAGAACAGGTGCGGGAAGAGGTCGCAGTGACGGAAAGTCCGGCAGAAACAGCAGTATCTCAAACGCCGGAGTATCAGAAGCCTATTCCGGCGGAGGACGATACAAGGACTAAGTGTGAATTATCCTACGAGGCGTTGTTAAATGAGTTTTTGAAAGAATATCCGGCATAATTTGTGTCGGATATTCGGGTGTGGTTTTTTGTCTGAATGATTGAAAAAGGAAAGAAAACGTGGTATAATCGAAGAAATGGTTCAGTGAAACTATAGCTTCGGGATTCTTACCGAAGAGAAAGGACAGTTATTATGAGTAGAGTAGCATTTGATGCATCCGCTGCAAGTGTATTTGTACGCGGCAATGAAGTGGAATTGATGGAACAGCCGGTATTGGCTGCAAAGAAGAGTTTGCTTGACAAGTCCGGTGCAGGCAATGATTTCCTGGGCTGGATTGATTTGCCGGTAGATTATGACAAGGAAGAGTTTGCACGTATTAAGAAGGCAGCGGACAAGATTTGTTCCGATTCCGAGGTATTGGTCGTGATCGGTATCGGCGGCTCTTATTTGGGAGCACGTGCGGCAATCGAATTTTTAAGACACAGCTTTTATAATTCCGTATCCAAGGAAATCAGAAAGACTCCGGAGATATACTTCGCAGGTAATAACATCAGCAGTACCTATCTGGCACAGTTACTTGAGGTAATCGGCGACCGTGATTTCTCCGTAAATATTATCAGTAAGTCCGGTACCACCACGGAGCCGGCAATTGCGTTCCGTATTTTCAAGAAGGTGCTTGAGAAGAAGTACGGCAAGGCGGAGGCTGCAAAGAGAATTTATGCAACCACCGACAAGGCGAGAGGAGCCCTTAAGAAGCTTGCAACCGAGGAAGGTTACGAGACTTTTGTTGTGCCGGATGACGTAGGAGGCCGTTTCTCCGTACTGACCGCAGTAGGTTTACTTCCGATTGCGGCAAGCGGTGCGGATATCGATGCCCTGATGGAAGGTGCTGCGGCAATGCGTGAGGTATGTATGAACGCACCGTATGCGGAAAATCCGTCCTTACAGTATGCGGCAGTTCGTAATGTACTGCTCAGAAAGGGTAAGAGCATCGAGATTTTAGCAAACTACGAGCCGAATTTCCACTATGTGGCTGAATGGTGGAAGCAGCTGTACGGCGAGAGCGAAGGTAAGGATCAGAAGGGTATTTTCCCGGCATCCGTAGATTTGACCACCGATCTTCATTCCATGGGTCAGTTTATCCAGGACGGACAGCGTACCATGTTTGAGACCGTAATGGAGCTCGAGACTCCGACCCATGAGCTTCTCATTGAGGAGGAGCCGGTAGATCTTGACGGTCTCAACTACCTGACCGGCAAGAGCATTGATTTTATCAATAAGAGTGCCATGAAGGGAACGAAGCTTGCGCATACCGATGGCGGAGTACCGAATCTTGTGATTAAGGTGGCAAATCGTGACGAGCGTTCTCTCGGTGAGTTGTTCTATTTCTTCGAGTTCGCTTGTGGTGTCAGCGGATACCTTCTCGGTGTAAATCCGTTTGACCAGCCGGGTGTAGAGAGCTACAAGAAGAACATGTTTGCACTTCTCGGTAAGCCGGGCTTTGAAAAAGAGCGTGAAGAGTTGTTAAAGAGACTGTAATCCGTTTTAGAAATATGAGATAGCAGATAGCAAAGGGTTGCGCATCGGGCGTGGCCCTTTCTTTCGGTAGGGAGAGCACGTGTTTTTCGGTACTTTTAAAAACACAAAATATTTTTTCTTTTGTCACACATTGTACACAAAGGCAAAGTATGATAAAATACGGAAGAAGGGAGGTCCGGAAATGGCGATTGAAGTGTTTAACCGGTATGAGAAGAAATACCGGATTACGGATGCCTGTTATCATAAGCTACGGGAACGATTGCTTACCTATATGGAGCCGGACGCCCACAGCAGAGACGGAGAGTTTTACACGATTTGTAATATTTACTATGATACACCGCAGAATGAGTTAATCAGCCGTTCGCTGGAAAAGCCGGTGTATAAGGAAAAGCTGCGACTGCGCAGTTACGGCGTGGTGACACCGGAGGATAAGGTGTTTCTGGAAATTAAGAAAAAGTTTAAGAAAAAGGTAAATAAGCGGCGGACAAAATTGAAACTGGCAGAGGCCTATGCATTTGTGGAATCGGGAGTGATACCGGAGCATAAGAGCTATATGAATGCCCAGGTGCTCAGAGAGTTGCAATATTTGTTGAAACGAATGAATATGGAACTGAAACCGGCATTGTTTTTGTCTTATGACAGAGTGGCTATGTTCGGAAAAGACAATAAGGAGTTCCGTATTACCTTTGACCGGAATATTACAACCAGACGATATGATTTGGGCCTCCATTACGGTATCTACGGAGATAAGCTGTTGCCGGAGGATGAGTGGATTATGGAAATCAAGATTGAAGAAGCCATGCCGCTTTGGATGACAAAGCTCCTGTCGGAGTTTCAGATTTATCCAGCGTCCTTTTCCAAGTACGGTACGGAATATACGAGGTATATGCTGGGACTTGAGGAGAAGGAAACGGAAGAAGAGGAAGCGGCGATTGCGGACGAAGGTGCGTATGAGGATGCTTTGCTTGAAGAATAAAGGATACGATAGATAAGAAAGGGAAAAAAGATGTTAGAGAAGTTATTCGGAGTTACGGAACAAGCAGAAGTGATTAGTTTAGGAGATACGTTGTCCTATATGCTGGCGGCGGTAGTGGTTGGTATTTTGATTGCGGCAGTGTATATATTAATTACGGAAAAAAGCAGACGTTCGTTAAGCTTTATTGTGAGTATGTTGATTCTTCCGGCGGTAGTGGCCCTTGTGATTACGCTGGTGGGCAGTAATGTAGCTCGTGCATTCTCCATTGCGGGTGTGTTTGCACTTGTAAAATTTCGTAGCGTGCCGGGAGAGTCCAAGGACATCTCTTTGGTATTTATGGCGATGGCAGCGGGACTTGCCTGTGGTCTCGGTTACATAACCCTTGCCTTTTGTGTATTGTTTGTACTCGGTATTATTGTGGTGTTGGTCTTTAAGGTGGTTGCGGTATGTTTTAAGGACACCACAAAGCAGCTCCGCATTATGATTCCGGAGGATATGAATTATTCCGGAGCCTTTGACGATTTGTTCAAGGCCTATACGAAAGGAGCCCGACTGGAAAAGGTAAAGACCACTAATATGGGGACCTTATACGAGCTGACCTATACGGTGCAGATGAAGCCGGACGCAGATGAAAAGAAGTTTTTGGATGAACTTCGTTGCAGAAACGGAAATCTCCGGATTATTTTTGCCGTAAGGGAGACAAACGGAGAGAAATTATAGGTTTTTTTGAGAAATTTTAAGACGAAACTTGCAAGAGCAGGAAAAATACGCTATACTGTCGGTAAAGAGTTTTCACTCGCATTAGGGAAAGGAGGATTCTTATGCCGGAAATTGTATGGTTGATTATTCTTGCTCTTTGTCTTGTGGTTGAAATTGCGACCTTGGGACTGGTTACCATCTGGTTTGCAGGCGGTGCACTTGTTACGTTTTTTGTAGCAATGGCAACGGATAATCTGTTGATTCAGGTCATTGTATTTTTGGCGGTATCGTTTTTGCTTTTGTTCTTTACGAGACCGATTGCCAAAAAGCTTTACAACGAAAAACGTACAAAGACGAATGTGGACAGTCTGATCGGGGAACAGTGTAAGGTAACGGAAGCCATTGACAACTTTAACGGAACGGGTACTGTTTTGTTAAACGGACTGGAATGGACGGCAAGAAGTAAGGACGAAACGGTGATTGAGGCCGGAGCCCGTGTGCAGGTATGTGCGGTAGACGGTGTCAAGGTTATCGTGGAAAAAGTAACAGAATAAAATAAGGGTGCCCGAAGAAGGGCAAAGAAGGAGGAACTATGAATCCGGGAACTGTTGTTGCAATTATTGCATTGGTTGTTGTTTTATTAATTTTGATTGCGTCTTGTGTTAAGATTGTACCGCAGGCGCAGGCTTACGTTGTAGAACGTCTTGGCGGATACCAGGGAACCTGGTCCGTTGGTATTCACTTAAAGATGCCGCTCATTGACCGCATCGCAAAGAGAGTGATGTTAAAGGAGCAGGTCGTAGATTTCGCACCGCAGCCGGTTATCACGAAGGATAACGTAACGATGCGTATCGATACCGTTGTGTTCTATCAGATTACCGATCCGAAGCTGTTTGCATACGGTGTTGAGAATCCGATTATGGCAATCGAGAACCTGACCGCTACCACCCTTCGTAACATCATCGGTGACTTGGAGCTTGATGAAACCCTTACCTCCCGTGAGTTAATCAACTCTAAGATGAGAACCTCTCTTGATGTGGCAACCGACCCGTGGGGTATTAAGGTAAACCGTGTCGAGTTAAAGAACATTATTCCGCCGGCTGCAATCCAGGATTCCATGGAGAAGCAGATGAAGGCAGAGCGTGAACGCCGTGAAGCAATCCTTATTGCAGAGGGTGAAAAGAAGTCTACCATTCTTGTAGCAGAAGGTAAGAAGGAGTCCGCAATCCTGGAAGCAGAGGCTGAAAAGGAAGCAGCAATTCTTCGTGCAGAGGCAAAGAAGGAAGCAATGATTCGTGAGGCAGAAGGTCAGGCTGAGGCAATTCTTCGCGTACAGCAGGCAAATGCCGACGGTATCCGTTTCTTAAACGAGGCAGCACCGACCGGACAGGTAATTCAGTTAAAGAGTCTGGAAGCATTTGCTAAGGCTGCTGACGGTAAGGCAACCAAGATTATCATTCCGTCCGAGATTCAGGGAATGGCAGGCATGGTAAAGGCACTGACCGAGGTTGGGGCTAAGGACGTACAGTAAGAGGACTACAGAGGGGGCGCTTCGCGCCCCTTTTCTTTTTGCGCGGCTTCCCATTCTTGCAAGTGAATATTCGGTTTATGTCAACGTTTTTTGCCCCACACATTATCTGTTTTTGCATGGCGCAACGCTTCGTCAAACTTCCTCTAACCGGTTCTAAACGTCTCTCAGGTGTGGCTTCGAGACTTAGAACCGGTAAGAGGTGATTTCGACTCAGCTAAAAATGCGGCCCTTCGGGCAAATGACAAAAACCGGATAAGGTGTGGGGTAAAAAACGTATAAATAAAATCGGCTATTTCACTTGCAAGAATCCGCCACGCCCGAGCCGCCGCGCAGATGGGGTGCAGTTGATACTGTAGTTTATAAGAGAAAGAGATAGTTGAAATTGCGTTGTTTGGGGAAATGAGATATAATGAGGAATGAGAGGAAACTTTGAAGTTTGCGCATATATCAAAAAACTCTACAGCATGAAAGCGTAGAGTTTTTTTGGGGGGGAACTAGCGATATTTCAGATAGTCCAAAAACTTTTTTACTGCTAGAGAAGCATTTTTTTTGCTTCTTAGTGCGAGACCTATATCACGGTAAGCAGGAACATCTAATTCTTTTGATAGAATCCTATATGGGACACGCCTTAAGATTAGTTCCGGTAATATGGAGATTCCAAGACCGCTTTCAACCATTGACATAACAGCGTAATCATCCCAAGTTGTAAATTTCATATTTGGTGTTAGATTGTTTCGTTCGAATATTTCAGATATTTCCGCTTTGGCTCCTTTTTCGAGTAGCATAAAAGGTTCATTACAAAGTGCAGAGACAGGAAATTGGTCAACGTCTCTTAAAGAATGATTTTCGGGGATAATTGCCATAAGCTTATCTTGATGTAAAAAAATGGTTTCAAATTCTTGGTGAGTTGGTAACCTTAAAAATCCGCAATCGACTCTGCCTGTATGAATCCATTCTTCAATTTCAGTATAATCACCTAACAAAAGTTCATAGTCAATATTAGGATAATCTTTCTGAAATTCTTTAATTATGTTAGGAAGCCAATGCGTGGCAACGCTTGAAAAAGTACCAATGCGGATTAAACCGGAGTCGAGTCCGTTGATTTCGTCTATTTGCATTTGGAGTTTATTAAATTCAGTACAAAGGTTTTGGGCATATGGTAATATCTTCATGCCGTCACTTGTAGGTTTGATACCGTATTTGCTTCGCTCAAGAAGTGTGATATTCCATTCTTTTTCTAGGTCTGAAATCATTCGGCTGACACCGGATTGGGTATAGTTAAGAATTTCTGCCGCTTTTGTGAAGCTCCCGTATTCGACCGTTTTCACAAAAGAGAGGTATTTTTGCAAATTCATGTCCATAATAACACCTATTCCTAAATGTGATTTTAGATATAACAAATATTTGCTTTTGTTATGCTCGATATTATGATATACTTCTCAATATCAAAAAGCAAGAGGTTATTATGGATAAGAAAGCATTTATAAAATATTTGTCAGCATTATTGCTGTTTGGTTTAAATGGTATTGTGGCAAGTAATATTGCTTTAAGCAGTTATGAAATTGTATTTTTACGAACGCTTATTGGAAGCGTTCTTTTAATGACTTTATTCCTTGTCGGCAAAGGGAGATTTCACATTATTACATACAGAAAAGATACTGTGTATATCGTTTTGTCTGGAATTACAATGGGAACAAGTTGGATGTTTTTATATGAAGCTTATCAACAGATAGGTGTAAGTATGGCATCACTTTTGTATTATTGTGGTCCGGTAATAGTAATGATTTTATCCCCTTTGATTTTTAGGGAGAAACTTACAGCACCTAAGATAATTGGATTTTTACTTGTTCTTATAGGCATTTATTTTGTTAATGGGAATGCGGTTACTGAAGGTAGCAATACATGGGGAATTATTTGTGGTGCTATGTCAGCAGTTATGTACTTTTTTATGGTTACTCTGAATAAGCAGTCTAAGAATATTACAGGCATGGAAAATTCTGTAATACAGCTATTGGTAAGTTTCTTAACGGTTGCAGTATTTGTCGGTTTCAAACAAGGCTTTGTTATCAACATACCTTCTGATGATTGGCATTGGATTTTGATATTGGGTATCTTAAATACTGGGATTGGATGTTATTTATATTTTTCACCACTTACTAAATTGCCGGTTCAAACTGTAGCTGTATGTGGTTATCTTGAACCATTATCGGCAGTTATATTTGCATCAATTTTACTTGGCGAGAAGATGAGCATTGTTCAAATTATAGGTGCAGTGTGCATCATTGGTGGGGCAATGATTGGTGAATTGGTAAAAATAAAGAAGTCGTAAACTTTCAGCTTGTCGGAGGTAATGTGATGTTAGTACAGGGTATGGAGGATTTGGAGAGAAAGTTCGGTTTTGTTCCGGATTTCCACGATGAGCAGATTGAGAATGTTTCGATTACTGCGGATCGGATTGAGATGGTAATCCGGACGGGAGCAGGACCGGTTTGGGTGCAAAAACGGAGTAAGGCACGGATAAAGCTTACCTTTCTGGGAGTAAAGTCGTTTTGCCTTCAGGGGGAGATGTACGGGACGGTGAGTATCATTTTGGATTTACTGTTTTATGAGAAGGATGAGTGCGTAGAAGCAAAGCTGGAGACTTCCTTGGGAACGGAAGGTTTTATCTTGGCGAAAGAGGTTCGGATAGAGGAGATATAAGGAGTTAAACATGTGGAGTACCGAAGGGACAGAAACCTTTCGGTACTCCGTTTCTTTTGCTTACCGAAGTAACGGTTGTATCTGCTCTCCGTTTGCTGCCTTTGATGCGGATACCGGCACCAGTGCCATATCAGCTACCAAAGAATTCGGTTTGCCGGAGCAGTCGTCCTGCCGGAACGGGACGAAGTAGTAGTTCCGGGTGTTAAGAAGCTTGCCGATGTTGGAGGCATTGGCGGTAAGTCCGTCGTTGGTGGAGACGGCAAGGAGCACCGGGCGGTTGTTTCTGAGGTGGGCCTTTACCGCCATGGTAACCGGGGTGTCGGTGATGGCGTTTGCCAGCTTTGCAATGGTGTTTCCGGTACACGGAGCTACGATAATAAGGTCAAAAAGCTTCTTCGGACCGATGGGCTCCGCTCCCGGAATGGTGTCGATGACGGTGTTACCGGTAATGGCTTCCACATCGTTACGGAAGTCCTCGGCTTTATAAAAACGGCTGTTAATCTGTGCCGTAGAAAAAGAAAAAATCGGGGTTACAATCGCCCCGAGGCGTACCAATTCCTTGATAGGGTCTAATATTTTCGAAAAGGTGCAAAAGGATCCGGTAACGGCGAATCCGATGCGCATTCCTTTTAAATTTTCCATAAGACTACTCCTTTTTAGTTTGTTCTATGATTTCGTCAAATATGAGCTTTGCGGCAGATTCCGGTGAAAACCGAGAGGGCAGTGCACCTGCCGGAAGTACACGTAAGCCGGAGATATCCTTGGTGAGACAAGGTACGCTGGCCAATTCGATTAATAGAGCCGGAGAATCGTTGCAGGAAGCCGGTAAACGGTCCAGTACAGCCGCCGGGATGGTATTAATCACAATAACATTGTCAAGGGAAGAAAGCTCCGTCAGTTTTTTTGCGGAAAAGCCTTTTTGTAAGGCATCGGAAAGCTCCGACCGATTTTCGGTGTATACCGTAACCGAAGCCCCCAAAGCCGAAAACAGACGTGCACATTCCTTTCCGAGAAAGCCGTAGCCAAGAATTAAGACCTCGGTTTCGCACAGAGCGGTCTTTGTCTCCTTTATGGCGAGGGCTACGGCTCCTTCCGCGGTGTACACGGAGTTTTTGGTCCGGAAGGTGTCACTCTGCCGGAGTTTTCGGTAGCCTGCGGTTAAAAGCGCCGCGGTTTCCGACGGGATGCCTCCCCAGATGAGACTGTTTTGTTTGATGACATCGGTATATGCCGTAAAGCTTTCTTTGGGAGATAAAATCAGAAGGTCTGCGGGAGCCTGCAAGGTATGACCTGCTCGTTGCATGAGGTCGGTCAGAATAGCATGCCGGCAGTCTTCTCCGTAAATCAGAAAATTCATAAGCGACTCCTTTGTTTTTTATACCACAGTGTATTCGCAAAAATCGGTTTGGTGTGTGCACGAAAGAAAATCCTGCGGAATAAAGTATAAGGAAATGTATTTGATTGGAGCACCTATGGGACAATGTTATTTTTCGGGCAGTAACAGTGGAGAAGGCTTTCATAATTATTTTGACGGAGTGGTACCGGTATGGGCGCGGCTGACACGATACTTTATGATAAAAGGAGGCCCGGGGGTGGGAAAGAGTACCTTAATGAAGCGGGTGGCCGCAAAAGCGGAGGAAGCGGGAGAAGAGGTAGAACGGTTTTACTGCTCCGGGGATCCGGACAGTTTAGATGCGATACGTCTTGTTAAGCGGGGAATTGTGTTTGCGGACGCTACCTCGCCTCATACCATGGACCCACAGTTTCCGGGAGCGGTGGAGGAGATTGTAAACCTGGGAGAGCATATCGATAGGACCCGTATCATTCGGTATCGGGATGCAGTGGAGAGTCTTACCAGAAAGAATAAGGAATGCTACCGCAGAGGCTACGCATTTTTACGGGCGGCAAAGGCTTTGGAAGAGGAACGTTATCGGGAAATCGCGGACTGTGTGGAGAAAGATAAACTTGTAAAACAGGGAAAAGAGATGGCAGAACGCATCGGAAAAGAAGAGGAACGGCAGAGCAGGCGCTTGTTTCTGGATGCGCTCAGTTGTAAGGGACGGGTGAACTTTGCGAAGGATTTGTGTGAAGGAAACAGAGTGTACCGGGTAATTGGCGCAGAAAAGGACGTGGTGGCGGACCTGCTTGCAAAGGAGGTGCAAAGCAATCGGAAGGAGCTGTTTTGCAGTCCTCTTTGTCCGGAACGTGTGAATCATATGCTTTTGCGGGACCGGGAGGTATTTCTTACCACAGAGCCGGGGACGGACGGAACCTTGCTTTCTGCAGGGGATTTCCTGAAAAAAGACTGCCACGGAATTGCTTCCCGGTATGCCGAGGAGGCACGGCGGCAGGAGGAGCTGGCAATGTTTTGCTTTAAGGAATGTAAGAAGATTCATGACGAGCTGGAAGATATTTATAAGGAATGTGTGGACTTTGCGGCCATTACCGAGCGGACAGAAGCGTTGCTTGATTTGTTGTGGGAGCTGTAGGAAGGTGAGAGGTTTCGTTGAAAGGAAGCGAAATAAGGCGGATGTCGGCGCAAATGCATAAGGGAGGAAAATCATGGTATACTAAGGAAAAATGAATGAAGGAACCGGAGGCTGTGATGAAAAAATTATGTTTTTTTGATGCGAAACCTTATGACAAGATATACTTTGATCCCTTTGCAAAGGAATACAACTTTGAAATTCTGTACTGCGATTCCAAGCTTAACGAGCGGAGCGTGGTGTTTGCACAGGGGTGTGATGCGGTGGTGGCTTTTGTAAATGACCGGGTGAATGCAGAGGTTCTGAACACTTTGTCGGAGATGGGAATCTCTATTGTGGCACTTCGCTGTGCGGGATACAATAATGTAGACTTTAAGGAAGCTTACGGGAAGGTGCATATTGTCCGGGTGCCGGCCTATTCGCCGTATGCGGTGGCGGAGTTCACCATGGGCATGTTTCTTTCCCTGAACCGGAAGCTTTACCGTGCCTATAACCGTATCCGGGAGTATAATTTCAGCTTAATCGGCCTTCTGGGGACGGATTTTCACGGAAAGACCATGGGTGTGGTGGGAACCGGAAAAATCGGGCAGGTGTTTATCGACATCTGCCTGGGCTTCGGAATGAAGGTGCTGGCCTATGATCCGTATCCGAGGGAACGGGAGGGTGTGCGTTATGTGTCCTTTGAAGAACTGTGCCGGCATTCCGATATGATATCTTTACACTGTCCGCTGACCAAGGAGTCTTATCATTTGGTGGATGAGAAGGCAATCGAAACCATGAAGGACGGAGTCATGTTAGTCAATACCTCCCGTGGTGCGTTAATCGACTCCACGGCACTGATTGAAGGATTAAAGGAAGGGAAAATCGGTGCCGCGGGCCTGGATGTGTATGAGGAGGAGGGAGATTACTTCTATGAGGATTATTCCGGAGCTGTGATGCCGGATGACGAGCTGGCCCGTATTATTTCCATGCCGAATGTACTGCTGACCTCCCATCAGGCCTTTTTGACCAGAGAAGCGCTAAAAAACATTGCGGAGACGACCCTTGAAAATCTGCGTCAATATTTTGCGGGAGAAGCCCTGCCGAACGAGATCTGCTACCGGTGTGCAAAGAACGGCAGCTGTAAGAAGGAGCACAAGGAGCGATGCTTTTAGCATTAAAAGTGAAGAAAATGATAAGTCGGAAGGTACAAGATTCCGGGGACAGTTTTTAGGGCTGTCCCCTTTCTTTTCGGAACTACTTGCGTTTCCCAGAATAATATACTATAATGTTATTATCTATGATTTGTCATAACGGTGTAGGGGCCGTGTTTAGGGAAGGTGATATTAAGAATGGCAAAAAAGAATCAGGAGACAAGAGAGCTGTACATTTTATTGTTACGCACGACATCTTTACTTTCCAGAGTAATTCATATAGCAACGAAGGAACCGTATACCCATATTTCTCTCGGATTTTCCGGAGATTGTACGCAGTTTTACAGCTTTGCGAGACGGTACACGAATTTGCCGCTTCCGGCAGGGTTTGTACATGAAAGCATTGAGTCCGGGATGATGGCGAAATGTAAGAATGCGCCGTGTGCATTGTACCGCCTGGAAGTTCCGGCCCAGTCGTACCGGGCAATCCGCAGGAAGTTTAAGAAAATGCTTCCGGTGCAGAAGCGGTTTCAGTACAGTGTGTTAGGAACGTTTTTATGTTTCTTCGGGATTGCGTATAAGCGCCGGAATAAGTATTTTTGTTCCCAGTTTGTGGCGGAGACCTTAAACGAAGTGGGCGTGATGGAGCTTACGAAGTCTCCGGAACTGTATCATCCGGTGGATTTCTTAAGTCTTCCGGAAATGGAGTTGTGCTATGAGGGCACCCTGGGAGGTTTGGCGCAGAAGAGATTTTGTTTGGCGTGTTAGCGTAGGGATGGGAGACATATGTGAGGGAACAGAATCATTTATGGATACCGGAGCGGCACGAAAGCAGTGCCGCTTTGTTATAGTAAAATACTTTATTTTTGTAAATTAAGAAAGTATAAGAAGGGAGCACACAATGAAGTTTACCATCGAACATGTAGCAAAGAGCTTTGAGAAAAAGCAGGTATTAAAGGATATTGATTTTACCTTTGAAGCTGGGAAAATCTACGGGCTTTTGGGAAGAAACGGTGCCGGAAAGACGACGCTGTTTAACTGTATCAACGGCGATATAAAGACAGATGGCGGAAAGTTCTATCTGGAGGAAAACGGTGCGGTAGAAAAAATCGTGCCGGAGGATATCGGCTATGTGCTTTCCACGCCGACAGTGCCGGAGTTTCTGACGGGACGGGAGTTTTTGAAATTTTTCCTGGATATCCATGAGGACCGGATTGAGGATAAGAAAACAACCGATGAATATTTTGAGTATGTCAGCATTGATGCGGAAGACCGGGATAAGCTGTTAAAGGACTATTCCCACGGTATGAAAAACAAGATGCAGATGTTAATCAATATTATTGCACGACCGAAGGTGCTTTTATTGGATGAGCCGTTGACGTCCCTTGATGTGGTGGTGGCAGAGGAAATGAAGCAGCTGCTTCGTTCTTTAAAGAAGGATTGTATTACGATTTTTTCGACCCACATTATGGACCTGGCGTTGGATTTGTGCGATGAAATCGTACTGTTAAATCACGGCGTACTGGAAACGGTGGATAAGTCCGATTTGGACAGCAGGGAGTTTAAGGATAAGATTATTGCGGCACTTCGGGAGGACGGAAATGAGTAAGACACTGCGACTTTCTTTTTCGCTTAAAAATACGTACCGGGTGAACAACATTATTTATGCCCTGAAGCAGATTCCGCTGATTAAGAAATTGATTCCGGGTAAGGCGTATCAGTCCCATGGCTTGAAGGTGTTCGCCAATGTACTGTTTTGGATTTGGGAGGTACTTTCCACGTTCTTTTGGAAACTGGTATATTTCTCTTTGATGTTTCTATTGCCGGTGAGCGCATACAATTTGCAGGAAGGAACGGAGGCGAGCTTCTTTTTACATCTGCTGCTGTTTTTATCTGCCATCGGAGCGTTCTTGAATACGTATATGTTTGACCCTTCCAAGGATAAGTATTATGCCATGATTTTACTTGGAATGAATGCAAAGGAGTATACTTTAGTCAATTATTTTTACGAGATTGTCCGACTGCTTCTGGGCTTTACGGCATCCGGTCTGCTGTTCGGTCTTTTGGCAGGTCTTAAGGTCTGGGAATGCTTCCTGATTCCGTTGTTTGTGGCCGGGGTGAAGCTGATCTATGCGGCATGGGAATTGACCCGTTATGAGAAGAACCGGAAAGTAGTAAGTGATAACAGTCAGAACACGGTGCGTCTCATACTGGCAGCGGTATTGTTGTTGGTTGCATACGGACTGCCGGCGTTGGGGATTATGGTTCCGCGCATGGTTTGTGTAGGGATTATGTGTGCTGTGATTTTAGCAGGGGTGCTATCCCTGTGGAAGATTTTTACCTTTACACAATACCAAGCCATGTACAAGGAAATTTTATACGGTGCCATGATTTTTCTGGATCCGTCGGTACAGCGGGAGATTCAGCAGAAGCAGGACCAAAAGAAAATCAGTGCCGATACGAATATTTTCAGTAATAAAAAGGGATTTGAGTATTTAAATGAGTTATTTATCAAGCGTCACCGGAAGATTCTGTGGAAGTCCTCCATACGGATTGCGGTGATTGCGGCGCTTGTGTTTGCCGTATTGCTGGTGGTAAATGCTATGGCGCCGGAGGAACAGGCAGAACTGAACGAATTGGTCATGACTTTTTTGCCGTATTTTGTGTTTATCATGTATATGGTAAACCGTGGGACCGGCTTTACGAGAGCCTTGTTTGTGAACTGTGATCACAGTTTGCTTACCTACTCTTTCTACAAGCAGCCGAAGATGATTTTGAAATTGTTTCGTATCCGGTTGTGGGAAATCATTAAGGTGAATTTGTTACCGGCGGGAGTTGTCGGCGGAGGCCTGGCACTACTGTTGTTTGCTTCCGGCGGGACGGACAATCCGATGAATTATGTGATTATTCTCGTCTCCGTTTTATGTATGAGCATTTTCTTCTCGGTGCATTATCTGACGCTGTATTATTTGTTACAGCCGTATAATGCTGGAACGGAGATAAAGAGCGGTACCTACCAGATTATTATGATGGCGACCTATGTTGTTTGTTATGTTATGATACATTTGCGTTTGCCGACCTTTATATTCGGCCTTTGCACGATTGCGTTTTGTGTTTTGTATTCTGTGGTGGCATGCGTTCTGGTGTATAAGGTAGCACCGAAAACTTTCCGCATCCGTTCCTAGGGTTGCAAAAAACAGACATTGTGCTATACTGAAGATATAAGCAAAGAACGCTTAGAATACAAAGGAATCAGAGGGGATAGCTATGGTAGAAAAAAAGAAGGATAATGCATTTAAGCTGGTATTGATGATTTTCGGTATTATTTTCAGTGTGGTTTTGGTGCCGGGGCTGATTGCGGGGATTCCGGTAGGCGGTGCCGCAATCGGGTTATCCCAGGCTGCGTCTCACGAAGGCATCGAGTCCATGATAAAGGAAGCGAAGTTATCAGAGAATCTACATACACTTATGATGGAAGAACTGGATGAGGAAGCACAAATTGAGGAGCTGAATCCGGAGTTTTGGAATGAGTTATTGCAGAAGAGTATTTCCGTAGAGTTTATTGATGGTTTGCTTGCGGAAGGTGTAGATTGCATGTATAACGGAACGGAGCCGCAGTTGAAGATAGATACTGTGGTGGAAGGGTTCCGAAGTGGTTTGGAGGACCTTGCGGAGAATGGGTTTGATGATATTTATGCCGCAAGCTTTGAAGGGGCGGAGTCAAGATTTTTCTCCGCAGATTTTGTCCGGTCCGTGAAGGCGGATATCGAGTCCGAGTTATTAGGAAAATATTCCGATTACGGCGTGACGACCTTGGAGGAGTTGGAAAAGGCGTATGATACGCAGTTCGGCGCAGGTGCCTTTGAAACGCTCTTTGATGATGAGATGGAAGCAGTCAAGACGGAGTGGAACAGTGAGTTCCGCCTGGAGGTGAACAACGAGATTGACGATATGGCAAAGGAGCTGGAGCAGGAGCTTAATACGGCATTGCGGGAGGCGTCACAGGATCCGGATATTCGTGAGACCTTTGATATATTCAAGGAAATCAGTATCAATAAGGATAAAGTGAAGCTTGTAGTATACGGAATTGTATTGGCAGCGGTGCTGTTGCTTTTGATTTGTTTCTGGTTCGGTACGGCGGGCTTTGTGGTTCCGTCGGTAGCACTGATTTTGGGAGGCCTGTTGTGTAAGCTCGTAACGTTGTTTGAAACCCCGATTATGAATATTGTTAAGGCAGAACTGGCAACGGAGCCGGGAGCGGAAGAGTTCGGATTTGTTGTGACGGATTTGGTTACCGGGATTTTTGCACCGTTCTTTTACGAGATGTCTAAGTTCGGTCTTACCATGATCGGTATCGGCGTGCTGCTTATTTTACTGGCTGTTTTAAAACATGTGGTAACAAAGAATATGCATGCTTCCGATACGACAATGTAACATAAAATAACTTTGCAAAAGAAACGCTTTATGCTATACTGATATTAGATTAGTGTAGGATAGAGCGTTTTTTTCGGAAAGAAGGAATACAATGGAAAAAGGAAAGACATATACGTATCAGGGATTTACATTCCGTTCCGAGGAGGAATTGACGGAGGCGAAAAAAGAAGCGGAGGTTGTGGCTTATATCCGTTCCCAGGCCGATTTGGGAAATGTAAAAACTGCAGTAAAATTGTATAACCGGCTAATTGAGAAGGGAACACTGGTAACAACGCTGGGAATTGCTTTTTTACAGGAGTTGCGTTCCAGAGCATTGGATTCCGGGCTTGTGGCGGAAAGCAGTCTGCATCCGCTTCCGGAGCCGGTAAAGCAGGAGAAGCTACAGCAGGAGAAGAAACCTTCCAAGGAAAAGAAACTGCTGGAGTTTTATAAGGAAAAGTCTAAGCGGCTGACCTTTACGGTGGTGGTGCTGTGTATTGTGATTGTCATATTGTTTGCAATCCGGTTGTTCGGAACGGCGTCCCCGTTTGCGGACTATGAACAAAAGGTATTGGATCAGTATGCGGGTTGGAAGGAAGAATTGACCGAAAAGGAAGAACAGCTTCATCAGTGGGAGAACCGCCTGACGGAGTGGGAAGAAGATTTAATTCTCAGGGAAGAGTCGCTACAGTAGGTGTTCACAATTCCATACACATTCGGACACAGATTTTCCATATTCCCGTGGTAGGATAGGGGAAAGAGCTTTTTCATAGGAGGCTGGTTTTATGGAACGTACGAAGATTTTGGTAGTTGATGATGAGAGCCGTATGCGCAAGCTGGTGCGGGATTTTTTGATAAAGAATAATTACGAGGTGGTTGAGGCCGGGAACGGAGAAGAAGCGGTTGATATTTTCTTTGAACAAAAGGATATCGAACTGATTATTTTAGATGTGATGATGCCGAAGATGGATGGTTGGCAGGTGTGTAAGGAAATCCGGCAGTATTCTACCGTACCGATTATTATGCTGACGGCAAAAAGTGACGAGAGGGACGAGTTGTTAGGCTTTGAACTGGGTGTGGATGAATACATTTCAAAGCCCTTCAGTCCGAAGATTTTAGTGGCAAGAGTCGAGGCGGTTTTGCGCAGGGCAGGTACCGTGGCGGCAGAGACAACGGAAATCGGCGGCATTGTACTGGATAAGTCGGCTCATCAGGTGTTTGTAGACGGACAACCGATAGAACTGAGTGTCAAGGAGTTTGAATTGCTGACGTATTTTATCGATAATAAGGGAGTGGCATTATCCAGAGAACGGATATTAAATAATGTGTGGAATTATGATTATTTCGGAGATGCCAGGACCATTGATACCCATGTAAAGAAGCTGCGAAGCAAAATGGGAGAAAAGGGCGACTATATCAAAACCATCTGGGGGATGGGATACAAGTTCGAGGTGTAGTGTATGAAGCACGGGAAGCATTCCGTAAGAGTAAAAATGATTTTGCTGACCTTTGCTGCCATATTCGGTACGGTGGCAATGTGTATTGTGCTGAACGAAACCCTTCTGGTAAAGTATTATGAAAACAGTAAGCAGAAAATGCTGGGAGAGATGTATCTACAAATCAACCGGTTGGTATCGGAAGAAGGCGGTGTGGATTTTTCCGAAGTAAAGGAAGAGTCCGATTTTTACGGGAATGTATCGGGGACAGACGATACAGGAAATATCGGAGCAGCCGGTCCGAAGGGGATTTCGGAGGAGTTGCGTCTGAAGTTGGATATTTTATGTGCAAGGTCCAATGTTACTACGGTAATTGTGGAGGATATTATTTTTAATGTAAGACCTCAGGCAATTGTCAGTTATTTTTTCGGAACCGGCGGTAAAAACAACCAGGATGAGCAGGTAATCAGGGAGCTGATCGGAGATTACTTTTTGCCGGGGTTCGGAGAGGATTTGAAGGAGAAGAAGTTAGAAAAGGAAACGGAAAACTACAGCATTTTTTCGCTGTATGATGCCCGGATGGAGTCCAAATATATCGAGCTTGTAGGCTATTTGGACAGCGGAGAGATTATTTTGTTGCGCTCCAATGTGGAGAGTATGCAGGAAAGCGTCAAGGTAGCCAATAAGTTCCTGTTATATGCCGGTCTGGCCAGTGCGGTCATGATTTCTGTTGTAATGTTTTTTGTCAGTCGCCGGTTTACAAAACCGATTTTGAAGCTGGCGGAGATTTCCAAGGAAATGTCGAAGTTGAACTTCGATGTAAAGTACGAAGCGAAGCGCAAAGACGAAATCGGAACGCTGGGAAACAGTATGAATGTGTTATCGGAAAAACTGGAGTCTGCTATTTCCGAACTAAAGAGTGCAAACAATGAGCTCAAGATGGATATTGAGAAGAAGACCCGGGCGGACGAAGTGCGGAAGGAGTTTCTCTCCAACGTGACTCATGAACTGAAGACACCGATTGCACTGATTCAGGGGTATGCGGAGGGCTTGAAGGACAATATAAACGAAAGTCAGGAGGACCGGGACTTTTACTGCGATGTTATTATCGATGAGGCGGCAAAGATGAATACCATGGTAAAGAAGCTTCTGACGCTGAATCAGTTGGAGTACGGAACGACATCGCCGGAGCTTACGCGGTTTGATTTGACAGCGGTGATTCGTGCGGTGTTAAATTCCGTGGAGGTGCTGGCAAACCAAAAAGAGGTTACGATATGCTTCGACCATACCGAGCCGGTCTATGTGTGGGCGGACGAGTATATGGTGGAGGAGGTATTGACCAATTATGTCAGCAATGCATTTCACCATGTAGACGGAGAACGGCGTATCGACGTCCGGTTGGATCCGAGGGGCGACTGTGTCAGGGTATCGGTATTTAATACGGGTTCGCAGATTCCGGAGGAGGACCTGTCGAATATCTGGATTAAGTTTTACAAAGTGGACAAGGCCCGCACCAGGGAGTATGGCGGAAACGGAATCGGTTTGTCGATTGTAAAGGCTATTATGGAGGCTCATAACCGGGCATACGGAGTAAAGAATCATGTTTCGGGCGTGGAGTTCTGGTTTGAATTGGACCACTCTGCAGAATCTCAAAATTAATTTAAAAATGCTATTGCTTTTTTGAAAAAACCATGCTATAATGAAAAAGCTGTTTTAAGTTATGAGATAAAGAGGTGAAAGACATGAAAGAAGCAATCCAGCCGAAATACTATCAGGCAAAGGTAACCTGCAACTGTGGTAATGAGTTCGTTACCGGTTCTACCAAAGAGGAAATCCATGTGGAAGTTTGTTCCAAGTGCCATTCCTTCTATACCGGTCAGCAGAAAGCTGTAGCTGCACGCGGTGCTATTGATAAGTTCAACCGTAGATATGGTTTAAGCCAGAACTAAAAAAACATAAAAGAACAAAAATCAGGTTGAGGTTGTGATAATCTCAACCTGCTTTGCTTATAAGACACACACGGAGAAGGAGGTACACATGAAGTCATCAGGAATCGGAGGACAGGCCGTATTAGAAGGCGTAATGATGAAAAACAAGAGAAACTATGCGGTTGCTGTCAGAAAGCCGGACGGTGAGATTGCGGTGGAAAAGGGTGAGATGATCAGCGCTACCGAGAAGCATAAAGTGCTTGGTTTGCCGTTACTCCGGGGCGTAGTCAGCTTTGTGGAGTCTTTGGTACTGGGTGTAAAGATGCTTACTTCTTCAGCGGAATATTTTGAGGATGTGGAGGAAGAACCGGGCAAGTTTGAACTTTGGCTCCGAAAAAAGTTCGGAGAAAAGGCGGACAAGTTTATTATGGGCTGTACCGTGTTCCTTTCCGTGGTAATGGCAATTGCGATTTTTATGCTGTTGCCGCTTCTGATTGTAAGCTTTATTGATGAAAGTGTAGTTTCCTATGAGTGGAAGACCTTGATTGAAGGTCTGATTCGTGTGGCGATTTTCCTGGGATATGTGGTATTGATTTCCCGGTTAAAGGATATAAAACGAGTATTTATGTACCACGGTGCGGAGCACAAAACCATTAACTGTATTGAGCACGGCATGGCGCCGACGGTGCAGAATGTCAGAGAGTGCTCCAGATTCCATAAGCGTTGCGGTACCAGCTTTTTGTTGTTTGTTATGTTAATCAGTGTGATTTTCTTTCTGATTGTACGTGTGGAGACATTATGGCTTCGTTTTGTGGTACGTGTGCTGTTTGTACCGGTGATTGCGGGTATTTCCTATGAGTTCATTCGTCTGGCGGGCTCCAGCGAGTCTAAGATTGTGGGATTTTTAAGTAAGCCGGGACTTTGGTTACAGGGCTTGACCACCAGAGAGCCGGATGACGACATGATTCGTGTTGCGGTAGCTTCCGTAGAGGCGGTATTTGACTGGCAGGCATATCTGGATGAGAATTTCGAACGGAAGGTTCGTAAGAAGAACGGTAAAGTAAAGGTGGTTCCGGCCGGTAAGACTGAGCAGGGAAAAGAAACGAAGAAGTCGGCGAAAAAAGCGGAGCATCCGGAAGAGAAAGTGCAGGCTTCAATGGAACAGACGGCAGGAATGCCGGAACCGGATACGACGTTAGAGACGGCGGTTACAGAGGCTGCAAAGAACGTAGAAAAAGCGGTAACGAAGGCTGAAACTGAGGATATTACGGCGAAGTTCGACTGGAGTTTCCCTTCCGCAAAGAAGGAAGAGCCGGACGAGGCAGCGGCGAAGGAAAGCAGAAGCCGTCTGGCGGAAAAGGTTTCTGCGGCGGATAAGGCCGAAGAGGCAGGAAAGGCAGCAAAGAAAGCGGTTGTTAATACACGCGATACGGAGGATGAGGAGGAAGAGGACGACATTCTTCGTGCGTTAGATAAGTTTTTCGTATTTGAAGGCGAAGGAACGGTTATGGAGCGTTCCGGAGACAAAGAGCATTAAAGGCGGGATATTATGACTTATTCCGAATTGATGGCGGACGGAGTAAATTTGCTTGCGGAGGCCGGGTTTGATGAGGCACGTACCGATGCGAGAATTCTTTTGTTTCATGCATGCAATATGGATTTTATGTCTTTTCTGCGTGATGGAGCGTTAGAAGTGCCGGAAGAGCAGAAGGAATGTTTTCGGACCATGCTTGTAAGACGAATGAAGCATGAGCCGGTGCAGTATATTACAGGAGAGCAGGAGTTTTGCGGTTTGCGCTTTTGTGTACAACCGGGTGTTTTGATTCCGCGACCGGAGACGGAGTTGTTGGCAGAGGCGGTATTTACAGAAGCGAAGGGGAAGCGGGTACTTGACATGTGTACCGGTTCCGGATGCATCGCAGTGACGGTGGCAAAGTTTGGTGAGCCTGCCCATGTGGCGGCATCGGATTTTTCCCCGGAGGCGCTTGCTGTGGCGAAGAAAAATGCGGAGCTTTTGGATGCGGATGTGACGCTCTTTCATGGGGATTTATTCGAGCATGTGGAAGGTATGTATGACATTATTGTTTCCAATCCACCCTATATTAAGAGCGCGGTGGTTGAGGAGCTGATGCCGGATGTAAGGGAGTTTGAGCCTCGTATGGCGCTTGACGGGAGGTCGGACGGATTACTGTTTTACCGAAGAATTGCAGCAGAGGCGAAGGGGTATCTGACTTTGGGAGGCCGACTGATGTTTGAAATCGGTCACGACCAGGGAGAATCGGTACCGGAGATTCTGGTGGCGGAAGGATACGTGTCGGTTGAAGTGAAAAAGGATTATGCCGGACTGGACCGGATGGTGTTTGCGGTTTGGCCGGGTGATAATAAGGAGATATAGAGATGTTTGATAAGTTAGAGGATTTGTTACAGCGTTACGAAGAGCTTCAGAATGAGTTAAGCGACCCGAACGTAGTAAACGACCAGGCGAGATTCCGTAAGCTCATGAAGGAGCAGAATGATTTGGCGGATATCGTGGCAGAGTATAAGCGTTATAAGCAGACAAAGCAGGATATTGAAGATAGCCTTCTTTTGCTTGAAGAGGAAAGCGACGAAGAGATGCGTGAGATGGCAAAGGAAGAGCTTTCCGAGGCAAAGGACCGCTTAGAGGAGTGCGAACAGAATCTGAAGATTTTACTCATTCCGAAGGATCCGAACGATGAGAAGAACGTTATCGTGGAAATTCGTGCAGGTGCGGGCGGTGACGAGGCTGCGTTGTTTGCGGCAGAGCTTTATCGTATGTATGCAAAGTATTCAGAGACCTTCCGTTGGAAGATTGACTTGATGAATGTAAATGAAAACGGGATCGGTGGCTTTAAGGAAGCGGTGTTTATGGTAAACGGCCAGGGCGCGTACTCGAAGCTTAAGTACGAGAGCGGTGTACACCGCGTACAGCGTGTACCGGTAACCGAGTCCGGCGGACGTATCCATACCTCCACCGCGACCGTAGCAATTATGCCGGAGGCTGAGGAAGTAGACGTAGAGCTTAATATGAATGATTGTAAGTTTGATGTATTCCGTGCATCCGGTAACGGCGGACAGTGTGTCAACACCACCGACTCCGCGGTACGTCTGACCCATATTCCGACGGGTATCGTGATTTCCTGTCAGGATGAGAAGTCCCAGCTTAAGAACCGTGATAAGGCATTAAAGGTGCTTCGTGCAAAGCTGTACGAACTGGAGCTTGAGAAAGCGCACGATGCCGAGGCGGAAGCAAGACGCAGCCAGGTGGGTACCGGTGACCGTTCCGAGAAGATTCGTACCTACAACTTTCCGGACGGACGAGTAACCGACCACCGTATTAAGTTGACGACCCACCGATTGAATGAGATATTAAACGGTGATTTGACCGAAGTGATAGATGCACTTACCGCAGCGGACCAGGCAGCGAAGTTGGCGAAGATGGCAGAAGCATAAGCGGAGCGAATAGCGCGAATGTAGCTCGGAGTAAAAATGTTTCTTGTAGAAACCAAGCAAAAATAAATGAAAACGAGAGCGGACTCCGCAAAAATATTTGCAGGAGTTTGCTCTCGTTTTCATTTAGAAGAAGCGAAGCTTCGGACTACGGAGTAGTCTTTTTGCGTATTTAAGCACATGAGCCAAACGGACACCGAGGAAATGCGAAGCATTTTCGAGGTGGACGTTGCGAGAGCGGACTCCGCAAAAATATTTGCAGGAGTTTACTCTCGTTTTCATTTAGAAGAAGCGAAGCTTCGGACTACGGAGTAGTAAATAAGAACAATCTGTTAACATTTCGAAAAGGACTTCCCTTTTTCATTTATTCGTATTATAATTAATGACGTAATTTGCCAAGGTACAGTGTTAAATTTTTGATAAAATAGTGATATTTTAACCACTGTCGGCAGGAAATGATTAAAAGGAGAAGAAAGTTTATGAGAAAAATGAAATTGGCTTTACTCGCAGCAGTAATGGTCGTTGCACTGGCTGCCTGCGGAACCAAGGACAACAATGTAAATACCACCCCGGAACCGACCGCGGCAACACAACCGACTGTGACTCCGGAACCGACCGCAACCCCGGAACCGACTGCGACTCCGAAGCCGACCGCAACTCCGAAGCCGACCGCAACTCCGATTCCGGAATTTACGCAGACCTTTAAGGATGTATACGGAGAGTACGGTTTAAAGGCCGGTACCTGTATGTCCGAGTTTATGTCTTATGATGCAAGAAGCACCGAGTTTATTAAAAAGAACTTTAACAGTATTACGTTTGAGAATGAGCTGAAGCCGGATTACATTTTGGATCAGGAAGCAAGTAAGGCAGCAGGAGACTTGGTAGTAAAGCTCGGTCCGGCAACCGAGAGTATGCTGAAGTGGTGCCAGGATAACAATATGGCAGTGCGTGGTCATACCATTATCTGGCACAGCCAGACTCCGCAGTGGATTTTCTACGATAACTTTGATACCAGTGGAAATCTGGTAGGCAGAGAGGTAATGCTTGCCCGTATGGAAAGCTACATAAAGCAGGTCTTCGAAGTGCTGGAGGAAAAGGGTTATCTGGATATGTTCTACGCATATGACGTAGTAAATGAGGCTTGGTTGGATGACGGCACCATGCGCCCGAGTAACTGGCTTACTACCATCGGTGAGGATTACTTATGGCAGGCTTTCTATTTTGCGGATAAGTATGCGCCGGAACATGTAGATTTGTATTACAACGATTTCAATGAGCAGTTTAAGACCGAAGCGTTGTATAACTTCTTCCAGACCTTAAAGGATGAGGATGGAAACTACCTGATTGACGGTGTCGGTTTCCAGGCTCACCTTTACACGAAGGATGATTTGGACCTGTATTTTACACATATGGATAAGATTGCAACATTAGGTCTTAAGATTAACTTAACGGAGCTTGATGTATGTCTCGGTAAGTACAATGATATCGGATATGCAACCGACCAGAATAAGAAGATTCAGGGTCAGTTCTACTACAACCTGATCAGCGGTATTATGGAGCGTGTACAGGCAGGCTCTGTAAAGATGGATGCTTTAACCTTCTGGGGCTTTGCGGATGAACTTTCCTGGAGACAGGAGTACAATCCGTTGTTGCTTGACAGAAAGTGGAAGCCGAAGTATGCTTACGGTGCTGCACTTCTGTTGAAGGAATATGCCGGCTTTGATGAAGTAACCGAATAAGCGGGCTTGTATAAGGAGAAGAGAATAGTTATGAGAAAATGGAAATTAGGTGTTCTTGCAGCGGCATTGGTGTTTGCGTTGTCTGCCTGTGGAACAAAAGATACCGGTGTTGACCCTACGTCGGCACCGACAGCAACAGTGGCACCGACTGTGACTCCGGAACCGACAGCGACAGTGGCACCGACGGCAACGCCAAAGCCGACCGCCACTCCGAAGCCGACGGCCACTCCGCTTCCGACGCAGGCACCGGAAGTAGAAGAGACCATTAAGGATGTAATGGCTGAGTACGGTATGAAGGCGGGGACTTGTATGTCTGCGTATATGTTATACGATACCAAGTGCCAGGAGATTATCAAAAAGAACTTCAACAGTATTACCTTTGAAAATGAGCTGAAGCCGGATTATGTATTCAACAAAGAGAAGAGTATAGCGGCAGGAGAGCTGGTAGTTGAATTTTCCGAGGATACGATTAAGCTTTTGGATTGGTGTAAGGAAAACGGAATGGCGGTACGCGGACATACGTTAATTTGGCACAGCCAGACCCCGAACTGGATTTTCTACGAGAATTTTGATGAAAGTGGCGCTATGGCAAGTAAGGAAGTTATGCTGGAGCGTATGGAGAGCTACATTCGTCAGGTATTTGAGTTGCTGGAAGAGCAAGGATATATTGATATGTTCTATGCCTATGACGTAGTAAACGAGGCATGGATGGAAGACGGTTCTCTGCGTAAATGGTGGGCAAACTGGTATACCACTATCGGAGAGGAGTACTTATGGTATGCATTCTATTATGCGGATAAGTATGCACCGGAGCATATTGATTTGTTCTACAACGATTATAATGAGCACTTAAAGGGTGAGACCTTGTACAATTTTGTAAATACTTTGGTAGATGAAGAAGGTAATTATTTAATTGACGGTGTAGGCTTCCAGGCACATGTTTATACAGAGGATGATTTGGACCAGTATTTTGCTACCGTTGAAAAAATCGGCTCTACCGGACTTAAGGTGACCTTAACCGAGCTTGATGTTCATCTCGGAAAGTGGGAGCATCCTCTTGAGCCGACCGATGAGAATTTCAAGGTACAGGGTCAGTTCCTCTATAATTTGGTCAAGGGTCTTGTGGAAAGAGCTCAGGCAGGTAAGGTAGAGATGAATGCTTTGACTTACTGGGGATTTACCGATAAGCTCTCTTGGAGAAAGGAATACAATCCGACGTTATTTGATACGGAGTATCGTCCGAAGTACGCATATTATGCAGCGTTGCAGTTGAAGGAATATGCGGGCTTTGACGAGGTAACCGAATAATCGGTGTTTTAGGGGCGCATAAGCGCCCCTTTGTTTGTGCAGTCGGGAGCAAAAGAAGCATAAGAACTTCGCCTCGCCCGGGTCCCTACGTAGAAAAGTAGCAGTTGCGTTTTTCAATAGGAAAATGGTATACTAAAAGATAGTGGATGTAAGGAGAGTATGTATGAAACGAGACGAAATAAATATCCGTGATCCGTTTGTGCTGGTATATGATGGGCAGTATTATTTATACGGAACCAGAGGTGCTACCTGTTGGGGAGAAGCGGATGGATTTGATTGTTATGTGGGGACGGATTTGGAAGAGTTTGAGGGACCTTTTGAGGTATTTCATAGGCCTGAGGAGTTTGCACCCCATAAGAATTATTGGGCACCGGAGGTATATGCTTACGATGGGGCGTTTTATATGTTTGCGTCTTTTTACACGGATGGAGTGGGCCGAGGAACCCATTGCCTGAAGGCGGACAATCCCTTGGGGCCTTTTGTGCCGTACAGTGATGGCTCGATTACGCCGAAGGAGTGGGCATCTTTGGACGGAACACTGTATGTGGATACGGATGGGACGCCGTATATGGTATTTTGCCACGAGTGGGAAGATGCGGACGGGGACGGTACCGTATGTGCGGTGGAGCTAACGCAAGATTTAAAAGAAGCTGTGGGAAAACCGCGGCTGTTGTTTCGGGCAACGGATGCGTTACCTGCGGTAGCAGGGTTTCAACACCCGAAAAAAGGTGAGATTTATGTGACAGACGGTCCTTTTTTATTCAGGGATAAGGAAGGAAAGCTTCGGATGATTTGGTCCAGCTTTTCGGAAGGAAATCAATATTGTGTGGCTCTGGCAACTCCGGAACACGGCGAATTTAAGGATGACTGGAAAACGGAGCGGGAGCTTTTGTTTGCAAAGGACGGCGGACACGGTATGATTTTTACGGGACTGGACGGAGAACGTTATCTGGCCCTTCATTCGCCTAATGAAACATTAAAGGAGAGACCGTTTTTCTACGTGGTGGAGTTATAACGTAGATTGAAGCCGAGAGAAAAGAAACAGGGCAGTACGTCGGAAGGAAAATGGAAAGAAGAGAGGAGAGACTATGCGGGAGCAGTTAACAGAAAAAGATGTAGAGCGTATCGAGGCGGAAATCGAACACAGAAAGCTGGTGGTACGTAAAGAAGCCATCGAAGCGGTAAAGGAAGCCAGAGCCCACGGAGATCTCAGTGAGAATTTCGAATATCATGCGGCTAAAAAAGATAAAAACAAAAACGAGAGCAGGATTCGCTACCTGGAGCGGATGCTTCGGACGGCGGATATTATTTCCGAGGAGTCTGCGGCAGACGAGGTGGGACTGAATAATACGGTGACGTTGTATTTCGAAGAAGATGATGAGTGCGAGGAGTTTCGCCTGGTGACCTCTATCCGGGGCAATTCCTTAAAGAATCTCATCAGTATCGAGTCGCCTCTGGGGAAGGCCGTATACGGGAAAAAGCTGGGAGAGCGTGTGCTGGTACCGGTAGGAGACGGTGGCGGATATTATGTGGAGATTCGTGAAATAAAAAACACCGGGGATGACGGTAGCGATACCATTCGTTCTTACTAAAAGCAGGAAAAGAAGTGGTGGCGAAATCTTGTAAAAATAAGCAGGTATACTTGTATTTTATACTTTATTATGGTATACTGATTGAGTATGATTATTATCCCCCTGAACAATAATGGAGGTAGGAATGAACGACAGTTATGTGATTGTGAGCGGTGCAACCGGCGATATGCCGCAGAGTGTCATCGAGGAATTCGGGATTCATGTAATTCCGATGGATGTCAGAGTCGGCGAGCAGGATTTTTTGTACCACCCGGATGAGAAGGAATTGTCTTGTAAGGAGTTTTATACAAAGTTAAGTGCGGGAGAAGAGTCTGTCACCAGTCAGATTACCCCGATTGTTTTTAAAGAAGTGTTTGAATCGTATCTGAAGGCAGGAAAGGATGTACTTTACATTGCCTTTTCCTCGGGACTTAGCGGAACTTACAATTCTGCCTGTCTGATTGCGGAAGACCTTAAGGAGCAGTATCCGGAGCGCAAGCTTGTCTGCATCGATTCCTTGTGTGCTTCCATAGGAGAAGGTTTCCTGGTGTATCTGGCGGGAATGCTTCGGAAGGAAGGAAAGTCCTTCGAGGAGGTTGTGGACTTTGTGACAGAGAACCGGACGAAGGTTTGTCATTGGTTTTCCGTAGATGATTTGCTGCATTTAAAACGAGGCGGACGTCTGAGCGGCTTTGAGGCAGCGGTAGGTACTGCGCTTAAGATTAAGCCGGTGCTTTCGGTAGACCCGGAAGGTAAGCTTACCGTGGTGGCAAAGGTGCGCGGCACCAAAAAAGGTATGGACTACCTGAAGGAACGTCTGGTAAGCGACGGTATTGATACGGCGAATCAGACGGTAATGGTAGGACATGCGGATGCGCCGGAGATTGCGGAGCAGTTAAAGGAACAGCTATTGGCAGAAGGTCTTGTCAAAGACGTTATTATCAGCAATGTGGGACCGATTATCGGAACCCATGTAGGAAGCGGAATGTTCGCACTGGTATTTCTTGGTGAGAATTATAAATTTTAAATAAACGAAAGGGAAGGACAAGTTATGTATTCTTTTGAAGAAGTAATGAGAGCCGATGCGGATGTAGCAAAGGCAATGGACTTAGAACTCGGCCGTCAGAGAAAAAATATCGAGCTGATTGCATCCGAGAACTTTGTCAGCAAGGCTGTTATGGCAGCAATGGGTAGCCCGTTAACCAACAAGTATGCGGAAGGTTATCCGGGAAAGCGTTACTACGGCGGATGTGAGTGCGTAGATATCGTTGAGAATTTAGCAATCGAGCGTGCAAAGGAACTTTACGGATGTACTTACGCAAACGTACAGCCGCATTCCGGTGCACAGGCAAATATGGCAGTGTTCTTCGCACTGCTTAAGCCGGGCGATACCGTCCTCGGTATGAACCTTGCCCACGGCGGTCACCTTTCACACGGGAGCCCTGTTAACTTCTCCGGTTCCTACTTCAACATCGTACCGTACGGTGTAAATGATGACGGTTTCATTGATTATGATGAAGTACTTCGTATTGCAAAGGAAGCTAAGCCGAAGATGATTATCGCAGGTGCTTCCGCGTACGCAAGAAAGATTGATTTCAAGAGATTCCGTGAAATTGCGGATGAGGTTGGCGCATATTTGATGGTAGATATGGCACACATCGCAGGCTTGATTGCCGGCGGTGTACACGAGAGCCCGATTCCGTACGCTCACGTAACCACCACCACTACCCACAAGACCTTACGCGGACCGCGCGGCGGTATGATTCTTTCTTCCGCAGAGTTTGCAGAAGAGCATAAGTTAAATAAGTGTGTATTCCCGGGTATCCAGGGCGGACCGCTGATGCACGTAATCGCTGCAAAGGCTGTTTGCTTCAAGGAAGCATTGTCTCCGGAGTTTAAGGTATACGCACAGAATATCGTTACCAACGCACAGGCATTGGCAAAGGGCTTGCTGGCAGAAGGCTTCAACCTTGTATCCGGCGGTACCGATAACCACTTGATGTTAGTAGACCTTCAGAGTAAGAATGTAACCGGTAAGGAAGCAGAGAAGCTTCTTGATGCAGTAAACATTACCTGTAACAAGAACTCCATTCCGAACGATCCGGCATCTCCGTTCGTTACCAGCGGTATCCGTCTCGGTACGGCGGCAGCTACCACCCGCGGCTTAAATGCTGAGGATATGGCTCAGGTAGCAAAGGCAATTGCTCTGACCATCGATAAGAAGGAAGCTACCGACGAGGCAAGAGCCATCGTTGAGGCAATTACGAAGAAGTATCCGATGTACGAGTAGTACGTTGTATAGATGAGCGCTATAATGCGAAAGAAAAGGGAACCCCGCATGACGGGAGGAAGGAGTTAGTATGGGATTAATTAATGCAGCAAAGAATGCGGTTCAGGATGTGTTTGCGGATACCTGGCGCGAGTATTTCTACTGTGAGCGTATGGATGATGACACCTTAATGGTGAAGGGTGAAAAGAAGATTTCCGGCAAGTCCTCCAATAAGAAGGGCACGGATAACATCATTTCCAACGGTTCCATTATTGCCGTAAACGAAGGTCAGTGTATGTTAATTATCGATCAGGGCGGTATTGCCGAGGTATGTGCCGAGGCAGGCGAATACATTTACGACAGTTCCACTGAGCCGAGTATTTTCTACGGTAATTTGGGAGAAAGCCTGAAGAATTCCTTTAAGTCCCTCGGAAGACGTATTTCTTTCGGTGGTGATGTAGCAAAGGACCAGAGAGTTTATTTTGTAAATATCCGTGAGATTTTCAATAATAAATTCGGAACCCAGCAGCCGATTCAGTATCGTTTTTATCCGGATGCTACCGCGAAGGTACCGAAGACCTTGCGTATCCGTTGTAACGGAGAGTTCTCTTTCCGCATTAAGGACCCTATTATTTTCTATAAGAATGTAGCAAATAATGTTTCCGATGCATATGAGAAGTCCGAGATTTTCAGTTTCCTGCGCTCCAGTATGGTAACTGCATTGCAGCCGGCTTTTGGAAGTCTGGCAAAGCAGGGCTATCATTACGGCGACTTAATTAATGCCAGTGTTCAATTAGGCAATGAAATTAAGGCTGCATTACAGGAAGAATGGTATGAGAAGCGCGGTTTTGAGTTTAGTACGATTAATGTGCAGTCTACGTCCTTGCCTCCGGAAGATCAGGAGTGGCTTGACCAGTATGAGGAAGATAAGCTGTATTCCGGTGACCAGGATATGAACCGTAGAGACCTGATGAAAGATATGATCGGTGCAATGGATAGTGCAGCCAGCAACGAGAAAGGCTCATTTAACGGAATCTACGGTCTTGGTATGATGACCAATGCCATGAACCAGATGGGCATGGGGCCGGCGGCTATGATGGGCGGAATGCAGAACGGTAATATGCAGAATAATATGATGCAGAACAACGGTATGCAGAATAACATGATGCCGAACAATGGTATGGTGCCGAATAACGGAATGGTTGGTGTAGCGGTTCAGACTCCGCAGGCAGCTCCGGCATCTCAGACTCCGGCAGCAGACAGTTGGACTTGTACCTGTGGTGCGGTTTGTACCGGTAAGTTCTGTACCGAGTGCGGAACTCCGAAGCCGATGGAAGGCGTTTGGACCTGTACTTGCGGTGCGGTGAATAAGGGCAAGTTCTGTTCCGAGTGCGGCGCGAAGAAGCCGGCAGGTGCTCCGTTATATCGTTGCGATAAGTGCGGTTGGGAGCCGGAAGATCCGAAGAACCCGCCGAAGTTCTGTCCGGAATGCGGTGACCCGTTCACGGATGGTGACATTCAGTAATAAGTGATGCGTTCAGGCGGTACAGGTGCGTTTGCATCTGTGCCGCTTGCCGATATCAGGGAGATTACAAAAGTATATAGCAAAGAGGGAGACAAAAGAATGGCAGAGCAGGAAACACAGGAATACATAGAACCTGTGATTGTAGATACAAAAAAGGAAACCGACCGGAAATGTCCGCAGTGCGGTGGCGTCATGGATTTTGATCCGAGAGAGGGCAAGCTTCATTGCCCGTATTGCGACTATCTGGAAGAGATTTTGCCGGACAACGAAGAGGAAACCGCTGCAGAGGAGCAGGACTTTGAAACGGCGGAGCAGACCGGCAATTGTGACTGGGGCGTAGAAAAAAAGACGGTGCTTTGTAAGGCCTGTGGCGGTGAAATGGTGTATGATGCACTGGAAATTGCCGGAGAGTGCCCGTACTGCGGTTCCAATCAGGTTATGGAGGCGCAGGCAGAAAATACGCTGGCACCGGGCGGTGTTTGTGTATTTAAGTTGGATGCAAAGCAGGCGGCAGAGAAGTTTAAAGCTTGGATTAAGAAGCGCTGGTTTTGTCCGAAGGAAGCAAAGGAGACCGCAAAGCCGAAGGATTTTAAGGGCGTGTATTTGCCGTACTGGACCTTTGATACCCAGACCACCACGAAGTATTCCGGTGAGTACGGAATTCGTAAGCAAAAGCGTAATTCCAAGGGAGAAACCGTAACGGTAACGGACTGGTACAGATGTAGCGGTACCTATCAGGAGTTTATCGATGACCAGGCAGTGTGCGGAAGTACCAGACACGAGAACGGACTGTTAAACGGAATTCTGCCGTTTAATACCGCAGACAATAAGACCTATAAGCCGGAATACGTGGCAGGTTTCGCATCGGAACGCTACTCTGTGGGGTTAAAGGATGCCTGGAAAACGGCCAAGGGTAGAATTATCAGTCGGTTAAACAGTAACATCAGAAGGAAGATTATGATGGACCATCAGGCGGACGATGTGCGTTCTTTGCAGATAGATCCTTCTTTTTCGGATATCAAGTATAAATATCTGCTTCTTCCGGTATGGATGGCGAGTTTTAAGTTTAACGGAAAAGTGTATCGTTTTATGGTAAACGGACAGACCGGAAGAGTATCCGGAAAGATTCCGATTTCGCCGGCAAAGGTGGCAATTACGGTGGTGGGTGTCATTGCGGCACTTGGTCTGTTGTGGTTTATCGCAAACTTATAAAGAGGAAGAAGGGGTGCTCTCGGATGAGGCCCCTTTCTTTTGAAGGATGAGGAGGAATTACTAAGGATGGAGCAAGAGACAAACGAAATGAGAGGCTATGGAGAACTGCCAACCGTAGAGATAAAAACGGATTCGGGAAGGAAATGTCCACGGTGTCGCGGTTTTATGGAGTTTGATCCGAAGGAAGGAAAACTTCGTTGCCTGAGTTGTGACTATGTAGAGGCGGTTTTATCCCGAAATGAAGAGGAAACAAATGCAGAGGAACTGGATTTTATCTATGCAGAGAGGGAAGGAAATCATGATTGGGGCGTAGAGAAAAAGACAGTGCGTTGCGAAAACTGCGGCATAGAAATGATTTATGACAAGGCGGATCCTTTAGAAGAATGTTTGTATTGCGGGTCCGGCCGGATAACGGAAGTACAGACGGAGGATATTCTGGCTCCGGGAGGTGTCTGTGTATTTGAGTTGGACGCGAGGCAGGCGGCGGAGCGGTTTGAAACATGGATTCGGAAACGATGGTTTTGCCGAAAGGAACTGAAAGGGGACGTACAGCCAAAGAATCTTAAGGGAATCTATGTGCCGTGCTGGACCTTTGATACCCATACCCATACTACCTATGATGCAGATTACGGAGTAAATTATCCGAGGAAGGGTGTAATGGTGATGGAGTGGGATGGGTGCTGCGGTGAGTACAAAGAATTTATTGATGATCAGGTAGTAGACGGGAGCACTCGTCACAAACTGGATTTCCCGGATATAGCCGGGGCGTTTCATACAGCAGATAATAAGGCCTACCGGCAGGAATATCTGGCAGGGTTTGCAGTGGAGCGTTATTCCGTAGACTTAAAAGATGCCTGGGAGAACGCGAAGGAGTCGATTTTTGCACGATTACGGAGGCACGTTACAAATAAAATCCTGGCGGTGTATCATGCAGATGACGTAAAGGATTTAAATATAACGACAGTCTATGACAGAATTCAATATAAGCATCTGTTACTTCCGGTATGGGTGATATGCTTTCATGTGAAGGGGAAGTTGTATCGCTTTACGGTGAACGGGCAAAACGGAAGTGTTTCCGGTAAGGTTCCGCTTTCTGCCGGAAAGATAGCTTCCGTTGTCCTCGGTGGGCTTGCGGTATTAGGTTGCCTTTGCTTTTTCTTATGCAGATAAAAGAATCCGCAGCATAAACTGCGGATTCGGGCGGTGCTTCTTTATTCTTCGGTCATTTGTTTGATACGGTTGAAGGTACTTTTAACTGCCGGAATGCAGAGAATGATTACCGTAACTACACCTTCGATTAAGATGTAAGAGTAGTTGTACACAATCGGATAGATGGCGGACAGGGATTTCGGGAAGTTGTCCGGCATGTAGTCCATCCAGTACAGATAACCGCCCAGGGAGTGGAAAGCGCCCCGAAGGAAGATGCCCAGAAGGTATCCTTTGATGAGGCCGTTTTTCTTTCCGGCAAATACGCCGGCAAAGCCCAGTGCGGTGAAGGCAAAGAAGTAATCACAGCACACCTGAAGCGGAGTCAGTATGTAGGTACCGCCGCCCTGCAGAAATTGCAGGATGCTGTAAGTGAAAGCTACGGTGAGTCCGGTGCGCAGACCGTACCAGTAGCCGATTAAACAAATAAACAGCATACTGAATAAAGTGACGGAACCGCCCCACGGAAGCTTATAAGGCTGTAAGTAAGACAAGATAAAGGCAAGTGCCAGACATACTGCGGAGAAGACCAGCTTTTTTGCCTTCCAGTGTGGTTTGGCACTTTCTTTTTGTTTGGAAAAAAGAGTGGCCAGTACTACAATTAACAAAACGACAACCGCGCAGGCGACGTACCCGGCAGTAGTGAGGGCGGCGTATCCGTCCTCTTTAAACTGTTCGATAAACATAAAAAATCCTCCTTGCAAACTGCTTAGGAGGGGCCGTGAATAACCATAAAAAATGGTCTGCTTCCTTACGCCGGAATTATCCGGATCAAGTTATGAGGGTCGGTAGCAAGGCACTACCTCTCAGCATGGGCTCCCCTAGCAAAATATATTATTTTACAAAAGCAAGTATAACGGTTGGGTTTTTGTTTGTCAATAGGGAATTCGCTTGGCGCGAAACGGATGCGGAAAGTATTATTGTTTTTCTGACACGGTTATGATAAAATATAAAGATAGTGTTGGAGGGTTCATATGAAACGACATATTGTAAGTATTATTTTTTTATGTGTAATTTGCCTTGTGGGATGTAAGATAGAAGAGCCTCACGGCAACAATAAAGACGGATTCCAAGAGAATAAGGTTGAAGTATCTCTAAATAGCGGAGAGGTTGAATATCCGAAAAGTAAAGAGGAAGAGTATCCTGTCAACGGGGTGAAATTCTATTTCGATGAAGGGTGTACGGCGTATAGGAACGGAGAGTATGAGGCTGCGGTAAAGGCTCTGAAAATGTCAGTGTTGATGGATGGAAAAAAAGAGTATATAACCCAATCCTACACGGTGCTTGGACACTGCATGACAGAATTGGGCGATATGGAGAATGCGGAAGTTTATTACAAAAAGGCATTGGAAACAGGAAACGATACAGCAATGTGTTATAATAATCTCGGGCTGTATTATCGTAAATGCAATGACTACAAAAAGGCAGAAGAGAATTATTTACAGGCAATTGAGGCTGATAAGACTTATTCGGAGGCACTATCCAGCCTTGGTGTTCTGTACGCATTAATCGGACGGACAGAAGAGTCCGTTGCTTTGCTGGAACAGGCAATAGAATATTCCACAAAACCACGTCCCGAGTATGATGCAAATCTGGCGTACAGTTATGCTGCCATGGGACAAATAGAGAAAGCGCGGGAAAGTCTGGCGATAGCAAGAGAAAAAGGTTATGCAGAAGAAAAGTGTGAAATTGTTTCTGCATGCATCGATGAGTTTGAAGAAGAATTCAAAAAAGAACTGATACCTACACCGAATTTGACTGAGATACCGCAACAGAAAAAAGGAATAGTCATTGCCATTGATCCGGGCCATCAGGCCAAGGGGAATTACGAAAAGGAGCCGGTAGGACCGGGTGCTACAGAGCAGAAAACGAAGGTTTCGTCGGGGACTCAGGGCATTTTTACAAAAGTGCCGGAGCATGAGTTTACCTTGGAGCTTTCTTTAAAGTTACGGGACACGCTTGTGGCTGAGGGCTATGAGGTCGTAATGACAAGAGAAACCGCAGAGGTAGATATCAGTAACGTGGAGCGGGCTGAAATCGCCAATGAAGCCAAGGCAGACATTTACATCCGAATTCATGCCGACGGCGCTGACAGTGAGGCGGCAAACGGTATTTCCGTGTTATATCCGTCGGAGAATAATCCCTATGTTGCGGAGCTTTCCCCGGACAGTAAGCGGCTGGCACAGGAAGTACTTGACGAAATGTGCGAGGCCACCGGAGCGAAAAAACGCGGCATTATAAAAAGAGATGATTTATCCGGAACCAACTGGGCGCAGATGCCTGTGATATTGATCGAGGCCGGATTTATGACAAACAAAGCAGAGGATGAAAGACTTCAAGACCCGGAGTATCAGGCAAAGCTGGTACAGGGAATTGTGAATGGGATAGAGGAGTATTTGAACGAATAAGGAGAGTAAGATGCAACAGGAAAGAACAAGAAACATTAAGCTGACCTTGGAATATGACGGTTCCCGCTATGCGGGCTGGCAAAAGATAGCGGGAAAAGACCGCATGGTTACCATACAAGGGAAAATAGAAGAAGTATTGGAAAAGATGGAAGGAAAGCCGGTGGAGGTTGTCGGTGCGGCCCGTACCGAACCGGGTGCCCATGCCTACGGTCAAATTGCCAACTTCCATACCACAACCGATAAGAGTGTGACGGAGATTAAGCAGTATCTGAATCGGTATCTTCCGATGGATATTGCGGTACTGGAGGCTTGCGAAATGCCGGACCGTTTCCATGCATCTTACCTTGCCAAGGAGTTTGTGTATGAATATAAAGTAACGGTGGGGGAAGTGCCGTCGGTATTTGAGCGGAAGTACAATTATTATTGCTTTAAGCGTCCGGACATCGAGAAAATGAAGAAGGCAGCAGAGTATCTAATCGGAGGTCATGATTTTAAGGCTTTTTCCGACAACCGTAAAATGAAAAAATCTACCGTGCGCGTGATGAAGGACATTACGATTTACGGGGATGATTGTGAGATTCTGTTTTCCTTTACGGCAGATGATTTCTGGCCGCATATGGTGCGGATTCTGGTAGGTACCTTGCTTTCGGTGGGCAAAGGTGAAATGGAACCGGAAGAGGTAAAGAAGCTTCTCACGACCGGCGACAGAGAGGCAGCGGGAGAGACGATTGAAGCACGCGGACTCTTTTTGTCGGAAGTACGGTATGATGTGACGGAGAAATAGTGGGAAATCCGGGAAGAGTGTTTGGAAAATCGTAAGTGGCGGAATTCGGCAAAGAAATGTATAAAAGAACAGAAAGGAACAGTAGAAAACCATGAGAATATTGATTAAGAACGGTTATGTCATCGACCCGGTGACCGGACGAGAGGGTCAGTTTGATGTGTTAACAGAGGATAAGAAGATTGTGCGTGTGGCGGAGAAGATTGCGGAGAACGAAGCAGGCGCAGACCGTGTGGTGGATGCCACGGGAAAGCATGTCCTTCCGGGCTTTATTGATTTGCATGTACATTACAGAGAACCGGGCCTTGAGTACAAGGAAACCATTGCCACCGGTTCCGCGGCAGCGGCGGCAGGGGGTTATACCACTGTTTGTCCGATGCCGAATACAAAGCCGGTAACGGACTGTGCAGAAGTGGTGCAGACAGTGTTAGCAAAGGCGAAGGAAGCGGGCAAAGTGCGCGTGCTTCCGGTGGGTGCGGTGACCTTAGGACAGAGCGGTACAGAGCTTTCCGATATCGAAAGCATGGCAAAGGCCGGAGCGGCAGCGGTGTCCGAGGACGGTAAGTCTGTTATGAACCCGGTGGTATATGCGGAAGGTATGCGTCGCGCGAAGGAAGCTGGCTTGCCGGTATTTGCTCATTGTGAGGAGATTTCCCTGGTACGGGGTGGTGTCATGAATGCGGGGGCAAAGGCGGAGGAGCTGGGTCTTCCGGGCATTACCAATGCGGTCGAGGATATTATTACCATGCGTGATATTTTGCTGGCGGAGGAAACCGGTGCAAAGCTTCATTTGTGTCATTGCTCCACCAAATACAGCGTGGATTTCGTACGGTTTGCAAAGGAAAAGGGCATCGACGTAACCGCCGAGGTTTGCCCGCACCATTTTGCAATGTGCGACGAGGATATTACCGAAGATGCATCCATGTTTAAGATGAATCCGCCGTTACGGGGAAAAGAGGATGTAAAGGCACTGATTGCGGGACTTTTGGACGGTACCATGGAGGTGATTTCCACGGACCATGCGCCACACTCCGCAGAGGAAAAGAGCGGTTCCATGATCGGGTCTCCGTTCGGAATCGTAGGTTCCGAGACGGCTTATGCCCTCAGTAATACGGTACTGGTAAAGGAGTACGGTATGAGCCAGATGCAGCTTGCGAAATGCATGAGCTACAATCCGGCAAAGGTACTGGGAAGAGACAAAGAAATCGGAGGTTTGGCAGAGGGATATTTGGCGGATATTGCCATTGTGGCACCGGAGGAAGAATATGTTATCAATCCGGAGGAGTTTTTGTCCAAGGGACGGAATACACCGTTCGGAGGAAAGAAGGTAAAGGGCAGAGTGTATATGACCCTTTGCGAAGGAAAGATTACCTACGAGAGATAATAATAGCGAAAAACAAGTCAATGACGATAATGAGAAATACTTTCGTTCTCTCATCTGCCGGTTGAAAAAATCTCGTTTTAGAAGTTATTGCGATACGTACTGTTTTCACTATAATGGAGATAGGAGCTCCAATCGAAAGAAAGAGGAGGAAACAGATATGACAAACTCGATAGGTAATCAAATTAAAATTCTTCGTAAGGCAAAAGGAGTCACCCAGGAGGAAATGGGGGCGACTCTCGGGATCAGCTATCAGGCGGTTTCCAAATGGGAGAATAATACCGCTCTGCCGGATGTTCAAATGATTCCGAAAATTGCGGAATATTTCGGGGTCACAACGGACGAGCTGTTCGGTTATAAGCTGAATGCACTGACAAACAAAGAGCGATTGATTCAGTTTATGAAGAAAAACCAGATATTAAGTGTACGGCCGGTAGAACTGAAGCATGGCGGCAGTGCGGAGTTTTTTGTGGACACCGGGAAATTCAGCACAAATGCACAGCTTGCAAAAATCGGAGAATACTTCGCTGACTGTGTGAAAGAGCATCACCTGGAGTTTGATACGCTGTTTGGGCTTGCCTATCACGGGATCGCATTTTCCTGCGCAACGGCGACGGCATTGTTCAATAAGTATGGCGTAACGGTAAATTATTGCTACGGTCGAAAGATACCGGACAGGGAAGGAAATATTGTCTGCGGACATCAGCCACGGGACGGAGAACGGGTTGTGGTGGTGGATGATGTATTAACCACCGGAATCACCCTGGATGAGAAAATCAGTGAACTGAAACAGCTTGCGGATGTGACCGTTGTGGCGGTGATTGTAATTGTGAACCGTAAGCAGCAGACGGGAAAGGTTGAGAGAAGCGGCGAGGACAGAATCCGTGAAAAGTATGATGCGGAGGTGTACTCGATTTTAACGGATGAAGACATTGAAGCATTCTTACAGTAACAGGGCTTGCGAAAGACAGGGTTCTGTGCTAAAATGTTCGAAAGAATGTGCAAACAGGACAGGCGGTTTGTAAGAAAACAATTGCCGGAAGGCAGAAAAAAGGAGATTACTATGGTAAAAGAGCTTATTACGAAGATTCAGAAGACAAATGCACCGATTGTTGTGGGGCTTGACCCGATGCTTTCCTATGTACCGAACTGGGTAAAGGAAAAGGCATTTAATGAGTTCGGCGAAACGTTAGAGGGTGCAGCGGAAGCAATCTGGCAGTTCAATAAGGCCATTGTGGATGCTACCTATGATTTGATTCCGGCAGTAAAGCCGCAGGTGGCAATGTATGAACAGTTTGGTATTCCGGGACTTATTGCATTTAAGAAGACCGTGGAGTATTGTAAAGAAAAGGGTCTGGTAGTTATCGGCGATATTAAGCGCGGTGACATCGGTTCTACCTCCGAGGCATATGCGGTAGGACATCTCGGTAAGGTAGCCGTAGGCAGCAAGAGCTACTATCCGTTTGACGAAGATTTCGTTACGGTAAATCCGTATCTCGGCAGCGACGGCGTGAATCCGTTCGTAAAGATTTGTAAGGAAGAGAATAAGGGCTTATTTATCTTGGTTAAGACCAGTAACCCGTCCAGCGGCGAATTCCAGGATCGTTTAATCGACGGCAGACCGCTGTATGAGTATGTAGGTGAAAAGGTAGCTGAGTGGGGCGCTGACTGTATGGACGGCGACTACAGCAACATCGGTGCAGTAGTGGGCGCTACCTATCCGGAAATGGGTAAGGTGCTTCGTAAGATTATGCCGAAGAGCTTCATCCTGGTACCGGGTTACGGTGCACAGGGCGGTAAGGCAGCAGACCTGGTTCATTACTTCAACGAAGACGGTCTCGGTGCTATCGTAAACTCCTCCCGTGGTATTATCGCAGCTTATAAGCAGGAAGCTTACGCAAAGTTTGGGGAAGAGAACTTTGCGGATGCATCCAGACAGGCTGTCATCGATATGAGAGAAGATATTGCAGGGGCACTTAGAAAGTAAACGCCTAAGGCAAAGCGAGGTTTATTAAGGCTTCGCCGAGCGAAAAGTAAATGTCAAAGGAGGTGTACCATGGTTCTTGCAAATAAATTAGGGATTACAAACCCTGCCGACCTTGCCAGAGAGGAAGAGCGTATCAGTAAGAAAAAGGCGCTTGCACTTTTTGAAACAGGTATGCTTGATAAACTGGAAGCAGGGAAGTTTTCGGCACTGAAATGTATTCATAAGTATTTATTTGATGGGATATATGATTTTGCGGGAGAACTTAGAACAGTGAATATTTCCAAAGGAAATTTTCGTTTTGCACCTTTGATGTATTTGGAAGCATCTCTACAGAATATTGATAAAATGCCGCAGACGACTTTTGATGAGATTGTAGAGAAATACGTGGAAATGAACATTGCCCACCCTTTCAGAGAAGGTAACGGACGAAGTACCCGTATCTGGTTGGATTTGATATTTAAGGCTGAACTTGGAAAAGTAGTTGACTGGAGCAAGGTGGACAAACAAGATTACCTTCTTGCGATGGAGCGCAGTCCTGTCAGGGATATTGAGATTAAGCATGTGTTGAAAAAAGCACTTACGGATGAGATTGACAGCCGTGAGATGTACATGAAGGGAATTGACCACAGTTACTACTATGAGGGATATACTACGTTTAAAACGGAAGAATTATAAGAATGTTGAAATTGGAACACACCGTACTTCGAAAAAACGAGGCGCGGTGTGTTTTGCGTTTATTCAGGGTATTTTTTATAAATTATTCGAGGAGTGCAACACACCTGCCTTCCTTTCCGACTATAAGGGTGAAAGGCTCATGAACCTTCAAAAGAAAAGAGGTGAAACAGATGGACGACGAACAATTGATTGCGCTGTATCTAAATCGTGACGAAGGTGCGATTGCGGAGACACAGGAGGCTTTCGGGACAAGATTGAGACAGTTGGCATTCCGGCTGCTGGGTAATTCCGAGGATGTGGAGGAATGCTTAAATGATACCTACTTCAAGGTTTGGAATGCGATTCCGCCCCACAGACCCAACAGTTTGTATGCGTTTTGTGTTACGATATGCAGACGGACTGCCATGGATATGCTGGATAAACGAACCGCAGGGAAACGGTCGGCACAGGTGGTGGAACTCTCTAAAGAAATGGAGGAATGTCTTCCTGCGAAGGAACGAGAAGAGGATGAAGAAGCTTTGACCGAGTTGATGAATGCATTCTTAGGGACTCTTGATAAGGAGAAGCGCGCCTTGTTTGTACGGCGTTATTGGTTCGGAGAGACCTCGGCAGAGATTGCGAAAAAGTATGGATACTCCGAGACAAAGGTACGGTCCCTATTGTTTCGCACAAGAAAGAAACTGCAAAAGTATCTCAAAGGAAAGGGCGTGAATGTATGAAAGAATATGATATTTTTAAGGCAATGAACGGAACAAAGGAAGAATATATTCTGCAGTCGGAGGAGTTTGTAAAGCCGAAAGGGACTTCCGGTAAAGCAATAAAGGTGGTTTTGGCGGCGGTATTGATTGCGGCAATTACGGCGGTGCCGGTAGGGGCTGTGGCACGAAGTCAGTTAAAAAACAGGGAGAGCGCAGAACTTTACCTCGGAAATACTGATTTATTGGAAGAAAGCGGTGCGGTAAAAAATCAGGTAATGGAAAACGAGCATGTAAGGATAACCTTGGATGCGGTGTTGTCAGACGGTTATACCGCTTTGGCGGTTGTTACGTTGGATGCCCTCACTGAGCAGGGCCGTAATTATATCAATTATAAACCGGACTTTGTGCTCCGTCGGACGGATACGGGAGAGGCGATGTTTCATGCCGGTGGCGGTGCAATGGATGACTGGGAGGAACAGATAAAGACTGATACCATAAGGTACTTTCACACCATTGATCTTGCGGGTATGGATGTTTCCTGCGAGTATGAAATGATTTTCTATAGCATGGATTTGTTCACGGAGGAGGAATGGAAAGCCGGTGTGACAAAGCCTTTGGATGAAAATATGATTCCGGAAGGAAATTCCCTTGGGTATGATTTTATTGCAAAGGTGAGTTTGGCGAAAAATACGGAGTCTGTAAAAATGAAGAGTGCTGATGGGAAAACAATTCGGCTGTCGCAATTCCAAGTAATTGATGAGACGGGAGAAGTGTTGAGAACAGTTCCTGATTCTGTAAGGTTAATTAGGAGCAGCGGAAGTCAGGAAGTACTCAGCCGTTCGGGGAGGTTTTTTAGTGTTTCCGATGATGGAGGGACACATTCCACCCTATTCTTTGGAAAGTTGATTGACCTTAAGGAGTATAAAGGTGTTATAATTGACGGTGTGGAATATTTGAAATAGGGAGCAAGAGAAAGACGCTTTCGGATTTGAAGGTGTCTTTCTTTACTTTGTCATAAGAATATAATATAAATTATATTGAAATGTCATAGAAAACGGGGTATAATATGATTGAAATGTCAGTATGGAGGTGCTTTTATGTTATACCGAAAGATAGAGTCATTGATAGAGGAGCATTTAGAATCCAATTCTCCAAAGGTACTTTTGATCGACGGCGCACGTCAGGTTGGTAAGACGTATATTATTCGTCATGTGGGGAAAAAGCTTTTTGAGAATTTTATTGAAATTAATATGGTGGAAGATTTATTGGGAGACGGGCTTTTTTCGAAGACGAAAACCGTGGAAGATTTTTATCTACAGGTGAGTATGTTACATGGCAGTAAAATGAGAGAGAAAGAGAATACATTGATTTTTGTCGATGAAATTCAAGCATATCCGCACCTGCTTACGTTATTGAAATTTTTGGTGCAGGATAATAAGTTTACGTACATCGCAAGCGGTTCGCTTCTCGGCGTTACGCTATCACAGACCACTTCGATTCCGATGGGGAGTATTCGCAAGGTAAGAATGTTTCCTCTGGATTTTGAAGAATTTTTGTATGCCAACGGAATGAATGAGTTGGTCATTTCTTCCATGCGGAAAAAATACGAGCGTTTAGAGGCGTTGGAAGAGTCAATGCATAACAAGATGATGGAATTGTTCCGTAAGTTTTTGCTTGTGGGAGGGTTGCCGGATGCGGTGAATTCTTATCTGGAAGAAAAAAATATTCAATCCGTGAGGGAGATTCAAAGTGAAATTCGTGATTATTATGCGGCGGATACCTCCAAGTATGATGAGGAAAAAAAGCTGAAAATTCGTAGAATCTACGATCTTATTCCGTCTAATATGGAGAATAAGAAGAAGCGTATTATAGCACAAAGCATTGAGAATAAAAGAGGAAAAACCTTCCATGATTATGAGGATGAGTTTGAATACCTTATCAGTGCAGGGATAGCACTCAGTGTACAGGCAATTTCTACTCCGGTATTTCCTCTTATCGAATCTACAGGGAAGAATTTACTGAAGCTGTATTTAAATGATGTTGGGATTCTTACCGGGATTTTATACGGAAATAATATCCGGGCGATTCTGGATGATACAAGAAGTATTAATATGGGGGCGGTATATGAAACGGTGGTAGCAAGCGAGTTGATTGCCCACGGTCATAAATTATTCTATTATGACAACAGGAGTAAGGGAGAGGTGGATTATCTCATTGATGATTATGACAGTCTTTCTGCCGTGCCGATTGAGGTGAAATCTGGAAAAGATTATACTGTACACAGTGCGTTGAATGCATTTGTTCAGAATGAGGATTATCATATTCAAAAAGCCTTTGTTGTTTCAAATGAGAGAGAGGTTATACAAAAAGGAAAGATTATCTACATTCCGATTTATTACATTATGTTTTTTGATGCTGCATCAGATAATAAAAATAAGAGTTTCTAATTTTTTCCTAACCTTTGCCAAACACCTGTCACTTATTAAGTGAACAGCTGTGAAAAAGGAATTACGGAGGCAGGACTTGCAAGTGAAAAATCAATTGTTTGAAGAAATTACAAAGGAATACTCGTTACAAATTTTAAAATGGGCGTACAAAAAGTGCGGAGACAGTGACCGGGCGGAGGAACTGACGCAAGAGGTGCTGGTGCAGATTTTTTCCGCTGTACAGAAAACCATTGCGGAAGGGAAACGAATCGAGCAGGTAGAGCATTTTGTCTGGAAGATTGCCCGGTATGTATGGTGTCACAGTTTGCGGAAGAATACCCGCTATGTGATGTGCCCGCTGCAGGAGGATTTGCGTGACGAATCCGATTTTGCGGGAGAACTGGCAGAGCGGGAAGAGCGGGAGCAAATGATAGTACAGCTTCGCAAACAGGTCAGCAGATTAAATTATTTGCAACGGGAGATTTTGGTTTCGTTTTACATTGACGGACTGCCTCAGAAAACAATCGCAGAGAAACTCGGGATCAGTGAAAGTGCCGTGAAATGGCATTTGCATGATACGAGACAGAAGTTGAAAAAGGAGATGGCAGAGGATATGAGAAATCAGAGTGAACAAAAATTTGTATACAGACCGAGACAACTTACCATGGCAATTAACGGAGAGGTGCCGCCGAAGGCGGATATAGGACCGTTGGAAGACAGTATGGTACGGCAGAATCTTTGTGTTGCATGCTACGAGGAACCGAAGAGCTTGGATGAGCTTACGGAGCTTCTGGGTGTTCCGAAGGCCTATTTGGAATTTGATTTGGAGTGGCTGGTGGACCGTGAGTTTATGACGTATGAAAACGGAAGGTATGCAACTACCTTTTACATTAACAGCGAGACTGCAAAGCAGGAGTGCTATAAGGTGTATTGTAGTCTCAGAGAACAGGTGTCGGATGTGATTGTAAAGGGACTTTTAGAGGCAGAGGAGAAAATCCGTGCGGTGGGATTTCACGGAAGTGATTTGCCGATGGAAAAACTGTTGTGGTTACTGATTTATGTTTTTTGTGATTATTATCAGTATGAGGACGGTGATTTAAAGCTGGAAAAACCGATTCGACCGGATGGAGGGAAGTATTTTCCGTTGGGGTATTTAGAGGATAGTGATAAAATCACAGAGTGGACATTGGACAACCGCGATTTTGCATGTAACGGACCGGCGAGAGACGGCAGTTTCTCTTGGTTTGGACTTTACAATTTCGGATGGTCCGCAATTCTGAATTTGATGGATCAGTTTACACCGGAGAGCGAGCGGATGAACAAACTGCTGGTAGAGCTTGTAAGCACCGAATTTGACATTTCCCATATCGGAGAAGACCGTAAGTGCGACTTGGCAAAGTTGGTGGAACAGGGATATGTGAAGTTACAGGGAGACAAGGCAGTTCCGCAGTTTGTTGTAATGACCGGCACACAGCTGAAGCAGTTGTATGCGGAGGTATTTGCACCGATTGCGGAGAAATTGCAGCCGGGATATGCACTACTCAAGACAGAGCTTAAGAAGCTCTACGGAGAGAAAATGCCGAAGCACTTAAAGGAGGTCAGCAAATTGCCGTTTGTGCAGGCGTTGTATGCCATGGAATATGTGACATCTCTGCTTGCTTTCAAGGACAACCTCCTTTATGTTCCGAAGGATAGTAAAGAGGGAGAATTCTTGACACTGATGTATGTGGATTGGGAAAAGTAGCGACAGGCGTTTGTAAGCTAGGAAAGAGATTTCTTTTTGAAAATTTTATGTAAGACAATAGTTACAACAATACCAATCAGCACCGGCAGCAAATATTGCTTATACCGGTCATAATACCCGGACACAGCGCCCCAGTTATCTTGTAAGAAGTAGCCGAGAGATAACAGGGCGCTGTTCCATATGGTAATACCCAGAAGGGAGTAAGGAAAGTAGACAGAGGGAGATTGCCCTACGGCTCCTGCCACAAAAGCAATGTAGGTGCGGCAAAGAGGAATGACACGGCCGATGCAGACCGCACCGGCACCGTATTTGTCGAATTTAGCCCGGGAGGCATCAATCGCTTTTTTGGTTTTCGGGAAACGCGTTACAAGCTTTGTGAGGACCGCATCTCCGCCGATGTGCCCAGCCAGATAACAAAGGCCGGTACCGAGAAGTCCTGCCAGTACCGACAGCGGGAGAAGCAGAAAGAAAGATACATCTTCTGCCCGGGCCACCGCACCGGAAAAGGGCAGGACCAGTTCGCTGGAAATCGGGAAGCAGGCATATTCCAAAAAGATAATCAGAATCATGGCAAAGATGCCGTAACGGTCAAACAAAGACAAAATCGTTTCCATGGTGTTCCTTTCGACGGGGCACAATTATTTTTTCATAAATTTCTTTAACATTTCAAACTTTGCTTTTTCGGCAGGAGATAAATCCGACATTAAAGTAGTCATTAAAAAGGCGCTTTCTTCCGGGGTAAACTGTATGTTTTGCGCCTTCATCCGGGATTGTGCCTTTAACAAAAGCGGAAGCATAGCGTCTCCCGAAGTGTTTCCCGCATCCTTTACAATTTCGGAGATCAAGGCCTGCTTTGCAGGAGAAAGTTTTTGATATTCAGGGAATGATTTTAAGGTTTCCGGATTCATAGAAACTCCTTTTTTATGTGCTCTGCTTACAATTTATGAGGCGGGGCTAATCCGTATGCATCAGCTGTTCGTAAATCTTTTGTTGCTCCGGGGTCAGAAAGGAATACAGGGTGTTGTATAAGGTGTCGCCCTGTGCGGTGTTCTCATGGTGAGAGAACGGAACCGATGACTCTGAAGCTCCGGCTTCGGTAATGTTTACGTCCGATGAAGAAGATTCCACGGAGTCGGATTTTTCGGATATGTTGATGGCGGAAGGTGTATCCGATGTTAGAGACGGTTCTCCGGTGTGCTCCGCATCTTCTGTTGAAGCCGGAGGAGTTTCGTTGTTGTGAGGTGTGTGTTCGTTTGAAAAACCTGAAAACACAGAAGACAACAAATCGGGTGACAGTCCTCCTAACATGGAAAATAGATCTGTGGAAGAACCGCCCGGACCGGAAGTATTCCCCAACCCGCCAAGACCTGAGAATAGGCCGGCCATACTTCCGAAAGAGGAAGCCGGGTCCTGAGTCGCACCTCCCATACCGGAGAACAACCCCGGCAGAATGTCCTTATAGGCCTGATAAAATTGCATGCCCTGAAGCAGGGTGGCGATGGTAGACAGGAGAGGCATGCGGAACATTCTTCCGTAGAAAGAGAGGGAACGAAGCATAATGTCCTTGTCCGTAATGAGAGCATCGATGCCGGATATGCCTGTAAGCGGCGGCATGGAGGGGATGCTTTTCATCCGTGTCAGTTCGGTTATATGATAGGCGAAGGAGGCCAGGGGCCGGTAGGTTTCCTGCAAACAGGGAAGAACCGCAAACAAAAGTGCGCCAAGTTCCGTAGAAGGAGGCAGCATCGGTGGGAAAGAAGAATCCTGATTCATAACGTCTCCCTTCAAAACGGCACGGTTTCCGGTTAAAGCGGAAACACATTTGCAACAGTATATGCAGAGAGAAGGAAAAAGAGAAGGAGAAGGATAAGAAAAAAGTTCGTTTTATTATATAGAAAAATACTTTTTATGTAGATATTCTTGGAAAAATGTGTTATAATTTTTGCAAAGACAAGGTGATGTTTTTAGAGAACAATCTTTAGAAATGAAATTGTTTCAGAATTTGATTGCAGAAACAGGAAACAGTTTAGCTTTGTCGTCGGAAAGAGAAGGAGGTAATTTGTATGAGTTTAAAGAAGGCGTATGAGCAATATTTTAAAATCGGAACCTCAGTGTCACGGTTTGATTTGGGGTCCGATAAGGCAAAGGAAGAGCTGAAGAAGCATTACAGCAGTATGACGGCAGAGAATGATATGAAGCCGATGTTTTTTGTGGATAAGGAAGCCAGTCAGGCGGACCCGGAGAAGTATAATTTACAGCCGGTTATGACCTATGACACGGCGAAGCCGTATCTGGAGTTTGCAAAGGCAAACGGTATCGCGCTTCGCGGACATACGCTTGCTTGGCATAACCAGACTCCGATTTGGTTCTTTAAGGAGAATTTCCAGGATGATTTCGAGGCACCGTGGGCGTCCAAAGAGACCATGATTGCCCGTTTGGAGTGGTACATTAAGAATGTACTTAATTTTGTACAGACGGAGTATCCGGGTGTGATTTATGCATGGGATGTGGTAAACGAGGCTGTTGAAGAACAGGACGAACTGGGTTGGAGACAGCGTTCCCCGTGGTATAAGACCGTGGGACCGGAGTTTGTTATGTACGCATTCCGTTTTGCAAGGAAATACGCCGCACCGGGTGTGAAGTTGTTCTATAATGACTACAATACGTTCAATCCGTTTAAGAGAAACTTCATTTTAGAAAATATTGTAAAGCCGTTGATGGAGGAGAAGTTAATTGACGGTATCGGTATGCAGACGCACTTGGTGATTAAGGCGTTTAACAATGATTTGCCGGAGTACGCAAAGACCTTGGAAGCGTTTGGTGCAACCGGTCTTGAGGTTCAGTCTACAGAGCTTGATATTCACTGTGCGGACCCGTCCGACGAGGGTATGAAGACACTTGCTGAGGCTTATAAGAAGTTATTTGCACTCTATGTGAAGGCGAAGAAGGAAGGTACGGCAAATGTTACCTGTGTTACCTTCTGGGGCATGAAGGATGATGTGAGCTGGCTCACCGGTTTCCGTAGAGAGAGAAGTTATCCGCTTCTGTTCGGTGACAACTGGGAAGAGAAGGAAGCGTACCGTGCAGTGGTAAAGGTTGCGGAGGAAGCGTAAATGAATTAAGAAAGCTCCACAGACGCATTTGCGGAAGTGGAGCTTTTATTTAAAATTCCTTGACAAATCCCGTTCCTTCTGCATATAATGAGGAGTAGAGAAACGCAGAGAAGAAAAGAGTAACCGAGAAGGAGAGCAACAGAGAGGAACTGTCACCGGCTGAAAGCAGTTCCGGCAGGAGGTCTTGGCGAAGTGCATTTCGGAGCGGACGGGTGAGAGCGGAAGCAGGTAGCCTTGTACGGCGGCAGTCGTTATCGTGCAAAGAGATCAAGAGATGCGTATGCAACTCTTGTAAAAGTTGAGTGGAACCGTGTATATTACACCTCTTCGTAAGAAGAGGTGTTTTCTTTTCTGCAAAAGACATGCAGAAAAGAAACGCTCCGCAGGATGCGCACTCGAGCGATAGGAAGGTGTCGCAAGCGACTGCGCTCGGCGCGAGAGTTTCGCTTGCGAAACTCTATTTTAGGAAGGAGGTCCCCCATGGGCTTTATTCAATATGTTAAAGAAGAAATGCAAGTGATAAGAGAACGGGACGCGGCGATTAAAACGTCTTGGGAAGTGTTTTTGTATCCAAGCTTCCGGGCGATTTTACGGCATCGTCTGGCGCATAAATTATATTTGAAAAAGCACTATTTTCTGGCTCGTTGGTACTCCCAACGGACTGCACGCAAGACAGGCATCGAGATTCATCCGGGAGCTACCATCGGCAAGGGATTGTTTATTGACCACGGTCACGGCGTAGTCATCGGTGAGACAGCGATTATCGGTGATAATGTGACGCTGTATCAGGGGGTAACCTTAGGCGGTACCGGTAAGGAGCAGGGAAAACGTCACCCTACCATCGGAGACAACGTGATGATCAGTGCCGGAGCGAAGGTGCTGGGTTCTTTTACGGTAGGAGAAAATTCCAAAATCGGTGCAGGCTCCGTGGTATTAAAGGAAGTGCCGCCGAATTCCACGGTAGTGGGTGTCCCGGGAATTGTGGTTAAGAGGGATAATGTGCGGATTCCTCGCGAGGATTTGGATCAGGTGCATTTGCCGAACCCGGTCATGATGGAAATCGACAGACTACAGCAAGAGAATACCAAGCTCAAAGAGCGCGTAGATGCCTTGTCAGCTGCGGTTGAGAAGAAATAGTGACTGTTGCAAAAGTCTGAAAAATAAGAAAAGTTAACAGCGAGTAGAATGTAAAACTTTCCAAAAGTAATACGAAAAATGACAAAAACAAACAAATGTCAACAGTACAAAATCAATAAAACAAAGGTCAACGAAAATAAAGTTTAACAGCAAGAAAAGGAGTCAATTATGGAAAACAAGTTTCAGTTATTTAACACCTTAACAAGAAAAGTAGAACCGTTTATCCCGAATGCAGACGGTAAGGTAAAGATGTATACCTGTGGACCGACGGTGTACCATTTCGCACACATCGGTAACCTGCGTAGTTACATTATGGAGGATGTGCTTGAAAAGTCCCTTCGTTTCGGCGGTTATGATGTAAAGCGTGTGATGAATATCACCGACGTAGGTCATCTTTCCAGTGATGCGGACACCGGTGAGGATAAGATGTTAAAGGGCGCAAAGCGTGAGAATAAGACTGTTATGGAGATTGCAAAGTTTTATACCGACGCCTTTTTCTCCGATTGCAGTAAGTTAAACATTAAGACTCCGGATGTGGTAGAACCGGCAACCAACTGTATTGCGGAGTTCATCCACATGGTAGAAGTGCTGTTAGAGAAGGGCTATGCATACGAAGCAGGCGGAAATATTTACTTTGATACCGCAAAGCTTGATGATTATTATGTGTTCTCCAGCCAGAACGAGAAGGAACTTCTGGTGGGTGTACGTGATGACGTAGAGCAGGATGAGAACAAGAAGAATAAGAGTGACTTCGTTCTTTGGTTTACCAAGTCCAAGTTTGATGACCAGGAATTAAAGTGGGACAGCCCGTGGGGCGTAGGATATCCGGGTTGGCACATCGAGTGTTCCGGTATTTCCATCAAGCACCTGGGCGAGGACATGGATATCCACTGTGGCGGTGTGGACAATATTTTCCCGCATCATACCAATGAAATCGCACAGAGTGAGGCGTATCTCGGTCACAAGTGGTGTAACTATTGGTTCCATGTGCATCACTTAAACGACCGTTCCGGTAAGATGAGTAAGTCCAAGGGTGATTTCTTAACCGTTTCCTTACTGGAGGAAAAGGGCTACAATCCGCTGGTATATCGTATGTTCTGCTTACAGTCCCATTACCGTAAGCCGCTTGAGTTTTCCTACGAGGTACTGGACCAGGTGGCAGCGGCGTATCAGAAGCTTGTAAAGCGTATTGCGGGGCTGGATAAGAGTGGAGTTGTGGATGAGGCAAAGAAGGCTGAGTATCGCGCTAAGTTTTTAGAAGCATTGGCAAGCGATATCAATACCTCCAGCGCATTGACCGTAGTATACGATGTATTGAAGGATGACATGAACGGTGCAACAAAGTTTGCATTGGTAGAGGAAATGGACTACGTGCTCGGTCTTAATCTGACCGCCGTAGTAGCTGCAAACGATTCTTCCGACAATAACGCAAACGGTGCGGATGATGAGTTGACCGCATTTGTACTGGCAAAGATCGAGGAACGTAAGGAAGCAAAGAAGGCAAAGGATTTTGCAAAGGCAGATGCCATTCGTGACGAACTGCTTGCAAAGGGAGTTGCCATTAAGGATACAAGAGAAGGCGTCGTTTGGGAACTGGTGTAATATGTCTGCGACCTTTGAAAATGAAGTTTTTAAAGGATGACGGGAAAATGAGTCTGGTATGATACGACATAGGAGGGATACTTTGGAACAGGAAAATAATTTCGGCGGAGTGATATCTGCCATATCGGAAGGCGCAAACAAACCGGGCGCCGAGCTTCCTATGTTTGGGGCAATTTGTACAGCCTTTTCTTTAAAGGAGCAGGATGCAAGACAATATTCGCCTTTGACGCTGGCATACATCGGGGATGCGATGTATGAGATGATTGTGCGGACAATTTTGGTGGAGCGGGGAAATGCGCCGGTAAATGTATTGCACAAGCATGCCAGTAAGCTTGTAAAGGCAGAGGCTCAGGCAGATTCCTATCATCGGATAAAGGAGTTGCTGACGGAAGAAGAAATGTCTGTGTTCCGCAGAGGACGTAATGCCAAATCCTATACCAGTGCGAAGAATGCCACCATCGGGGATTACCGGGTAGCTACGGGCTTTGAAGCTCTGTTCGGATACTGGTATCTGACGGGGCAGACGGAGCGGATGCTTACGATGGCAAAGGCAGGAATGACGGAGGATATTATATGCGATACGAAGAATTGACAATCGAAGGAAGAAATGCGGTGATGGAAGCGTTTCGTTCCGGCAAAACCATAGACCGCCTGCTGGTGCTGGACGGAAGTAAAGAAGGTGCCATGCTGACGGTGTTGAAAGAGGCAAAGAAACATGATACCGTGGTTTCTTTTGTGAAGAAGGAACGTCTGGACCAGATTTCCACTACCGGAAAACATCAGGGCGTCATTGCTTATGCTGCAGCTTATGAGTATGCGGAGGTAGAGGACATTCTTGCAATTGCAAGAGAAAAAGGCGAAGCACCGTTTCTGGTGCTTTTGGACGGTATCGAAGATCCGCATAATTTGGGAGCGATTATCCGTACAGCCAACCTTGCGGGAGCTCACGGAGTGATTATTCCGAAGCGTCGTGCGGTAGGGCTGACCGCCACGGTGGCAAAGACCAGCGCGGGAGCATTAAACTATACCCCGGTAGCAAAGGTAACCAATCTGGTACAGACCATGGAGGAACTGAAAAAAGAAGGACTTTGGTTTGTATGTGCGGATATGGATGGTGAAGTGATGTACCGTCAGAATCTCACCGGGCCGATCGGTCTTGTCATCGGAAATGAGGGCGAGGGCGTCAGCCGTCTTGTAAAGGAGAAGTGTGATTTTGTAACCAGTATCCCGATGGCAGGCGACATTGATTCCCTCAATGCATCGGTGGCCGCAGGCGTACTGATGTATGAAATTGTGCGTCAGAGATTGGGCAAGTAGAACAGTAGGATGGTGGAATCGGACTGTGAAAACGAGCCGGTGTTGGAAGCCGGCTGGTTTTGTGGTTGCGTAAAGAAAGCGGGTGCAGTATGAAAAAGCAGACATCGGAACAACTGAATATTCCGGGACGTGAGGACGAACGGGAGCTTCTTGTACGGTGTCAGCAGGGTGACAATGATGCCACGGAAGAGATGCTAAACCGCTATAAAAATATGGTGAGGAGTAAAGCGACGGCGTTGTATTTGGTAGGTGCGGATAAGGAAGATCTGATTCAGGAGGGGATGATTGGATTGTTTAAGGCAATCCGCGAGTATGATCCGGAGCGGAACGATTCCTTTGCAGCCTTTGCGGGACTTTGTATCACCAGGCAGATGTACACTGCCATCAAGGCTTCCAATACGAAGAAAAACCAGCCGTTAAATAATTACGTTTCTTTTGATTTATATGCCTTTGCGGAGGATGGTTCGCCCACCGGGGAGAACACCGGTGCCTATGAAGGAATCGGCTATTGGCAAAAGGATCCGGAAGAGTCCGTTATTGACAGAGAAAATGCCATTCGTATCGAAGAAGAGGTGTTTTCGACTTTGAGTGCAATGGAGCGTCAAGTGCTTTCCTTTTATGCCTCCGGCATGCCGTATCAGGAGATTGCAAGGGTCATGGAAAAGGAGCCGAAATCCATTGATAATGCGCTTCAGAGGATTCGGAAGAAGCTGAAAACGGTGCTTGCGATAAAGGGGTAAATGTGGTAAAATGACACTAAGATTTCGATGCTTTATTAAGGGTGAATCGGTTCACCCTTTTTTGCGATGTTCGGAGTGTGGGAGCGTAGAGCGCTTTGAACAGAATAGAGATTAGTGTTTACACAGAGTCGGGAATTATAGAGAGGAAAGAGAGTATGATAAACATAGTGTTACTGGAGCCGGAGATTCCGGCAAATACGGGAAATATCGGTCGGACCTGTGTGGCTACCGGGAGCCGCTTGCATTTGATTGAGCCGTTAGGCTTTGATATTTCGGAAAAGGCGGTGCGCCGTGCCGGTATGGATTACTGGAAGGATATTGATTTACGTGTTTATAAAAATTACGAGGAGTTTCTCCTAAAGAATCCGGGAGCGCGTCCGTATATGGCGACAACCAAGGGGCAAAACCTATATTCGGAGGTGGCTTATGAGGATGAGGCCTATATTATGTTCGGCAAGGAGAGTGCAGGGATTCCGGAGGAGATTTTAATGACGGATAAGGAACGGTGCATCCGGATTCCGATGCTGTCGGAGATTCGTTCCCTGAATCTTTCCAATTCAGTGGCGATTGTGACCTATGAGGCATTGCGCCAAAAGGGATTTTCTCATATGCAGATGCAGGGGGAGCTTCATCGTCACAGCTGGAGTGAAGTGGAGCATTAGGATGACGTTGCAGAGGTTTGCAGGAGACGGGTGTCCTAAGAGCAGAGTTTGTGTTTTGAAAAATAAGAGGTAACAGGATTATGGCGAGTATAAATGAAAAAGCATTGCGTACTTTAGAGTACGGCAAAATAATTGAGCGTTTGCAGCATTATGCCGGTTCGGAACCGGGAAGGCGGCTGTGTGCGGAGTTAAAGCCGCAGAGATCGCTTTCGAAAATTCAAGAGTTACAGAAAGAGACCACCGATGCGTTAAAACGTGTATTCAAGAAGGGAAGTCTTTCCTTTAATGGGTTGCCGGATATCGGCGGTACTTTAAAGCTTTTGGAGGTAGGTTCCTCTCTTTTGGCGGGAGAACTGTTAAAAATCAGCTCGGTACTGACCGCTACCCAGCGGGTAAAGCAGTACGGAACCACCGGCGAGGAGGAAGTGACGGACTGTCTGACGGAGCGTTTTACGCTCTTAGAGCCGCTTGTAACGTTAAATAACGAAATTCAGCGTTGCATTATCTCCGAGGAGGAGATTGCGGATGATGCCAGTGCCGGCTTAAAGCAGGTACGTCGTCAGATGCGTATTACCAACGATAAGATCAGAGAGCAGCTGGCGTCCATCGTAAATTCTCAGGACAACCAGATGATGTTTCAGGATGCATTGGTTACCATGCGAAACGGCAGATATTGTCTGCCGGTAAAGCAGGAGTATCAGGGGAAGTTTTCCGGTATGATTCATGATCGTTCCTCCAAGGGTTCCACCGTGTTTATGGAGCCGATGGCGGTGGTGAAGTTAAATAACGAGCTGGCGGAACTGGCGGAAAAGGAAAAGATTGAGATTGAAAAGATTCTGGCGGAGCTGTCCGCGTTTGCCGCAGAGCACGTAGAGAATCTTGCCTATAACATGAAGACGTTGACGGAACTGGACTTTATTTTTGCGAGAGCGGTACTGTCAAAGAGTATGAAGGGAACGGAGCCGACGTTTAACGAGCGGGGCTATATTAATATTAAAAGAGGTCGTCATCCGCTTATCGACCCGCATAAGGTGGTCCCGATTGATATTTATCTGGGCGGTGACTTTTCACTTCTTGTGATTACCGGTCCCAACACCGGAGGTAAGACGGTGTCCCTTAAGACGGTAGGTCTGTTTACCCTGATGGGACAGGCGGGACTGCATATTCCGGCCTTTGACGGTTCGGAACTGGCGGTATTTCAAGATGTGTTTGCGGATATCGGAGACGAGCAGAGTATTGAGCAGAGCTTAAGTACCTTCTCCTCCCATATGACCAATACGGTGTCTATTTTGGAAAAGGCGGATGAACATTCCCTGGTACTGTTCGATGAGCTGGGGGCGGGAACGGACCCGACGGAGGGCGCGGCACTTGCCATGTCCATTTTGACTCATTTGCACCGGAAGGGTATCCGTACCATGGCCACCACCCATTACAGTGAATTAAAGATATTTGCGCTTTCTACCGAGGGTGTTTCCAATGCCTGTTGTGAGTTTTCCGTGGAGACCCTGCGTCCGACCTATCGTCTCTTAATCGGTATTCCGGGAAAGAGTAACGCTTTTGCAATCTCGCAGAAGCTGGGACTTTCCGAGGAGATTATCGAGGAAGCAAGAGGCTTTATCGGCGTGAAGGACCAGAGCTTTGAGGATGTCATCGCAGATTTGGAGCAGAAGCGTATCGCTACGGAACGGGATGTGGAAGAGGCTGCGAAGCGTCTTTCCGAGGCAGAAGCCTTAAAGAAAAAGTATCAGGAAAAGAGCGACCGTCTGGATGCGGCAAAGGAGCGTGTTCTGCGGGAGGCAAACGAGAAGGCAAAGGATATTTTGCAGGAAGCAAAGGACTATGCCGACAGCACCATAAAGAAGTTTAATAAGTGGGAGAAGTCCGGTGCGGGCCGTGACATGGAAAACGAGCGGAACGCCCTGAGAGAAAAGCTGGGAGAAAAAGAGAATTCCCTTGCCATAAAGAAGAAAAAGCAAAAGAACCGTAAGGTGATGAGTGTAGAGGACATAAAGGTAGGCGATACCGTACAGGTATTGAGCCTGAATCTTGTGGGTACGGTGGCAACACTGCCGAATGCCAAGGGCGAGCTTTATGTACAAATCGGTGCCCTCAGAACCCAGGCAAATATCAAGGATATCGCACCTGCAGAAGCGGTACAGGAACCGGAGAAAAAGGCACGTACCGAGGTCGGTAAGATTAAGATGAGCAAGAGTATGAGCGTCAGTCCGGAGTGTAATTTGATCGGTAAACGTGTGGACGAGGCGCTTCCGATCCTGGAAAAGTATCTGGATGATGCATATCTGGCACATTTACCGCAGGTAACGATTATTCACGGAAGAGGAACGGGAGCACTTCGTGATGCGGTGCACCAGTATTTGAAACGTTTGCGTTATGTAAAGAGTTACCGTGTGGGCGGCTTCGGAGAAGGCGACCATGGAGTGACCATTGTAGAGTTTTAAAGGAGGCGGGATATGGCAGTAAAACAGAAGATAATGATTGTAGATGATGATACAAGCATTGCGGAACTGATTTCGTTGTATTTGCGGAAGGAGTGCTTCGATACGCTTTGTGTGGAGGACGGAGAAGAGGCATTGCGACAATTTGCGGAGTATGAACCGAATTTGATTCTTCTGGATCTGATGCTTCCGGGGATGGACGGTTATGAGGTATGCAGGGAGCTTCGTAAGACTTCTAAAGTGCCGATTATTATGCTGTCCGCGAAGGGAGAGATTTTTGATAAGGTACTGGGACTTGAGCTCGGTGCGGATGATTATATGATTAAGCCCTTCGATTCCAAGGAGCTGGTAGCCCGTGTAAAGGCGGTATTGCGTCGTTTTACACCGGAGGTTGCAAAGCCGGAGGAGTTCCCAAACGAAAAGCAGGGTGATTGTGTGATTTATCAGGACTTGTTAATCAACCAGACCAATTATGCTGTGACCTATCTTGGTAAGCAGGTGGAGATGCCGCCGAAGGAACTGGAGCTTTTGTACTTTTTGGCATCTCATCCGAATCAGGTATTTACAAGAGAGCAGCTCCTTGACCATATCTGGGGCTATGAATACATAGGAGATACCCGAACGGTGGATGTGCACGTAAAACGTGTCCGTGAAAAGATTAAAGACCGTGCGAACTGGAGTATTGCAACTGTATGGGGTATCGGATACAAATTCGAGGTAAAGAAGGTATGAAAGGAAGTCTGACGAGAAAGCTGCTTGTGTATTATCTGTTGTTGGCCTGTGTGTTGTTTATTTTAGTGAACACGTCATTGGCGCGGATAGCGGAGAAAAAGATATTCGAGCAACGGGAACAGACAATGTATGAACATGCGGTATCCGTAATGGACGGATATGTGAAGCGGTATTACGATAACCGGATTACGATTGAGAAATTAATGGAGAATCTGAAACCGGTGGCGGATATGCTGGATGTCCGGATTATGATTGCGGCGCCTTGGGGGAAAGTTGTGGGGGATACGGCTCCGGTTGATAACAGGAAGATCGAATTCGAGGAGATAGCCCCGGGCTTTTTGGATGTAACTTTTCACAGGGATGTGTATTACCGGGGAGTGATGTCGGAACCAATGCTTGCGGTGGTGGTTCCTTTGACCCATCAGTATCAGGTCAAAGGATATGTATGTATGATGGTATCTATGGAATCTGTGAATCGGGAAGTCAGCGAAGCGGTTTACGAAATGAACTGGTACTATCTGGGAACCATGGGTATCTTGTTGTTTGTTTTTATCGGTATTTATTGTTTTCTTGTGATTCCGTTACGAAAGACCATTGCGGCGGCAAAGACCTATTCTATGGGGGATTTTGAGAAAAAGCCGAATCTTCGCCTGACAGGAGAACTGGGAGCGTTGTCGGATGTTATCGGGTACATGGGCGATACCATGAACCGGTTTAACGAATATCAAAGAGAGATTATTGCGAATATTTCCCACGATTTCCGGTCGCCGCTTACGTCCATTAAAGGCTATGCGGAGGCAATTAAGGATGGGACCATTCCGCCGGATCAGCAGGAAAAGTATCTGGATGTGGTGTTGTTTGAGGTAGAACGTCTGACAAAACTGACGTCAAATTTGTTGACCTTAAATACGATGGACAAGAAAGGCATGATTTTACAACCGTCGGAGTTTGATATCAATGAAGTGATCAAAAATCTGGCCCGGAGTTTTGAGGGGCAGTGTAAAAAGAAGCGTATGACGATTCAATTGGTGTTTTCCGGACAGGAAACTCAGGTGAATGCGGACAGGGACAAGATATCTCAGGTGTTATACAATTTGGTAGACAATGCCATTAAGTTCAGCCCTATGGATTCTGTCATCGGGATTACGGTGGAAGAAAAGGGCAGAAAGGCTATGGTGTCCGTAAAGGATACCGGTACCGGTATCCCGAAGGAGGATTTGCCGAAAATCTGGGATCGTTTTTATAAATCCGACAGTTCCCGCGGGAAAGATAAGAAAGGAACCGGACTGGGCTTATCTATTGTAAAAGAGATTATGACGGCTCATAAGGAAAATATAAATGTAATCAGTACGGAGGGCGTCGGGACGGAGTTTGTGTTCACGCTTCCGCTTGTTAAGACAGAAGAAATCTAAACACAAAGGGTTAGGGATGTGAGGTTGTGTTAGGAGGTTTGTGATATGGAAGAAAACAAGGACAGAGAACATTTGGAAGAAAAACAGGTGATACAGGAACATATTGTTCCGAAAAAGAAAAATAATTGGAAAAAGTTCGGAAAGAATCTGCTTCGTGTTGCGGCGTATGCGGCGGTATTCGGTGTGGTTGCCGGTGTTGTGCTGGTGCTTACCGGAAACTTTTTTATCAAGAAGCTGGGATTGGAAGGTACATTGCGTCAGGTAGTGGGAATCGGCACCGCTACACAAACGCCGGTAGCGACCGGGACGCCGTCACTTACGAAACCGCCGATGCCGACAAAGCGTCCGGTTACATCCGATGCTCCGACAACTCCGGGACTTACGTTGACGCCTCCGGAGACAACCCCGGGATATACCGTTACAATCGATGGGAATAAAACAGAGGACGGAACGAAATTGCCGGTAACGGATGAGACGGTGCAGAGCTTTTTGAATATGTATTCCGGCATTGCGGAGTTATCCGGAAGATTAGAGAAGTCATTGGTGCGGATTACGGCGATTACGGAGGGTGTAGACTGGTTCGAAGAAGCGTATGAGACTGTGGGAAACGCAACGGGGCTTTATGTGGGGGATAACGGACTGGATATGCTTTTTTTGGCAAGTCTTGACAGTATTGAAGGAGCAACAAAGTTTCAGATTACTTTTGCCAATGGGGAGACATTACCGTGTGCTATTTTTGCCTATGATACTAATTATCGTCTGGCAGTTGTTTCAGTGCGATTGTCAGCTGTGGCGCATATGGAGAAAGATGTCCTTCCGGCAAAAGCAAAATTTGCACCGGAGGAAGTAAAGGTAGGTGCGCCGGTGATGGTACTGGGCAATCCGAACGGTCATCCGGGAGCAATGGAGCTGGGTATGGTTACGGGAACGGGCCAGGCGGTGCAGGTCATTGACGATGAGGTGGCGTATTTTACTACCGGTATTACGGAATATGCCGAAGGTGACGGTTTTGTATATAATTTGTCGGGAGAGGTCATCGGTATTGTCAGTGAATCGCTAAATAGTGGTGAGCAAGGGATTATTACCGCTGCTTCCGTAAACGGGATGAAGGTGATTATTGAGAAGACTCTGAATAACGTACCACGGATTTATTGCGGAATGCGTCTGGAAACGGTGGATGCCGTGATGGGCGGAAAGTATGAACTTCCGGAAGGTGTTTATGTGACAGAGGTACTGATGGGAAGCCCGGCGATGTATGCGGGGATAAAAAACGGTGATATTATTACGACAGTAGGAATTACACCGGTAAGTGATGTAAGACAATTTTATGAAGAAATCAATGCAGTGGGACCGCAAAGTGTACGGATTCTTGTCAGCAGGGACACTAAGGGCGAGCGGAAGGAACAGACCTTGTTTATGACACCGGAAACGAGACTGCATTAAAGGGGATAGAAAACGGAGGATTTAAGATGCATTATTTGAAAGAGTTAAGGGATGGGGAGATGATCTCGGAGAATTATTTCTGCAAGCAGAAGCAGACCTTACAGACAAAGGCCGGGAAGAATTATTATTCTTTGATTTTGCAGGACAAAACAGGCACCATGGACGGAAAAGTATGGGAGTTAAACGCCGGGATTGAGCATTTTGAGGCACTGGATTATATCCGTGTAGAGGGCCAGGTGGTGAGTTTCCAGGGAGCGCTTCAACTGAATATCCGCAGAGTACGTCGCCTGTCCGAGGGTGAGTATGATGTCAGTGAGTATATGCCGTGCACGAAGCGTGATACTGCAGAGATGTACAAAGAGTTATTGGGCTATATCGATTCCTTAAAGGATGCGCAGTTCAAGCTTTTGGCGGAGAGTTATTACAAAGAGGATCCGAAGTTTAAGGAGATGTTTCTGAGTCATTCCGCAGCAAAGACCATGCACCACAATTTTGTAGGAGGTCTTTTGGAGCATACGGTTTCGGTAACGAAGCTTTGTGCATATTTGGCGGATACTTATCCGGTGCTGGACAGAGACTTACTCCTTACGGCGGCTATGTTTCATGACGTGGGTAAGCTTTCGGAGATTTCTCCGTTTCCGGAGAATGATTATACGGATGCAGGCCAGCTTTTAGGCCACATTTATATCGGTGCGGATTGGTTGTCCAAACGAATGGATAAGCTGGGAGGATTTACGGTAAAGCGTAAGAACGAGCTGTTGCATTGTATTTTATCTCATCACGGAGAGCTGGAGTTCGGTTCTCCGAAAAAGCCTGCGTTGGCGGAGGCGTTGGCCCTCAGCATGGCGGACAATCTGGATGCGAAGATTGCGGGAGTGACGGCGCTCTTTGACGGTACTGAGGAGACTGGTTGGCTGGGTTATCAGAAGATGTTTGAGACCAATATGAGAAAAACCGGAAAATAATTGCTTGACCTTCCCCTTAGGGGAAGGTGTAGAGTGGTTATGGTACAGAAAATATCAAATGGAGGATAACGAAATGACGATTTTAGTATTGGGAGGAGCCGGTTATATCGGTTCTCACATGGTGTATGAACTTGTAGACAGAGGAATCGATGTAGTGGTAGCGGATAATTTAGAGACCGGTCATAAGGAGGCGGTTCATCCAAAGGCTCGTTTTTACGAAGGAGATATTCGTAATCGTGCTTTTGTAGATTCTGTATTTGAGAATGAGATGATTGATGCGGTGATTCACTTTGCGGCAAATTCTCTGGTGGCAGAGAGCATGAAGAATCCGCTGAAGTATTACGATAATAACGTATGCGGCACCAAGGTGCTTCTGGAGTCCATGATTGCCCACGATGTAAAGAAGATTGTATTCTCCTCTACGGCGGCGACCTACGGAGAGCCGGAGAATATTCCGATTCTGGAGTCCGATAAGACGTCTCCGATTAATACCTACGGTGAGACGAAGCTTGCCATGGAAAAGATGATGAAGTGGACGGATACCGCTCACGGATTAAAGTATGTGGCACTGCGCTATTTTAATGCCTGCGGTGCACATCCGAGCGGAGCCATCGGTGAGGCTCACTCTCCGGAAAGCCACTTGATTCCGCTGGTATTACAGGTTCCGTTAGGTCAGCGTGACCACATCGATATTTGCGGAACGGACTATCCGACCAAGGACGGTACCTGTATTCGTGACTACGTTCATGTCATGGATTTGGCCCAGGCTCATGTCCTTGCGGTGGAGTATTTGATGCAGGGTAACGAAAGTAATGTATTTAACCTCGGTAGCGGAGAAGGCTACAGTGTAAGAGAAATCGTAGAGGGCGCAAGACGTGTCACAGGGCTCCCGATTAAGGCCCAGGATGCACCGCGTCGCGGCGGTGACCCGGCAACATTGATTGCCTCCAGCGAAAAGGCGAGAACGGTACTGGGCTGGAAGCCGCAGTATACCGATATGGAAGAGATCATTGCTACGGCATGGAAGTGGCACAGTACTCATCCGAAGGGATATCAGGCGTAATTTTTGAGGTCAAAACGATGTCAGAAATGATATCGTTTTGACCTTAAATTCAGATAAGAACAGAAAGCGGGAAGATTAGTATGATTCCGAAAAAGAACGAGCTTGTGACAATTGAAATTACGGATATGGGCAGCGGCGGAGAAGGCATCGGCCGTGCGGACGGTTTTACCTTGTTTGTAAAGGGGGCCGTGGTAGGTGATGTCATTGAGGCGAAGGTGCTAAAGGCGAAGAAGACCTACGGCTATGCGAAAATCGAGAAGATTATACGCCCGTCGGAGCATCGTGTGGAGCCGGTTTGTCCGGTGGCGGGACGCTGCGGCGGCTGTCAGCTACAATCCATGAGTTATCCCTCTCAGCTTGCCTGGAAAGAGCGAAAGGTACGGGGGTGTCTGGATCGGATTGGGGGCGTAGCATTTGCGGAGGCAAGAGACGGAATAGGATATGATGGAGCAGAGGCTGTTTCCGGTGTTGCGGCGAGCAATGGGGGCGAAACGGACAAGCCGCATTTTCTTCCGATTCTCGGTATGGAGGATTGTCTTGCCTATCGTAACAAGGCGCAGTTCCCGATGGGAAGGGATAAAAACGGTAAGATTGTCACCGGTTTTTACGCAGGACACAGTCATGCAATCATTCCGAGTACGACATGTGCCATTCAGGCACCGGTCAATGAAGTGATTTGTAAAACTGTGTGCGAGCATATGGAGCAGTATAAGATTGCACCGTATGAGGAAGAGACCCACACCGGTCTGGTGCGCCATATTTTAACCCGTGTGGGTGCTGCGACCGGAGAGGTGCTGGTGTGCCTGATTATCAACGGAAAGATTCTTCCGAAGGCGGAGGTACTGGCAGAACGGCTTAAGAAGGCGATAGAAGCATTTTCTGAGGGTGAGACGGAGAGTAAGGCAGAGGGAATCGAAAAAGGCGAAAATAAGGCAAAGAACAACGTAGAAGTAAGCTTGGTGTTAAAAGGGTTGTGCTTAAATGTCAACTGCGAGAAAACCAATGTGATTCTCGGTACCGAAATCATCCCGGTATGGGGCGAGACCTATATTACAGATTATATCGGTGAGGTTTCTTTTCGTATTTCTCCCTTGTCCTTTTATCAGGTCAATCCGAAACAGACGAAGGTACTGTATGAAAAGGCGTTGGAGTTTGCGGGATTGACCGGAAACGAAATTGTTTGGGACTTATATTGTGGAATTGGCACCATTTCCCTGTTCCTTGCTAAGAAAGCAAAGCAGGTGTACGGTGTAGAAATCGTACCGCAGGCCATTGAGGATGCAAAGCAGAATGCCATTCGGAACAACATCGAAAATGCGGAATTTTTCGTGGGCGCAGCAGAGGATGTATTGCCGGGAAAATACCGCGAAAGCGGTGGCAGTATGCGGGCTGACGTTATCGTAGTGGACCCGCCGCGAAAAGGCTGCGATGAGGCACTATTGCAGACGGTGGTTCAGATGGATCCGAAGCGCGTGGTCTATGTCTCTTGTGACCCGGCAACCCTGGCTAGAGACGTGAAGTATCTGGAAGAAAACGGATACATGCTTGTAAAGGCACAGCCGGTGGATATGTTTCCGATGACAGAGCATGTGGAAACATGTGTACTCTTAACGAAGCAAAGCTGAGTTTAGAGTCACAGATGTTCTGGCGAGCGAAGCGAGAGCAGAACTTCCTTGCTTGTTCAAGCTTTTTGAGAAAGAGATATGGTGGCATCCGCATTGTTGTGAAGAACGTATTAAGAATTCAGTCAAGACCACCGGCTAAGTCGGTGGTCTTGACTATATGAATACGTTAAATATATTCAAAATACTCCAGCAGCTTTTTATACGCATCCTGTGATGCTCTGCAGGTTTCTGTTAAATATCCCTTTTCTGTTGCGTATTCTTTTAATCCTCTTTTGTAATAATCTTTCATGGAATCTTCGATTATAAATGGCGGAATATTGTGCTTCAGACATTCCTTGAATAGAATCAATCTGCCGACACGACCGTTGCCGTCCTGGAACGGATGGATTTTTTCAAATTTGTAATGAAAATCGATAATATCTTCGAAGGTGATATTGCTGTTTTCACGATATTTTTTCAGCAAGTTTTTAAGCTCGGATGCGACCTTGGAAGGATGCGTTGTTTCAATCATATCTCCGATCATATTAGGCCTTTTTTTGTAATCGCCTACAGCAAACCATTCCTTTTGACTATCCGTTGTTCCGTTTTTTAACAGCAGATGGATATGCTTTATGATTGCTTCGGATAATTCTTTGTCGGCTACCGACAGGATATAATCGAAACATCGGAAGTGATTCACGGTTTCAATAATATCGTCAATCTTTTCAGGGCCTTCTGTTATTCCGATGGTTTGTGTTTCATAAATACTTCTTGTCTGGTCCTCTGTTAATCTGCTGCCTTCCATATGATTGGAATTGTACGCCAATCGAACCTGAGTCTGATGATACAATCCGCCTTTCAGTTTTATTTCTTGTTCTTCCCTAAGCTTAAAGAGGATGGAATTCTCATCCGTTCCTTTTTCGTAGGATAAGATAGCACCCGGCTGGCAGTCAAAGTACTCACATATGCTTTGAATCGTTGTTAAGGATACCTCTTCGTTTTTGGAAAGCTTCGCCATAGTAGCGGAGGAGATTCCGAGTTCTCTTTTTAATTGTTCCTTTGTGATTTCTCTTTCTTCCATCATTAAAAATAGTTTTTTATATGAAATCATACGGATTACCGCCTTTCTGTGTATATTATATCATGAATATTTGTCTTTGTAAATATGTGATATTTAGATAACTAAAGATGGCTTGGGAATATGTATTCTAAGCATTACCGCTTTTGGTTACATTAATCAAAGTTGACATTAGAAAAACGCAAGAAAACAGATGGAGCAATTTACCATGTTATGTTATAATAGTATGTGAGGGAAGGAAGGTGGGTTATGCTAAAGAAAAGCTTATATACGATTATCAATGTGGTTGTGATAAATGCTATCTTGTTTTTGGCACATATCATTGCTTTTTTCGGCTTGGCCTTTAATGATAGCAGTGCTGAGTTTCCGTCAGTGCTTCATTTGCTACCGAATATGATTGTTTGTATCGGTCCGTTAGCAGTAGGCTCTTATTTTCTGATTCGTGTATTTTCGAAGATGCTTGAGTGTTATAAGCCGGTGTTATATGTTATACAGGGGCTTTTGGTGGTTTGTTATATTGTAACGTACATAGATGTGTATGTTCCGAACTCTCTGATTCGGAAGGTTAGCGATTCTGTAGCGGAAAGCAGAGCAGAAAGGAAACAGGAAAAACGGAATGAAGAGGCTCTGAAATATTTAGGAGACGGTCGCATTGAGGTGTTTGATGAAATAGAGAACGGAGAGGACCGCATCACGATTTATATCTGTCGTGATTCGGAGAAAGTGGTTTTCAGGTATTATGACGGTACCACAGGACAGGTGGGTTATTGTATTGCGGATGTCAGTTATTTCGAGGGACCGGAGCCTGACAGTGTAGTAAAATACAGAAATCTGGAAACCGGAAATACGGTTCTGAATATAAATTACGGCTGGATTTATCTGGACGTCGGGGAGAATCGGTATTTATGCTTAGAATCCCAGGATTTGGATGTGCATTATGAAGGACGTAAATATACGGATGTCGGATTTTTGTATTTTGAACTGTTGAATCGGGATGTCATAGAAAACAATTGCAGGTATTTACCGAATGATATTGTTATGCTGGAAATCGAAGAAGAGGATATGGTGTGCCGGATTACGGAAGAGAGTCTGAATCGCTTGCCAACAAAGTATGAGAACGGAAATTTCTCATACGGGTGGACGATTCTTCGAAACGGTCAGATAGCGGTGAGCGGAGCATATACCCCAGAGGATTGTATGTTAGATGTTAAGGCACTACCGGAGGATGTTTGGAAGCCGGTCGGAACTTATGAAGTATATTTGCATACTTACTTTAGCTCGGATAGGTATGACAGAAATTACAGCGGTTACATAAAGGCTAGTAATTCTGTGACCTGGGAGATGCCGGAGTAAGGAAATAAAATAAACCGGGAGGTGTAGTGTAGTGGCAGATATGAAAGCAATACATGGGTTTGCTGTGAAATGGTATGATAAATTTTGTAATCAAAACGTCAATTATATAGAGTTGGTGGACCACTATTTGGCTGACGATTGTGTTGCCCTAGGCTTTGTGATGGATTGTGGTCAGGCTTTTTCCGAAAAATACGGGCAGGCAGCCAATAATCATGAGTCGCTGGATAAAATCATTGATGAAGTAACGGATATTTCCTTGCTTGGGTCGGCGATTTATTCCCGGTGGAGATATTTTAACCATTGGGCCTATAGCGGCGCAGAGATTTTGGAACCGCAGAACCGGGCGTGGTTTATTTCGGCACTTCGCCGGATGGCAGTGCTTTCGGGAGCGGATTTTGTGGGAAGAGAAGGAGACGTAAGATGAAAATTATAGAGCTGAAATGTTCGGGATGCGGAGCGCAGATTACGCCGGATTTGGAGACCGGAATCGGGATATGCGAGTATTGCGGGCTGCAGGTTATATTCGATAAAAAGGATGTTCTTAAGACGATTCTTGCAGGTGTAAGAGAGAAGTCTTCCGGAGATGACAGGAAACGGAGTGACCTGCCCAAGGCTCCGGAACCGAAGTATTTCCCTTGGTGTGACAGTGGTCTTAAGGACCATGTCATGGATTGGAAGGATGACGCTCTGGAAGCGGCAATGCGGGAAGTGACCGGAATTAAGGAACGCGACATTATGCTCAGTGACGTGTACAAATTGACGAGTCTGCAGTTAAACGAAAAGGGGATTGAGAAGGTAGATGCCCTAAACGAATTAATCAATCTGCAAAGACTTGTGCTGGAAAACAACAGCATTTCCAGTATTGCCGGTTTGACGAATTTGAAAAATCTTACGTTTCTGAATTTGTATAAAAACAATGTTGCGGATATCGGAGGGATTGCGTATATGCCACTCCTTAACAATATTTGCCTGGCGTATAATATGGTTACGGATTTGACGCCTCTTGCGGGGTTAAAGTATATCGAGACTTTGTATGTGTTTATGAACCGGGTGCGGAATGTGTCTCCTTTGAAGAATTTGATCTCTTTAAAGGAATTGCGCATTGATTTTAACCCGATTCGGGATATCAGTGCGCTCTCCGGGCTGAAGTATTTGGAGAGTTTAAATATTCAGCAGACGGATATTGAGGATTTGAGTCCGTTACTTAAACTGGAGAATTTGAAGAATTTGCATCAATAATCTAAAAGGGTCTTTTTTATGAACAGGAAAAGATATGTATTTTAAGATGATTTGAAATACATGTCTTTTTTTGTAACGAATCCATATATGGAAACGTCTATTAAAGTGAAAGGAGGTGAGTCGGTGTGAAAAATACGGATTTCAGTGATTTGTATGAAAGCCATGCCGGACAGGTATACAAATTTCTGCTAAAACTTTGCGGAGATGCTCATCAGGCGGAAGACCTGATGCAGGATACCTTTGTAAAGGCAATACAGAGTGTAGATAGCTTTGACAATCGATGCAAAATTATCACGTGGTTGTACACGATTGCCAAGAATACATATTATGACAGCCTCCGTAAGAAAAAGAGGCACCCGGAGGAGTCGCTGACAGAGGATGCGGCTATGGAAAAATCGTTGGAAGCGCACATATTGGAGTGTGACGCGGCGAAAGAAATCCGTAGGATGATACACCGACTGCCGGAGCCTTATAAGGAAGTCTTTTTGCTGAGATTTTATGGGGAACTGTCGTTTCGGGAAATCGGAGAAAACTTCGGTAAGTCCGAGGTTTGGGGCAGAGTAACCTATCTTCGCGGAAAGGAACTGTTGCGTACTTATCTAAGTGAAAGGGGCGGTTGAAATGAATTGTGAAGTGGCAAAGGATTTAATGACACTCTATGTGGAGGATATGTGCTCTTTGGAGAGCAAAAAAGCATTGGAAGAGCATGTGAAGGAATGTCCGGCATGTGCCGAGGCTTTAAAGAGCGTTAAAAATGAGTTAGAGATTGAAAGCATTGCGTCAAAATCGGATTATGCAGGAGAGAATGCTTCCTCTTTAAAACCGATGAAAAAGGTGAAAAAAAGTCTGGTTCGTCGTAAGATAACAGCAATCGTTTTGAGCCTATTACTGGTTGCGGTTTTAGCGGTAATCGTTTTTTTGAGTTATGGGCAGGTCACGAATCGTTGGATGAGTTTTTCGGCCATAGCGGATGCATTTAAGGTGAAAAGTGTATGTGAGAAATTGACCGAAGGAGATACAAAGGCGCTTTTGGATGTAATTGCGTTTCAGGCAGAAGAAACGTATAGTGCCAATAAAGGTATGTCGGTTGGGGATGGGATGGAGGAGTATAAGAAAGCTGTTCAAAAGTCTATGGATGAGGCATATGCTTACTATTTTCAAGGAAAAGATATCAGGGTTAAAATTGAGGAAGTTGAGTTGACACCTTATGAAGAAATAATGCCGGATGATTATGGTTTTTTGACATATATTATAGGCTTTTATGAAAATGAAAAACGGATATATTTGATTGAATTCAATAAAATTACTCCGAAAAAATATATACTTTATGAAGTATACGAAGAAGGGAAACCGAATTTTGCGGCAAATCTTCGTTCGTATGAAGGAGTGGTGTTAGACGTTTTTCTTCGTCATACAACTTCCAGAATATATAATAAGCTAATAGCAGGAGAAAAGGTGAGCAATTATGGTTCCGGTTTGGCGATGGGAATCCGGGGGACGGTTGATGCCGATGGGCAACAGGCGTTTTCCGATGGTTTGAAACAGCGTCTGAAAGAACTTTACGAATCGGGCTGGTATTTTAAGGATGTGATGTTTGCAGCAGATGAGTTTAATGAAGAGACGAACCGTTGGATTTATAAAGTCTGGTTTTTAAGCGAGAATCAGGAAGACGGTACCTTGGCAATGCTGGAACAACGTTTCGCATATTACAATTCCCATCTGTATGTAATGGAGGAAGAAGAGCCGGCGGTAATTGTTCAAAAGGGTGAGGTGCCGGAGAAAATCGAGGAACAGCTGGTAAATCTATTCCGATAAATGAGCCGGATTTGAGATGATATTTGTGCTTTGCTTTGCGGTGTTTTTATGGTAAAATAGAGAAAATGTTATTTTAAACATTAATAAAACAACCAGGCAAAATAAATTTCTTTCAATTATGTTAGATTTGTTGCATTTCTATTATAGATGGGTTATGATGCCAATGTAAGTTGAATCGAACAAATTTATTTTTAGTTGGAGGAAAAGGAAATGAAGAAGTGGAATGCACCGGAAGTAGCAGAACTTAACATCAACGAGACCGCAAACGGTAAGTATGGCTTTGTACATGAGTGCCAGTATCATGATTGTATTTGTGATAATGAGGCAGATCACACTATTTGTGGACCGCACGAGTTTAACTGCAATCATAAGGATGAGACTGAGACTCCGGATGAGCTTAGCTAATAATTGCTAATACACTATTAGTGGATAAGGGTCCTTGCTTGGTATAAAACCATAGCAAGGACTTTTTACTTTATAAGAAATTGCGTAATTTCCTATAAAGTAAAAAACGCTCCGCTGTGGATGCGCACGCTTTTGCAGCGGGAGATGTCGCATAAATGCGACGCAAAAGCGTCGCGAGAGTTTCGCAAGCGAAACTCTTTGCTCTTTGTTGTAGCACTTTGCAGGAGGAGATTATGAGCGGAATTTACGGTTTTTTTGGAACAGAACAAAAGCGGAATATCCTGAAGGCGGATGCGGAGAAGCTAAGACTTTGGAATAAAGCCTACGGAACCGTCGGAGAGAACATCTTTATTGGACAAAGAGCTTTATTGGGTTCTTTTCTGGAATCTTTTTCGGATAAAATAAAGAAAAGCAGTCCTGTGATCAGATGCGACGGAATATATGCGGTGATTGATGCTGTTTTATATAATCGGGAGGAGCTTTTACAAGAAACGGAATTAGCCGTAACTTGTTCTGACGAGGAGTTACTGTTGGATTATATACGGAAATTCGGACCGGAGAAACTGAAAAAGGTAAACGGAGATTTTTGCGGTGCAATTTATGATGAGTCAGAAGATACGGTGACTTTATTCCGTGATCATATGGGAAATCGGCCGTTGTTTTATTATTGTGATAGTGAATGCGTTGTGTTTTCTACCGACATCCGTGGGTTATTGGCGATGAAGGAAGTAGATGATACAGTAAATGAAAAATGGTTATGGGGGATGCTTACAGGGTCTGCTTATATGGGGGCGGAAAACACAGAATTTGCCCATGTTTTTTGCGTAAAACCGGCATCTTATATGACATTTTCTTTGAGAGAAAGCGAGATGGTAACGGAGAAGAAGACGTACTGGAGGTTGGGAAACAAAAAGATTCGATTGTCTTCGGAACAAGCCTATATTGATCGGATGAGAGAATTGATAACGGATGCTGTAAAACGAAGACTGAACGCATTTTCCGGTGAGATAGGGGCGGAATTGTCCGGTGGGTTGGATTCCGGTGTTATTGATATATTGATTCATCGACTCGGGAGGGATTGTACCTTTTTTTCCTGGTCTGCTTCACCGGAGGATATTCCTTATGCAGAGAATGACGAGCGGTTAATAATCGATGATATATGTAAGCAGGAGGGAATTACGTGCAACTACGGCGGAAGCGAGATTGTGTTTGACGAGGAAAGTGTTCTGACTAAAAAAGTACGCCAGATTGGCTTAAATCCGATGTTTTATGAGGGGGCAAACCGGATGTATGTGTTACCTCCATATGTAAACACCCTTTCTATTTCGGAGACGGCCCAGTTTATGAACCGTAGAGGCATAAATGTTGTATTTACCGGACATGGCGGGGATGAGGGAGTAAGTCATCGCGGTAATCCGTATGAACTATTCTATCATAAGGAATATATTGCATATTGGAAATATATGTGGTCTCGGACAAAGGGACGGAGAGTGCGTCTGTATCAGACAATGAAGCTGTGCTATAATAATTTATTCAAGACAAGAAAACAATTGAGAGGTTCTTATGAAGGTCTTTTTCATATCAAGGACATGATTAAGGAAGAATTTTGTGAAAAAGCTGCTTCTTTCGAGCGTCCTCCGCTTATGTTTGCTTATGATACAAAGGGATATATTATAAATGGAGGAAGCAGAAACCGTCTTGATGTTATGGCACTGTTGGGTGCTTATTCGGGAGCAAGATATATAGCCCCGTATTTAGATTATCGGCTGGTTGATTTTGCGGTATCTATCCCACGGCGTATGTTTTTAAAAAATGGAACGAAACGTTATATTTTTAGAGAAGCATTTAAGGATATAATGCCGGACTCGCTGTATACTTTAATGTATAAGGATACTCCGAGCTGGACGAATTATCAGAAGGAGCCTCAGTCTGATGAGGACTATAAGAAGAAGAAAGCCAGAGGTCTCAGCCTTCTGGAACGGGAATACTGGAACGAATATCTTGATTGGGATGCATTGGAGGATTGGGCGAAACAGGAACGCAGAGAAGAGGATGAAATGAGGGATAAGGGAACGTTCCGTTGTATTTCCACATGTGTTTTGATACAAAATGTGGTGACTAGGTCCAAAGAAGTGCATGAGCCGCAAAGTGAGTTATGAGTTAAAATATATTAACAATTTGTTTTGCGTATAGTTATATATTTATAGTGATTTTTTGCGTCTTATATGCTACAATATAAGAAATAGAGCGTGGGCTGATAAGATAATTTTGATGTAAGTAGCGTTTTTTCGAAAGAGGAAAGGCGGTGTCCTATGGTCAAAATAACATCGACGATGATTGTGCATAGACCGGAACGGGTGTTGTATTATTTGCCGGAGACTACGGAAGAAGTGAATCAGAGTATTGCAGACGGAGTGTGCCCGTTGGCTTTAGCGGAGTACCGGTATGCTTTCGGTACCTATGATGATGTGGGCGCTTTTTATTTGCCGTCCGCCCTGCAAAAGGAATTAGGAAAGAATTGGGTCGTAGGCCTTGAGTACAGAAAGGATGACCCTGCGGTGAAGGTGCCGGAGAAGCTACCTTTTGTGGAGCTTCCGGAATGTAATGTGATTATTCAGGATGTTTCTTATGAAGGGCAATTGACAGAAGAAGTGCTTCATGAAATTGTTTGTTACGGCAGAGAGTATAAAGACGATAAAAGTGCAGAGTATCGTTATGTGCAGGATGGTTTAGTAGCGGCTTTTACCTCGAAGGAGAAGCTTCGTGTTTTACATGAAATTCAACTGGTTGATGAGAATGCTTTGTTTTTAAACCGGATGGGGCATGAGTATTCGAAAGAGGAGTTGCTTACGAAAGCATACCATGACCCGATTACCGGATACTATAACTGGTCTTGGATGTGGGATTGTCTTGCGTCTCATTATCTTGAAGGCATCAAGGATTATGGGTTTGTACATTTTGACATTAAAGATTTTAATATGATTAATGAATTGTACAATCATCAGGTGGCAAATGATGTACTGACCAGAGTGACCCGGAATATTGAAGCACACAAGGATTGGATTTATTTTGGAGCAAGATGTGACAATGATAATTTTGCACTGATGATTCGGGATATGCCGGAGGCGGAAGTCAGAGAGAAACTGACAGATTTTTTTGAGGAGATATCGATTCTTGATGAGGATCCGTCCTACCGGATTTATTACAGATGTGGCGCTGTGAATATGCGAAATGCGATGAATGTAGGAAATATCGTTGCCGATTGTGCAAAGATGGCACAGGCCACAGGTACCAGGATTAACGTAACGGAGATAAATTTTTATACCAATGAAATGCACGAGAATCTCCTTTGGGGCAAGCATTTGAAGGCTTATTTGAATACGGCGATTGAAGAGGATGAGTTTTTGGTGTATTTGCAACCGAAGATAGACGTTCATACGGAACATATCTACGGTGCAGAAGCATTGGTACGCTGGAAGTATAAGCATAGAAAATTGCTTTCTCCGTATCACTTTATTCCGCATTTCGAAGCGGATGATTCCATTATAAAAGTAGATAATCTGGTGCTTCGTAAGGTTTGCGAGAAGCTAAAGGAATGGAAGGAGAGAGGACTTCCGTTGTATCCGGTTTCGGTAAATTTATCCAGAAAGCATATGGAGCAGGCGTATTTATCGGATTATTTGACTGAGATTGTAGATATCTACGGAGTAGACCATTCTCTGATTGAGTTTGAGTTAACGGAGACCGTTGCTTCCGACAATCATAAGTATATGATTTCCGTGATGGAGGAGCTAAAGGAAAAGGGGTTCCGGATATCCATGGATGATTTCGGAACCGGCTATTCTTCCTTTGCATTGTTAAAAGAAATGCCGCTGGATACGCTGAAAATCGATAAGAGCTTTGTGGATTTGCTTGCGGCTGAGGAAAATCCGGACAAAATCCGCATTATTTTACGGCATATCATTTCTATGGCAAGGGAATTGGGAATGCATTGTGTTGCGGAAGGTGCGGAGGAGTATGCACAAGTGCATGCTTTGGGAGAACTGGGTTGTGAAGTAATTCAGGGTTACTATTACAGCAAGCCGATTCCGGCGGAGGAGTTTGAAGAAAAATATCTTTTATGATGATGAAAGAGAATGTGATGCGTAAGGCATGTAATTCGAAACAATTCGGATTACATGTCTTTTTTTGCTCTGCATGGATCGCACTGCGGCGGACCGGAACCGGGTGCAACCGTAAGTTGCATGAATTGCATATTGTACATGGTAGAAGGCGAAAAATTTTCATGTTATAGTAAAATCATCAAAGAAGTTGTTTTAAAATGAAACTTTTTGTTGGTGTGAAGTGTATTATAGACGGAGGTTTTCATTAAAAACAACCATAAGAGAAAGCAAAGGAGAAACAGTATGAAGAAATCATTATATTTTGCCATGGCGTTACTAACATTCTCGTTAGTTGCATGTGGAACACAGAACACCCCGGAGATTCAAACGCCGGAAATTGAAAACGGAAAAGAAGACGTAACAGAAACCCCTTCAGAGGAAAATGTTATTCCGGAAATGACTTCGGAAGCAACAGCGACTCCGGAACCTACCCCGGAGCCGACAGCAACACCGGTACCAACACCGGAGCCGAAAGACCTTATCGACGAAGACGACACTGCTCTTGAGCTCTTAAAAAACACTCTTGGCAATATAGAGTATTTGAAATCAAGAAGCTTCGGTATGAGCGAATACTATATAGACAGCGAAACAGATGTTGAGATTAGCAAAGGTTACTCGTTCGATGACACCGGAAAAACAAGAGAAAGTGTGTCTTTTGAAAATAATAAACTGAATACAGAGGTTTCTACGGAAAGATGGGTAGAGCCATCCGGAAATGAGTTCACTATTTATGATTATGCTTACGATAATAAGCAAGGCGAGGTTACTTCTGCAACAGAAAACCCGGTAAATCACTTACAATGGCTCAGCAATATACCTTTCGAGGATTTCGAATACTACATATTCGTCTCTCCGGGAGTCGGAGCTTACACAAGCGTCCACATAACAGTGCAGGAGTTGGAAGATAAATTGGGGCTTTCATTTTCACAGCTGCTTGAAAAAGCCGGCGAAGACAAGGAAGCGATAGCAAACTTCCCTGTGCTGCTCAAGTTCCATTTCAATGCAACAAAGGACTTGTATTTGGCAACGGCAGCAGTTCTTCCTGACGATATCGAAGACGATAACTTTAAGAACATCGAAGATTGCTACTTTGAATTAAGATTTATTGAACGAACTGCTGAATATCCAACCTACGTAAATATACCTTATCAGTTTTTTGAGGAAGATAATTACGGAGATCTGAGCAGATACCCGGCAGAACCTGATCTCGACTTTGATTACAGAGAAGTATTAGATGCAAGCCTCGGTAACGAAGAATGGAGAAACTCCGGAACAATTAAACTCCGCTACGATTACAAGGATGCAGACAGGGAAGTTACTGTTGTAAGGACCTGTACGGTGAATGACAGAGTAATGAAGGTAGAAGAAACCTTTGACTCAGAGGTATATTACGAAGAAGAGGAGCATACAACTTCTACGTATTTTGTAGAAAAGAAGGAGAATTCTTACGTGGTACACGAAGAAGGGGCAGAGCCTAAGGAACTCGACGCAGACCCGACGGGTATCTTTGATTTACTGGACAAGTCCTATTACTTCAAGCCAATCTACCGGGTTAGGGAAAGGTACTCTTATGAACTTGGCACCCAAAAATCCTTGGATGACATAAAGTATTATTATAACTTTGATATCAAGAGATTATTTGATGGCTTAAATAAGGCGCCGGTAACCGTAAAAAGTGCTGATTTAGTAGACGCAACCTTAAAAATCTCTATTGAGGAGCATACTTTTAGCGGAATGACATTTGATTTATACATTCCAGTTTCAGGGGATTATTCTTACTTAAATCCGCGTGTATTGATCTATGTTGATTTTGTGGATATGGGAACTCCGGTAGAAGTAACATTACCGTAAGATAAGGAGGAGAGTAAAATGAGAAAGCTTTTATTAATCACAGCCATTTCCGTACTGGCATTTTCCGGTTTGTGCGGATGTAAGAACAATGCACCTGTTGAAAACAACCAGTCTGTACAAGAAGATATGCAAAAAGACGACACGAATAAGAAAGATGACGTTGACAAGGAAGATATCGATGATGAAAACAGCGGAAGCGATCAGGAGGATTTAGCTCCGGGAAAAGTAACCGCAGAAAGCCTTCTTCAGTCATGGGGAAATAAAGCTGTAGAATCAGCGTACATAGATTTGTCTATGGAACTGGAGCTTGATTACCTGGCAACGACCGAATGGAGCAGAATGGGCACAAATTACATAAAAGAAATGGTAAATGTGAAAGAAACACTGGATGCAAAGCTCGGAGATGGGGTATTTTACTTTAACAGAGTAGCATCGGCCAATAATCAAGGTTTCCCGATAGATCAGGTATCGGAACTTTGGATTGAGACCGACGGAGAAAGAGTTAGGTACACTAAATTTAATCCGCAGGACGGGTATTGGTACACCGATGATACATGGGATACCGATATTGCAGCTTACCTGATGAACATGAAAAAGGTGTTTACGGGATTAACTTCTTCCGTCTACACGCAGATGTCAATGGAAGAAAGTTCGGATGCGTATGTGGTTACGGCCGGAGTTGATCTTGAAAAGCTATTGTCTCTTTATCCAAAAGAGGAAGAGTATAAAGAGGAATTTTTTACAAAAGAATTCCTCGAAAAATACGGAGTTGACCTTACTGTTGTTTGCACGTTTGATAAAGAAACCTGTAACTTGTTAAGCATGTCCCTGGAACCGAACGCGACTACGTTCGCCTGTGAGGAAGATGATCGTAGTAAAGAGTATATGTTTAACACCTTTATTTGCAAGCTTAACATCAATGAGTTAAGTGATAAGGAGGAAGAGTTTCCTTACAGCGGATACGAAGAGATAGGAGAAAAGGTAAGGGAAGACAAAAAGGGCTTTCTGGACGACTGGTATGAAATGGATATCTTTGAACCGAATCTTGACAGAGTGCCGAGAGCATTAAAATTAACCACTCCGGAAAATTATGTCGAGAAGACGGATGAAATATCCAAGGACTGGACCTCTCTTGAATTCTTCTTTGACGGCAGGGCCCACACGCTCGGAGATCCGGTTTTCACTCTGACTGATACATGGTCTGAATATGAAGAAGGCGATTTAGACGAGGTGTATAGTTATTCATCATCCACTCTAAGCTTCGATAAAGACTTTGATCACAGTTTATTACATGTGGGATATTTTTCTCCGGACAGCTCAGATTTGCCGGCAAAGGACAGACATATTCACAGTATCGCATATGAAGGTGACTATAGAGATATTGTCGATGGAGTAGATACCTGTGATTTACAGGTGGGTACCTTTAAAATCGGAGGAAATTTCGAAGAGGCAAAAGGAGACCTTGGAGAAAGAAACATATATTATTATGGCGGAGACTTAATTTACCAGTATTATTCGGATTACGGAAGATGTGCGCTAAACGTAACCGTTGACAACAATATCATCACCGGAATAAGACTCTATTATAGTAACTGGGATTATTAAATGAGATTGCGCCTTGAGAGAGAAAGGGTTTCGTAAGGGACCCTTTCTTTTTTGATGATATCGATTGAATAAAACGGAAGAATACGGTATACTGGAACTGGGATAAGCGGAGTCGACAACTATAGGATGAATGGAACGGAGTGTAGATATGATGTATTCCAAAGAAGACTTAAAGCGGGATTTAAAAGGGATGGGACTGAAACCGACGGATGCCCTGATGGTGCATTCTTCCATGAAGTCCATCGGTGCGGTGGACGGCGGTGCGGATACGGTGGTGGATGTGTTTATGGAGTATTTGAAGGATGGATTGTTTATGACACCGACCCATACCTGGGCACAAATGAGCAGGGAGTATTCCACCTTTGACCCTGCGACAGAGCCGGCCTGTGTAGGAATTATCCCAAATGTTTTCAGACAAAGGGAAGGTGTGGTACGTTCCTTGCATCCCACACACAGTATTGCGGCGTATGGACCGAAGGCGGCAGAGTACATAAAGGGAGAAGAAAACGCTACATCTCCGTGTCCTCCCGGAGGATGCTGGGATAGATTGCGTGACATTGATGCAAAGATATTGCTTTTGGGTGTGACCCATACGAGAAATACCTACATTCACAGTGTAGACGAGGTGCTGAAGATTAAGGACCGTCTGACAGACGAACCGACCCTGATGCATGTGGTAATGCCGGACGGAAGTATGAAGGATGTGCCGATGTACCGACATTTTAACAGGACGTTAGGGACCGGGAATTTTTCGGAAGAGTTTGATAAGATGAAGCAGGCATTTTATGATCTGGGTGCGGCAAAGCCTGTAAAATTCGGTGATGCGGACTGCATTTTGTGTGAGGCAAGGAAGATATTTGCGGTATGTGAGAAACTGTTTTCCATTGAGGAAAATTGTGTAATTGACCGGGCTGTGATACCGGAGAATTGGTGGAAATAGAAAGGAGCGTAACATAGTATGGGCTTGTTTCATAAGTTTTCCAAGAAACATATTCATCTGGAAATGATAATTTCACGGATGGAGTCCAATAAGGAAAACAACTACAAGGATGCGGCACAACAGGATTTTACGGAACTGGTGGACTGTTATGAAAAGTTGTCTGAGGCGGGCAGTCTTTCCGAACGGCAAAAGAAGTACTATGATGGGAGGATTTCTGCGTATCGGGAGGAGTTAAAGGGGTATACCCACAAGGATCAGAAACCGTTTTGGACGTAATTGTTTTCGGATATTAAAGAAGGATAATATGGTGAATGTACTTGCTATTTTCTGAGAAAAGTGGTAAAATATCAGAAAAGAGTGAAAAGAGGAATGCCATGGGAGAACGTTTGAAGAAGTACCTGAGGAAAACCGAAGAATTGGTAAAACACCTGGAGCAGGAAGCGGAAAAGGATGTAACGGATTCTTCTTTGATGCAAAAAGGTTCCGATGACAGGGAATTGTTGCGGCAACGTGTGGAGCAAGAGAAGGCTGAGCTTCTGGTACAAATCGGATTTTTCCAACACGAGCGTCTGATTCACTTGATTGTTACGGTGTTGTTTGCACTGATGACAATACTTGTTTTTTTTCTGGCTGTGACGAGTTTTTCGTTATGGACCGGTGTGTTACTGTTGTTACTGATGGCGCTTTTGATTCCGTATATCAGGCACTATTGGCTGCTGGAAAACGGGACACAGAAGCTATATCAATATTATGACAAACTGGAGGAATTGTATCATGGAAAAGACTAAGTTAGTAGCGTTTACCTTTGACGACGGCCCGCTTCCTTATGCCGAGGATAGTACCGCAATGCGGATTTTAAAGACCTACGAGAAGTACGGTCAGACAGCAACCTTCTTTTATTGGGGGGAAAGAATCAACGATGCCAGTGCACCGGAAATGAAGTTTGCCCGGAGCATCGGATGTGAGGCGGGAAATCATACCTTTACCCACTGTAATATGACGGAAAAGACAGTGGAGGAAATGAAGGATGAACTGAAAAAGACTGCGGATGCAATAGAAAAGGTATTAGGGGCAGCACCGAAGTTGATGCGCCTGCCGTTTCTTTCGGCAAACGATACCGTAACGGCAACGGTGGATTATCCGATGATTAATTGCAGTGCGGACAGTAGGGACTGGGATAATGCATCCACGGAAGAGATTATTCAGAGAATTATGGATGTAGAAGCTGCGGGAGAATTGGAAAATGCGATCATACTTATGCATGAACCGTATGCAACCACGGCGGCGGCAGTGGAGTACCTGCTTCCGACCTTGATTGAAAAAGGTTATCGCTTTGTGTCGGTATCCGAGCTTGCGAAACAGAACGGAATCGAGCTGGAGAAGCATAAGATTTACAGTAAGATGTAGTAATAAAAGAGATACGGGCGGAACAGCATAGGTTGTTCCGCCTTATTTTTTTACTCTTTTACCAAAGTGAAACAGCCTCCGGGGGTTTGACCGGAGGCTGTTTGCGAGAAAGAAAGGAATGAATAAACAAAAAATTGATATAAGCGTAATTAGTGTGGACTGTATTAGCCCATGGTTACGGTAACATTGTACTCGGTCTTGCCCTTCACATACGGGATAACACAACCGTCTACCTGTACACCGTCTACAGTAAGGGAAACAACACCCTTTTCTACATTCTGCGGGTTCTTTACGGTAATATTGTAAACACCCTCACGGAATGCTCTGGTTAAAGTGAAATCACCGAAGCCCTTCGGTACACACGGATTAATGGAAAGTCCGTTGTGGGTCGGGTAAACACCTAAAATGTATTGAGAGATGTTTACGAAGGTCCATGCTGCGGTTCCGGTCAGCCAGCTGTTCTTTGCCTCGCCGTGGAATTTTGCGTCGCGGCCTGCTACCATCTGGGAATATACATACGGCTCGGTACGATGAATCTCACTGATTTCTTCTACGTAAGCCGGACAAGTCTTCTGATAAATTTCGAATGCACGATCACCTCTGCCGATGACAGTCTCCGCAATGGATACCCACGGATTGTTGTGGCAGAAGATACCTGCGTTTTCTTTGTATCCCGGCGGGTAGGAGGTGATTTCGCCAAGCTCTAAGTGATACTTGGTATAAGCCGGCTGTAAAATCATTACGCCGTACTTGGTATCGAGGCGCTCCTTTACGGAATCCAATGCCTTCTTTGCAAGACCTTCCTCTACACCGACACCTGCAAGAACACAGAAGCCCTGCGGCTCGATGAAAATCTGACCTTCTTCACATTCCTTGGAACCTACCTTGTTACTGTAAGCATCGTAAGCACGAACGAACCATTCGCCGTCCCAGCCATCTTTTAAGATGGCATCATACATTACCGCAACTTCCTTGCGTGCACGCGCTGCCTCTGCGGCATCACCCAGAAGCTCTGCGAGCTGTGCGTATTCTTCGCCGTACTTTACAAACATACCTGCGATGAATACGGACTCCGCTACCGGACCTTCACTCGGACCGAAGGTCTGGAAGGACTCACCCGGGTGCTCGGAGAAGCAGTTTAAGTTGAGGCAGTCGTTCCAGTCTGCACGACCGATTAACGGTAAGTTGTGCGGACCTTTGTGATTGATAATATAGTCTAAGGAACGCTTTAAGTGCTCCATTAAGGACGTTGCCACGGACATATCGTTGTCGTACGGTACGGTCTCATTTAAGATGGAGATATCGCCGGTCTCTCTGACATATGCGGAGGTACCTGCAATGAGCCATAACGGGTCGTCGTTGAAACCGCTGCCGATATCGGCGTTACCCTTCTTGGTAAGCGGCTGGTACTGATGGTATGCGCTACCGTCCTGGAACTGGGTGGAAGCGATATCAATGATACGCTCTCTTGCACGGTCCGGAATCAAGTGTACAAAACCGAGGAGGTCCTGACAGGAGTCACGGAAGCCCATACCACGGCCGATACCGGATTCGTAATAAGAAGCGGAACGGGACATATTAAAGGTAACCATACACTGATACTGGTTCCAGATGTTAACCATACGGTTTACCTTGTCATCATTGGATGCAACGGTGTAACGGGAAAGAAGCTCTTCCCAGTAAGCCTTGAGTTCTGCTAAAGCAGCGTCTACATCTGCGTCTGTCTGGTACTTAGCAAGAAGTTCCTCTGCAGGCTTCTTGTTGATAACGTTGTGGGATTCCCACTTTTCTTCCTGCGGATTTTCGATATAAGCGAGAACGAAAACAAAAGTCTTTGTTTCGCCTGGCTGTAATGTTACATTAATCTGGTGGGAAGCGATTGGGGACCAGCCGCTGGCAACGGAAGTCGGATCGTAGCCATGTCGTTCTGTGAGCCAAGGAGTTGGCTAAGACATTTGTCTTCCTAAGACCGCTTGGCCTCCGACTTTAAGCGAGAACGAAAACAAAAGTCTTTGTTTCGCCTGGCTGTAATGTTACATTAATCTGGTGGGAAGCGATTGGGGACCAGCCGCTGGCAACGG
>JAZOCC010000008.1:0-157007 GCA_045596385.1 Lachnospiraceae bacterium
TGATGTTTCGTTTTCCTTCTGTCATTTGTACTTTGTGTACCGGTTTCTTTTCTCTTGCCATAATAAAAGGCCTCCTATGATTTTTATTTTATCATAGAAGACCTCTCATGTCTTTATTTACAGAAAAACTTTCACAGGCTCGTATCTGCTTTGATACGTTTCACACCCGTGATTTCCGTTGTCTATGGTTGTGTCCGGTGTGGGACACATACTTACGGACGATTCGCTATGGTTAGCTATTTATATCGCTCTCGTCACTTCACTAAGCCACTTGACCTCTTCCTCATTCATATACGGAAGCAGGGTCTCATACACCTTCTGATGGTAGTTGTTTAAGATTTCTTTTTCTCTTGCGGTCATTTCCTCCGGAAGTACTGCGTCTAAATCAATCGGAGCCATGGTCAGGGTTTCGAAGTACATGTACTGGCCGTACTCATTTTTCTCACCCTTTTTACAAAGAAGCTCGTTTTCGATGCGGATGCCGTGACTGCCTTCTACGTAAACGCCCGGTTCGTTGGTGGTGACCATGCCTTCCTCGAGAATGCAACTGTCGTTCCGCTCCGGAACAATGCGCCAACGGAAGCCGTTCGGGGCCTCGTGTACATTTAGAAGATAGCCGACACCGTGGCCGGTGCCACAACGGTAATCTAAGCCCATCTGCCAGAGAGGCCCGCGGGCAAGAATGTCAAGGTTGATGCCGCGGCAGCCGTAGAGGAACTTTGCATCGGAGAGAGCCAGCATACCACGAAGAACAGCGGTGTAGTGTTGCTTCCATTCGTGCGGAAGGTCGCCCAGGACGTAGGTTCTTGTAATGTCCGTGGTACCTTCGTAATATTGTCCGCCGGAATCTACCAAAAGGAAGCCTTGCGGTGCCAAAGTGGCAGCGGATTTCTCATCGGCGGAATAGTGCATCATAGCCGCATTTGCGTTGTATGCGGAAATGGTTTCAAAACTCGGCTCTAAGAATCCCTCCTGCTCTTTGCGAAGCGAGAGAAGGTACTCGGCAGCGGAATACTCGGTGATGGTTTCCTTGCCGATGGTGTTCTTTAACCAATACATAAACTTGGTCACTGCCACGCCGTCTTTGATATGACTTGCGGCAAGATTCTTCTGCTCGGTTTCGTTCTTGATGGCTTTAGCAAGAAGAATCGGTCCCGGAGCATCGAGTACGGTGCATTCCTTTGGCAGGGCCTGTACGAGGGCACAGTTTACCCGCTTGGCATCAAGAAGTACCGGACAGGCACGAAGCTTTGTAACATCCTCGTAAATGGCGTCGTACGGGCGCACAATCACGCCTTCTTCCTCCAACATCTTACCGAGAGCATTGTCTACGGCTACAGGATTTACATACAAAAATGCCTTGGAATCCGTAATCATCGCATAGGAGAGGAACACCGGATTGTTTTCCACGTCGTTTCCACGCAGGTTAAAGAGCCATGCGATTTCATCCAAAGAGGTGAGTAAGTACACCTCTGCGACATGGTCGGTGTTTTTCGCAAAACGTTCGGATGTACCGTTTTTATAGACAACATCCGGGTGAATTTTCTTCATGGCTTCCCGTACCTCGGAAATCTTAGTAACGGTGGATTTGCCGGTATAACACTCCGCCAGGCGGTAAGCCGGCTTTGCGGAAAGAGCCGGACGGTCCGGCCAAAGATTTTCCGGGAACGGCATATCGTGACGAATTGTTACCGTGTCAGGCAAAGACTCTTTTAGATGCATCAAAAACGCATAGGAGAGCAGACGGCCGTCAAAGCCTAAGGTGCCTCCCTGCGCCAGTAATTCCTTTAATTTTTCCTCCGGTGTCGGGACGTTGTCCATGCCGCTGCGGTACAGTGTAATACCACTGCCGAGAAGCTCCTGCTCCGCCTGAATGAAATAACGTCCGTCGGTAAACAGGCCAGCTTCGGTCAGGGTCACAAAAAGAGTACCTGCGGAGCCGGTAAAGCCGGATAAAAAGGTACGAAGTTTAAAATGGTCATCAATGTATTCCGAACCGTGATAGTCTGCGGTCGGTACATAATATACGTCAATGTTATTCTGCTTCATGAAGCTGCGCAGTGCTTCGATGCGCGATGCATATAAGTTCATAGAGAATCTCCTTTCGGAAAGTGCTGTCGTCGGGCGGTTTGCTTGATTTGCAAACTGTCCTCTGGGACTATCTTAGCACAAAAGACCCAAAAAGAAAAGGTGGGAAACTTGTTTTCTGACACCAAATGGACACAGCGTTGTGTTAAACTGGAAGCAAGGCCGGAAACAGATGTTTTTGGACCATGGTGGGGCAAAAGAGAAGGAGGATGGGTTGTGAAGGTATTAAAGAAAAAGAGACTTTGGCTGTTGCTTTTGTTTCCGTTGGCGTTTCTGATATCGGCAATGGCAAAGAGAAGTGTATTCTTTGCGGAAGAGGTGTTTGCGAAGCGGATTTATAAGGTGCATTCCGTTGTGGTTTCCGCGGTGACGGGATGGATTCCTTTTTCTCTGGCGGAGCTTATTGTGTTTGTGGGACCGGTGGTTTGTCTTGTGCTTCTGATTCGGTTTATTGTACATATGGTAAAGGAGAAGGAGAACCGGTTTGGCCGCGCAATGCTGGGACTGATAAACGTAGCCTGCGTGGTTGCAGTGATATTGTTTGTATATGTGATCGGATGCGGAGTGAATTATCACAGAGTGTCCGTGGCGGACTACCGGGGGATTACGGTGCGGGATTCCTCGAAGGAGGAGTTGTACGGGCTGTGTACCGAGCTGGCGGAGCAGGCTGTAGAGCTCCGGGCAGAGCTTACGGAGTACGAGGATGAGGACGGAGTGCTGCGCCTACCGGTGTCAAACCGGGAACTGGGCAAGCAGGTACAAGAGGCTTATGAGCGTCTTTCTGTGGACATGCCGGTACTGAAGGGGATGTATCCGGCGCCGAAATGTATTACAAGTTCCAAGATGTTCTCTTCCATGGAGATTACCGGTGTATTTACCTGTTGGACAATGGAGGCGAATGTAAATGTAGATATACCGGACTATTCCAGAGCATCGACCATGGCTCACGAGCTTTCACATCTCCACGGCTTTATGCGGGAGGATGAAGCGAATTTCCTGGCGTATCTGGCATGTATGTCCTCCGAGGACCCGTTGGTACGCTACAGCGGCACCATGCTTGCGTTAATCTATGCGGGAAATGCTCTGGCAGGACAGGATATGAAACTTTACGGGGAACTTTGGGCCACTTATCATGAAGGAATGGGAAGAGATTTTCGGGATAACAGCGCCTACTGGGACCAATACGAGGATACGGTCATCAGCGAGACCGCAGATAAGGTGAACGATGTATACCTGAAGGCCAACGAGCAGGAAGATGGTGTAAAGAGCTACGGAAGAGTGGTGGATCTTTTGTTGGCGGAGTACCGGAAGAAAAATGGATTCGATTAAAATAGCGGAAAGACAGAAAGAAAGGCGGTGATAACCATGGAAGACTACAAATTAAACGATAAGGATATTCGGAAAATTATTTATGAAAGCTTCTCACACAGTAAGGATGAAAACCGTATTATAGAAGAGTTTCCCATGGGAGACAGCCGCGCGGACATGCTTTTGGTAACAAAGACAAAGCTAATCGGCCTGGAAATCAAAAGCGACCGGGATTCCTTTGTGCGTTTGGAACGGCAGATAAAGGACTATGAGAAATTCTTTGACACGAATTACCTTGTGGTTGGAACATATCATGTGGAAGAAGCGTTGCGTACCGTGCCGGCTCACTGGGGGATTTACGAGGTCTACGAGACCGAAGGCGGTACCTATGTGATGGAACTTGTGCGAGGTGCAGGGATGGCATTAAAAGACAATACCGAAGAGAAACTATACCTTCTTTGGCGCAACGAACTGATGAAAATTGTCCGTGACTACCGTCTGGCCAAAGGAAACTTACAAAGAAAAGATAAAATGATAAGCAAAATCACCAGGGGCTTGACGGTGCCTGTGATACAAAGTGAAATATGCAGTGCACTGATAAACAGAGAATATAAATGATAATCCTTACAGATGTATAAAAAGAAGTCTCTTATATTTTCTTTTGATTTTTTTGAATATAGCCGGAGCCCTTCGCATTATTCACTTTGAACTTTACGCAGGATAGTAGACTTTCTTATTACTTCGATTGTTTGTCAGCAACGTCCGGACAGGAGGTCCGGACGAGCCCGCCATAAGGCATGGATGCCGCATCAGGGCGGTTGCGTCACTTTTTGATTATTATTATCGAAGTAATTAGAAAGACTCTATCCGAAGTACGAGAAAAGGGGATAATGCGAAGGACTCCGGCTAATTGATAGCTACAAAAAGAAAATATAAGAGACCGACTTGCTTACATCTGCTTCTTTACGATATCGTACTCATTGTCGAAATGGTAGTACGGGCACTCTCTGGCGGTGCCGGCCATGAGGCGGGAATAGTCATCCTCGTCCATGCCGCCTGCCATGCAGACATATTCTTCGTAATCTTCGTCGTAACGGAAATTGCTGCAGGTATCGCAGCTATATTGTGTACTCATAAAATCCTCCTTGGATATGAAAACTAAAAATAGGGACAGGACAGCCTTGCTTGTGGTGGGTTGTCTTGTGCAAAAGGGCAGATTGCCACTGGGGATAGTATATCATACTTTGTGGAATTTGCCATCTTTTTTTTCTGTGATTGACAAGCGGTTCGGAAAATCATAAACTTAGTATAGAGAAAGATATTTTGTGATTGAGAGGATACAGCCATGGCAAACGTAATGCAACGTTTTTTCGGACATCTTCATACGATTAATAAGCATAAGCGCATGGTGATGAAGCATTGCTTTCGTCTGGGATTGTATAAAAGAGGTCTGCTCCATGATTTATCCAAATATTCTCCGGCAGAGTTTTTTGTGGGTGTAAAATATTTCAGAGGAAATGTGAGCCCGAACAACATACAACGTGAAGTTGAGGGAGTGGCAAAGGCCTGGCTACATCATAAGGGTCGCAACAAGCACCATTACGAATATTGGATTGATTACAAGAAGGAAGCGGAGTGTGAGCTGGTGGGAATGAAAATGCCGCAGGAATATGTGCTGGAGATGTTTTGTGACAGAGTAGCCGCCAGTAAGGTATATAACAAAGAAAAGTACACCCAGAAGGATCCGCTGACCTATTACAAGCGGGGGGAAGGGAAATATCTGATGCATCCGGAGACAGTGGAACTTTTGGAACGTCTGCTGTATATGCTGGCAGAAAAAGGCGAGGATGTGACTTTTTCTTATATCCGGAAGGAGTTGCTTGGAAAGAGAAGATAATGTTAACATTTTAACCATCTTTTTTTCGGGAAATTTTCCGGTGGAACGATTGCTTTTTAAATTAAAATGGTGTATAGTATAGTCGCGTTAAGAAGTATGAATGCAGGTAAGGTACAGGAAAGGAGAACAATAGCATGCGTGAAGAATGGAGAGGTTTTAAATCGGGTGTTTGGGAGAGAGAAATAAACACAAGAGACTTCATTCAGAAGAATTTTAGCGCTTATGAAGGCGATGAATCCTTTCTGGCAGGTCCGACAAAGGCTACCAAGGAGTTATGGGAGCAGGTGATGGAGCTGTCGCAGCAGGAGTTAGAAGCCGGTGGTGTGTTGGATATGGATACCAGTGTGATTTCCACCATTACGTCTCACGGACCGGGCTATTTAGATAAAGAGAAAGAGAAGATTGTAGGCTTCCAGACGGACAAGCCGTTTAAGCGTTCCCTGCAGCCGTACGGCGGTATCCGTATGGCGGCAAAAGCGTGTACGGATAACGGTTATACGCTGGATCCGGATGTAGAGGAGTTTTTTACCGTGCATCGTAAGACTCACAATGCGGGTGTATTCGACGCCTATACGCCGGAGATGCGTGCCTGCCGTTCCAGCCATATTATTACGGGGCTTCCGGATGCTTATGGGCGCGGACGTATTATCGGTGATTACAGACGTGTGGCACTGTACGGTGTGGACCGTCTGATTGAGGATAAAGAGGATCAGAAGAATTCTACCAGAACAATTATGTATTCGGATGTTATTCGTGATCGTGAGGAGCTTTCCGAGCAGATTCGTGCCTTACATGATTTAAAGAAGCTGGGTGGAATTTACGGATTAAATATCGGCAGACCGGCAAGTAATGTGCAGGAGGCTATCCAGTGGCTGTATTTCGGCTATTTGGCAGCTGTAAAGGAACAGAACGGTGCGGCAATGTCCCTCGGACGTACCTCTACGTTCCTGGATATTTACGCACAGCGTGATTTAGAGGAAGGAAGATTTACGGAAGAAGAGATTCAGGAGTTTGTAGATCACTTTATTATGAAGCTTCGTCTGGTGAAGTTTGCAAGAACTCCGGAATACAATGCGTTATTCTCCGGGGACCCGACCTGGGTAACGGAGTCCATCGGCGGAATCGGTATCGACGGCCGACCGTTGGTGACCAAGATGTCCTTCCGTTATTTGCATACATTGGAGAATCTCGGTGCGGCACCGGAACCGAATATGACCGTACTTTGGTCTACCAGACTTCCGCTTGCATTTAAGCGGTTCTGTGCAAAGGTTTCCATCGAGTCTTCTTCTGTTCAGTATGAGAATGATGATTTGATGCGTGTGACCCACGGTGACGATTATGCGATTGCTTGTTGTGTATCCTCCATGCGTGTAGGTAAGGAGATGCAGTTCTTCGGGGCAAGAGCAAACCTGGCAAAGTGTCTTCTTTATGCCATCAACGGTGGTGTGGATGAGATTACGAAAAAGCAGGTAGCACCGGAGTATCGTCCGATTACCTCCGAGTATCTGGATTACGATGAGGTAATGCACAAGTATAACGAGATGATGAAATGGCTTGCCCGTGTGTATGTGAATACCTTAAATATCATTCACTTCATGCACGACAAGTATTGTTACGAGAAGCTGCAGATGGCGCTTCATGATAAAAAGGTAACCCGTTGGTTTGCAACCGGTATTGCGGGACTTTCCGTGGTGGCGGATTCTCTTTCCGCAATCAAGTATGCAAAGGTAAAGGTCATCCGTGATGCCGACGGTATTGCGGTAGACTATGAAGTAGAGGGCGATTTCCCGAAATACGGTAACGACGATGACCGTGTGGATGAGATTGCAAGAGATGTGGTACACACCTTTATGCAGTATATCAAGGGAAATCACACCTATCGCGGAGGTATTCCGACCACTTCCATTCTTACCATTACTTCCAATGTAGTATACGGTAAGAATACCGGTTCCACGCCGGACGGAAGAAAGGCTGGACAGCCGTTTGCGCCGGGAGCGAATCCGATGCACGGAAGAGACAAAAACGGTGCGGTTGCATCCTTGGCGTCTGTATCCAAACTTCCGTTTAGAGATGCACAGGACGGTATTTCCAATACCTTTACGATTATTCCGGGGGCTCTCGGAAAAGGAAATGTAGTACTTTCCGGTGATTTGGCATTGGAGCTTGACGGCGGATGTTGTACTCCGGCAGAGCAGATGCCGGTCACAGAGGACAACGAGGCAGAATAGAAAGGAGAAATCCTATGGCAGATTTGAATCAGATCGACAATCTGGTAGCATTACTGGATGGTTATGTAGAGCAGGGCGGACATCATTTAAACGTGAACGTATTAAGCAGAGAGACTCTTTTGGATGCCCAGGAGCATCCGGAAAAGTATCCGCAGCTGACGGTGCGTGTCTCCGGTTATGCGGTGAATTTTCATAAGCTGACGAAAGACCAGCAGGATGAGGTGATTTCCCGTACCTTCCATGAGGTGATGTAATGCAGGGATGGGTTCATTCGGTGGAGAGCTTCGGTACGGTGGACGGCCCGGGAGTTCGGATGGTGGTTTTTCTGCAAGGGTGTCCTATGCGGTGTGCTTATTGTCACAACCCGGATACCTGGCCGGAAAAAGGCGGAACCAGGATGAGCACAGAGGAGCTGATGGAACGTTTTTTACGAAATCGGTTCTATTATAAGAACGGTGGAATTACCGTTTCCGGCGGTGAACCTCTTTGTCAGATGTCGTTTGTGACGGAGTTGTTCCGGATGGCAAAAAGAGAAGGGATTTCCACCTGTCTGGATACTTCCGGTATTATGTTTCCGTATAGGAAAAAAGAAAACGGCTGGGAGCCGTTACGGAACGGAAGTCATGGTGAAATCCGGCATTCCGGCACAGAAGATATGTTAAAAGAGTATGAGGAATTGTTGGCGGTTACGGATTTGGTGCTTTTAGATATCAAGCATACGGACGAGGAGGCACATCGGAAGTTGACCGGACATTCTAACGAGGCGGTATTTGCGTTTTTAGAGTATCTGGAAGAACGACAGGTGCCGGTGTGGATTCGACGGGTAGCGGTTCCGGGGTATACGGATGAGGAGGAAGAACTTTTTCGCCTCGGAGAGTATATCGGCGGCTTTGCCAATGTAAAAGCGGTGGAAGTGTTGCCGTATCATACGATGGGGGTTTCCAAGTATAAGGAACTTGACATATCGTATCGGTTGGAGGGAGTTCCGCAGATGGATACGGATGCAGCACAAAAGTGCCGTCAAATCATTTTACAAGGGGTTCGTAATCGGAGGAGCGGGACAAATGAGGTCCGGTAGGTAGGAATCAAAGAATGATATTCATTACAAACTTGTGCGACTTATTAGGAATACTAATAAGCTGCACAAGTTTTTTTCATGCACTTTTTTTATAAAAAATCCAAAAGGGAGATTGCCGAAATGGGAAAGAAATGGTATGATAAAAATAGTTTTGACAATAGAACGCCGAGAAGGCGAGGAAAGAGGTAGCAGTATGGAAATGAGATCCATTCAAAAGGAACTGAGCAGCAATTCTTATCCGGGCAGAGGTATTATCATCGGTAAGTCTCCGAACGGCAAGTATGCGGTAACCGCTTATTTCATCATGGGAAGAAGCGAGAACAGCAGAAACCGTGTATTCGTTACCGAGGGTGACGGTATCCGTACGGAAGCATTCGATCCGAGCAAGTTAAGCGATCCGAGCTTAATCATTTATGCACCGGTACGTGTGCTCGGCAACAAGACCATCGTAACCAACGGTGATCAGACCGATACCATTTACGAGTTGATGGATAAGCAGCAGACCTTCGAGCAGGCACTGCGTACCAGAGAGTTCGAGCCGGATGCTCCGAATTACACTCCTCGTATTTCCGGTATTTTACATACGGGTGCAGGCGCATACAACTATGCAATGTCTATTTTAAAGAGTAACAACGGTGACCCGAGCAGTTGCCATCGTTATACCTTTGCATATAACGATCCGAAGGCTGGCGAGGGACATTTCATTCATACCTATATGGGTGACGGCAACCCGCTTCCGAGCTTTGAGGGTGAGCCGAAGCTTGTAAATACCGCAGATGATATTGATGCATATACCAATCTTCTGTGGGAGAGCTTAAACGAGGATAACAAGGTTTCTTTGTTTGTTCGTTACATTGACATTGTAACCGGTGCAACCGAGACCAGAATCGTAAATAAGAACAAGTAAGAGTGGTTAGAATAGAGCAGTTTAACTGAACACAGGAGGCACAACATGAACGAATTCGAATTAAAGTACGGATGTAACCCGAATCAGAAGCCGTCCAGAATTTATATGGAAAACGGCGAGGAACTCCCGATTACCGTGTTAAACGGCAGACCGGGCTATATCAATTTCTTGGATGCATTCAACGGCTGGCAGTTGGTAAATGAGTTAAAGAAGGCAACCGGGCTTCCGGCAGCGACTTCCTTTAAGCACGTTTCTCCGGCAGGTGCAGCAGTAGGTCTTCCGCTGACCGAGGTTGAGAGAAAGATTTACTGGGTAGACGATATGGGCGAGCTTACTCCCCTTGCAAGCGCTTACGCAAGAGCAAGAGGTGCTGACCGTATGTCCTCCTTCGGTGATTTCATTTCCCTTTCCGATGTTTGTGACGAGTGCACCGCACGTATCATTAAGCGTGAGGTTTCCGACGGCGTTATCGCTCCGGGCTATACTCCGGAAGCTCTTGCTATCTTAAAGGAGAAGAAGAAGGGTGGATACAATGTAATCCAGATTGATCCGAACTACGTTCCGAAGCCGCTTGAGCGCAAGGAAGTATACGGTATTACCTTCGAGCAGGGCAGAAACGAGTTAAAGGTAGATGATGAGCTTCTTTCTAACTTCGTAACCGCAAACAAGGAGTTACCGGAGTCCGCTCGTATTGACCTTATCATTTCCCTTATCACCTTAAAGTACACCCAGTCCAACTCCGTGTGCTACGTAAAGGGCGGTCAGGCAATCGGTATCGGTGCGGGCCAGCAGTCCAGAATTCACTGTACCAGACTTGCGGGTACTAAGGCTGACAACTGGTATCTCCGTCAGAACCCGAAGGTATTGAACCTTCCGTTCCTTGATTCCATCGGCAGAGCAGACCGTGACAACGCAATCGACAACTACATCGGTGAGGATTACATGGATGTACTTGCTGATGGCGCTTGGGAGCGTATCTTTAAGGAGAAGCCGGAAGTGTTCACCAGAGAAGAGAAGCGTGCTTGGCTTGACACCATGACCGATGTGGCTCTCGGTTCCGATGCATTCTTCCCATTCTCTGATAATATTGAGCGTGCATTCAGAAGCGGTGTTAAGTATATTGCAGAGCCGGGCGGTTCCGTAAGAGACGACCTCGTAATCGAGGCAGCCGACAAGCACAACATGGTAATGTGCTTCACCGGCATTCGTTTGTTCCATCACTAAAATTTGAGGAATTATTTCAACAGTCGTAGTTACAACCGGATTGTAGCTACGACTGTTGTTTGATTGGTTGCGTTTAGGGTTCGCTATAGATTGTGAATTCTTTCAATGGCAGATTGACTTAGGGAAATATCTGTGGTAAACTGTATACGATTATGTTAGGCATGTTACGTGCAAAAGAAGGAGGATATTATGCAGCGTTTTGGTATTGGCGAAATGGAGATGAAGATGGCAAAGCTGCTTTGGGACAGAGAAGGAATCGGTTCCGGTGCGGTTGTTAAGTTATGTGCGGAAGAGTTTGGATGGAAGAAGTCCACGACCTATACGATGCTTCGCAGATTGTGTGAGCACGGTTTGTTCCAGAATGTAAACAGTATCGTTACTTCTGTAATGAGCGAGGATGATTACAAGGCAAAGGTTGGTACTGAGCTGGTAAACGATAAGTTTGACGGTTCCCTTCCGATGTTTGTGGCTGCTTTTACGAAGAAGAATAAGTTATCCGCAAAGGATAAGAAGGAACTGTTGGCAATTATTGAGGGTTCCAAGAAGAAATAAATGGTGTTTGGTGATAAGCCGGATATTGAATTTATGAGGCATAGGATTTGTTCCTGTGCCTCTTTGTATATTTAGAAAAATATTTTTATGAGGGAGAATTGTTGGTGATTTACAGGGATTGAGCTAAAATCTAAAGACAATAAACGACGCCATGGGGAATAAACCAATCTATGGTTGGTTGACGGTAAATATTAGGTATGTTAAACTTGCTTTACCTGGGATAGATTTTCACGTGAAAATTCGGATGAATATCCGACAAAATGTGACAATGAATAAAACCAAATAATACAAAAGAGGTACATTTATGTCGAATGTTGCTTTTTTATGGATATTCAGCCGGGGAATGGAACTGGGCGTTATTGTTCTGTGCCTGTTACCCCTGCGCCTGCTGCTGCAAAGGAAGATTCCAAGATTATACTCTTACGTGCTTTGGGCGGCACTTCCGGTAAATCTGATTTATAATCTGGTAATGCGGTTTATTGTGATGATTAACCGGGGGGTGTTGGACCATGTATATCAAAGTCCGAAAATCATTGTGGACGAACGTGTGGTACAAGCAATGAGAGCATGCTGGATCGGAGGATCAGTTGCGGTAGTATTCGGAATGCTTTGTTATTATATTCTTTTCCTGAGAAGACTGGTAGGTAGTATCCGTACACAGAAGGATGTGTATGTTACGGACCGAATCAATGCTCCGTTCACACTGGGCTTGTTGCGGCCGAAGATTTATCTGCCTTATTCTTTAGAAAAGGAATATTATGAATCTGTGATATTGCACGAAAGAGTTCACATTGCCAGAAAAGATGTCTGGATGAAATATCTTGCGATAGGAACTCTGGGACTGTTCTGGTTCCAGCCCATTCTTTGGTTTGCCTATCGTTTGTTTATCAATGACATGGAGTCGGCATGTGACGAAGCGGTTTTACGGAAAAAAGGTGTCGAATTCCGTGAAGAATATGCCCGTTCGCTGTTGGAGGTGACTTGCGAGACCGAAAAGGTAAGAGGTGTGGCAATCGGTTACGGTAACGGTGAGATAAAGGCCCGCATCCGGAATGTCATGAACTATGAGCCGGCAGGAACGAAAAAGCGTATCCTTGCGATAAGTTTATGTATTCTGTTTACCGTGGTGGCAATTCCGATATCATGGCAGGTGCCGAGAGTGGTGCAGGCGAACAGAGAGAAAACTTTAGAGACAGAGTTGTCTGTTTCTGGAACTGGGTTATTGAAAAAGGAAATTATTACAGAAAAAAGTGCACACTGAAGGCTGTTAGGAGAGCGTTATGAATAAGAAAAAGATATTAATTGCATTGATGGTAATTGTATTGATGTTAACAAGAAAAAGTTTTTTTGCTTATGCGGCAGAATGTGTTATGACAGTAACTTCTGAAGGGATATCCATGAGAGAATTATCTCAATCCGAGATGGAAGCAATGTCAAGAGAAACGATGAAAGATGAGCGTATGGATAATTTGTCAACGACATCTTCATATACGGCATATGAGTATTCTGAATCATTCAATTTCTCTTTAGGAAACACATGGATTGCAAGAGCAGATGCAAAATGTATTGTTTGGCATTATACCGATGGGAAGGTACATTTGTATAATCGTACCATTACGGTTACCCGGTTGGCTACCTATGATGCCAGCAGAACCTATGGAAGAATTGTAAATACGGATGGTAGTCTTAGTTATACAACTGGAGATAGAGTACATTTGTACGGAGACTTGGATATTTGGGATTATGCCATCGACTTCCGTGTAACACCAACCGAGGCCTCTTTTGATTGCTACGAGGTATAAAAATATATAATAACAGAAAGGGTATCGTAAAGTGTAGTTGGAAATAGGTGGGATAGTACATTATCAGACAAATAAAAGGGCAGGCAATTACGCCTGTCCTTTTATTTTCTTTAACCATTTGCCGCTTCGTAAGCGGAAGTAACACCAGATACATTTGATAATCTGGTCGATCTTCAAGCAAGTATAAATCCAGAAGGATGGCAATCCCCATTTGAGGCCGGCCATGTAACCTAACGGAATGGAGGCTACCCATAGAAAGAGAATGTCGCCTGCCATAAGGAAGGTGGTGTCGCCGCCTGCCCGGAGCACGCCTTTTGTCAGGATAGAGTTCATGGATTGGAATATGTTGATGATAATAATTGCATTCATCAAATCCCATGCAATTGCTTTTGCTTCCGGTGATATGTCGTAATAGTTGATAATCGGACCTCGTAACAGGAAAATAACAAGGGCAGAGAAACATCCGATGATAAAGCCGATAAAGAGGAAGGTATAGCCTTGTCTTTGCGCTTTGTCAATATCACCTTCTCCCATGGTATGACCGGTAATAATGCCGCTGGCATTGCAGACACCGGTGGTAAGGACGGAGCTTAACTGTTGTACTACTGTGGTGACGGAGTTGGCAGCCACGAAGGTTTCGCCGATACGCCCCATAATCATGGCTACTGTGTTGTTACCGAAGGCCAAAAGGCCGTCACTGATTAACACCGGAATACTGATACGTATGTATTCACTTAAAAGATCCCGACACTTCATAAAGACGTCCTTTAGACGATAGCGGATACGTTTATCGACAAAGAAGAAGTAACCGCAGATAAAAATAAGCTCAAAAACGCGGGCAATTAAGGTACCGAGAGCCGCACCGCCGATTTCCATACGCGGTGCACCGAGCTTACCGAAAATAAATACCCAGTTAAAAAATACGTTTACAAAAAATGCAGAAATGGAGCAGTACAGCGGGATTCGAACCTGCCCAACGGTACGCAGTACAATGGTACAGGTAAGGGAGAGTCCGGTACAAATATAAGTGGGTATCATCCACTTTAAATAAGTAATACCGTGGGTGATAATCGGTGCTTCGTCGGAATAAATCCGCATAATCCATTCCGGTGAAATGATGGTAACGGCGGTAAAAACAGAAGCAAATACTACCACAAAGCGTAGCATAATGGTGACAGTTTTCTTTAAAGAGTGCTTATCCTGCATACCCCAGAACCGGGAGGTTAGGACGGAAGCACCCATACCGATACCCATACAGCATATCATAAACAGGTTGATAAATTGGCCGGCCAGAGAGGAAGCGGAAATCTGTGCATCACCCATTTTACTCAGCATGATGGTGTCCATCAGATTGATGCCGACGGTAATTAAGGATTGTAACGAAATCGGGATGGCGATTTTGGCCATTTTTAAGTATAGCTCTTTATCGCCCAGATACTCTTTTATTTTCCATTCTTTCTTCATATTTTAAACCTTCTTCTTGTAATTTTGCACAAGAAATATTGTATCACACAGGGGGAGAACTGTCTATCTTAAAAAAAATTATATTTCTGTAAAAAAATAAATTGTCAAGCAGAAAAAATTGTGATATAGTATCTTTGTTATTTGAAACAATCTTTATTCCCAACGCAGGAGGATATGAAAATGAAAAAGGTTTATGAAGGCAAGACAAAAGATGTTTATGCGCTTGACAACGGTAATGTGATGTTAAAGTTCAAGGACGACTGTACCGGTAAGGACGGCGTTTTTGATCCGGGCGAGAATAGCGTAGGTTTGACCATCGAGGGTATCGGTAAGGCTAATCTTCAGACTTCCATCCACTACTTTGAATTGTTAAAGAAGGCCGGCATCAAGACTCATTATGTAGGCGCTGATGTAGAAAACGCTACCATGGAAGTTCTTCCTGCTACTGTATTCGGTCATGGTCTTGAGGTTATCTGCCGTCTGGTTGCTACCGGCAGCTTTATCCGCAGATACGGTGAGTACATGGAAGACGGTACCGTTTTAGAGGGCGGTTATGTTGAGTGTACCTTCAAGAACGATGCTTTGGGCGATCCGCTTGTAACCGGTGAGGGTCTTGCAGCGCTCGGCATTATGACTCCGGAGATGTTTGCAAGCATGAAGGAGCAGACCTTAAAGATTACCAAGATTGTTGCTGATGATTTAAAGTCCATCGGTCTTGATCTTTGGGATATCAAGTTTGAGTTCGGTTACAATAACAACGAAGTTATCTTAATCAACGATAACGCTTCCGGTAACATGCGGGTTTACAAGGACGGCAAGATTGTAGAGCCGGTAGAGTTAACCAAGCTTATCTTAAACAGATAATGAGAGAATAAAGTTATTTTTAGGAGCCTTCTGCGGACAAGCAGGAGGCTCCCTTTTTGCGTGCAGGCCAAGTGAGCATCGAAGAGATTTGGAAGCTTGCTTCCAAAAATCTCTGATGATGCGAACGCGCCCACGACTGAGCGGCTGTGCCGCGAAGTGCGTGGGAGAGCGCGAAAGCGCGAGGCCTGCACGTAAAACAGAGAGTGATGATGCGAACGCGCCCACGACTGAGCGGCTGTGCCGCGAAGTGCGTGGGAGAGCGCGAAAGCGCGAGGCCTGCACGTAAAACAGAGAGTGATGATGCGAACGCGCCCACGACTGAGCGGCTGTGCCGCGAGGTGGGGGCACGTAAATCATTTCACTTTGTTTTTAGTACCCTGTTTTGCTGCCGCCGGCTCGTACTGGATATCGTATAAATCATGATAAGACTCCAGTTCCGCAGTGGTAATCGGCGGACGGTACATCATACCGGTAAGTTCCGTGGCAGAGCTGACCTGCATGGTATCAATGTCTGGAAAGTCATCCTCCATCGGTGTGGAGGCTTCGAATACTTCAACGGTGCGTTTCACGTTGTTACGTTGTTTCCTGCGGGCATTTTCCAACTTTTGAGGGGCGCTGTGGGTTTGTGTGCTGTCTTCGATGTGAGACATGGTTTCACCGCCTTTCGGTTATTTTTGATAGTGTGTGTATCGTGGGATGTTCTTATTCTTATGGAATTGAATTAAAAAATGGAAATTGTGATAGTATAAAACAGAATATAAAGAGAAAAACAGTCCCTGATGCCAATGCACCGGGACTGTCTGCTTTCAATGTTTTGTATTTTTTTATTCTACAATTCGAATCTCTTTGATTCTTGGCTGATCTGATTTAGAAACGGTGCCGTTCGAATCCTGTACCGGAGTGTCTTTGCAAATAGCATCTACAACCTCAATGCCGCTTGTAACCTGACCGAAAGCTGCGTAGTTGCCGTCTAAATGCGGAGAGTCCTGATGCATGATGAAGAACTGGGAGCTGGCACTGTTCGGGTCGTTGGTACGGGCCATGGAGATAACACCACGGGTATGGGAAAGCGTATTTACGATACCGTTTGCCACAAACTCACCCTGAATCTTTTGGTCGGAACCGCCCATACCGGTACCCTCAGGGTCACCGCCCTGTATCATAAAGCCACTGATAATACGATGGAAGGTAATGCCGTTGTAAAAATCATCCTTTACAAGGTTGATAAAGTTAGTAACGGTAACCGGTGCCAAGTCTGCATCCAAGGTAAGAGCGATGGTGCCATACTCTTCAATTTCGATTTCCACATTGTGTTTGCCGGAAAGAAGACCTTCGGAGTCTCTGGTTAGCATAGAAGGGTCCAGCGTGTTAGGTCTGGAGGACAAAGCGCCTTTTTCGATTTCTCCGATTACACGAACCTCTTTGATGACCGGCTGATTCTTTGCAAGAACCGTACCGTTATTGTCCACTACTTTGGCAGACGTACAAATGCTATCTACAATATCCATACCCTCCGTAACCCAACCGAAGGCGGCATAATTGCCGTTTAAAAAGTCAGAATCCTCGTGTACGATGAAGAACTGGGAGCTGGCACTGTTTGGATCGGTGGCACGGGCCATGGAAATCACACCGCGGGTGTGGTTTAAGGTGTTTGTAATACCGTTTGCGGCGAATTCACCTTGAATATTTTGTGAAGAGCCACCGGAACTGCTACCACCCGGAGCACCACCTTGCATCATGAAACCGTCTATAATGCGATGGAAGGTTAGGCCGTCGTAAAAATCATTGTTTGCAAGATTAATAAAGTTGGTGACGGAAATCGGTGCAATGTCCGCATCCAGTGTAAGTGCAATGGTGCCGTACTTTTCAATTTCGATTTCCACGCCGTACTGACCCGAAAGGAGCTCTTCGGATTCCTGAGTCAATAATGCGGTGGAAGTAATGTCACCGTTGTTGTCGGAAACGTCATCCTTCTTTCCGCAACCGGCAACTGACAGTACAAATGCAGAAAGTAAAATGACCGATAAAAGTTTCTTTTTCATAACATCCTCCTAAAATGTGCCTGTGTGCACAAAGTAAGTATAGTATAAAGGTCAAATGTGTTAAAAGTGTGTTGAAGAGAAGACAACAGGAAAAAAGACAGTTGTTTGTAAAAAAGGGTTATAGTATAATAAAGGCAGAAACGAAGGGAGGCTGTACGAATGATAAAGTGGCGGAGTATTTTAATCAGTATTCTTGTTTGTATGATACTAGTAGTGACAGCATGTGGAAAACCGACGGGACAAGTACCTGTGGGGGCGAAAGTGACGCCAACGGCAACAGTGGCACCGACTGAGACACCGGAACCGACCGCAACTGCGGAACCGACTGCGACGCCGGAACCGACCGCACCGCCGGAGCTGACCGTAACTCCGATACCGACTGCAACACCGGAGCCGACTGCAACTCCGAAACTGACCGCAACACCGGAACCGACTGCAACTCCGATACCGACCGCACCGCCGGAGCCGACTGCAACTCCGATACCGACCGTGACCCCGGAACCGACCGTGACCCCGGAACCGACTGTGACCCCGGAGCCGACTGTGACCCCGGAACCGACTACGACCCCGGAACCGACTGTGACCCCGGAACCGACTGCAACACCAAAACCGACTGCGACCCCGATACCGACACCGAAGCCGGGAGCAGAGGTGACAGTGCGTTTCTATGTACCATTGATTCTGAAAGACTTGAATGCGATAGAAGCAACAGATGCCTTAGATTTTCTTGACAAACTGTCTGTATATGCATGGCCGAAAAACGGAACCGCAACAGAGACTGCGATGTTAGGTGAGACGGCAAGCGATTATTTTCGTGCAGCAGGAGAGTATTTGATGCAAAACGGTGTAGTGGCGGAAAGCGCCAAGGAGTATGTAGATGAAACCGCTACTGTGTCCTGCAACGGTTGGTACGATAAAAACAGAAGCTGGTATGACAGTACTTATTTTATAGATAAGTCGAATTATTACAGTAATTACAGCAGCAAGACGTTCTCGGATTTGGGAATCCAAAAGGGAGAAGTTCTGGAGGTGTTTGCAACTTATACGGTAAAAACCGAAGCAGGAACAAAGGCATATATGCCGTGTATATTGGATGTTCGGTTGGAAATGGGAATTTTTAAGACAACGATGACGTATATGATGGCGATGCCGAATTGGGAGCGTATCGTTTTGCCGAAGCTTGACGGTTACACGTTGGAGTGGGTTGATAACGGAATGACGATGTCACAGGATAAAATACGTATCTATGACGAAACGATAAATCACTATACGTTGGTAGTAAAGCCGAAGTAGTGAGGAACGTAGATTTCGAACATTCGGAGCACGGGCTTATTCACAATGTAAAACTAAGTTAAAAGCGCAAGACGGGGCCCACGGCATCCAGTGGATGCCGGTTTTGGGCGGACCGGAGCGAAGCGGAGACTTTGAAGCTCGGGGACGTGAGCGCTTGCGCTCACAAAAAGAAAAGACAGTATCAACGATACTGTCTTTCTTTTTATAGAGCGCAAGACGGGATTCGAACCCGCGACCCTCGCCTTGGCAAGGCGATACTCCACCACTGAGCCACTTGCGCATGGTGTGTTGCTTTCTTCAAGCAAGGAGTATTATACCCCATGAAAAGGATTCTGTCAACACCTTTTTTGAAAAAAATCTGTCTTTCCGTTCTTTTGTTGAAATGAGAACGGAAAGACAGCGCGAGGAGGTCGTATCAAGCGGCATGTCGTCTCGCAATATGGGCTGTGTATAGGCGACTTCGAAGTGAGATGTGACCTCGTTTTTTTCGATGAAATAAAAAGATACGGAACCAAATGATAATGCGACGCAGATACGGACGCACCAGGGCAGCCAGTGTAAGAAAGAGAAGTGTACAACCGACTAAGAAGTATCCGGCAATGTTAAGCTCCGAGAATAAAACCTTCGTATTCAGCGATTTACAAAGGAAAACTTCACCGGCATTTTGAAGCGCGTGAGCCTCCTTCGCCTGTAAAGAATGGGAATCGTATACATCGGCTATGGTCAAAGGACCGCCCGCACCCCGTAACAATCCACAGGAGTAGTCCGATATCGGCGTGCCGTTGGCATCCTTCGGCTGAATCTTCATGAGGTGGAAGGTGCGTTCGGACAGGTAGGAAAACATACAGAAGACCGAATCGGTACCGACTACATAGTATAAGGTATCCTCCGAAAGCGGGCTATAGGTACCTTCCTTGGTGAGAAGGGCAATGTCTTTCGCTCGATTATAAATAAGACGATTCGGATTGTAAGAAAAGGATAATCCGCCGACGTACGGTGTGCCCGCTACGAATGACTCGGAAAGGGAAGTGTAAAACTCCGGTAAATAGGAAACTTCCTTTCCGGTCAGGTAAAATCCGTAAAGCGGGGCATCTAAAAAAGAGGATAGGGAGTCGCCGTCTTCCGTATCGGGAAGAAGGAACAGTGTAACGTCTGCATTTGTCTCTGTCCGGCGGCTATTGCTTGCGGTAGTGCGCAATGCACGGGTTAGTTCGTTGCCGAAGGCAGAATCAGCGGTTGGTCTTTCCTTTATGATGTCGGTACGGAAAAAGCATCCGACACATAGAAACAGGAAAAACAGGGTACATACGATATAAAAGAAAGAAAAGCGAATATCACCTTCATGAATATTGACCAGAAGGCGATAGATGCACTGCTTGATTTTTCGACGAAAGAGTTTGGTCCGGTATCGGACAAAACGTGTCAGCTTTTTTATCATTTGTTGGGTTCTCCTTTGTAAAAGTCAATAAATCGTTTTACGGAATCATTTTGGGCAGTAACTTTGTTATAAACAAAACCTGCGGTACGTTTGGTAAGAGAATGTGGCAGGGAAAGCTCTACTAAGGAACCTTCTGCCAGTTCGTTTTCTACAAATTCCCGGATGACGCATCCTATACCGAGGCCTATTTTTGAAAACTCGATGAGGAGGTCCATGTTGTTGACCTCCAGGGGTTGACCGGGATGAAGGTCATACTTTGAAAAATAATCCTCTAAATGCAGACGGGAGAGGTTCTTTTCGTCCAGCATCATCAGGTTGGCCTGCTGTAGGAGTGCCACAGAATCGTTGGTGAGTCCCGGTTCACGTTCCTTGAGGTTTGCAAGATAGGTGGGACTGGCAACAAAGGTATCCTGAATGCTTTTTAGCGGGAAAAATTCGAAGCTACGAAGCTGCTTTCCGACCAGTCCGATGTCAAGCTTGCCATCTTCCAAAAGTGCCAAAGTTTCCTTGGTGGAGTGACACTCGATGTTGAGCCTGATGTGAGGATATGCTTCCATAAAGTTTTGCAGGTAAGGGAGTAGCAGATGCTTGCACAGGGTCGTGCTGACTCCGATTTTAATATGCCCCATGCCGAGAGCGTGTATCTTCTTGATACTTTCCTCGCCCCGACGCAAGGACTCGAATGCGGAGCAGGTGTACTCGTACAGCAGGGCACCCTCCTCCGTTAGTTTGACGCCTCGGGAATTACGGGTGAAAAGCTTGACCGAAAGGCTTTGTTCCAGCTTACTGACGGCCTTACTGATGGCCGGTTGACTGATGAAAAGCTCCTTTGCGGCTTTGGAAAGATTACCCGTTTCTGCGACTGCGTTAAAAATACGGTAGGAGGATAAGGTGGATTCGACTTCCATATTCCCTCCTTCTTTTGTAAGTCCCCGGATAATGAAAAGACAGGAAAAAGGGGACGAAAAAAATGCATTTAGATATAACCAAAGGTTATAATAATGAATGATACTATGTATTTTAATTATAACAAAGGTGAGAGTAGAAAGCAAGGGGAAATTGGAAAAAATTATAGAAAGAATGGGAAATGTGTGGGTTTGACCGAGAAAGTATCGGGAGGACCTTGAAAGAAGGGTATAACCGGAAGTTATGAAAAGCGGCTATATAACGGGGTGTTACGGAGCGTAACAAAAAGTAACTTGTGTTCTTTGACAGATTGAGGTAAGGTAATAGTGTGATCACGAAAAACAAAATCGGAGGATTTCTTATGATAGGAGAAATAATCGCAAAAAAGAGAGCGGAGCTTTCCTTGTCCCAGGAGGAGCTGGCAGAGAGATTGTGCGTGTCAAGGTCGGCAGTTGCAAAATGGGAAACGGGGAAAGGAACTCCGGATGTTGAAAATTTGAAGGCATTGGCTGCTTTGTTTCGGATATCCGTAGATGAGTTGTTGGGAGTAGAATCCAAGGAGGATGAGCCGGCGGTTGAAGCATGTGATTTTACGGGATATAAAGTGATGTCGGAGGAACGAACCTTGGAGGCGTATTATTTCAAAAAGTGTTCTGTGGAACTTTCCGGATGGAATAACGGGTTTGTGGACGGTTATATTGTAGGAGAAGACAGGGAGTATTTGTTCTATGTAATACCGGAGAAGAAGTTCCTTGAGGTAGGCTCGGTAAGAAAATCGACCGTTGTATCGATTAGAGAAGAAAATGAGCGGAAGCCGGTAGCTAAGGAGGATTGGCCATCGGTGGACCGTAACTTCTTTGTGGGAAAAGTAGGAAGTGTATGGCTTGTGGATAAGAAGCTGATTGATTGGTCTTTCATGGAAAAGGAATTTATTGATGTGCCTGTGTTGGAGTTTTCTGCAGAAAGAGTTGTGATCATGGCAGGGAAGGCATTTAAGACGGACGAGGTGGCAGAGATAAAAGTAAAAATAGCAACGAGCTGAGTCTAACGATTCCTGCGTAACCGTTAGCCCGCGGCAGTCGCCGATAAGAAAATAAAGGGCCCGCAACGAGCTGAGTCTAACGGTTCCTGCGTAACCGTTAGCCCGCGGCAGTCGCCGCGATAAGAACATAAAAGAAGACCGACCAAGAACCTGCGGTTCTCGTCGGCCTTTTTTATGCTCTATCTTAGCTCGTTGCATCGCGAGTTATGCGTAGTAGCTAGCCTGAGCATTCCAGAGCTCGTAGTATTTACCGCTTTCGTTTTCTAACAGCTCCTCGTGAGTACCTACCTGTACAATGCGGCCCTGATCGAATACGGCAATCTTGTCGCAGAAGCGGCAGGAGGAGAGGCGGTGACTGATGTAGATGGCGGTTTTGTCTCCCACGATTTCATCAAACTTGGAGTAGATTTCCGCCTCGGCAATCGGGTCTAAGGCTGCGGTCGGCTCGTCCAGGATAATAAACGGCGCATCTTTATAGAGGGCTCTTGCCAGTGCGATTTTCTGGGCCTCACCGCCGGAAATGTTGACACCTTCTTCATCGAAGTCTTTGTAAAGAGAGGTCTCCAGCTTCTTAGGCATCTCTTCGTAGCGTTCTCCGAAGCCCACTTCGTATAACATTTGCTCGGCCTTTACCGCATCCCATTTCTCGGAGGAAGCGACATTGTTACCTAACGGCATGGCCAGAAGGTTGTAATCTTGAAATACCACGGAGAATAAGTCCAGATACTGTCTGTAGTCGTATTTGCGGACGTTGAAATCGTTCATGTGGATTTCCCCCTCTGTCGGGTCGTAGAGACGGCAGAGGAGCTTAATAAAGGTGGTTTTTCCGCTGCCGTTTTGACCGACCACCGCAAGGCGCTCGCCTACTTTTAAGTTTAAATTGATGTCCTTTAAGGCAAAGTCCTCGGAACCGGTATAGCGGAAGCTGACATTTTTAAATTCGATGTCAAACTGCTTGTCACTGCGCTTTTCCACGGACAGACTGCCCTGGTACATGTCGTTCTGTAACTCAAAGTATTCTAAGTAAGTTTCCAAAAACTGCTCGTTGTTTTTCAGTTCACCTAAGCCATAGAACAGGGCACCGATGTTGTTGGTCAGGATACCGAGATATCCGACATACTTAATGACACTACCCACAGGAAAAGCGCCCAAGGTGCAGTATAAGCCGATGATGAGGTAGGAGCACAACTCCGAGGCTTTATTGGACAGATAGGACGGGATGCGTAGTGCAAAGTCGATGTAGTTGATTTCGCTGTAAAGCTTCTTGTGCTCTTCGCTTAATTCTCTGTCAACCTGCTCTACAATGGCCTGCTGCTTATAAAAACGGCTATCCATACCGGACTGGCTGTAACCGCCGGCAAGACGGTTTTCCCGAAGCATCAAATCACCGGACCGATTCCAGGCAGCAGCCTGTTTCTGACCGCAACGGGACTGAATCACAACGGTGAGGATGACACAGATTACCATGGCAACAAGGAGCAGAATGCCGCGGATATCAAAGGAAAGTTTCAGGATTAAGGACACCATTTCTACAAATAAAACAGCACAATATAGGATGTTTACCAAATAGGTGATGAGGTTTTCCAGTATCCAACGCATGTATTCTACGCCATAGCGGTTAATCCAGGAGTTTTCTATGATTTTGCGCCGCAGGTGACGAATTTCCGGGTTTTCCAGTTTATCGTAGTCTAAGGATAACGTTTTTTTGTTAAAAGCAGCAGCTTCGTTATTTGCCAACTGCTTCAACGCATTGTCCACGCATCTGCCAAGAAGAGCTCCCATCACATGAATAAACAGGTTTCCGCATAAGGCGATGGCTACCAGCAGGAACAGTTCTTCTTTGGTTTTCTTTTCGTATAATGCGGTAACGATTTCCGCCGACATCCACAGGGTAAAAAACGGTGTCAGGTTGGTAAAAAGGATTTGGAACAGGCGAAGCGGAAAGTAGTGCGGATTGTAGGAATGATACAGCTTAAACGCCCGTCTTGTGGTTTTGTAATTATGCATGGACTTCGCCCTCCTTATAGTATTTGCTTTGCACATTGAACATTTCTGCGTATTTGCCGTCTGCGGTCATCAGTTCCTCGTGGGTACCGGACTCCGCAATGACGCCGTCTTCCAGTAAAATGATACGGTCACAGAACCGGGTGGAGGCAAAACGATGGGAAATGTAGATAGAAGTTTTTCCTTCGGTTAATTCTCTGTAACGTAAATATAAGTTGTTTTCGGCAATGGGGTCTAAGGCTGCGGTCGGCTCGTCGAGGATTAAGATGGAGCCGTTTTTATAGATGGCTCTTGCAAGTACGAGCTTCTGCATTTCGCCACCGGATAAGTCTACGCTATCGTCATGGATGCCCTTCATTAAATGGGTGTCGATGCCGTTCGGTAACTTCTCGATTCTTTCATAAATACCGGCAAGCTTCATTGCGGCAATGGCATCTTCTCTTGCGGTGGGACGGGTAAGGTCCACGCTTGCCACAAACTCAAACATGGAGAAGGCAATGGTATGGATGTCCTGGAATACCGCGGAAATCATGGAGTAGTATTCTTCAATGTTATAGTCGTTGATATGCTTTCCGTTCACTAAAATCTCACCGGAGGTTGGCGCATACAGACCGCAAATCAGCTTGATTAAGGTGGTCTTTCCGGCACCGTTCATACCAACGAGGGCAAGGCTTTCACCTGCGGAAACGGTCAGGTTTAATCCGTTTATGGTATCCTTTTCCGCACCATCGTAGCGGTAGTGCACATCCTTTAACTCGATGGTCACCGGTCCCGTCGGGAGCGGACAGCCTTCCCCATGGTTAAAGGTGTTCGGATAGTTGTAGAAGTCGCGGTAGTAGGCGATTTTTTCGGCTCTGGTATTCAGTTTTGCCACGCTGCCGATGATGCCCTGCAAAAAGCCTGCAATGCTGCCGGTAAGACCGAAGTAAAACACAAATTCACCTACGGTAAGTTTTCCGGCAAGGAGAAGACCGATTAACACAACGTATGCTACACCGTTTTGTACAAAAGTCATCAGTCCCGAAAGGACGGAAGCAAACAGTCCTCTAAGGGTGCAACGCTTGTTCCACATGAGAAGATAGCTTTGATAGTCCCGCATCATTTTATCAAGCCATCCTTCTAAATTGTACAACTTAATATCCTTTGCTATGGAGAAGTTCTCGGAAAGACTTTGCAGATAATTTCTTTTCCGGGATTCCTTCTCCCAGTGGTGCTTGTTCTTTTCAAAGTAGGCCGGTTGCCAGCGGGTGGTAAAGTAGGAAAGTACGGATACCACGGCAACTACCGCAAAGATAATCGGGTTTAATACAATGAGGAGCGAAGCATAGGTAAAAATACCGAGAAAGTTAATCAGTGCATCGCTTAAATCCAGCCAAAGAAATTCCAAAGCACAATCACCCTGACAGGAGTCGCCGGATGCATATTCGTGTATTTTCCGGTATTCCTGTTTTTCGGTGTTTTCAAAGTCGGTTTCGTAATGGTAGATGCGGCCCATTTCCGTCTGGTAAATGCCGGTAGGATAGTAGCGTCTGGCTCTGCATCTGGAATTAATAAAACCTCGTAGTAACTCCAAAAGAACAAGAGGTAGCAGGAAACTTACGGTGAAGCGCACCAGTTCCGAAAAGGATGCACCGCTACCGATGCGGTCAATCAGTTCCTTCGAAAAGAAGGAGGACAGAAGCGGAAGCACTACGGCAATCGGTACCACCGCGAATATGAAAAAGACAAACATCTTATCCAACCGCCAGAGTTTTTGTAATGCCCAGGCAAGGCTTCCGAGTTTGGAATACTTTTTCTTTTCTTTCTTTTTTTCTTCTTTGGTTTGATTCATAATTCCCCTCCAAGCTATCGGTAGTGGTATTTGTTCCGGCCGATGTGTATTTTAATGTGGGTGTTGCATGGGTTCGACACATGGTTTATTGCGGTGTGTGCTGAACTTGACTTTACTATACCAAATACAAAAAGAAAAAGTGCGATTTGTTGTCAAATGCAAAAATTTGATGTCAAATGCACTTTTTTGTTGCGCGACAAAATGCACCACGTTAATGTACAATCGACAACCGGTCCGCATATAAAACCGCAAACGACTGCAACGCTCTTGCAAACTAACATGTAACTCCGGCTATATTGCCGTTTCGGTAGCGTCCTCACGGCAAAGTCTGCGTAACATGTGGATTTCGCAAATCGCTAAAAGCGCAGTTTAAATTGTTTGCTCATTTTATATGCGGACCGGTTGCCGTGTATAGAAAATGTATGATGCATTTTGCACGCAAGTTTTACTGCGGTAACAGTACTTCCGTGGAAAATGCTCCGTCTTCGGAGGCTCTTGTAATATATCCGCCGTATTTCTTTACAATCGTGTCCATTCTTTTCAGGCCAAATCCGTGCCCTTCGCCTTTAGTGGTGCGGAAGCTGCTCTTTTTCTTTCCGCCCGCGGTGTTGGTGACAGAGATGTAGAGGTAGTTTCCTTTCATTTCCATGTAGATACGAATGAGGCGTTCTGCAATCGGAAGCTCCATGCAGGCGTCCATGGCGTTATCCAAAAGATTGCCGATGACGGTACAAAGATCTAACTCCGACACGGTAAGGGAGACAGGGATGTTGGCCTCTGCTTTTACCGTGATTTCCTTTTGTGCAGCCAGGGAAAGCTTACTGTTCAGAATGGCATCTGCCATGCGGTTGCCGGTTTTGATGACGGTTTCCACATTTGTCAGGTCATCGTCCAACATGTCCAGATAAGCGCTTATTTCGTTAATCTCACCATTGACCATATGTACCTTCATGGTCTGGATATGATGGCGGTAATCGTGACGCCAACCCCGCATCTTTTGATACATGTTTTCCACTTCTAAATAGTATTTTTGAATCAGTTCCGTTTCAAAGGCCGCAACCTTTTTTGCAATGATTTTTTCGAATAACATGGCAACCTCTTATAAGTATTTGACCAGGGCGGCGTGAATGTCATGGTATACGCCACGGCTTAAAGGCACAACGGCACCGTTTGTCATGGTGACGTCGGTGCGGGTAATGAGTTTCACATATTTTAAATTGACAAGGAAGGAACGGTGTGCTTTAAAGAAGGTATCGTCCAACTCCTCGAAAAAATTTCCTAAGGTCATGCGGGTGCGGTAGTCACCGTGGGTGGCGTGGATGTTCAAGTATACATTTTCCGCTTCCACGTAAATAATATCTGCCAGAGAAAGCTTCACATCCCCTTCCGAGGTGGAAATGAGTACCGAACGCAAGCGATTGGTAAGGTTTCCGACTGCCTTATCAAGGACCGGTGTGAGCTTCGCCGCATCCGCAGGCTTAATCAGATAATGAAGAGCGGACACATCAAAACCATCGCTGAAGTATTCGTAAAAACCGGTGATAAAAATCAGCTGTACTGCATGGTTGTCCTTCCGGACCTCCTTTGCCAGTTCCACACCGCTACGCCCCGGCATTTCTACGTCAAGGAGCAGAATGTCGAAGTCCTTTTCTTCCTCGTAGTCGAAAAGAAAGGAGTCGGCACTGATGTATTGTTTTAATTCGATGAGATGCCGGTTTTTCTTTCCCCAGGCGGTAACGATATCGGTCAGATAGTCCCGCTGTTTGGCGTCGTCATCGCAGATGGCGAGTTTTAGTTTCATGGAAATTTTCCCTCCCTAAAATGAGTAAGAGATATGGATATTATGCTTCATGTCCGGTAATGCTTATCCTTCAAATCCATAGACCGATTTCAAATGCGAAAGCTTACTTCCTAAGTTGCCGAGCAGTGCATCCGCTGCGGTAAGGGCGGCCATACATTCTACCACGACAACGGCACGGGACACGATAATCGGGTCATGACGACCGGTAATCTGACAGGTATAGGAAGAACCGTCCTGCTTCACGGTTTCCTGAGGTGCGTATACAGACGGGGTAGGTTTAATTGCTACCCGGAACAGGACGTCCGAACCGTCGGTCATGCCGCCCAACACTCCGCCCGCAAGATTGCGCCGCTTAGCGATTTTACCGTTTTCATCGGTATAGAACGGGTCGTTTTGCTCTGTTCCCGTAAGAAGGGCGGCATCAAAGCCGGAGCCCAGTTCAAAGCCCTTTACTGCGCCGATGGACAGCATGGCATGGGCAAGGCGTGCGTCGAACTTCTCAAATACCGGGTCGCCGAGGCCTGCCGGAAGTCCGGTGAGGACACATTCGATGGTGCCGCCGGCAGAGTTGTGCTCTTCGCGTAATTTCTGTAAAAAGGATTCTGCCTCTGCGGATGCATCCGCATCCGGCATATTAAGCGGGCTTTTGTTCCGCAGGGAGACCAGCTCCTCCGGGGTATAACGTTCCGCCAGATATTCCTTTGTATCAAAACATACATATTTGTTGATGGATTTTGCATAAGCGCATACCTGAATTCCGAGCTCATTAAGTAGTGCACAGGCGACTGCACCGGCAGCTACTCTGGCAGCGGTTTCACGACCGGAGGAACGTCCGCCGCCCCGGTAGTCTCGGAAGCCGTACTTGGCATCAAAAGTATAATCCGCATGGCCGGGGCGGTAGTAGGATGCAATCTCCGAATAATCTCCGGAACGCTGAGTTTCGTTTCGAATCAGAAGTGCAATGGAAGTGCCGGTGGTCTTGCCTTCAAATGTACCGGACAAGATTTCTACCAGGTCGTTTTCTTTTCGCGGGGTGGCATACATATTTTGTCCGGGTTTTCTTCTGTCTAAAAAGGTCTGGATATATTCTGCGGTAAGAGGAATCCCGGCTGGACAACCGTCTATGATAACGCCGAGGGCGGCACCGTGGGATTCTCCGAATGTTGTTATTTTGAAAGAATTTCCGAAAGATGATCCGTTCATAAAAATACCTCCGAAATGCATACTAAATTTATTTTAGTCCAATCCTATGAAAAAAGCAAGGGCGAAACAGGGAGGATATGAATACAAATTGTCCCGGACTATGCTATGGATGTGTTTTTCTGCTATAGCTTATGTCGGAAAGGAATTGAAAAAGGTATAATTGATAAAAAGAAAATGGCAGAGCCTTTAGAAAAAAGGAAAGGAGAAGACCGATGGGGAAGAAGATTAATGAAACAATCGGAGGAAGAATCCGGGCATACAGAGAAAGCCTCGGAATGAACAGGGAATCATTTTCGGAGCAGATCGGTTTATCTCCGCAGTTTTTGGCAGAGGCGGAAACTGGGAAAAAGGGACTTTCTGCGGAAAGTATATATAAAATATGCAGTAAAAGCGATTTGTCTGCGGATTATTTGATTTTGGGAAAGATGAAAAAGGACAAATTGAAGAATCCGTTGGATTATGTGTTACAGGATATGCCGGCGGATTATTCGGCGCATTATGTCAAGGTGCTGCAGACGGTGGGAAATATTATTGCCGAGGCGCAGAGAGACAGTGTGGAACAGTATAAGAAGAACAATGAATAAAGGAAAAGGCAAGAATTGACATGTGATGTTGTTTTCTTGCTTTTTTTGAAAAATAGATGCGTAAAACTTGTAATTGTCGTAAAACTATGGTATAATGAGCAAAATAGACATAGTATAGAGGGATGGCGTGTATTTGTACATTTTTACGGCAGGAGAAGACATGACGCTTGGCAGACACGGAAGCAGAGGTAGCATATGAACAGATACTACAGAGGCGGCAACAAGATTTCGAAGCAAAGACGCACAATGGGTCTTTTGTTATTGTGTCTTTGTTTGGTTGTTATCAGTATCTGCGTGATGTTAGGGTTAAATGAGACCAGAAAGAGTCTGATTGAAGAATGTGAAAAGGACCTTTTGTGGGAGGTACAGCTGACGGCTGATGAAGTATCGGATGATATTGAAAATAAGTTTGCGGCATTGGAGACGATTCAGGAGATGATAGTCCAGTCCTACGGAATCGGACCGGAGGCGGTAACGGCATTGGCTGCCTCGAAAATCAGATATGGGATGAGCTATCTGGCAATCGTAGATACCGATTACGTATATTATGACAATGAAGGTGATATAATCCGTGAGACCCGTACGGGGCATATTGAAGCTGCTATGAAAGGAAAGTATGTGGTGGCTCGTTCCGTAGATGATGTCTCGGGAGACGGTGTGGCATTTTTTGTTCCTTGTAGGGATGGCAAAGAAATCGTCGGAGTGCTTGTTGCCAAGTATTCCAAAGATGATTTGCTTGAAAAGCTCAGTACAAAGCCGCAGATGGGGACCGAACTGGTATTAAATGATTCCGGTGAAGTTGTCCTGATGGGAGAGGATTTGGGAAACTATCTGGGCGGAGTGTCATGGGAAGAGTTTTCGAAAAACGCAGATTCCTGGAAAGCGAAGGGAAAGTTTGATGAGGAAATGCGTTTGCTGGGCTGTTCTGTGGCATCGGCTGTTAATAAATACGGAAAAGAGATTTATTTTGCGGCGGCAGCGGTGGAAGGTTATGATGGCTTCTATGTGTTGCGTCTTACCAGCTCCGAAGTGGTAGAAAAAGAAATTCGCCAGTCGATGAACCGGATTTATTTTATGATGGTTGTGATGGCATTCGTTGTCCTATGTGTAGTCGTTGTGGCGATTGTTATGTATGTACGTAACAGGAGAGCCGTGTACTATGCAGCGTATATAGACCAGCTGACAGGGCTTCCGTCCAAGGCAAGACATAAGATGGATGCACAGGAGTTTATCAATAAGAAGGAAAAGAAATACGCTTATGTGACATTTGATGTAGATAATTTTAAATATATCAATGAAATGTTTGGATATGAGTACGGTAATAAGGTTCTGGTGCATATTGCGAAAACTATAAAGGCGTTTGCAAAGCCGGATGAGTTGTATGCAAGAATTTCTTCGGATAATTTTGCGATGCTTCTTATGGATACGGGGACGCAAAAGGAACTGGAGGAGCGAATCGGTGAGTTGTTCCAAAAGATTATAGAACCGGGTGAACCCGGCGAGGTTTTAAATATCTGTTCCCTGAGTTTTTCCTGCGGTGTATACAGGATTGAAGGAAAGATGGATATTAATGTCGTAAGAGCAAATGCGAATCTGGCACGTACCGAGAATAAAAAGAATGTGTTAAACGAGATTGTATTCTATGACGAGAATCTGAAGGCGCGCAGAGTCGAGGAGAAGGAACTGGAGTACGAGGCGGAAGAAGCTTTGGTAAACGGTGACTTTTTGGTATATTTTCAGCCGAAGTATGATACGAAAACAGAGAAGATTATCGGTGCGGAGGCGTTGGTACGTTGGAATCATCCGGTCAGAGGAATGCTTTCTCCGGCATTGTTTGTTCCGTTGTTTGAAAGTAACGGCTTTATAACGGAAATAGATTTGTATGTATTAAACAGTGTATGCGAATTAATCGAATCGTGGGTAAATGCCGGCGTTCCTCCGATTTGTATTTCGGTAAATCTGTCCAGGGTTCATTTGTATGAGCGCAATCTGGTGCAGCGACTGACCGAGGTGGTGAAGCGGCATCATATTCCGCCGGAGTACATTGAGTTTGAATTGACCGAGTCGGCATTTTATGAAGAGACCGAAAGTCTGCTTCGGATTATGTCGGAAATCAAGGCTGCGGGCTTCCGTTTGTCCATGGATGATTTCGGCTCCGGATATTCTTCCCTCAACCTGCTTCGCAGACTTCCTGTGGATGTATTAAAGCTGGACAAGGTGTTTTTGGAGGATTGTGAGGAAGAAAATGATGAGACCCGCGGTAAGAGAATTGTTATGCATGTAATTTCCATGGCGAAGGATTTACAGATGGAGGTATTGGCGGAAGGCGTAGAAACCTCCGGTCAGAAGGAGTTTTTACAAAATGCCAAGTGTGATATGATTCAAGGCTATTATTTTGCGAGACCGATGCCGATAAGGGAGTTCGAACTCTTGTATAAGGGAGAGAATGGTTTACATGATACCGTTCATCAGGCGCCGGTGAAGCAGAAGGAATAAGAGCCTGGAAAGGATAACGGGAAGAAGCAGTCCCAAAGCCAGATAAAGGAGAGGGACGGAGATTCCCAACAGTGTGAACGGAGTGGTTTGTACAGCGTGCCACACAAGTAACAGAAGCACGCAGAGTGTCAGGGTGATGCGATAAGAAGAATACATAACAGGAGAGTAGTGATACCGTTTGCATAAAGCAGATAACGGAAGGTTGCGGCTCTCCTGTTCTTTTTGTTTTTTTACCGCATCGCTTAAAAAAGACGGCAGTAAAAGACAAATCAGTGCAATACCGTAGGGAGCAAACAGGGTGCGCCCCAGCACGGTGAGAATAAGTCCGGTGCCGGATAAAAGAAGGAGCATAAAATAATAAGACAGGCGCACGGAAAGAAAGCGACATAGTGTAAAGAGCTGTCGGCGTTGTGCGGATGAGGAATCGTTGACTTCGGAATGATTCATGGGGCTGCCTCCTTTTTTATATCAGTGTAACACAGTCATAAAGGCTTGTCAAAACCATAGGAAAAAATCGACAAAATCAGCAAATTTTAGTCGAAAAAACAGTGAAGAAACGGGGATTTTGGGCCGATATAATAGATAACGTAAAAAAATCGCATATTCTTTAAAAAAGCCTTTGAAAAATCTCCCAAATATGTATATAATAGATACGGAGGCTTGTACAGCACTCACATATGAAAGGAGAATGGGAAAATGTTAGGCAGTGATATCGGAATTGATCTCGGAACCGCAAGTGTTCTTGTATATATAAAAGGCAAGGGTGTGGTATTAAAAGAGCCGTCTGTAGTGGCGTTTGACCGTGATTTGAACAAGATTAAAGCAATCGGGGAAGAGGCGAGACTGATGCTCGGTCGTACCCCGGGTAATATTGTTGCGGTGCGTCCGCTTCGTGCAGGCGTTATTTCTGACTATACCGTAACGGAAAAGATGTTAAAGTATTTCTTGCAGAAGGCAGTAGGTAAGCGTCGTTTCCGCGGCAGACGTGTCAGTGTATGTGTTCCGAGCGGTGTTACCGAGGTCGAGAAGAAGGCAGTTGAGGATGCTACGTTACAGGCCGGTGCAAAGGAAGTTGCTATTATCGAGGAGCCGATTGCGGCAGCAATCGGTGCAGGTATCGATATTTCCAGACCGTGCGGTAATATGGTAGTGGATATCGGCGGAGGCACCACGGATATTGCAGTTATTTCCTTAGGCGGCACCGTAGTAAGTACCTCCATTAAGATTGCGGGCGATGACTTTGATGAAGCAATCGTTCGTTACATGAAGAAGAAGAACAGTCTTTTAATCGGTGAAAGAACCGCAGAGGACATTAAGATTCGTATCGGTTCCGCATATCGTCGTCCGGAGTCTATCTCTATCGACGTAAAGGGACGTAACCTGGTTTCCGGTCTTCCGAAGACCATTTCCGTAACCTCTGAGGAAACGGAGGAGGCTCTTCGTGAGACAACCTCCCAGATTGTGGAAGCGGTTCATTCCGTACTGGAGAAGACTCCGCCGGAGCTGGCTGCGGATATTGCAGAGCGCGGTATTGTATTGACCGGTGGCGGCAGTTTGTTATACGGCTTGGAAGAGCTTATTGAGGAAAAGACCGGTATTCCGACGATGACGGCGGAGGATCCGATGACCGCAGTGGCTATCGGTACCGGAAGATATGTGGAATTGTTAAGCGGCAAGCGTGACTAAGACAGCAATGATGCTGTCCGTAACCTGCATGGAGGCGAGATAGAGCTTTTACAGAAAGGAGAAAAAAGTGGTTCGAGGATTATATACAGCATGGACAGGTATGGCAAACGAACAGAAGCGTCTGGATGTTATCTCGAATAACTTGGCAAACTCGGCAACAGTAGGCTACAAAAAGGAAGGTGTAACCTCTCAGTCTTTTGATGAGCAGTTGTCCATTAAGATTAAGGACCGGTCTGAGCCGATTACGGGAGACCGTATTATCGGCAGTATGAGCCTCGGTGTGAAAATCGGCGAGGTGTATACGGATTATTCCGGCGGTTCCTTACGAGAGACCGGTAATGCATTCGATTTGGCACTTGACGGAGACGGATTCTTTCAGGTGGCGGTAACAGACCGGAACGGAGAGACGCATATGCGGTATACCCGTGCGGGAGGCTTCCATATGACCAGTGACGGTTATGTGGTAAACTCTGAGGGAAATCATCTGCAGGGTGAGTCCGGAGATGTATTGGTGCCGACAGACGCAGGAGAGATTTTAGTGGATATTGACGGCAGTGTTTATGCCGACGGTGAGTATGTAGACAAGATTAATTTGTTTGACTTTGAAGATTATGATTATCTGAAAAAGTTTGGCGATGTGATGTACGAGCCGGTTGACGGTGCCGTGGAAAAGGATGCCACAGGCTTGATTCGTCAGGGCTATACCGAGCAGTCCAATGTAAATGTAGTAAGTGAGATGGTGAATATGATTGCCATTACCAGAGCCTATGAGGCAAATCAGAAGGTCATCCAGTCGGTAGACCAGACCTTGGAGAATTCCGCAAATTCCATTGGACGTGTATAGCGTAAGAAAGAGGTGACGTTATGTTAAGATCATTGTGGACAGGTGCATCGGGAATGATTGCACAACAGACCAATGTAGATACGATTTCAAATAACCTTGCCAACGTGAATACCGTTGGTTACAAGAAGGAGACCGTGGAGTTCCGTTCTCTCTTATATCAAAAGCTTCAGACAGAGACTACGGACCATAACGGAGATCCGAAGCCGGTCATCGGTCAGGTGGGGTCCGGTGTACGTACGGGAGCGATTACTTCCCGCTTTACCCAGGGAAATTTAACTGCGACCGAGAATCCGTTTGATTTAGCCATTGACGGCGAAGGCTTTTTTGCCGTAAGGACGCCGAACGGTGAGACGGCATATACCCGTAACGGTTCTTTGGTATTTGCTATTGCAACCGACGGATTGGCGCTTACCAATTCCGAGGGATACCCGCTTTTGGATACTACGGGCTCTCCGGTGGTACTTCCGGCCACAACCGATGTATCTAAGCTTTCCGTTGATGTAGACGGGAAATTAATTGAAGAGGTAGACGAACCGTATACGGCGGCAGACGGTTCGACAAAGTACAATACCGAGCATGTAGAGCGTGCGCAGTTGGGAATTGTACAGTTTAATAATCCGTCCGGTCTTGAAAAAGTGTCCGGTAGTATGTATCAGCAGACGCTGGCATCCGGTGAGCCGCGTATGGAGGTAGAGGATGAGGCTTTAAAGCGTAGTTCTATTCGTTCCGGTTATTTGGAGGCTTCTAACGTGCAGACGGTGGATGAAATTGTAAATCTGATTGTGGCACAGCGTGCCTATGAAATGAATTCTAAGGTAATTACCGCATCCGACCAGATGTTACAGCAGGCAAACAACCTGAGAGGCTAGCATACAGAGTACAGGATAAGAGATACATAGGCTTACGGAGATGGGAGGAAGCATGAGTATCGGATTAAGCAGTGAGCTTCTTTTTACACAGATGCAAAACAGCAAGAACGACACAAAAGCGGTCGGTCTTCAGAATAAGCTTTCCGGCATTAACAGCGACTCAGCCACGGACGAAGAAATGATGGAGGTCTGCAAGGAGTTTGAGGCCTATCTGGTGGAAAAGGTGTTTGACCGGATGAAGGATGCCATGACAGATAGTGAAAATGAGGAAAGCGACTATTTGAGTTATTTTGGTGATATGATGTATCAGGAATATGCCAAAACAATTGCGGAAAACGGGGAATTGGGACTGGCACAGCAGTTGTACGAGTCCATGAAGCGCAATACCGTATCTCCGATACAGGAAAGTCTTAAGCCGACGGACGAGACGGTAAATGCGGCGGCAGCACTTGCTTCCGAAGAAAAGAAAGCGGCAGAGTAAGGACTGCAATATATCAGGAAAGAAGTACGGGCGTTACGGGCTGAGGCTCGTGGCGCCTTTTTTCGGGAAGTTTTATGAGTTTCCGAAAAAAGGCATTGATCGCACTGCGGCGGAACGGAAGTTGTCGCTGGAAGATCGCAAGCGAGATTTACGTTGTTTTATATAAGGAGAGGTCATGGAGAAGGAAAGCATCAAGGGATACGTTACCCATATCAAGTACCGCAATGAAAAAAACGGATATACCATATTGACGTTAGAGTCCGACGAGGATGATGTAGTGTGCGTCGGCTGTTTTTCTGCGGTCAGTGAAGGTGATTTGCTTTCCGTTACCGGAACCTATACCGTACATAATGTCTATGGGGAACAGTTTTCGATGGAGCATTATGAGGTACAGGAACCGGAGAATGCGGTAGCAATGGAGCGTTATCTTGCCTCCGGAGCGATTAAGGGAGTGGGGGCAAAGCTGGCTGCCCGCATTGTGCGACGTTTCAAGGAGGATACCTTTCGGATCATGGAGGAGGAACCGGAACGTCTTTCCGAGGTGTCCGGAATCAGTGAAAAATCCGCCCACGCCATTTATGAACAGTTTGTGGAAAAAAGAGAGCTGCGTCATGCGATGTTGTTTTTACAGCAGTACGGCATTTCCAATACATTGGCGGTGAAAATTTACGAACGATATAAAAGCCAGATGGAGGTTGTGCTGACGGAGAATCCGTACCGTCTGGCGGAGGATATTGACGGTATCGGTTTTCGGATTGCGGATGAAATTGCTTCAAAGGTCGGACTTCGCGGGGATTCGGAGTACAGGGTCCGTGCGGCAATCTTTTATGTATTAACCCAGGCAGGTACGAACGGTCATGTGTATTTACCGGAAGAGGAGGTGCTTACGCAAACCTGTGAGTTACTGGAACTGGGAAGGGAAACGGTAAAACGTCAGATTGATTTTTTACAGATGGAGAAGAAGATTATTGTAAAGGATGTGGACGGTGACAGGCTGTTATATGGTTCTATGGCCTATTATACGGAATTAAATACAGCCCGGATGTTGTTGGATTTAAATGTGTCCTATGATCTGCCGGATTCTATTCTTTTGACTAAGTTGGCTACGCTGGAGCGCAGGGGAGGAATCGAACCGGATGAATTGCAGCAAAAGGCGGTCTTTGAAACGGCGCGACACGGTGTATTTGTTTTAACCGGCGGTCCGGGTACCGGTAAAACGACTACCATCCGAACGATGCTGGATTTCTTTGAAAAGGAAGGTTTGGATATTTTGTTGGCGGCGCCTACAGGACGTGCCGCAAAGCGCATGACGGAGACCACAGGAAGAGAAGCCAGGACCATTCACCGTCTGTTGGAGTTAAAAGTATCGGAGGGCATGGGAAATCGCATGAGCTTTGAGCGGAACGAAGAGAATCCGTTGGAATGTGATTTGATTATTATCGATGAGATGTCCATGGTAGATATTTATCTGATGCATGCGCTTCTTAAAGCGATTCCCATCGGAACCAGACTGGTATTGGTGGGAGATGTAAATCAGTTGCCGAGTGTGGGACCGGGAAATGTATTGCGGGATATTATTGATTCCGGCTGCTTTTCCGTGGTTACTCTGGACAAGATTTTCCGACAGGCCCGGGAGAGCGATATTGTGACCAATGCTCATAAAATTCATGCGGGGGAAGAGATTCGCCTGGACAATAAGAGTAATGATTTTTTCTTTCTTCAAAGAGAGGATTTGAATGTGATTCAACAGTCCATTTTATATTTGGTGAAGGAGAAGTTAGCGAAGCATCTGAAGGTAAGACCGCAGGAAATCCAAGTGCTGACGCCGATGCGAAAGGGCGAGCTGGGCGTGGAGCGTCTCAATGTGTTGTTGCAGGAGCACTTAAATCCGGCAGATCCGGGCAAAAAAGAGAAGGAGCATACCAAGGGAGTTTTTCGTGAAGGCGATAAGGTGATGCAGATTAAGAACAATTATCAGATGGAATGGGAGATTCGCAGCCGGTACGGAATTCCGGTAGAGTCCGGTACCGGTGTGTTTAACGGAGATTGCGGAACCATACAGGAGATTAATTTCTTTTCCGAGCGTATGAGTGTGTGCTTTGATGAAGGACGGATTGCGGAATATCCGTTTTCTCAGCTTGATGAGCTGGAGCTGGCATATGCGGCAACCATTCATAAGTCCCAGGGAAGCGAGTATCCGGCGGTGGTACTGCCGTTACTTTCCGGTCCTCGGCTTTTGATGAATCGTAACCTGTTATATACCGCAGTGACCAGAGCAAAACAGTGTGTGATGATTGTAGGGAACGCAGCTACGGTATGGGGGATGATAGAGAATACGGATGAGATGAAACGTTATTCCGGCCTTAGACGGCATTTGGAAGAAATGATGCCGTAAATCTCGGAATTCTGTCAGAAAACTATTGTATTTCATGGGAAAATGTTATAAAATAGAGGAAAGAAGGAAAGAAAAGGAGGATGGGAGTCTGAGCAGTTATAATTGGGGGGAGATTATAGTGAAGTGTGTATTTCCGCCACGGTGTCCGGTTTGCGGAGAGTTACGGATTCCGTGGGAGAGCAGTACGTGTCCGGATTGTGCCGGAAAGCTTCGCTTTGTGAAGTCGCCGGTTTGTCTTTGCTGCGGACGGGAGATTTCGGATGAGACGAAGGAATACTGTGGAAGATGTGAAGATCATAGAATGTCCTTTGTGAGGAATTTCGCGGTATGGCAATATGACAGGCGGATGAAGCGTTCCATTGCCGATTTCAAATATCACGGCCGGAAGGAATACGCTGAGTTTTACATACAGCATATGAAACAATGCTTTGGAAAGCAATTGCTCCGCTCCGGAGTGACAGCACTGGTGCCGGTACCGATTTCTCATAAGAGACGACGGTATCGTGGGTTTAATCAGGCAGAGTTATTGTCAGAGGGGTTGGCAAAAGAGCTGGGATTGTCCTCGGTACGGTTGGTGAAGCGTATCAGGAATACAAGGCCTCAAAGCGGTTTGTCGCCGAAGGAACGAAAAAAGAATTTAGCAGCCTCGCTGGCCTGGGATGAAGGAGAAGCGAAGCGTTTAAAAGAGTTACCGGGAACGGTGGCATTGGTAGATGATATTTTTACCACCGGAGCAACGATGGAGGCCTGTACGGAGGTATTACAGTCCCATGGGATTTCATCGGTATACGGGATTTGTGTATGTATCGGAAATGAATAAATTGTAGGAAAAGAGGAGGAAGATGCTATGGATGTACGAAATTGTAAAGGATGTAGCCGTTTGTTCAACTACATCGGAGGACAGCCGCTGTGCCCGGAGTGTATCAAGGCGCTGGATGTGAAGTTTGATGAGGTACGTGATTATGTGTATGAGCACCCGCGTGCAGGTATGCAGCAGGTGGCGGAGGAAAATGATGTATCCATCGCCCAGATTAAGCGTTGGATTCGTGAAGAGCGTCTTGCCTTCAGTGAAGAGGCTCAGGTTGGTCTGGAGTGCGAGGGCTGCGGTAAGATGATTCGTACCGGGCGGTTCTGTGATGCTTGCAAGGCGAAGCATATCAATGATTTTTCCGCGTATGCGCGTCCGAAATTTGATGTGGAGCCGAAGCTTACAGCAAAGTCCCAGGGGCCGCAGATGCGCTTTTTGGACCGTGGAAGGTAATTTGAAAATGAATAGGTATAAAAGAAGCGCTGCGGGTGTGATGCCTACAGCGCTTTGGTATTTTTAAAGAACGGTTTCGCAAAAGGAATGCGAAACAGCCGCGTTCTTAATTCAGACGGATACCGTCTTCTTCAATTGTAATGATGCTGTCTTTATAAAGACGTCCGATGGCTCTTTTGAAGGAGTTTTTGCTTAAACCGAACTTTGCTTTGATGGCCTCCGGATTGGACTTGTCGTGGTACGGAAGAAATCCGCCGGCTTCTTTTAACAGGGCAAGGACTCCTTCTGCGTCATTATCCATCTGAAGGTATGCCTTTTCCCTGATGGAAAGCTCTAAGCGGCCGTCCGGCTGTACCTTGGTGACGCGGGCATTGATGACCGTGCCGGGACGAAGAGGAGTAATCACCTCACGGCGCGGAATCAGTGCGGAGTAGATGTCGTCTACCGCAACATAGGTGCCGAATTCGTCGATGTGCTCGTAGACGATACCGGTAACCCGGTCATCCTTTTGATACGGCGCATTGCCGGAAAGATAGTCGTATACATGCATAGTGGCACAGAGTCTGCCGCTCTTATCAATGTAAAGGGCCACTAAGACGCGTTCGCCCTGCTTTACCTTTGCGGTCTGCTCCTTAAACGGAAGGAGCAAATCCTTTGCCAGTCCCCAGTCCAAGAAGGCACCGATCTGGGAGGTCTCCTTTACGGTCAGAACTGCGGTTTCGCCTAAGGTAAGCGGCGGGACCGTAGTGGTGGCAATGGCACGGTCTTCAGAGTCACGGTAAACAAATACTCGGAGGGTATCTCCGTGCTTGATGCCCTGCGGTACCTGGTTACGCGGAAGAAGAACTCTGGTTTCTTCAATGGCGGCGGTGTCCGTGGATACGGAAGGTGTACCTTCGGTCTTACTTTCCAGATAAACACCGTTTTCGGTTGACCTGCAGACGGTAAGCGTCTGCATTTGTCCAAGTAAAATCATAACGATAAATCCTCTCTGTTATAAAAAATATTAATAGGAAGCAAACTACTCTTTGGAAAATTCCGCAACAGCATACGGAGTACCGTCTTTTGCGGCAAGCACCACGGTACATTTGTCCTCTGTTTGCGTAAGGCGCGGATAGATGGTATCACCAAGTTGAGCTGCTTTTTTATATTCCACGCGAAGGGAGGTGTAATCAACCTCAGGAATCAATGCGGCTGCCATGGCAACATATTGGCCGTTGTTGACATGATGATTGGAATCCAAATGGGAGACGCTTACTGAAATCGGGGTTAACACAGTCCCTTCCGCCGGAATCTCAATCTTTCGCGGTGCACATTCCATCGGAAACGGAGGCTCCAACGGATAACGGGAAGCATAGGCAGGGTCCGGCTTTACAGGGCGTCCGGTGTCCGTATCGGCGAAGACCCAGATGGAATTGGCCACGACGAACGGGTCGCCGGTTTCATCCGTCAGGGTAAAGTTACGATAGCCGAACATGGACTTAAACTCATAGGGCCATGTGTTGACCTGCAACCGTTCTCCGTATTGCGGGAACCGGTAAATCTTGATTTGCCAGGAATTCATCAGCCATACACGATGCGCCTCTTTTAAAAAATCAATGCCGATACCAAGGTCTTCCGAGTGAAAAATACTGCAATCTTGAAAATAATTGATGATTGACGGATAGGACAAGCGCAGGGTGGAATCCACCTCGCTGTACCGGACTCTTGTTGAAAACGAATACATAACCGCTCCTTGCAGACCGGCAAAAGTACCGATCATAACGATATTTTTCTCATACGCACACAAGTATAGCATAATTTCGAAAAAAAAGCTAGAAATAGTGAGGAAAAAATTGTATACTGGTAGAGGGAATGATGTTTGATGGGAGGAAACACTATGAAACGTATGCGTGCTATAGATGCGAACCGGATATTTCTGGTTAGCGTAATATTCTCTCAGGGAATGATTTACCTGGTTTCCGGCGTAGGTGTGCGGGACCGGATGGTGTTGCAGATTCTGGTGCAATTGTTTCTTGTGACGCCTGCAATCGCGTATCTTTTCATGCAGGGGATATCATTAAAGGAGGGACTGTCGGTCCGTGCCATTGGCTGGAAGGAAGGTCTGCTTTTGGTGCCCCTTGCCTTATGTGTCAATAAGCTTGCGGAATTTATAAATGTATTTTCTCAGCTGTTTACCGTGAATACCATCAGCGAAAGTATGACGGAGCTGATTGTAAAGTATCCGTTTCCTTTTGCTTTCTTTACCATTGCGGTGGTACCGGCAGTCTGTGAAGAAGCTTTGTGCCGCGGCGTACTGTACCGGGGGTATCGGAACTGCGGAAGATGGGTTGCGGTTTTGCTGACGGCGTTTTTGTTCGCAATTCTGCATATGAATCCGAATCAATTCTTTTACGCATTTGCTTTGGGAATCATTTTTGCATTGGTAAATGATATTACGGAGTCGATTTTGCCGTCGGTGCTTTTGCACCTGTATATTAACGGTCGTTCCGTGGTTTTATTGTATTTGTCGGTAAAGGGAGGAGAGGAAGTTCTGCAGGAGCAGGTAACATTGACTTCTGCCATGATCCGGGAGCATCTTCTTTTGATTTTGCCTTGGACGGTGGCATCTGTGGCAGGGCTTGTACTGATTGTGTTTTTATTGGTACGCTGCAGAGAACGCAGAGAGCAGAGAAAGGTGTCATTATTTCATAGAGAAGAAATTGAGCCGAAGTCTGAACCGGGTGGTTTTGCTACGGTGTATTCCCCGACGCTCGTTGCGGGCGTGTTGATTTGTATTGCGTATATGATACTGCGCATGGGAAACTGACGGAGCAGGGCAAAAGAAAAGCCCATGCCGTAGCATGAGCTTACACACGAAGGTCGATGTTCTGTCCCAGATTCGGCTGAACCGACTGTTCCATCATCTTAATCATGTTTTCTCCGGTGCCTTCGATGGTCTCAAGAGTCTTCTTGAACACCGCGACACCGACCATGTCGGAAGCTTGTAATGCAGAAGCCTGCATCGAAAGTGCGGCAATATCCATAAGGCATCCTCCTTTCTTCTGTAGTAAAAGTGTACAGAACGGTTTGTTTCTAGGGATATTATATCATAAGAAAGTAAAAAAAGCAAGAAAAAGGCGCTATGTGGCGCGGAAAGAGGTTTTTATGTTAGATACAATTATTATCGGAGCAGGTCCGGCAGGTATGGCAGCCGGAATTTACGCAGCAAGAGCGGAGCTTTCCCATCTGGTATTGGAGAGTGGGCTTATGAGCGGCGGACAAATTGTGAATACGTCCGAAGTGGACAATTATCCGGGCCTTAAGGGAATCGGCGGATTCGAGCTGGCCATGAAGTTTCGCGAACATTGCGATGCCTGCGGCGTACAGTTTCAGGACGGAAAAGTAATAAAGGTGGAAAAGCAGGAGAACGGTTTTTCGGTTCTGTTGGAGGGAGGAGAATCGTATTCCGCAAAAACCGTATTGTTTGCCACCGGTGCAAAGCACAGAATGCTGGAGGTTCCGGGGGAGACTGAGTTTGCGGGGAGCGGTGTGTCCTATTGCGCCACCTGTGACGGTGCCTTTTTCCGGGGAAAAGAAGTAGTTGTGGTAGGCGGCGGTGACGTGGCAATCGAGGATGCGTTGTTTTTGGCTCGTATCTGCAGTAAAGTATATCTGGTGCATCGCAGAGACGAGTTCCGGGCTGCTAAGACATTGGTAAACCGGTTGCGTGCCTGTGAGAATGTTGAGTTTGTATTAAAGGCTACACCGGCAAGAGTCGAAGGTGCCGGAAAGGTCGAACGCCTCGTGGTGAATACGGAAAACGGAGAAAGAGCATTGCCGGTATCCGGCGTATTTGTGGCAGTTGGTATGCTTCCGAATACGGAGTTGCTTAAGGGGCTGGTATCTCTGGATGCGTCCGGATATGTAATCGCAGGAGAAGATTGCCGTGCGGATGTGCCGGGGATTTTTGCGGCAGGAGATTTACGTACCAAACATCTGCGTCAGGTGGTAACCGCAGCAGCGGATGGTGCGACGGCAATTTATGAAATTGAAGCGTACCTGAACGGGCAGTAGGTGAGCCGGAGTTGACGATAGAAAAAGAATAGGAAATATTTGGATAACCCCGTATGTTGACAAAGCATACGGGGTTTGTTATAATCATGTTATAAATTTGTAATAATTTTGTAACATTTAAAAGGGAGGCGTACTATGGGTAGTCGGAAGTATAAACGAATTCTGTTGTGTGTGGGTGCAGCAGCGATTGTAGGAGTATTAAACGGAAGAGATGCCAATGCGGAAATATTGCAGGAAGGTGCACCGGTGGTGCATGAACTGTCGCAGGTGCAAAACTCTTTGTTAACGATAAAGGATATTTGGAGATGTGTGGGTGCAGAGCATCCGTACATAGAAGGATTAGAGGAAATCGGCAGTGAGGTATTGGATAAGCTGGCAGAAGCCGAGGCAAAGGGCGAGGAGATTGTACTTTTTGCCAGAGTCAGAGACCTTAGCGGGACCAGAGTCTTTGCTAATGTAAGCAATTATGTGAATGTCAGAAAGAGCGGCTCCACGTTTTCGGAAGTGGTCGGAAAGCTGTATGCCGATTGCGTGGCAACGGTCATTGCCGAGGAAGGAAACTGGGTGTATGTGAATTCCGGAAATGTGACCGGTTATGTGGTCAAAGACTATTTGCTTCTGGGAGATGAGGCAGAGGCGGCCATCGCAAAGAAGTATGCGCCGAAGGTGGAGGTGACGGCAAATGTATTGAACGTACGCTCCGGAGCAGGTACCGGGTACAGTGTTGTAGATACCTTTCAAAAGGGAGATACCGCAGAGCTTCTGGAACAAGGCAAAGAATGGATGAAAATTCGTTTTAAAACCGGCGAAAAGACGAAGACCGGATATGTATATGCAACTTATGTGAAGGTAACCGGGGAGCCGAAATACGGCGAGACTCTTGCGGAAGAAAAGGAGAGAATGGCCGCAGAGAAAAAGGCGGCGGCAGAAGCAGCTGCCAAAGCAGAAGCGGAACGTAAGGCCGCAGTGGAACAGTCAAAGAGAGATAAGGCGAAGCAGGTGGCTAATTATGCAAAGACAGCGGTGGGTACCGCCTATGTCTGGGGAGGTACCAATATGAGCTCCGGTGTGGATTGCTCCGGTTTGTGTTATGCGGCGTATAAAAAGTATGGTTATACGTTGCCGCGTGTTTCCAGGGATATGGCAGCCAGTAGTGCGTTGTTGTCCGTAACGCCGAATACTTCTAATCTGAAGGCCGGGGATTTGGTGTTCTACGCATCCGGCGGAAGAGTGGACCATGTAGCCATGTACATCGGTGACGGCAAGGTAGTCCATGCGTCGGACTATAATACCGGTGTGATTATTTCCCGGTTTAATTACCGCACCCCGCACAGTGCAAAGCGCGTGATTTATTAAAGGGATGCCGGGTATTCTCTGCGCTGTTTCCGGTAGGAAGACGGTGAAAGCCCGGTATGCTTGTGAAACAGACGGCTGAAATACAGTGGGTTGTCGTAGCCTACGGCCTCCGCAATTTCGGTAATATTATAATCGGTGTTTTCCAGCAAGTTTTGGGCATTCATCATGCGCAGGGACAAAATATATTGCATCGGGGTAACCTTTACGATTTGTTTGAAGTTCCGGATGAACCAACAGGTGCTGAAGTGTCTGGATTTGGCGTACTCCTCGATATTGATTTCAGCGGAATAGTGTTCATTAAAATAATGGGTAGCGCGTTCGATTTCGTTTCGGATGTCGCTGCCCGTTTTTTGTCCTTCTTTTAGCGAGCGGTTCATAAGAAGGAAAATGTGGTGCAGATATAAAGACAAAAGCTCCTCATAATTCGGTCTGCAAAGCTGGAGTTCCTGAATGATTTGACGGAACAATTGCGGATAGTCCGAAGAAGTACCGGTATAAAATGTATTTTCCGTTGCCGGAAGGTCACAGGACGACAGAAGTGTTTCAACCTCGGAACCGGTAAAATGAATCCAATATACTTCTGTTTTGTCGGAGGCATAATAGAAATATTTCTGCGCTTCGCCGGGATGATAAAGAACCATAGTTCCTTCGTTAATTACATGCTCCCGCCCTTGAAAGAAAAAGTGAGCCTTACCGGAAGCAATATATAAAAGCTGATAGTCCATTCGGCCTTGCGGACGTTCCGTAAGAAAGACCGGCATGGTATGGATGCGGTAACAGCCGCAGCAGGTAACTATGAGCGGTTTACTTAAGTCTATGACATCCGTGAATGAATCGTGAAGATAGGCAGCGTTTGTATACATGGGATTCCTCCGAAGTTTTATTGATTTTATTATGCACTTCCACGGAGGAAAAAGCAAGTGCAATTGTATTATTTTGTGCATGTTTTGGTATATTGTGTTTATGTTCTTTTGCGGAAAACGGTGGTAAAATGGAGCTAATAAGAAAAGAAATGGGGAGGTATCCTATGAAACCGACACTTGACTGGCTTAGTAATCCTGAGGTATTTGCCGTAAATCGTGAGACGGCACATTCGGATCATACATGTTTTGAGAAAGGAAAGGAGTTGCGGCAATCCTTAAACGGAACATGGAAGTTTGCGTACGCAAAAAATCCGACAGGACGTATCGCGGATTTTTATAAGACAGAGTTTTCCGTAGAAGAATTTGCTGACATACAGGTGCCGGGACATATTCAGTTGCAGGGGTACGGTCGTTGTCAGTATGTGAATATGATGTATCCGTGGGACGGTGTGGAGAAGGTTATGCCGCCGCAGGTGCCGGAGAAAGAAAATCCGGTGGGAAGCTATGTAACCTATTTTGATGTGGAGGAAGCACTTTACGGCAAGGAACTGTATTTGTCCTTTCAGGGAGCGGAAGCTGCCATATATGTGTGGGTCAATGGGGAGTTTGTAGGGTACAGCGAGGACTCCTTTACACCTTCCGAGTTTTTGATTACACCTTATGTAAAGGAAAAGAATAATAAACTGGCGGTAGAGGTATACCGTTTTTGTAGCGGAAGCTGGCTGGAAGATCAGGATTTTTGGCGCTTTTCCGGTATTTTCCGTGATGTATATTTGTATGCGGTGCCGAAGGTGCATGTGCGGGATATGAAGATAACGGCAGATTATGAGTATACAGACGGTAGCGGATGGTTGCGGGCAGAGATGAGTCTGGAAGGACACGAAGGAGTACAGGACGTAAGTGGCGTTTCTGCGCTGATTACGCTGAAAAATACAGAAGGAAAGTGTGTGTTTTGTGAGACTGCACTGTGTGCGGGGACCATTCTTGCAATCGAAAAGAGATTGGATGCGGTGGCACCGTGGAGCGCGGAGGCCCCGAATTTATATGAGCTTTGTGTGGAACTGATCGACGCAAACGGGACTGTAATTGAGACTGCAGCTACGAAGGTTGGCTTCCGGACCTTTGAGTTAAAGGACGGGCTTATGTGCTTAAATGGGAAGCGGATTATATTTAAGGGTGTGGACCGTCATGAGTTTTCTGCGGAAAAAGGACGTGCCATTTCGGAGGAAGAGATGCTTGCGGATATCCGTATGATGAAGCGGAATAACATTAATGCAATACGTACCAGCCATTATCCGAACCAGACCAGGTGGTATGAGCTTTGTGACGAATACGGAATCTATGTCATTGATGAGACGAATCTGGAAACTCACGGCACCTGGATGAATGACAGAGGATGGGCCGGAGGTTTTGCGTGTAACCTTCCTGGAGATTATCCGGAGTGGAAAGGGGCGGTACTGGACCGGGCGAAGTCCATGTATGAACGGGACAAGAACCATCCTTGCGTTCTGATCTGGTCTTGCGGAAACGAGTCCTATTGCGGGGAAAATATTGCGGCAATGGCAGAGTATTTCCACAGGGAAGATAAACGGCGGTTGGTACATTATGAAGGTGTTTGCTGGAACCGGAAGTATGACTCCATTACCGATATGGAGTCCAGAATGTATGCAAAACCGGCGGACATTGAGACGTATCTGAGCGGTGATGCAAAGAAGCCTTACATCAGCTGTGAGTATATGCATGCCATGGGAAATTCTGTGGGAGGCATGAAGCTTTACACAGATTTGGAAGAGAAGTACGATAAGTATCAGGGTGGCTTTATTTGGGACTTTATCGATCAGGCGCTGTACAGAACTTTGGAGAACGGAGAATGGGTCCTTGCCTATGGCGGAGACTTTGAAGAACGTCCGGCAGACTGGGGCTTTTGTACCGATGGTATTGTATATGCGAACCGGAAGGCTTCTCCGAAGATGCAGGAGGTAAAGGCGCTGTATTCGAATTTGAAGCTGGATGTAACGGATGGTGTGTTGACGGTAAAGAACCGGAATTTGTTTATCGATACATCGGGCTACCGGTTTGTAGTTACATTGGAAAAAGACGGACAGGTTTTAGCAAAAGAGGAGCATAGGCTTATAATCCCGGCGGGAGAAGAAGCGTCTGTAAAGACAGGACTTGCGATTCCGAAGGAACCGGGAGAATATGTGGTGACTGCATCTGCGGTGCTGGCAGAGGAGACTCTTTATGCCGAAGCCGGATATGAGGTGTGTTTTGCCCAAGAGGAGGTGACGGTTGGTGCCGGAGAGACAGTAAGAGAAAACGGAGTAGTTGTACCGGAAGAGGCGGAAAGAAAGTTGTCCTGCGGAAGGATAGAGTCCGCCGGAATGGCATCGGTACGTCCGGACATTGTTTACGGAGATTTCTGTATCGGTGTGCGTGGAGAGGACTTTTCCGTACAGTTTGATAAGGGTCAGGGAGGTATTACCTCTTTGGTATATCAGGGCGAAGAGTACATAACAAGAGTGCCGCAGGTAAGCTTTTGGAGAGCATTTACGGACAATGACAGAGGTGCGGGTTACCAGATATTTGCGTCTCAATGGGAGCTTGTGGGAAAATATGCAAGATATCGCAGGGATTTGATTTCTTGGGATGAGAAGAACGACTGTCTGGAGCTTGTATTCCCGTACGATGCGCCGATGGTGCCGGCCTTTACTTATCGGGTGATTTATAAGGTGTTCTTTGACGGCAGAGTAGAAATTTGTGTAGACTATCCGGGCGTGGATACGGATGTAGATTTCCCGGTATTTGCCATGGACTTTAAGATGAAGAAAAAGTATGAGCACTTCCGTTACTACGGGCTTGGGCCGGAAGAAAACTATATTGACCGGAATTCCGGCGGCAAGCTTGGCGTATACGAATCTACCGCAAGGGAGAATCTGTCCGGGTATTTGTTTCCGCAGGAATGCGGCAACCGAACCGGAGTACGGTACGTGCAGGTGACGGATGCGTGCGGAACCGGTGTGAAGTTTTCCTGTGTGGAAGCACCGTTTGAGATGAGCGTTCTGCCATATAGTGCGACAGAGTTGGAAAACGCCATGCATTTGGAAGAATTAAAAGAACCGTCTTATACCTGGGTACGGATTGCGGCAAAGCAGATGGGTGTGGGCGGTGACGATTCCTGGGGCTCACCGGTACATAAGGAATTCAGAATCAATCCGAAGGAGCCGATGACGCTTAGGGTTGTCATCAGTCCGGTTGTCGGGAAATGAAATCAGTGGTATACTGAAGGTATGATATAGAGTGAGTAGTCCTTTGAGGATACCTCGGAAGAAAAGAGGAAGTAAGTAGATGAAAATAGAAGAACTGAAACAAAGGCTTGCACAGGATGCATTCCAGCCGGTATTTGAAAAATTATACGGAGCAAAACAAGAGGTGCTTTCGACCCAGAAGGCGCGGTATGAAAAGGCTGTTGCACGATTTGCGGAAGTTTACCCGGGACGGGAGGAGGTCTCTTTATTCTCTGCACCGGGCAGAACCGAAATCGGCGGCAATCATACGGATCACCAGCACGGTTGTGTGTTGGCGGCAGCGGTGCAGTTGGATATACTGGGTGTTGTGACATTTCATGAAGACGGAGTCATTCGGGTATGCTCCGAAGGCTACCGCCCGTTTACGGTGGAACTGTCCGATTTATCGGTACAGGAAGGAGAAAAAGGCTCTGCGGCCATTGTACGAGGTATTGTGTCCCGGTTTGCGGCTCTTGGAGCACAGGTGGGTGGCTTTGATTTGTACTGTACCTCCGATGTGCTTGCAGGCAGCGGTATTTCTTCTTCTGCGGCTTTTGAGACGTTAATCGGCACCATCATTGACCTTCATTATAACAAGGGACAGGCCGGTGCGGTGGAAATTGCGAAAATCGGTCAGTATGCGGAAAATGTATATTTCGGGAAAAAGTGCGGCCTTATGGACCAGACGGCAAGCTCCGTGGGTGGATTGGTGTTTATTGACTTTGCGGATACGGAGCAACCGGTCATTGAGCCCTTTGCCTTTGATTTTGAACAGGCAGGATATTGCATTTGTGTGACAAATACCGGCGGAAGTCATGTGAATCTGACACCGGATTATGTGGCGGTGCGTTCCGAGATGGAGGCGGTGGCGGCGCAGTTCGGAAAGGAATATTTGCGTCAGGTGGACGAAGCGGACTTTTACAGAGCGCTTCCGAAGTTACGTGCGACATGTTCCGACCGTGCGGTGCTTCGGGCCATGCATTTCTTCGGAGATAACCGCCGGGCAAGGGAAGAAGCGGAAGCCTTACGCACGGGAGATACGGAGAAGTTCCTTTCTTTTGTGCAGGCGTCGGGAGACTCTTCGGAAGCCTTACTGCAAAATTTATATTCCACCTCTGCACCGACAGAGCAGGCCATTCCTTTGGGCGTAGCGATAAGCAAACGTATCCTGAACGGAAAGGGCACGGTACGTGTCCACGGAGGAGGCTTTGCCGGGACCATACAGGCCTTTGTGCCTCTTTCAATGGCAGAGATGTATGTGGCAGAAATGGAGCGGGTGTTTGGTGAAGGCGCCTGCTATGTGTTCCGAATCAGGCCGGTTGGAGGCGTGGAAGTGAAGGTTTGACAGAAGAGGAAGGGAATGTTAAAATAAGAAATGCGAGGCTGGAACTATGACAGTTTCCGGCCTTTTACATTTTATTCGGCTCTGCTGTATACGGTGACGCGTACACGAGGAAGTAGCCCGTAGGGAGGAGTAGGAGTCCGAATGAGTGCATGGCGGAATAGAGAAGAAAATTTGAATTTGATTGAGAGGTAAGGATATGGCTATTTTTAATGTAAATCTCAATATTCATTATTCAGCACCGCAAGAAGTATGGGATGAAATAGAAAAATGTTATGCTGAAATGCCATATTGGAAAGGTTTTGTTAATGGATGTCCACAATGGCGTGAGGGACCTGGCAAACTTATAGAAGGGTCAGTTGAACCAAGTGGATTGCAATTATATGCTGAAATGCCACAAGAAGAATGGAATGAATGGTTACAACTTTTTAAAACCCGCTTGACGAGGACATTGGGTTATTCTATCGGAGAACCAGAAGCTGGATATGAGTTTAAATATTGGGAGTTATTATAAGAACTCCCAACTTTCAGTTTGCCTCAGCCACAACATCCAATCTGTGCATGCCGCAATAGTTCTTTTTTACGACGTGTAGCGAAAAATCAAAAAAACTTCTTGACATCTAAATCAGAGCGTGGTATACTTTAAGAGCTGTGTAAGCAAAAGCAGAGTATCCGCTCTCACCTTCCGCGTACATTGTACTGCAAAAAGGTCTGGTTAAGATGATTTCCCGAGGACGGGATTATTAGGCGGATAATCTGTGATTATCCGCCTTTCTATGTCTATTGATATAAAAGGCACAAAACGATCTCATATTATTATACGGAGGTACAAAACCATTAGCGAGTTAATGTTGAACGAGCAAATCAGAGACAAAGAGATCCGTCTGGTTGGTGAAGACGGCGAACAGCTTGGTATCATGTCTGCAAAGGACGCATTGAAGATGGCGAAGGAAGCCAATCTTGACCTTGTTAAGATTGCGCCGACCGCGAAGCCGCCGGTATGCAAGATTGTCGATTACGGTAAGTACCGTTACGAGCAGGCAAGACGTGAGAAGGAAGCTAAGAAAAAGCAGAAAGTAACCGAAGTAAAAGAGATTCATCTGTCTCCGAATATCGATGTGAACGATTTGACCACCAAGGCAAATCAGGCACGTAAGTTCGTGGAGAAGGGCAATAAGGTAAAGGTTGCGCTTCGTTTCCGCGGTCGTGAGATGGCACATATGGCAACCGGTAAGGAAGTGTTGGATTCCTTCTTTGAGAAGCTTTCCGATGTTGCTGTAGTAGAAAAGCCGGCTAAGTTAGAAGGCAGAAGCATGATTATGGTGCTTGCCGAGAAGCGGTAAAAGTTGCATGAACGCACAGTATTGTGCTTCAGACAGATAATTATTATTACGGCGCCAGCCGTACCATGAAGGAGGATTCACCATGCCGAAGTTAAAGACAAATAAGGCAGCAGCAAAGCGTTTTACAATGACGGGTACCGGTAAGTTAAAGAGAATGAAGACCGGTAAGCAGCATATCTTAACCAAGAAGTCTTCCAAGACGAAGAGAGATTTAAGAAAAGCTACCATGACCGATAAGACGAACGAAAAGAATATGAAGAAGATTTTACCTTATCTCTAAGATTTGGTGTAAAGGAGGCAAAACAGAATGGCAAGAGTTAAAGGCGGTTTAAACGCAAAAAAGAGACATAATAGAGTATTAAAGCTGGCTAAGGGTTACAGAGGTGCCAGAAGTAAGCAGTACAGAATTGCAAAGCAGTCTGTTATGAGAGCTCTCACTTCTTCTTTCGCAGGTAGAAAGGAAAGAAAGAGACAGTTCAGACAGTTATGGATTGCTCGTATCAATGCAGCAGCAAGAATGAACGGTCTTTCCTACAGCAAGTTCATGTACGGTTTGAAGTTAGCTGAGGTTGAGGTTAACAGAAAGATGCTTTCCGAGATGGCTATTAACGATCCGGAAGGTTTCGCAGCATTAGTTGAAGTTGCAAAGGCTAAGCTTGCTTAATGAATGAACGAAACGGCTCTCGCATGTTTTATGCGAGGGCTTTTTTGTCCTTTTGGGATTGGTAGGAGAACGTAACTCTCTTTTTTGAACGTATATTTATGAATTTGTTCTTGAGTTTATAACATTACTCGTGATAAGATGAGAATGGATAAATCAATCGTACTGATAGGAGGGAGCGTTTATGAAGTTAAAATTCACATTATTACTGTTTATTCCAATCGCATTATGCTTGATTGGTTGTGACCACGGAAGAATAGAACCTGAACCGGCGCCTACTCCGACACAAACACTTGAGTCTGAATTGACTATTGAACCGCAACCAACAATGTCAGAAAAAGATATTTATTTCATGGAGAAGGAGCAAAGAGAAGAAGAGAGAAAAGCACTCTTGGTGACTCCAACACCGGGACCGGAACCGTATGCTTTGTCAGATACGGAAAAGGAAGTAAAGGTTGGAGATGTTGTGACCTTTGGAGCGTATTGTCATTATAATAATATGTATGATGTTTACTATGATAATAATCCATTAAAGTGGCTGGTATTGGAAAGAAGTGATGAGAAAGTTTTATTAATATCATTGCAATGTGTTGATATTTTTCATTATGTTAGCCGTGATGCATGCCTTGAACAAAAGAATATGGAATTTGTATGGGAAAACAGTTCGATAAGGAAATATTTAAATCATGCACTAATGTATTTAATGTTTCAACAAGAGGAGTTGTCGTGTATTTGTGAAACAGTAGTTCAAACAGCCGATAATCCGATATATGGAACCGATGGCGGCGAGGATACAACAGATTATCTGTTTCTTCTAAGCATAGAGGAGGCACAAAAATATTTTTCCACAGATTTAGAAAGAAGAACGCAAATTGTGCCGGATGTGGAGCTTCCGCAATATGATTTAATGCCACATCAACATTATTTAAACACGACTGATTATTATGATTGGTGGCTCCGTAGTCCTGGTGAAAGTTCAGAAAAAGCGGCTTGTGTCGGTAGGTTTGGAGATATAATGATGGAGGGACAAGGGGTAGATACTGAAGAGGTCTCCATCCGCCCAGCTATGTGGATTGATTTGAACAAGGTAAAGGGAGTCGGTTTGGAGATGAGCTTGGAGGAATAAGGTGCACTATCATTATCGCAAAGAAAGAAGAATAAAAGGAGTATAAGGACGGCAATGAGCCAACCTCGAGAATGCTGTGCATTCCCTCGGTCGCGGCAGTCGCTGCGATAAAAACACAAGAACCCCGGTTGAGAACATGAAGTTCTCCCCGGGGTTCTCGCGTCCTTATTCTTAGCTCGTTGCTAACGCGAACATTAGAAAACGATTAGAAAACCTTAATTACCTTCTAACTTGAACTTTGGCAGGGTGTAGGGTAAAATAAAGACAAGTCAGAAACAGTGAAAGGGGATTTTTTATGAGAGAGAAACTGGCGAATATTTTATGGGGATTGCTGTGGATTGTCATCGGCGTCTTCGTGTTCGGAAAGGTCATGGGCTTTTGGGATGTTCCGGTGTTGTTTCCGGGGTGGTGGACGTTGCTTATCATTTTCCCAAGTTTTGTGAGTATGATTAAAAACGGCGTACGACCGGTGAATTCCATTTTTATGTTGTGCGGTGTGCTTCTGCTTTTGGAACGGAATCAAATCATAGCAAGCGGAACACTGGGGAAGATTTTAGTTCCGGCTATCTTTTTTGTTATCGGAGTGTGTATTTTGTTCCGGAGTCTGTTCGGAGGAACGAAGCGGCATTATAACGGTAACGAAGGTTACTCCGCAACCTTTGCCGGTAATGTGGTAACGGCGACGGAGTCACCGTTTACGGGTTGTGAAGCAGATGCGGTGTTTGGCGGTCTGGATTTGGATTTGACCGGTGTAACCATAGAGGACGGTGCAGTAATCGAAGCCTCTGCGATTTTCGGTGGAATCGATATTAAGGTACCGGCCGGTGTGAATGTAAAGGTAAAGCGCACGGAACTGTTCGGCGGAGCAAAGAATCATGTCAGCAATCAAAGCGGGGCACCGGTGTTGTATGTGAATGCATTATGTATGTTTGGAGGAGTGGATATTAAATGAACGGAGTACAAAAGGTAATTAAGTATTGTGCCATGGCTTTTGCCATCTTTTTATCGGTCGTGATTCTCGGTACGATTGTTTCTGTAGTGATGGGCGTAACCACCGGAATTGCGGGGGTAAACTTTTTAATGGAAGGCGATAAGGAGCGCATTAACATAGCAGAGGAATATTCCTTAGAGGAAGCAAAAGAGCTCGGTATTACGGAGATTCTTGTGGATTGTAATGCGGAAATCGCAGTTGTACGGGGGGATAAGCTTTCCATTGAGGCAGTGGATGTAACCGAGGATTATGTGATTCGTCAGAATAACGGAAAGTTCAGTATTGTACAAGACAGACCGGAGATTAAAATCGGCTTCTGGTTTGGAAACTCCTCGGATCGTGAGAAGGTCATGGTGACGATTCCGGCGGAGCTTTCTACGGAACAGGTGAAGATTCTGAGTGGGGCCGGTACGGTGGCTGTGACGGATGTGGAGACAGAGTATCTTTTTGTGGACAGTGGTTCCGGAAAAGTTACCGCGGAGAATGTAACCGCGAAGCGTATGTATGTGGACAGCGGTTCCGGACGTGTGACCATTGTGGGAGCCAAGATGCATGAGACCGAGATTAACAGTGGTTCCGGCGGTATTAAGGTGGAGGAGTCTAAGTTGGGCAAGCTGCTTTTGAATAGTGGTTCCGGTACGGTACGTATGGAGAATGTGGACGCTATGGAAGCCAAGGTGGATACCGGCTCCGGTACGGTTTCTTATACGGGCGTTCTGACCGGTGCCTGTGAGTTTGAAACCGGAAGCGGTGGTCTTACCCTTCGCCTGGACGGAAAGGAAGAAGACTATAAGGTGAAAGCGGAGTGCGGCTCCGGAACCTTCCGTATCAACGGTAAGAAGGTGGATGACGGAAGTTACGGTATGAATGTAAAGGGTGAGATTTTGATTGATTCCGGCAGCGGTTCGGTGAACGTGGAATTTAACACGTCGGTGGAAGAGTAAGTAAAAAGGTGGGAGTAGGAGTTCGGAAATTTTAGAATGAGATAATAGAGTCTGGGACATAAGAAAACGGGTTACTCGTATTTGCGAGCAACCCGTTTTTGTGTCCGGAAAAAGACTTATTTCGGATACACCATACGCTCAGGCGTGATGTTTTCTAAAGTTTCCAGATATTTCTTTCCGTAGTAATTTGCCATCGGCAGATTCATATCCAAATAATTTCCGCATTCGATGGCAGAAGCTCCCGGAATATCTCCCGTATAGTCGCAAATAAAGGCGAATAATTCCTGAAGAAGCGGGAGAATGTCTGCGGATTCGTAATCACCTGCGAGCAGGAGATAGAAGCCGGTACGACAGCCCATCGGTCCGAAGTAGACGATGCGGGAACCGAATTCTGCGTGGTTGCGAAGGAAGGTTGCTGCCAAGTGCTCGATGGTGTGTACCTCGGCGGTATTCATGACAGGCTCCGCATTCGGTCTTGTGACACGTAAATCAAAGGTGGTTACAACGGAATCGCCTACCGCATCCTTGCGGGATACGTAAACGCCCGGTAAAAGGGTCAAATGGTTAATGGTAAAGCTTGCAATCGGTTTCATGAACAATCTCCTTTGTGCTTAATGAAAAACTACAGGTGCCTGAGGCGGAGCCGGAGGAACTGTATTATCCGGTATTACAGGTGTATCATCTCCCGGTAACGGTAGTGCCGGTGTCGGTGCCTGGGTAACGGTCGGATCTACCGGATTTAATGGGTCCGGTGTTGCATCCGGGTCAAACGGATCCGGTATTACCGAACTCTCGTTGTGGATGTAACAAACGGAATCCTCGCCGGTTGGGAGCAGGTTCGGGGTATCAGAAGTGGTATACTCGATAACATTTCCTTCCCAGTCTAACAATTCCGGCTCGGTTTTAATCAGAAGTACTTTTTCGATGACATCTTCTTTCGGACAATTCGGCCCGGCAAGTTTCTCGGTCAGCCAGCAAAGAGAAGCTTTGATGTGAACATCACATTTCTCAAGCGGTACGGTGCCTTTTGCAAAATATTCCGTGCGAACGGTAGAACCGCCTTCGGCATGGTCACAGACGCCGTCCACTGCCAACTTTCCGGACTTGGTACAAATCTTTGCGGTAACGACGGAATCCGGTTTTGTGAATTCCTTATACGGGAGTTCCTTTTCTGCGTGAATCCGTTCCATAATCGTACGCCAGATATCCTGCTGGTAGTACTGATTAATCTGGGAAAAGTTGTTATCGAAACCGGACCAGACGGAAGCAGTATAGTAAGGAGTATATCCGCAGAACCAAAGGTCGTTGTTGTTGGAAGCGGTACCGGTTTTACCTGCCACCGGCATTTTGTAATCCTTAAACTTTAAGCGGCTTCCCGTTGCCATTCCGGTGCCTCCTGTAACTGTATCCTGCATGGCACTTGTTAAAAGATATGCCGTAGAGGTTTTAATAACCTGGGAGGATTCCGGTTCGTTAGAAAGGATTACTCTGTCGTCATGGTCTAATACCTTTGTGTATAAATACGGTTTGTTGTAGATACCGTTGTTTGCGATGGTTGCATAAGCGGCTGTAAGCTCCATGTTGGTAACACCGTCGGTCAGGCCACCCAATGCTAAGGAAAGGTTGATGTCCGTGTAGGTCTGACCGGTAGTCTCATCGTAACGGGTATCTACCAGAGTGGAGAAGCCCAGTTTCTTTAAATAATTAAAGGAAATCTGAGGAGAAACCTGCTCCAGAGCTTTTACCGCAACAATGTTCATGGAATAGGAGATACCGCGGCGGATGGTGTTTAAGCCGTAGAACGGTCCGTTAAAGTATTCCTTGTTTCCTTTTGCCCACCAGTTTATAACTTCTTTCTGGGAGTTCGGATAATAATACGGGGCGTCGTCAATCGGGGTGGTCAATGTCATGCCCGCACTGTCAATGGCCGGCAGGAAGGAAGCAAGCACCTTAAAGGTGGAGCCTACCGCACGGGTGGTGGTGGTGGCACGATTTAATGTACGGCTACCGGTTTTCTCGCCACGTCCGCCTACCAGAGCAATGACTTGTCCGGTAGAGTGGTCCATAATACAGAAGGATGACTGTGGCTGCGGGGTAAAGGTACGGCGTTCTCCGAGGACGGTGTCGCCCGGTTCTTCAGACCCCTCCGGTGCTTCGGTTACATGAGCGGCATAAAACTCATCCAAATATGCGGTCATGGCTTCGTCACTGGCACAAAGAAGTTGATAAACGCCTTGATTTAACTGAACAACGACATTAGAGTCGCCCTTGAATCCGTCAAAATAAGAGATTAAATCAGAAAGCTGGTAGTGAACTGCGGTTCCGTCCGGCTTTTGGACGGAGAGGGCATAGTTCAGTTCATAAAGGGAGCCTTCCTTGGAACCGGTACCGAAGGCCGGGAACATAGATTCGTCGGTGTAAACTTCGTCGCAGATCGATTGTATTTGGCGGTCCTGAGTGGTATATATTTTTAATCCTCCGGTATATACCATAGAGGTGGCCTGTGCCTGAGTGTAGCCCTTGCGTTCTACCAGGTCGTTAATAACCGCATCGATAACCGCGTCGGTAAAGTAGCTGTAGTAGGAGTTTTCTGTCTTTTCCTGGGCTACCATCTGGATACGGCTGTACGGATCGTCAGCCATGGCCTCGTCGTATTCCTCCTGGGTGCAGAGACCGTTTTTTAACATAAGCTCCAGACATTTATCACGACGCACTTTGTTGTCCTCCGGATAGTGAATCGGATTCTGGAAGGTCGGAGAGTAAGGAATGGCAGCCAGTACGGTAACCTCCGAGAGGGTAAGGTCTTTGGCGTCCTTACTGAAATAAACCTTTGCCGCTGTCTGAAGACCGTAAGCGGTGTTGCCGTAGTTGACGGTGTTAATGTAATATTCAAGAATGGTATCCTTGGATAATCTGCTTTCCAGTTCTACAGCAAGGAACTGCTCCTGTATTTTACGGGAAAGTTTCACAATCGGGTTGTCCTCATTACCGCCGCCGAATACCTGGTTTTTGAGGAGCTGCTGGGTAATGGTACTTGCACCGAAGTCAAGACTTTTGGTGGTCAGGTTGGATACCAGAGCTCGCATGATACCTCGCATATCAATGCCTGCGTGTTCGTAGAAACGTTCATCCTCCATTGCAACAAACGCATACTTAATATGTTCCGGGAGTGTAATGATTTCCACGTAGTCACGGTTGGCCTCTACGCCGGCCAAAATCTCCGCATGGGTACCGTCTCTGTAATAGGTATTGGAAGCGTAGCCGGAAGGAACCACGTTAATCAGGTCGATGCTCGGTACGGTGGCGGAAAGACCGTTAACGATACCGGCAACTGCAGCAACACCCACTGCCACAACGAATACGACTCCAAGCAGGAATAAACGGAAGGCCGTTACATTTAGCTTGGTGGAGAAACGCTTGGAGCGGGTCTTTAGATTTCTTATTTTTTTATTGGTTTCTTCTTTACTGAAATTCATGATAATCCCTTCCTTACATACTTTCTATAAAAAGCTTTTCCGTAAATTGAAACGTTATTCGGAAAAGAATACAGGCGTATTGTCAATCATGCAAAACCATACCGGATTCTGTTCGGTGATTTCCGCTTTTCCGGAGGTGGCTTCCGTGACCTTTTTGATGAAGGCGGAGCGGGTATCCGGAGTAGTAAGTACCGTGCAGGTAACGATATCGGTGTACAAGGTATCCTGTGTGAACAGCTCCATCTGGGCAACAATATATTGAAGCTTTCCGATGCTGTTGTAATCGGTTATCACGGTAACGGGGATGCCGTAGCGCTTTTCTGTGACGGTACTGGCTTCAAGGCCGGCTTTCGTAGCAGCCTGATAGGCCCGGACCAGTCCGCCGGTACCGAGGAGAGTGCCACCGAAGTAGCGTGTCACTACCACACAGACGTTGTGAACATCTTCTGCAAGAAGAACATCAAGCATCGGACGTCCTGCGGTTTTTTGTGGCTCGCCGTCATCGCTGCAACGGGCGGTTTCGTGGCGCATACCCAGAGTGTAGGCAGAACAATTGTGGGACGCATCCCAGTATTGCTTTTTCATTTGCTCGATAAAGGCAAGAGCGTCCTCCTCCGAGGTAATCGGAATGACGGTGGCAATAAAGCGGGATTTCTTTTCAACAATCTCTCCCGTGCCGCCCCGGTAAACAATTCGGTACGCCTCAGACATAACGGTTCTCCCTTCGAAAAATAGGAGTTCCCGGGGGAACTCTTGGTGTTTTTACATGAAAACAGTATATCAAAAACGGGCGGATACTGCAAGAATATTAGGAGATTTAATAAATTTGTAATACCTCTTTACAAAAAGAAAAACTGCGGATATACTATAAAGGTATGCGGGAATATGGGAGGAAAGACCCCGACAAACAGAGAAAGGACCTGTTGTTATGCTTGAATTAAGAAATGTTTCTTATTGTGTAGATAATGAGGGCGAGGAAAAATACATTTTAAAGGATATCAGTTTGACCATAGAGGATCGTTTTGTGGCAATTACCGGCCCGAACGGCGGCGGAAAGTCTACCCTTGCGAAAGTATTGGCAGGCATTATTCAGCCGACAAGCGGTCAGATTATATTTGACGGAGAGGATATTACGAATCTGTCCGTTACCGAACGTGCCAAGAAAGGCATCAGCTTTGCATTTCAGCAGCCGGTGCGCTTTAAGGGTATTACCGTAAAGGATTTAATCAGTCTGGCGGCCGGCAAGAAGCTTTCCGTGGCAGAGGTTTGTAACTATTTGTCCGAGGTAGGGCTTTGTGCGAAGGATTACGTAAACCGGGAAGTAAATGCCAGCCTTTCCGGCGGTGAGTTAAAGCGTATTGAAATCGCAACGGTCATGGCAAGAGGAACGAAGCTTTCAATTTTTGACGAGCCGGAAGCGGGGATTGATTTATGGAGTTTCCAGAATCTCATTCGTGTATTTGAAGAGATGCATGATAAAATTCAGGGGTCTATTTTGATTATCTCCCATCAGGAACGCATTCTAAATATTGCGGATAAGATTGTGGTGATTGCGGGCGGTGAGCTTGAGAATGTCGGTACTAAAGAAGAAATTCTGCCGGGACTTTTAAGCAAGGCAGGCGCATGCAGTAAGGTAAAGTAAGAGCGTAAGGCGAAGACAGGAGAGGTTTTATGGACGAAATACAAAGAACGTTACTGGAACAGATTGCGGGCCTTCATGAGGTGCCGGAGGGGGCTTATAACCTTCGTATTAACGGCGGTCTGGGAGGAAGAAATACCACCGCAAATATTGATATCGTGCCGAAGGAGGATGTTTCAGGTATCGATATTATCATTAAGCCGGGGACCAAAAACGAAAGTGTGCATATTCCGGTGCTTCTTTCCCAGACCGGCTTAAAGGAACTGGTATACAATGATTTTTATATCGGAGAGGATTGCGATGTGACGATTGTGGCAGGCTGCGGTATTCACAACGGTGGCGATGCTGCTTCGGAGCATTCCGGGATTCATCGTTTCTTTTTAAAGAAGAATGCGAAGATTAAATATGTAGAGAAGCATTACGGCAGCGGCGAAGGTACCGGAGAGCGTATTATGAATCCGACCACGGAGATGGTGCTGGAGGAAGGCGCTTACATGGAGATGGATACCGTACAGATTAAGGGCGTCGATTCCACGAAGCGTGTGACAAAGGCAGAGCTTGGCGAGGGGGCGACCCTTGTAATTAAGGAAAAGCTTATGACCCACGGAAAGCAGTTTGCCGAAACGGAGTTTACGGTAGACTTAAACGGTGCGGGTTCCTCTGCAAATGTAATTTCCCGTTCCGTGGCAAAGGATACGTCCCATCAGGTGTTCTTATCCAAGATTAACGGAAACAATGCCTGCGCGGGTCACACCGAGTGTGATGCCATTATTATGGATTCTGCCAGCGTACGCGCGATTCCGGAGATTACGGCAAACCACTTAGAGGCCAGTCTTATTCATGAAGCGGCTATCGGTAAAATTGCCGGTGAACAGATTATTAAGCTGATGACGCTGGGACTTACGGAAGAAGAAGCGGAAGCGCAGATTGTCAACGGATTTTTAAAGTAAAGGACCGTCTGTTTTACTTGACAAAAAAGAAAAGCACGGTTAAAATAAACAAAGACCGCTATTCCTTCGGAATGGCAGTCTTTGTCCGATATAAAAGGGGAGGATAAGTTTTTTGCTTTCTTTTGTGTGCTTCGCTTCCGAGGGGGAGTCGGAAAGGAAGCTCCGACTGTTTTGTGTCGGTCGTACATCGTTTGATGTACCTGAGTATAGTATAGCCGGTATTTTGCCGCTTATACAAAAGATTTAATTTTTTTTCGAAAGGGACAGAACTATGAGCTTATTACAGGAGTGGCGTGAGGCCGCATATTCACTTGACATCAATTCCAAAGAAGGACAGTTGTTTTGGAATAATTATTTTGTAATCGAGAAGGGCATTTATGAGAAGCTTCTTTCCGATCCGGAACTGATAGAGGAAGGCACCGTAAAGCAGTTGGCGGAAAAATACGGCACCACCATTCAGATTATGGTCGGTTTCTTAGACGGTATTAACGACAGCCTTGTAACTCCGAATCCGATTGAAGAGATGACCGAGGATACCCAGGTTCGTGTAGAGTGGGATAAGGAGAAGCTTTACTACAACATGGTAGGCGCAGATGCATCCTGGCTGTACGAACTTCCGCAGTGGGACAACCTGTTGACTCCGGAGCGAAGAAAAGAGCTGTATTTAGAGCAGAAGAAGTCCGGTACGGTAGTAAAGGATAAGAAAATCGGTCGTAACGATCCGTGTCCGTGCGGTTCCGGTAAGAAATACAAGAAGTGCTGCGGGGCTTAAGGATTAGGCGGAAGTTTTGCTAAAATAGGAAAGAATTTATTCGGACTGATGTCCCGTGAAAATCATGGGATGTCGGTCCGTTTTTTCATGATAGGAAATTGCGCAATGTGTCAAAGTACGAAGTACTGCCGACACGAAAGAAAAGTCCGGGCAGACAACGGGAAACCGATGGAATACCGTTGACAAAATAAGGGCTTTGCAATAAGATAGAAGGTGGGAAAGAAGATACCATGTATTTAGGAAAGTTGGGATTGCAAGTATGAGTAGACAAAGCTTTGGAAACGGACGACGCAGACGGGGGAAGAACCGTTACGCCGGCCCGGATTTCGGGAAATTATATAAGGAAAAGAAAAGTAACCGTTTACTCGGTTTTTTTGTGGTGCTGTTAATTTCGGCAGGAATCGGTGTGGGTGCTTATGCTTTGGCGGATTATCATTTGGATAAGAAGGAAGCAAAGACGGAGCAGGGGACACCGACCCCGGTGCCGGAAGCAACGCCGGAGGTGACGAACGCTCCGGAGATGACACCGGAGGTTACGGGTACCGCTACGAGTGTTTATCCGGACGGATTTATGGCGGACTTTACGGATACCCGTGAAAGGGTGGATGCCAAGGGTATTTATGTGAATACGGCTTACCTGGGCAGGGGTAATTACCCGGATCTTGATGAGCTGATTGAAATGTTAGATGAGACGGAATTAAATGCCATGGTAATCGATATTAAGGATGACGTGGGAAGCATTTTGTTTGACGCACAACATCCTCTGGTTAACGAAATCGGTTCGGAGACTTTGTACATCAGAGATTTGCCGGCCTTTGTGGCAAAGCTTAAGGAACACGACATTTATTGTATTGCCCGTATTGTATGCTTTAAGGATCAGGTGGCAACGAAGAAGAATCCGGAGCTGGCGGTGCGTAACCATGACGGTTCCATTTACGTGGATAAGGAGGGGGAGCGTTGGCTCAACCCGTACAGCGAAAAGGCATGGGAATATATTGTGGAAATCGCGAAGGAAGCTGCGGAAGCCGGCTTTGACGAGATTAACTTTGACTATTTGCGTACTTCTGCATCCGGCTCCTTTACCCAAGCGGATTTTGGCGGCCTTAATGAAGGAAAGACAAAGATTGATGCCATTACCGGTTTTGTAAAATATGCCTGTCAGGAATTAAAGCCCATGGGCGTGTTTGTCAGCGGTGATGTATTCGGTACGATTATTAACAGTGTGGCGGACGGTGAGAGTATCGGTCAGAGTTATGTGGAATTAAGCCGTTATCTGGATTATATCTGTCCGATGGTGTATCCGTCCCATTACAGCTTCGGCTACGGCGGATTAAAGTATCCGGATACGAAGCCGTTCCAGCTGCTTTTGATGGAGCTGAAGTCTTCCGTGAAGAAGCTCTCCGTGATTCCGGAGGGAGAACATTGTGCCGAGGTACGTCCTTGGTTGCAGGATTTTACGGCCAGCTATCTTGGTGCCGGACGGTATGCTACCTACGGACCGCAGGAGATTCGTGCCCAGATATCCGCGACCTATTCCGCCGGCTATGACGAATGGCTTTTGTGGAATGCTGCCATGTTCTTTACCGAGGAAGGAATGTTGCGGGATAAGGACAGCTTGGAGGCGGAGTTAAGAGAAGAAACCGAACCGACGGAATAACGAGAAAAATTTTAAAAAAACGGAACCGGCAGAAACCATATCTCGTCTAATCAGTAGAGAGGGTAACTTGTATTTATAACAACTCACTTTAATTGGTTAGAGCACAGAAGTATATTGTGCGGAGAGGAGATTTTATGAAAAAGAAAACTTTGTTGGTTATGGGAATGATCGGTGCATTGTTTCTTGGTGCGTGCGGTGCGAAATCAAGTGATGTAATGATGGAAGCCACAAACGGAGGCGGAAACTATTTTCTGGCGGATTCGGCAGACGGGGATTACTATTATTCCAAGTCCGAGGTTCCCATGGAAATGGAGAGTGTAAATGCCTCGTCTACGTCCGGAATAAAGTACGGAAACGATGGATTTGGTCTGACGGACAGAGGCGGTGCGGGAGAGACGGAACTGTATAATACGGAAAGCGAGAAGTTAATCCGTACCGTCAGCATGCAGCTACAGACGAAGGAGTTTGAAACGCTGCTTATATATTTGGAAGGCAGAGTGGCAGAGCTGGGCGGCTATGTACAGAGTTCCCAGATTTACGGGAACGGAATGGATACCTACGGATACCGTTCGGCATCCATGACTCTGCGGATTCCGCAGAGTAAGTTAGACTCTTTTGTGTCCGGTGTCAGTGAGAATGCAACGGTGGTGAGAAAGTCCGAGAATGCGGAGAACAAAACCTTAGAGTATGCGGACACCGAGGCAAGGCTGAAGTCTTTGCAGATTGAGCAGGAGCGGTTCCTGGCATTACTGGAAAAGGCGGATACGGTAGAAAATATTATCGTATTGGAGCAGCATTTGACGGAGCTTCGTTACGAAATCGAATCCTATGCTTCTACTTTAAAGCTGATTGATAATAAGGTGAATTATTCTACCGTTACCATTGATGTGTCCGAGGTAAAGCGGATTGTACCGGTGGAGCAGGACCCGAGTCTTTGGACCAGAATGAAGGACGGTTTCGGGGACACCTGGTATGAGATTAAGGAAGGTTTGGCGGATTTTTCCGTATGGTTGGTAACGAACCTTTTGTACCTTGTAATTTGGGCGGTTATTATCGTAGCAGCGGTAGTGATTGTAAAGAAAGTAATCAAGGCTGGAAAAATAAAGCGTGCCGCAATAAAAACAGATTTATTGATGCGGCCGGATGAGGAACAGAATGACGGAGTGGATACTGAAGAATAAAAAAGCAGATGTGAAACGACTGGAACAGGAGTTGGGACTTTCGGGAACGGTTTGCCGTGTGTTGGCAAACAGAGGTATTACGGAAGTGCCGCAAGCCCTGGAATACCTGCACCCGCAGGAAGCAAAGCTTTGGGAGGCTTCTTTGTTAAAGAATGCGGATACGGCGGCAGAATTGCTGTTACGATATATCCGGGAAAAGAAGCGGATTCGTATTATCGGAGACTATGATGTGGACGGTGTAATGGCGACGTTTCTTCTATATAAAGTACTTCATGTTCTGGGAGCATTTGCGGATTATCGGATTCCGGATCGGATTGCGGACGGATACGGCATGAATATGCGAATGATAGAGGAAGCAGAGCAGGATAAGATTGCTCTGCTTCTTACCTGTGATAACGGAATTGCGGCGGCAGAGCCGATTGCAAGAGCGAAAGAATTGGGAATGGGCGTAATTGTAACCGATCACCACGAGGTTCCTTGTCATAAGGAAGGGGATACGGTTTGTTATGAACTCCCTGCGGCGGATGTGATTGTGAATCCGAAGCAGCCGGGGGAGACCTATCCGCAAACCGGAATTTGCGGTGCAATGGTTGCCTATAAGGTTGTAAGTCTTTTGCTGCAAAAGGCAGATGACCTTGTGACAAAGGAGCAACGGGAGAGGTTGCTTATCGAACTTTTGGTACCGGTAGCCTTTGCAACGGTATGCGATGTAATGGAACTGACGGGAGAAAACCGTGCGGTGGTAGCACAGGGGCTTCGTCTGGCGAAGGATTGCGATAATGCAGGTATCCGGGCACTGATTGTCGCCTATGAGTTAGAAGATAAGGAACTGACGGCGTACCATGCGGGCTTTTTGCTGGGGCCGTGCTTTAATGCGGCGGGACGACTGGATACGGCATTACTTGGCTTGGAATTGCTTCTGTGCGACAATGAAGCAGAGGCGGCGAGTCGTGCGGCGCATTTAAAGGAACTGAACGATATCAGAAAGGAAATGACACTGACAGCCACAAGACAGGCGGTGGAACTGGCGGAAGAAAAGTTGGCAAAGGGAGGCGTACAGGTGTTGGTACTGTACCTGCCGGAGTGTCATGAAAGTCTGGCGGGAATCGTGGCCGGACGAATCAGAGAAAAGTTTTATTTGCCGACGCTGGTGTTGACAAAAGGTGAATCTTGTGTGAAGGGTTCCGGACGTTCCATCGAAGGCTATTCCATGTTCGAGAAGCTTTCCGAGCAGAAGGAATTGTTTTTGGCCTTCGGCGGACACCCGATGGCGGCAGGCCTTTCTCTGCAGGAGGAATATGTAAGTCTGCTGGAGGAACGGTTAAATGCGGTGGCGGGGCTGACAGCGGAGGATTTGACCCCGAAGCTTTATCTGGATGCGGTGTTGCCGTTTGCGGCGATCTCGGATGAATTAATGGAAGAATTGGCACAGTTGGAGCCTTTCGGCAACGGAAATCCGAAGCCGGTATTTGCCATGAGCGGAGTTTATGTAAAAGGGATGCGCCGTATCGGAAAGGACGGAAGTTCGTTACGCCTGCAGGTGACGGATACGGCGGGAACATCTCTCACCGGCCTGTATTTTCAGGATGCGGACGGATTTGAAACGTATCTTACGGAAGAATTCGGTGAGGTTGCCGTGCGGGAGTTGTACCGGGGACGTGGGGAAATCCGGTTAACTTTTGCATTTTCTCCGTCAATGGACGAGTACCGGGGAGAGAAGTATCCGCAGATTATAATAAGTAACTATAAGAAGTATGTCGGTTGATAAAAGTGCAAGGAAACACTCTGAAATCGGAAGCGTTTAAAGGATGATTTCAGGGTGTTTTTTTGATGATATTTTTGTGAAAAAATGCTTGACAAGATTTCACGATACAGATATAATATAGATTGCGCGTGCTAAACGCGGCTATTTTTGTGTGCAAACACAAAGAATATGCAGATTTCAGTCTGCAGGCAGCCACAGAGTTTTTTTCTTAAAATTATAGGAGGTGAAAAATTAATGCCTACATTTAATCAGTTAGTTAGAAAAGGCAGAAAGTCCTTAGAGAAGAAGTCTACTGCTCCGGCATTACAGAAGGGATTCAACTCTTTGCAGAAGAAGAGTACGAATACTTCCTCCCCGCAGAAGCGTGGTGTATGTACCGCAGTAAGAACAACGACCCCGAAGAAGCCGAACTCCGCATTAAGAAAGATTGCCAGAGTACGTCTTTCCAACGGAATCGAAGTAACCAGCTACATCCCGGGTGAAGGCCACAACCTTCAGGAGCACAGCGTTGTGCTTATCCGTGGTGGCCGTGTAAAGGACCTTCCGGGTACCAGATACCATATTATCAGAGGTACCTTGGATACCGCAGGTGTTGCTAAGAGACGCCAGGCTCGTTCTAAGTACGGTGCAAAGAGACCGAAGGACGCAAAATAAATCAGTAACAAATAGTTTTCCATTACAGATTGTGTTTGCTTTATAAGCAGACGGTGCCAGGATTAATTTTTCATGAGAGATTGCAAGTGGCTGCGCAGCCTTGAAGAATAGATTAAACTGAGCGCGAACACAGTAATGTGAGTACCGTTGAATTAATGACCGCAAAGCGGTCGCTAGTTAAGGAGGGAAGAAACGTGCCACGTAAAGGACATATTGCAAAGAGAGACGTATTGGCAGATCCGTTATACAACAATAAGGTTGTTACGAAGCTTATCAACAACATTATGTTAGACGGTAAAAAGGGTACGGCACAGAAGATTGTTTACGGTGCATTCGCAACCGTAGCAGAGAAGACCGGTAAGGATGCGATTGAAGTATTCGAAGAGGCAATGAACAATGTTATGCCTGTTCTCGAAGTTAAGGCAAGACGTATCGGTGGTGCTACCTATCAGGTACCGGTTGAGGTTAGACCGGAGAGAAGACAGGCACTTGCGCTTCGTTGGCTTACGATGTTTTCTCGTAAGAGAGGCGAAAAGACCATGCAGGACAGACTTGCAGGTGAGATTATGGACGCCGCAAACAATACCGGTTCCGCAGTAAAGAGAAAAGAAGACATGCACAAGATGGCAGATGCAAACAAGGCATTTGCTCACTATCGTTGGTAGTATTTGCCTAAACAGGCAATACTATCTGCGTAAATGCAGTTAATCGGAATCAGAATTGAGAATAGGAGGACAAAATCTTGGCTGGAAGAGAATATCCGTTAGAGAGAACCAGAAATATCGGTATTATGGCGCACATCGATGCAGGTAAGACCACTCTTACCGAGCGTATTCTTTACTACACCGGTGTAAATCATAAGATCGGTAATACCCATGAGGGTAATGCAACCATGGACTGGATGGAGCAGGAGCAGGAGAGAGGTATCACCATTACTTCCGCAGCTACCACCTGTCACTGGACACAGATGTATCCGTATGAAGGCATGCCGAAGGCGGAAGAGCAGAGAATCAACATCATCGATACTCCGGGTCACGTAGATTTCACCGTAGAGGTTGAGCGTTCCTTACGTGTACTTGACAGTGCCGTAGGTGTATTCTGTGCAAAGGGCGGCGTTGAGCCGCAGTCTGAGACCGTATGGCGTCAGGCTGATAAGTACAACGTACCGAGAATGGCATTCGTTAATAAGATGGACATTTCCGGTGCAAACTTCTTCAATGTAGTAGAAATGATTAAGACCAGACTGGGTAAGAACCCGGTTGTTTTACAGCTTCCGATCGGTAAGGAAGACACCTTCAAGGGTCTTGTAGACTTATTCGAGATGAAGGCTTATATCTATCTTGATGATAAGGGTGATCAGGTTGAGATTACCGATATCCCGGCTGACATGGTAGATGACTGTGAGTTATACCGTGCAGAGTTAATCGAGAAGATTTGTGAGACCGACGATGATCTCCTTGAGATGTATCTCGAGGGTAATGAGCCGACCGTTGCTCAGTTAAAGAAGGCTCTCAGAAAGGCAACCATCAACTGCCAGACCATTCCGGTATGTTGCGGTTCCGCTTACAGAAACAAGGGTGTTCAGAAGCTTCTTGATGCAGTTATCGAGTACATGCCGGCTCCGACCGATGTACCGGACATCAAGGGTGTTGACGAAGACGGTAACGAAGTTACCAGAAAGTCTTCCGACGAAGAGCCGTTCGCAGCTCTTGCATTCAAGATTATGGCTGACCCGTTTGTTGGTAAGTTAGCATTCTTCCGTGTATATTCCGGTACGATGAACGCAGGTTCTTACGTACTCAATGCTACGAAGAATAAGAAGGAGCGTGTAGGACGTATTCTCCAGATGCACGCGAATAAGAGAGAGGACCTTGAAAAGGTTTACTCCGGTGATATCGCTGCAGCAGTAGGCTTCAAGTTTACTACTACCGGTGATACCATCTGTGATGAAAAGTTCCCGGTAATCCTTGAGTCAATGGAGTTCCCGGAACCGGTTATCGATATCGCTATCGAGCCGAAGACCAAGGCTGGTCAGGACAAGATGGGCGAAGCACTTGCAAAGCTTGCTGAAGAAGATCCGACCTTCCGTGTATCCACCAATGAGGAGACCGGACAGACGATTATCGCAGGTATGGGTGAGCTTCACCTTGAAATCATCGTTGACCGTCTGTTAAGAGAGTTCCACGTTGAAGCAAACGTAGGTGCTCCGCAGGTTGCTTATAAGGAAGGTATTACGAAGGAAGTTAACATCGATTCCAAGTATGCGAAGCAGTCCGGTGGTCGTGGTCAGTACGGACACTGTAAGGTTATCTTCTCCCCGATGGACGTAAACGGCGAGAAGACCTTCGAGTTCGAGAACACGGTTGTCGGCGGTGCAATTCCGAAGGAATATATCCCGGCTGTTCAGGCTGGTATCGAAGAAGCTATGAAGTGCGGTATCCTTGGCGGATTCCCGGTTCTCGGCGTTAAGGCGAACTGCTACGATGGTTCTTACCACGAAGTAGACTCCAACGAAATGGCGTTCAAGATTTCCGGTTCCATGGCATTCAAGGAAGCTATGCAGAAGGCATCTCCGGTACTCTTAGAGCCGATCATGAGAGTAGAAGTTACCGTTCCGGAAGATTACATGGGTGATGTTATCGGTGATATCAGCTCCCGTCGTGGTCGTATCGAAGGCTCCGAGGACATTAACGGTACGAAGTTAATTCGTGCGTTTGTTCCGCTTGCTGAGATGTTCGGTTACTCCACCACCCTTCGTTCCAAGACCCAGGGTCGTGGTGCTTACTCCATGTTCTTCTCCACCTACGAGCAGGTGCCGAAGAGTGTACAGGATAAGGTTCTTGCAGCAAAGAACGGTAAGTAAAATCGATTTTTGTAACAAACCTTATAACTTTTTCTTAACTTTATGAAATTGTGCTTGAAAATATTTCAAAATTGAAATATAATAGGGCATATGAGGCAGTCGGTCTGCCCATAGGCAGACCTATCTGCTATAACGAAATAACAAGAAGCCCACAGGGCGAAATTTTAAGGAGGAATTTTAAAATGGCTAAGGCTAAATTCGAAAGAAGCAAACCGCATTGTAACATTGGTACCATCGGTCACGTTGACCATGGTAAGACCACTTTGACCGCAGCAATCACCAAGACCCTTCACGAGAGACTTGGTACCGGTGAGGCAGTAGCATTCGAGAACATCGATAAGGCTCCGGAAGAAAGAGAAAGAGGTATCACCATTTCTACCGCTCACGTTGAGTACGAGTCCAAGAAGCGTCACTACGCTCACGTTGACTGCCCGGGTCATGCCGACTACGTTAAGAACATGATCACCGGTGCTGCACAGATGGATGGTGCTATCCTCGTAGTAGCAGCAACCGACGGTGTAATGGCTCAGACTAAGGAGCACATCCTTCTTTCCCGTCAGGTAGGTGTACCGTATATCGTTGTATTCATGAACAAGTGTGATATGGTTGATGACGAAGAGCTTCTTGAGCTCGTTGAGATGGAAATCACCGAAGTACTTGAAGAGTACGAGTTCAATGATTGCCCGATCGTTAAGGGTTCCGCATTAAAGGCTCTTGAAGATCCGAGCGGTGAGTGGGGCGACAAGATTCTTGAGCTCTTCGATACCATTGATGAGTATATTCCGGATCCGGAAAGAGATACCGATAAGCCGTTCCTTATGCCAGTCGAGGACGTATTCACCATTACCGGTCGTGGTACTGTAGCAACCGGTCGTGTTGAGCGTGGTGTTCTTCACTTGAACGACGAAGTTGAAATTGTAGGTGTTAAGGAAGAGAACAGAAAGACCGTTGTAACCGGTATCGAGATGTTCCGTAAGCTCCTTGATGAGGCTCAGGCTGGTGATAACATCGGTGCGCTTCTTCGTGGTGTTCAGAGAACCGATATCGTTAGAGGTCAGGTTCTTTGTAAGCCGGGTACTGTTACCTGCCACAAGAAGTTTACCGCTCAGGTATACGTATTGACCAAGGAAGAAGGCGGACGTCATACTCCGTTCTTCGGTAACTACAGACCGCAGTTCTACTTCAGAACCACTGACGTTACCGGTGTTGTAAATCTTCCGGACGGCGTTGAGATGTGTATGCCGGGCGATAACATCGAGATGACCATCGAGCTCATTCACCCGATCGCTATGGAGCAGGGTCTTACCTTCGCTATCCGTGAGGGTGGTAGAACCGTAGGTTCCGGCCGTGTAGCTAACATCATCGAGTAATTGTCGCGAAGCAACGAGCTAAGCTAGAAAGCAAATAAAACCCAGTGGGAACCTTGTGTTCCTAACTGGGTTTTTCTTTGCTTTCGTAGGCGCGGCGACTGCCGCGCGCGAGCAGCTTTGCTGCGAGCTCGCGGGCTCGTTACCAGCGTCGTGGATTGTCAGCCACTGCATGCTTGCATGTAAGTGGCTGTTTTTACGTGTTTGCGAGCATTTATGAAATGCCCGCGACCGAGGGAACACGTAAGCGTTCTCGAGGGCGAAGCGAGTTGCATATATGTTGTCGCTGCGCGCTCGTTGCATACGACGTAACTATTGGAATCCCCGGGGCAAGCTTGCTTGTCTCTGGGGATTCCTTTGCGTTTATTCCTTTCCTCTCCTTTTATATTCTCTCGGACTCATGCCAACCTGTCCGGAAAATATTTTAGAGAAGTAGGAAAAGTCCTGGTAGCCTACCATGATGGCAACATCGGAGACGGAGAAGTCGGTGGTGTTGAACAGCCGGAGGGCTTCCCGGATTCTTTCCTGGTGAATATATTTGGTCAGATTGATGCCGGTTTCTTTGCTGAAGGAATGAGACAATGTAGAGGCGTTTTTGTTGAAGTATTCTGCCAAATAGTTTAGGGAGAGCTCCTCCTCCAGATGAAGCCGGATATAATCGATGATATCTTTCGTCTGTTTGGAATAGTTCGGATTTGCATAGTTCTTGACCAACAGGCAGTATTTATGGCAGATTTCGCCCGGCATCTGCTCCAGCTTTGTCATGGTGGTTAAGGATTCGATTTTTGTTCTGGTGGATATCATTTGTTTAATGATATGGTACGGATGGATATCGGTGGTTAACAGCTCCATGTGGCAGTAGCTGTTGAGGCTGTGTAGCATTTGCCGGTATTCCCGCATAGAGTTGTCATGGACAAAGCGGGCATTTTCCAAAAGAGTTTGTAAAGATGTTTGGGCACCCGGAGTGTCACCGGTTTTTAAAATTCGTAAGAAATCAAACAGACTGTTTCTGTAATCTTTGGCATGCTCCACGGTGTATGCATCTAGTAGTTCCTTATTGATGTCAATGTCCCGCTTTTGTTTCGTATACTGTAACAGCTCCGGTGTTACTTCGGTATATTCAGGGTAATAGACAGAGAGCACATGCTTTACGACTGAGGTAACCGCATCCGGGTGTGCGTACGGCATTTGTTCATAAATGTATTTCAGGGGTTGTATCTCCGAGGGGGAGATATGGGAGTCTCGCAGAATCTGGGTGAAGTAGTTGGCGGAAAGTTCCTCGTCGCGAAACGGACCGATGGCAAGAAAGTCCGGCTGTGCCTTGGCTTCCAACAATGCCAGGATATTATAAAAGCCAAGATTACTTTTTACAATAAGGAGGCGATATCCGGTAGGACTGTTACCGAAGGAGAGTGTTTGCTGTTCTATGCTGTAATCGTTCCAGACCATGGCACGGAGACCAAGGTCTATTTTTTTTATATCCGTATATGGGGGCGTGAAGAGAATAACCGGGATCTGAAAGGCAGATTCCAGAACATTTCGTAATAATTCATAGCTTTTTGTAAGATTCGAAGTGATATTTTCCATGATACTCCTTTCTTCGACTGTAGTAATATGGCAACGGTAACTTTACAGTGGTGTAATTTCCCGAAGTAAGTAAGGATGCAAGAAATTGGAATCGATATAAATAATGTTATACAAATATTATACAACTAAAACAAAAAAATTACAAGTTGCGATAAGTGCATTACGGTAAAATAAAATTATCAAAAATGAATTTTATAAATTATTATAAGGAGGACACAATTTATGAAATTTAATTGGAACGATGGCTGGTTGTTTACAAAGGATGCAAAGCTTGTCTCCGGCACCCATAATGCATTAAATGCTTCCTCATGGGAAACGGTGGATTTGCCGCATACCTGGAATGCAAAGGACGGACAGGACGGTGGTAATGATTATTATCGCGGTACCTGTTATTATACAAAGAAACTGCCTCTCGCGGATTGTAAGGATGCGGAGCAGGTTTATATCGAATTTGATGGAGCGAATTCTTCCGCAGATGTGTATGTGAACGGAACTCTTGCAGTACATCATGACGGCGGATACTCTACCTTCCGTGCAAATATTACGGACCTTTTAAAGGAAGAAAACGAGATTGTGGTTGCGGTGGACAATGCGCCGAACGACAGAGTGTATCCGCAGATGGCAGACTTTACCTTTTACGGCGGCATTTACCGTGATGTAAATATTATCTGTGTACCGAAGGCTCACTTTGACTTAGACTTTTTCGGAGGCCCGGGCATTCAGGTAACTCCGGTCATGGACGGTGCCAATGCAAAGGTAGAGGTCATCGGTTATTTTACCGGACTTTCCGGTAGTGAGACTGTAAAATATGTGATTAAGGATAAGGATGCGGTTGTTTGTGAGAAGGAAGTTTCCGCAAAGGACGGTAAGGCAGACTTTGTCATTGAGAATGCGCATCTTTGGAACGGTCGCAAGGACCCGTTCCTGTATACACTGGAGGCAACTCTGGTAGACGGTGCACTGAAGCTGGATGCCAGAACCGTGCGCTTCGGTTGCCGTAGCTTTTCCATTGACCCGGAGAGAGGGTTTATCTTAAACGGCGAAGAATATCCGCTGCGTGGTGTGTCCCGTCATCAGGACAGAAAGGATATCGGTAATGCCCTTTTACCGAAGCATCACAAGGAGGATGCGGAGCTGATTTACGAGGTGGGTGCCACCACCATTCGTCTGGCGCATTATCAGCACGCACAGTATTTCTACGATTTATGTGACGAGATGGGCTTTGTGCTTTGGGCTGAGATTCCGTACATTTCCAACCATATGCCGAACGGTCGCGAGAATACGATTTCCCAGATGAAGGAGTTAATCGCACAGAACTATAATCATCCGTCTATTTTTGTATGGGGTCTTTCCAATGAGATTTCCATGAAGGGTGCGGATGACCCGGATTTGTTGGAGAATCATCGTATTTTAAATGATTTGTGCCATGACTGGGACAAGACCAGACTGACCACCATGGCAATCGTTTCCATGTGCCCGATGGACAGCGAGTATGTAAAGATTCCGGATACGGTGTCCTGGAACCACTACTTCGGCTGGTACGGCGGTGACACTTCCATGAACGGACCGTGGATGGATAAGTTCCATGCGGCATACCCGGACATTCCGGTGGGGATGAGTGAGTACGGTTGCGAGGCATTGAACTGGCACAACTCCAATCCGGAGCAGGGTGACTACTCCGAGGAGTATCAGGCGTACTACCACGAGGAACTCATTAAGCAGTTATTTACGAGAAAATATATTTGGGCTACCCATGTTTGGAACATGTTTGACTTTGCGGCGGATAGCAGAGCCGAAGGCGGTGAAGACGGCATGAACCATAAGGGGCTCATGAACTTTGACAGAACCTACAAGAAGGATGCCTTCTATGCTTATAAGGCTTGGCTTTCCGATGAACCGTTCGTGCACATCTGCGGAAAGCGTTATGTAGACCGTGTGGAGGATGTGACGAAGGTAACGGTATATTCCAATCAGCCTGAGATAGAGTTATTTGCAAACGGTAAGAGTCTCGGTAAGCAGACAAGCGATGTTCACTTCTTCTACTTTGATGTGCCGAACGCAGGGGAGACGGAGCTTGTAGCGAAAACAGGTACCTGTGAGGATACCTCTAAGATTGTGAAAGTAGAGAAGTTTAACGATGCGTACCGTATGACAGAGACCGGGGATGTGCTGAACTGGTTTGAGATTACCGCACCGGAAGGATATTATTCCATTAACGATAAGGCAAGCGACGTTCTTGCTACCACGAAGGGCAAGTTACTCTTTATCGGACTGATGAAGAAGGCAATGAAGGGTAAGAAGACCATGGTAGATGCAGGATCTATGATGGAAAGCAAGGACATGATGGGATTCCTCGGAGGTTTTACCGTAAAGCGCCTCCTTTCCATGATGGGAGCTATGGGAGCAAAGCCGCTCAGTAAGGATGAAATGTTAACGTTTAACAAAAAGTTGAACAAGATTAAGAAAAAGTAAAAACCGATACATGTAACTCGAAGGCCCGGGCGTCCCGCCCAACAAAATACAAGAGGGAGGCAATACTATGGATACGAAGAGAAAATTCGGTATGAGAGACAAGGTGGCATATGCTGCCGGTGATTTTGGTTGTAACATGAGCTTTTCGCTCAAGGGTACTGTCCAAACCTTCTGGCTGGTGTTCATGATGATGGAGACCGGACTTCTTTCGGCTTTGTTACTGGCAGTACAGGTTTGGGATGCAATCAATGACCCGTTAATCGGTTCCATGATTGATGCGGACAGAAGAAAGTACAAGCTGGGTAAGTTTAAGACTTATATTTTAATCGGTGCTGTAGGTTTGCTGGTGGCGGGAGCTTTGGTATTTATTCCGGTGCCGAATGCGTCGGTAGTTATTAAGGCGATTGTATTTGTTTTGGGTTATATCGTATGGGATGCGTGTTATACCATCGCAAACGTTCCGTACGGTTCCATGCTCTCGCTGGTAACCGAAGATCCGGGAGAAAGAGCCCAGTTATCTACCTGGCGTAGTATCGGTTCCATGTTCGGTAACCTTCTTCCGAATATTATTCTTCCGATGATTATTTGGGAAAAGGTAGTGGATGAAAACGGCGAACCGGTTATCAATGCGGAAACAGGGGAGCAGGTACAGAATTTAATCGGCGAAAGAGTGTTTGTTGCGGCACTTTTGATGGGTGTACTCGGTTTTATCGCATTCCTGTTTATGATTAAGAAGATTACCATTCGTGTGGATGAGAATACCGTAAAGACCAATGAAACAGAAAAGTTTAATGTAATGAAGGCTTTCGGTAACTTCATGAAGAACCGTCCGGCAGTAGGTGCAACCTTAGCCGCTATGGGTATGTTTCTCGGAATGCAGTCCGCAATGACTGCTACATCCATTATGTTTGCAATTTACTTCGGTATGGCAAAGCTGTCCGGTGTGGTACAGTTAATCGGATTCCTGCCGATGCTTATCTTCATGCCGTTTATTAAAAAGATTGTCGGCAAGTGGGGTAAAAAAGAGGCTTCCGTTGCGGGTACCGTAGTGTCTCTCTTCGGCGGTGTGCTGATGTTTATTTTCCCGCTGATTCCGAATAAGACGATTGCGCTTGTAATCTATATGGTAGCACTCAGCGTGTTTGGTCTTGGTATGGGTATTTATACCTGTGTATCCTGGGCACTGATGGCAGACGCTATCGACTACAACGAATGGAAGACCGGAAAGAGAGAGGAAGGCACGGTATATTCCCTGCACTCCTTCTTCCGTAAGCTGGCACAGGGCGTGGGACCGTCCGTGGTACTTCTGCTAATGGGTGCGTTAGGTTATAATTCCAAGCTGGGTGTGGGTGCACAGTCCGCATCCACCGCATACAACATGTGCTGGCTTGTGGCTGCCCTTTATATGTTCAGTGCAGTCATGCAGTTTATCGGTCTTGCGGTGATTTACAACCTGGATAAGAAAACCATGGCTCAGATGCAGGCAGAATTGGATGCACGCCGCGGTAAGGCTGAGTAGGCAGAAAGAAAGGAATTTGATAGATTGGTTGACCGGATAGACGGTCTGATGTTCTCCATGCAAAACGTCGTAAAGTTCTCATTGAACTTTGCGGCGTTTTTGCTATAATAAAAGGAGAACAGATGAAGAAAGGGAGCGGAACGATGAGGGAGAAAAAAGATAAGACAGAGAAAAAGAAAAAGCTGCAGGAATGGTCAATCGCAATTTTTGTAATTGTTGTGTGGATTGGAATCGGACATGTCTTTTTAAATATATTTCCGGAAATCGGACATCCTTTTTTCTTTTTTCTTTCGGTGTTATATGATGATTCGCTGAATATAGCCGTTCTTCTTTTTCTGGGGTTGTCGGGAGTGTTGTTTTCACTTCGAAAGGAAGGCGGACGAGAAGAATCACGAGGGATACTCAGGTTATTTTTTCTGGTTGCCGGTGTGTGGATTCTGATATTAAATGTATTCCCGGTGAAGGACGAGTATGAGTCGGTTTTAATTGATGGGAAAACACCGTCGAAAATGTCGTATAAAGCACATATATTAAAGGATGCATTTTCAGGCGAAACCAAGGTGGAAACCTTACCGGTGGAGAAAGTAACGCCGTTTCGGTCCGAGTATAGTATCCGGGGAGGTCGTCATAGCAGCAGTAGGCGTATTACCACCTATTACATCGGTTTTGAAACAGAAGAAAACGGAACATTCGCATCTTATGAATCCGGCGTATTGTGGAAATATGTGACATGGATGAAGGAGCATAACGATACAATACAAATCGAGTATTATGTGCATTCCGGAATGATAAAAAGAATTGACGGAGTCGATAAAAGAGATATTGATGGCTTGAGCGCAAGAATTGTGGAGGTAGAAGAAGCGTTAAAGGTGCGGGCGGAGCAGGAAGAGTTGAAGAAAAGACAAGAAAAAGAAAAGGCGGGGAAACGCTATCAGATTATGAGCGAGTCCGTAGGAAAAACACTGGAAGAGATAAAAAAAGAATTGGAGGCAGAAGATATCCCGTTTACACATAATGTGAAATATATCAGCTCACAGATGTATGAATGTAATGTGATTGCGTTTTCGGATAATGAAGAGGTATATGTGGTGAGGGATAATCTGGAAGAGGAAATGATTCAGGTGCCGAAAATGAAACGTGGAATGACAAAGGAGGAAGTAATTGCCACATTAACGGAGGCGGGATTTTCTTATGAATATGATACATTCAGTTGTAGTATGCATAAATCGGGGGAGTTACATACCTGTCATTTCGGCGGAGGAGAATGGGCACCGAAGGGATATAAGGTGTGGTTTTCGATTGATGAATAGCAGGAAATACAGTGAAAGCGACAGCGAAAGGAGAGCAATATGACACACAGAGAACGAATGGAAGCAGGACTGGTATACGATCCGAGAAACGAGGATTTGATGGCAGAGCAGCAGATGCGTCTGGAAAGGCAGTATGATTTTAATATGACCCGTCCGTCGGAGGGAGAAAAGCGTCAGAAGCTGATGAAAGAAATGCTTGGCAGTATGGGAGAAGGGTGTTATATCGAACCGCCGTTTCGGGCCAACTGGGGTGGAAAGAATCTGCATTTCGGAAATCATGTGTATGCAAATTTTAATCTGACCTGCGTGGATGACGCAGAAATTATCGTGGGTGACCATGTAATGTTTGCACCGAATGTGGTGATTACCACCACAAATCATACAATTACCCCGGAATTGCGTAAAGAACAGTATCAGTATGTGCGGCCGGTACATATCGGAAACAATGTTTGGATCGGCAGCGGGGCTGTAATTCTTCCGGGCGTGACCATTGGAGATAATTCCGTTATCGGTGCGGGAAGCATTGTGACAAAGGATATTCCGGCAAATGTAGTGGCGGTAGGCAATCCATGCCGTGTGCTTCGTGAAATCGGAGAACATGACCGGGAGTTCTTCTACAAGAACGAGCGGATTGACTGGGAAAATTTGTGCTAAAAGAAGCGGTAAGCTAGCAATGTTTACCGGCGAAATTTGAGAAAAGAAGGAGATTCTGGCATGCGTTTTACCTATTGTCCGCATTGCGGAAATAAATTGGCGAAAAAGGAAATCGGAGACGAGGGATTGGTGCCGTTTTGCGAACCGTGCAAGATGCCGCTTTTCGATATGTTTTCTACCTGTGTGATTTGTGCGGTAACCAATGAATGCGGTGAGGTGGCTTTATTAAAGCAGGGAGATATTTCGAATACCCGGTATGTATGCGTGTCCGGTTTCATGAAAATCGGGGAATCGGCGGAGGAGTCGGCAGCCCGGGAGATAGAGGAAGAAATCGGCCAGAAGGTAGAAGAAATCCGTTTTGTAAAAAGCTATCCGTATGAAAAGAAGGAGATGCTGATGTTAGGTTTTCATGCCAAGGTGAAGAAAGCGAACTTAGTACTTTCCAAAGAAGTGGATGATGCGGAATGGGTACCGTTTGCGGAGGCGCTTAGTAAAATTCGCGAAGGAAGTATCGCCTGGCAGCTGGTAAAGGAAGTAATTGAAAAAAGTGCTTGACCTTCCGGTTACGGGAAGGTTTACAATAAGGGTGTGAGGATGGTCCGGACATCCGCCTGCAACAGAAAATTACTTTGAAGACGGAGGTTTTTATGGAGAAAAAGAACTACACCATCGGTGAATTCGGAAGGATTTCCGGGGTATCATCGAAAACGATACGGTTTTATGACGAAAAGGGGTTACTGAAGCCTGTTGGTTATTCCGAAGCGGGCTACCGGTATTATGACGAGTCTTCCTTTGTGATGCTACAGCGGATTTTATTGCTTCGGTATCTCGGCATGTCTTTGGAGCAGATAAAGGAGACGGTTTGCAACAGCACGCTGAGTCTGGCGGAGTCTTTGCAGGAGCAGAAAAAGCTTTTAAATGAGAAGAAGCGTCATTTGGACCGGGTTATTGATGCGGTGGACAAGGTACAGAATGCAGAGGAAGGTCAGACTTGGGAAAGTCTGGTGGAAGCTATCCAGATTTTAGAGGTTTCGGATATGATTATTAAGCAGTATCGGAGTGATGACAATTTAAATCGCCGTATCAGTCTGCATAATTACAGTACCGGAAAGATACCGTGGTCGGACTGGATTTTGGAGAACTTGGAACTTTCCGAAGGCATGGACATTCTTTGTCTCGGTTGCGGCAATGCAGCCAATTTAGTGGCTATGGCAGAAAAGTTGCCGCGGAATCTTACGTTTTTATTGACGGATTATTCCGAAGGAATGTTAGAGAAAGCGAAGGAAGGCCTGGCGACAAAAAGGGCTGTTTTGGATGAGAAGAACATTAAAATCAGTTATCAGGTGGCGGACGCCAATTGCTTGTCTTTGATTGGAAGCTATGACCGTATTACGGCAAATCATATGTTGTATCATGTGGAAAAGCGTCAGGATTTGTTCCGGAAGGTAAGAAAGCTGTTAAAGCAGGGCGGAATGTTTTGCGCCACCACGGTGGGGGATACCCATATGCAGGAGCTTCATGAGTTTGTGGAGCGGTTTGATGCCAAAATTGAGGTACCGTTTCAACGGGTGTCCTGCGGTTTTCGCCTGGAAAACGGCAGGGAACAGTTGCAGACGGTGTTCTCTGATATTGAGTGTGTGATTTGCGATTCGGATCTTTTGGTGGATGCGGCGGAGCCGGTATATGAGTATGTATACTCTTTCCCGGGAAATGCGGGAGAGATGATAAAGGAGCGGAAGGAGGAGTTCCTTTCGAAAGTAGAGGAAATTATCGAACGGGACGGTGCCTTTTACATTCACAAGTCTACGGGAATGTTCCGGTGCCGGGTAAATGAAAGCCGGGAAGATATGATTGCCCGTATTGAACGGATGGAACAGTACTTCGACGAAATACAGGAAGCAACAAAGAAGGATACCAAAGCGGTATACAAGGATGATGCTTTGCAGAAAAAATGGAAATCCTTACTGGAATATTACGAAGGCGGACAATGGTTAAAGGACTTCGAATGTGATGAACGCGGAGAACTTCCGAGAGAACTAAAACGAGGTGTGTTGTCGGAAGACGGCGTGTACAATTTAATAAGTGAGATAGAAGGATAGATTTGCCGAATTCGTTCTGGACAGAAGGTGCAATCTGTGATAAAGTATGTCGTGGATTGCTTTAATTAGCAATCGAATACAGGAGGGAATTTGTCTGTGATTTTCAGAGACAAAGGAGGAGAAAACTATGAACAAAAAACTAGGGATTTTGTTGTTGGCAGTGTTGCTTTGCTTTGCGGCCTGCGGGAATGACGGAAAAGAAGCAGGAAAGGATGTCACAGAGCCGACAAAGGCGGCTACGGTCACCGAGGCGCCGGAAGTAACCGTAACTCCGGAACCGACCGCGACCCCGGAACCGACCGCAACACCGGTACCGGCAGAACCGGATTATGCGACACTTGCTGTGCAGGCAGAGGGTATGGTCAAGGATTATGTGGAAGCATTAAAGGCCGGTGATGTGCAGGCGATTTTGTCCATGACTAAGCCGGACAGTGATTTGTACAAGGAACTGTCTTTGATTCAGGATTATGAGATTACCGCAGAGTTTTTGCAGGCAATGTTTGCAGGCTCCTGTTACTATATAGAGGGAACGACAGAGGATATGGAACGGAATGTGCGGAATGCCATCGAGGGCGGAGATTCGGATTTTTATTTGCTTTATGTGGATTTGGCAATGCCGGATAAGCTTCATTTTTCGGAGTTTGTTCCGAACGTAATGTTTGAAGACGGTGAGCAGATTCCGGAGGATTATGCGCCGGCAACCAACGAGGAAGCAATGCAGGTGGTAAAGGCGGTAGCGAAGGAACTGCCGGTAACTTTGCAAAATATAAAGCTTACCACTCCGGATGAGAACGGGAAAATGTATGTGAAGTCCGGTAGCCAATACTTTGACTTTCTGTTTGATACCTTATATGAAAGAGATTTGACGGAGGAGTTTGTCGTTAATTATGTGACCGAGGAGACCAGATTTTTGGGCGGAAAAATTGTGAATTCTCCGGACGGTGTGTACGAGGAAGATGACGAGATTTGGAAACAGCTTTTGCCGATGATTGAGCAAAAGGACATGAACGGAATGTTCGAATATTACATTACTCTTACCGGAAAGGATTTGAGAGATTCTGCGGAAAATACCTTTGTATACGGAGACGTAAAAAATCTGACTCCGGAGCAGCAGGCTTATGTGGACAGTTTTTTGGACCGTATTGTGTTCTATCATTGTGATTTGACCAGTGAGTCCTGGGATGGCACCATGTGTAAGGACAGCGATTTGATGTATATCGTACCGGTGCTTGATTATGATGAAGAGAAGCAGGCCTGGTTGTTGGAGAATAATATAACGGAAGTAAGCGATGTCTATGTTTTTGAGCCGGACAGATGTATCGAAACCTTGACTCATCCGTATTTGGCAGCGGCACTTCATGCAAAGGATGACGAGGTACCGGCATTGATTCCGGCATGGAGCGGAAAGCCGGAAGAAAATACAGGAGCGGAGACGGAGGTGCCGGAAGAAACCGAAACTCCGAACGAGACGGAAGAGCAGTTTGTTCCGATTACGGCAACCTATAAGGTAATACTTACGGAAGTGGGTCCGGAAAAGGTCAAGGCAATTAAGCTTTACCGTGATTTGACCGGTGCCGGCCTGGCAGAGGCAAAAACAGCGGTAGAGTCTACACCGTGTGTGTTACTTGAAACTTTGCATCAGTCTGCGGCAGAACAGGTACGGGCTGACTTTGAAGCAATCGGTTCTACGATAACGGTGGAATACGGTATGATTGAGCTTGAGGAGATACAGGATGCTCCTAAGAACTACGTGATAACACTTCTTGAAGTGGGTCCGGAAAAGGTAAAAGTTATCAAAGTATATCGCGAAGCCAGCGGCTTGGGCTTGAAAGAGGCAAAGGATGCAGTGGAATTCGCACCGTGTACTGTAATCGAGGTTACGAATAAGGTAGATGCGGAGCTGATCGCAGCTAAGTTTACTGAGGTTGGAGCAACTGTGGAAATCAAAGAGATAGAGTAAAAGATTAAAAGAATAATTAAAATGCATTTTTGAATCAGGCATTCCGATGAAAAGTATTGGAATGCTTGATTCTTTTACGTTTCTATGCTATAATTTATTGTCAATTGATTTGTACGAAATGCGGAAGGAGAACATAGATGAATCTGTATGCGATGTGTCTTGCTACCGGAGGCGGTTCCGGCTGGTTTGCGGAATTTGCAAGAACCTTTGAAAAATGTTTTATCAGAGAAGACCGATGGAAGTTATTGCTTGACGGTATCGGAGTAACCATTAAGATTTCCCTGTTGGCGGCATTTTTGGGACTGATTATCGGGTTCTTAATTGCCATTTGCAGCCTGTCCAAGAGCAAAGTGTTACGTTTCTTCGGTAAGGTATATACGGACATCATCCGTGGCACACCGTCCGTAACCCAGCTTATGATTATTTACTTTGTCGTGTTCGCTACGGTGGATTTGGACAAGTGGATTATTGCGGCAATTGCGTTCTCTATCAATTCCGGTGCCTATGTGTCGGAGATTATCCGTGCGGGTATTCTTTCCATTGATAAGGGACAGACGGAGGCGGGACGGTCCCTCGGCTTGAACGGTGCCCAGACTATGTTTTATATCGTGGTACCGCAGGCGGTGAAAAATATTTTCCCGGCTATGTGTAACGAGTTTATTACGCTGATTAAGGAGACGGCGATTGTCGGTTATGTAGGCCTTATGGATATCCAGAAGGCTGGTGACTTTATTAAGAGTGCGACCTATCTGGCAATGATGCCGCTTATTGCTACCGCAATTATTTACTTTGTATTGATTAAGATATTGACGACGGTCCTTGGAATCATTGAAAAGAGACTGAGAAAGTCCGATATCCGGTAGAAAGGGGCAGCGTATGATTAAGGTAAATAATTTACATAAAAGCTTTGGAAAATTAGACGTATTAAACGGCATTGACGAGCATATTAAGCCGGGGGAAGTAGTGGTAGTTATCGGGCCGTCCGGTTCCGGTAAAAGTACCTTCCTGCGATGCCTGAATCTTTTGGAGAAGCCGAACAAAGGCGAGATTTATGTGGATGATGAGCTGATTAATGCGCCGAAGGTGGATGTCAATAAGGTACGTCAGAAGATGGGCATGGTATTCCAGCATTTTAATCTGTTTCCGCATCTGACGGTCATGGAAAATATTACCCTGGCTCCGGTGAAGCTTAAGAAAATGACCAAGGAGCAGGCACAGGCAAAGGGCGAAGAGCTTCTTAAAATTGTCGGTTTGTCCGATAAGGCAAATGCTTATCCGGTACAGCTTTCCGGCGGTCAGAAGCAGCGTATTGCCATTGCAAGATCTCTTGCCATGGAACCGGAGATTATGCTCTTTGATGAGCCGACCAGTGCGTTGGATCCGGAGATGGTAGGTGAAGTATTGGATGTTATGAAGAATCTTGCGAAAAGCGGCATGACCATGGTGGTGGTAACCCACGAGATGGGCTTTGCAAGAGAAGTGGCTACCCGCGTGGTATTTATGGACGGCGGTGTTGTATTAGAGAGCGGTACGCCGGAGGAGATTTTCGACCGGCCGCAAAATGAGCGAACCAAGCTGTTTTTAAGCAAAGTGCTTTAAAAATAGAGAGTAAAACAAGGAAACAAGGAGAATAAGAAAATGAAAAAGATGATGAAGAAGCTTGCACTGGCAGTGGCTTGTGTAACCACCGTAGCGATGTTTGCTGCATGCGGCGGTAAGGAAGACGATGCAAAGAATAACGAACAGGCAAATGTAATTAAGTTCGGTACCAATGCGGAATTTCCTCCGTTCGAGTTTGTGGCGGCAAACGGTGTAATTGATCAGTATGACGGTATCGATATGGCAATCGCAAAGCAGATCGGCGATGAGCTCGGCAAGAACGCGCAGATTGAGAACATGGAGTTTGATTCCCTGCTGCTTGCCCTTCAGAACGGTCAGGTTGATGCGGTTATCGCAGGTATGACTGTTGATCCGGAAAGAGCCGAAGAGGTAAACTTCTCTGTTCCGTACTACAATGCAAAGCAGGTTATGATTGTGAAGGAAGGCTCCGATATCACAAAGGCTACCGATATGGCTGACAAGAAGATTGTGGTTATCCAGGGTTATACCGGTGAGTCCTGTGTAAAGGATATGGGGTATGCTTACGAGGCATTTAAGAAGGGCTCTGAGGCGATTATGGAGCTTGTAAACGGTAAGTGTGATGTTGTAGTCATCGATTCCGCAACCGCACAGAAGTACGTTGGTGACAACGAAGGCTTAAAGATTATGGAAGATGACGAAGCATTCGGTAACGAAGAATATGCAATTGCGGTAAACAAAGAGAATACCGAGCTGTTAGAGCAGATTAATGAGATTCTCGGTAAGATGATTGCTGACGGCACCATCAACGAGCTTTCCGCAAAGTATTCCGAGCAGTAAAAGAATACCAAGAATGAAAAAGAGGGTATCCCCAAGTCGTAATGACCGGGGGATACCCTTTCTGCGTGCGTACAGTCATGCGAACGCGCCCACGACTGAGTGACAATGCCGCTCTGTGCGTGCGGGGAAAGTTAGCAGAAGCTGTTACCGCAACCGCCGCAGCAGAAGAGAAGGATGAGGATGATGATCCAGCAGCTGTTACCGCTGTTACCGCCTGCTACACCGTTGTTGTTGCCGCAACCGCAGTCGCAACCACAGTCACAGTCACAGCCGCAACCGCTGTTGCCGCCGCCTACGCCGTTGTTATTGCCGCAACCGCAGAAAAGAAGTAATAAGATGATAATCCAGCAACAGCTGCCACCGTTGTTTCCGCCACCGATTCCACAATTAGATAAGTTTCCCATGAAGATTTCCTCCAAAATTTTGATTACAACATATCGTATGCAGCTTACGTGACTTTGTGCTTGTAATTCGGAGCAGAGTGCGGTATGATAAAATAGAGAAAATAGGAGGTGTGCCATATGGAACGACCTGATGTGATTATTCCGGTATATAAAGCCGATAAAAAGCTGGAGCGTTTGCTTGCTATGTTATTGCAACAGACCCTGCGTCCGGCAAAGATTATATTAATGAATACGGAAGCGGAAGGACATACGGTATCGGATTTACGGACTCGCGTAGAAAAGGTTGCCGCAAAAAACGATAACAGAACGCTTCCTCCGGTGGAGATAAAACTTGTCCGTGTGGAGAAGAAGGATTATGATCATGGCGGAACAAGAAATCTGGCGGTGGAAAAGTATTCCGATGCGGACTTTTTTCTGTGTATGACCCAGGATGCGGTGCCGGCGGACGTGTTTTTGATCGAGAAGCTGATGCAGTGCTTTAAGGAGGAACAAGTAGGTGCTGCCTATGCCAGACAGCTGCCAGCGGAGCATGCGGATTTTTCGGAACGGTTCCTGCGCCTTCACAATTATCCTGCGGAGTCCTGTAAGAAGACGAAGGAAGACAAGGAAAGGCTTGGTATTAAGACTTATATGATTTCCAACGCCTGTGCTATGTACCGCAGAAGTCGGTATGACGAGCTGGGAGGCTTTGTAACCGATACGATTTTTAATGAGGATATGATTTTCGGAGCAGCGTTAATCGAGGCGGGAGATGCCATTTGTTATTGCGCAAAGGCAAGAGTGTATCATACCCATAATTACGGTTTGACGGCGCAGTTTAAGCGTAGTTTTGATATGGCAGTGTCACAGAGAGATTATCGGTCGGTGTTCGGACAGGTGAGCTCCGAAAAGGAGGGAGTTCGCTTTGTAAAGGAAGCCGCAGAGTATTGTATGTCCCAGAGACGCTTCGGGGATTTGTTCCTGTTTTTGATGGAGTCCGTGGCGCGTTATGCGGGATTTTTCCTCGGAAAGCACTATAAGAGCCTGCCGGAGAAGATGGTGCTTTCTTGTACGCTTCAGCCGGCATATTGGGAAAAGAAGAAAATTTCCGAAAAAGTGGAAAAGACAGAATGTTTTGTTCAAACGGAACAGGAAGAACATTTATCCGAAGGAAGTTATGAGGCAATTTTAGGAGAACTTCATGAAATCGAGTTGGGAGCCTTAAAGGCGTTTGTAAAGCTTTGTAATGCATACGAACTCCGCTATTATGCCATTGGAGGAACGCTTCTCGGTGCGGTACGCCATAAGGGATTTATTCCGTGGGACGATGATGTGGATGTGGCAATGCCCCGGGCGGATTACGACCGGTTAATCGAGCTTGTAAAGTCAGGCGCGGCACAGGAGATTTTGGGTGAGGAGTACCGGATCGGAAGCTGGCAGACAGACAAGGAGTTTAAGAGTTATTTTGCAAAATTGTATGCAACAAAGGTGGAGATTGAGGAGCAGCTTCTGGAGGATACTACGGTACGGAAGGGATATTTGATTGATATTATTCCGCTTGATGGTACGCCGGATGATGAAACGGCGAGGAAGGTGTATTATGCAAAGGCCATGGGACTGCGGTTTCTTTGTGGTACCGCAAATGTAAATACCGGTATTCGCACCAGTCGTTCTAAGTGGGAACAGACGGTGTTGCGCGTGGTAAGAGCGTTACGGTTATATCGTTTTATCGATGTACGGAAAGTGTATCAGCGTATGGACCGTCTGTTTGCTGCGCAGGATGCCGAGCATGCGGAGCATGCGGGGACTTTAACCGGGGCTTATAATATCAGAGAGATTGTGCCGCGAAAGTACTTTGGAGAAAACTATGACGAATACAGTTTATGGGAGTTTGAGGGGATACTTTTGCGCGGACCGAAGCTTTGTGAAGAGTATCTGACACATATTTTCGGAGATTATCGGAAGCTTCCGGCTGCGGAGGAAAGAAAGATTCACTATAAGCCGTATATTAAACGGATTACGCCGGAAGAGTAAAATGCCGGCGAATGTATTTGCGGGAAAGGACAGATTCCATGACGGGATTACAGGAAAAGATTTTTGAAATCATGAAGGCTTTTGACCGGGTTTGCCGGGAAAATGAGCTGCATTATTATATGCTCGGCGGGACGATGCTGGGAGCAATCCGGCATAAAGGGTTTATTCCATGGGACGATGATGCGGATTTCGGATTACCGCGGAAGGAATATGAAGCGCTGTTAGAACTTCCGGAGGAATGCTTTCCGGAAGGCTATCGGTTGCGGCATTTTACAAAAGAAGAGGGTGTGCCTTATGCGTTTATTCGTTTGGAGGATGAACGGACGACCTGTGTAGAGGCTCGCAGAAGCGGAGGCGGCTATGTGGGAGGCATATATATTGATATTTTTCCGCTGGACGGAGATGTGAATGTGTTACCTCTTCGTGTTTTGAAAGAATTGCGTGTAAAGTTCAAAAAGAAGCTTTTGTATGCGCACATTGCGGAAAAGGGTGCCGTACGGAATCCGGTGAAACGTTTGATAATGAAGATGATTACAAAGTATACCGGCAGCGAGACGTTGATCAGAGACCTGGATGCTTTGGTAAAAGCATACGGAGAGCGGAAGGAGAAGCTTCCCCAGTGGGGAGATGCCCGTTATTCCAATTATCTCGGACACTGGGGGCGAAAGGAATCTATTCCGCGCAGAGTGTTTGACGGAGAAATCAGGCAACGGAGCTATCTTGCTTTTGATTTCAGACGTGGGGAGAGAATCGAGGCACAGCCGGAGGGAAGAAGCAGTGAGTACGAGTTCGAGGGCTATCGCTTTTTCGGTCCGGTAGACAATGCAGCATATCTTACGGCGTTATACGGTTCGGATTATATGATACCGCCTGATGAGGGTTCCCGGGGGGGACATCCGGCAACGGTAATCGAACTGGAACGGTCGTATCATGATATAGAAGAAAAATAATCAGGAGGATGAAACAATGAACTATAGCGAGGCGTTAAAGAAGGTAAGCGAGTACGGGCAGGAGCATGTATTGCAGTATTTTGAGGAGCTGTCCGAGGATGGGAAGGCAGCACTTCTTGCACAGATTGAGCAGACGGATTTTTCCGTGCTTGCTCAGGCTGCCCAGGCAGATAAGGAGCAGGCAAGGGGAGTGATTACGCCGATTCCGGCAATGAAGCTTTCGGAAATCGAGGGAAAGAAGGCAGAATATACCGAAAAGGGTATTGAGATGATTCGTGCCGGCAAGGTAGGTGCGGTGCTTCTGGCAGGCGGTATGGGAACCCGCCTCGGTTCCGATAACCCGAAGGGCATGTATAACATCGGTCTGACCAAGGAGGTCTATATTTTTGAGCGCTTAATCCGCAATATGTTAGATGTGGTGGAGCAGGCCGGCAATTATGTACACCTGTTTATTATGACCAGTGAAAAGAATCACGAGAAGACAGTGTCCTTCTTAAAGGAGAAGAAGTTCTTCGGATACGATGAAAATTATGTAACCTTCTTTATGCAGGATATGGCACCGGCTTCCGATTACAACGGAAAGGTATATATGGAGGAAAAGGGCCTGATGTCCGCATCTCCGAACGGAAACGGCGGCTGGTTCTCTTCCATGAAGCGCGCGGGCGTGCTTGATATTGTACATGAAGCAGGTATCGAGTGGCTGAACATTTTTGCGGTAGATAACGTGTTACAGCGCATTGCGGACCCGTGCTTTGTAGGTGCGACCGCAATTAACAATTGTGCGGTAGGTGCAAAGGTAATCAAGAAGGCTGCTCCGGATGAGAAGGTAGGCGTAATGTGCTTAGAGGACGGAAGACCGTCCATCGTAGAGTATTACGAGCTGACCACCGAGATGATGGAGGCAAAGGATGCTACAGGCGAGCCGGCATACAACTACGGTGTTATTTTAAACTACTTATTCCGTGTCAATGATTTGGAGGAAATCGTAAGCAAGGAGATGCCGCTTCATATTGTGGAAAAGAAGATTCCGTATATGAATGAGGCCGGAGAGACCGTAAAGCCGGAGGCAGTAAACGGTTATAAGTACGAAAGTCTTGTGTTGGATATGATTCATATGCTGGACAGCTGTCTCGTATTCGAAGTAGTACGCGAGAAGGAGTTTGCACCGATTAAGAACGCAACCGGTGTAGATTCCGTAGAAAGTGCAAGAGAACTGTTAAAGTTAAACGGTGTGGAACTGTAAGATAGTATAGCGGCGGATATCCGTCCAAAGGAGATAATATGGCAAAGCAGCATTGGCGGCCGGGCAATATGTTATATCCGGTACCGGCAGTAATGGTAAGCTGCGGACGCGAAAACGAAAGACCGAACATTATTACCGTGGCATGGGCGGGCACAGTGTGCTCCGACCCTGCCATGTTGTCTATATCGGTGCGTCCGGAGCGGTATTCATATGATATAATCAAAGAGACCGGAGAGTTTGTGGTGAATCTGGTGACAAAGGACCTGGTATTTGCTACGGACTATTGCGGTGTAAAATCCGGCAGAGATGTGGACAAGTTCAGGGAGATGAAACTGACTCCTCTTGCATCACAGAAGCTAAGTACACCGGGAATCGCGGAGAGCCCTGTGAATATTGAGTGCAAAGTGGTACAGGAGCTGGCACTGGGCAGTCACACCATGTTTGTGGCGGAAGTGGTAAATGTGACGGTGGAGGATGCCTATATGAATGAAACCGGAAAGTTTGAATTAAACAAGTCCGGACTGGTGACTTACTCTCACGGAGAGTATTTTTTGTTGGGGGAGAAGCTTGGAAAATTCGGCTATTCCGTGCAGAAGAAAAAAGAAAGAAAAAAAGCGAGAAAATAGAAAATTTTAGAAAAATTTATTGTGTTTCCCTTCTTTTCGCGGTATAATTATTAGGAGAGTATTATGTGTAATGACACCTTTTTTACCGGAGGGCGAGTCTATGAAAAAGAAAATAGCGGTATTTGCCGGTGGTTGGGGCGATGAATATTTCAGGGAAGTTGTTTATGGGATATCCGAAGCGGCAAAGAAGGAAAATGTAGATACCTATGCCTTTGTGAATTTTTCGATACACGGGTTGGATGCCTTATTGAATGAGGGCGAATATAATCTATTTACATTGCCCGAATTGGAGGATTTTGACGGGCTCATTCTGCTCGCCAATTCTTTTAATCAGGATAAGGAAGTGGAGTATTTTTCCGAGAAGTTAAAGCATATCAAAGTGCCTGCGGTGGCGGTGGAGTACGAACTGAAACATGCGGTATCCCTTGTTTCCGATAATTATGCCGGTATGTATGATTTGGCGCGGCATATTGTGGAAGACCACGGGGCAAGGAATATTTTATATATCGGCGGTCCCCAGGACCATTTGGAGAACCTTGACCGGTTAAAGGCGTTATGCGATGTGGCGGGAAAGAACGGATTTCATATTCCTGAACGGAATATACAGTATGGAGATTGGTCCAGAGAGTCCGGGATGAGTGTTGTTTCCGCATGGGTAGAAGAGTTCGGTTTTCTTCCGGATGCTATATTGTGTGCAAACGATATTATGGCCATGGGAGCGTGTGACCAGCTGGAACGTCTGAATTACAACGTACCGGAAGATGTGGCGGTTACCGGATTTGACTGCCTGCGTGCCGGACAGGAGTACCACCCTACAATAGCTTCGGTAGGTCATGAGTGGGAGCAGATGGGAAACAGGGCTTTTTCCATGTTGTTCCGTATGATGAACGGAGAAGAGCAGAATAATGAGATTCTTCCGACTTGTTTTGTTCCGGCACAAAGCTGCGGTTGTTCGTTTGAAGAATTACAAAAGAACATAATTTTCGGAACAAGACGTAAACAGGTAAATGTAATCAGCGGTTTGGATGCGGATGCGCATTTCCGCCATATTTATCGTGCGGTAGACAAGATTGACCATGCGGAGGATTTGTCAGAGGCGCTTTCGGATTTGTTTGTGCGGGAGCACCAGATGGAAGGTGAAAATTTTGTTATGTGCCTGGACCCGGAGTTTTTCCGAATAGAGGAAGGCGATTTTAATCTATGCTTAACGGGGTACAATGACAGAGCAGAGATGATTGGAACATTGGTGGACGGGAAACCGTATCCGCGTATGACAAGGAAGCGTAACGAAGCATTGTACTGGTTGGCAAAACAAACAAAGAAGCCGATGCTCTATATTGTGGCTCCTTTGTTGGGAGATATGAAAACCTACGGATTTGCGGTATTGACCGGTTCTTTACGGATTGCCTGTGCGAATCAGTTTTATATATGGACCAGACATACCAGTCAGTATTTGGAGCTGGTAAGAAGAAATCTTACCATTTCGGATCTGACGCGGAAATTGACGAAGCTTTCGGTAACGGATGTGCTTACCGGTGTATATAATCGCGCCGGCTGCGAGCAGATTGCGTTCCCGATGCTGGAGGAGTGGAGAAATCGCGGCGGCACCGGTATCATTATGCTGGTAGATGTGGATAAAATGAAGGTGATTAACGACAAATACGGTCATGCAAACGGTGATTTGGCACTGCGTACGGTTGCCAGTGTATTAAAGTCCGGATTGCCGGAGGATTGGATTATATCCAGATACGGCGGCGATGAATTTTTTATCGGCGGAAGAGTAAGCGGAGAGGAAATAGATGAGGAAGCGTTGCGCAGTTCTATGGAAGCGCATTTGGAAAAGGAAGTAAAGAAGAGAAAGATTACAATTCCGCTTACGATCAGTATAGGGATTGTAAAAATGTTGCCGGAGGATACAGTGGAGATTACCGAGTATTTGCAAATGGCAGACGATGATATGTATGATAGAAAACAGGCGCACCATCTGGAATGGGAACGCCGGATGTAATTGCTTTTTTGCTTGTATTTTCTTATATAGTTTGATATAATGTATTAAATAAATACATTATATTGGAAATGTCAGACTTTTATCTAAGGGGGATGTTATGAGAAAAAAAATAGCAGTGTTTGCCGGCGGATGGAGTTTTGAATATGTACAAGAGGTTTTGAGCGGAATTGCAAAGGTAGCCGGAGAGGCTGATATTGACGTGTTTACTTTTGTAAATTATTCGTTACGGTGGGAAAGCCCTGCTCAATGTGAAGCAGAGTTTAATATATTTACACTTCCTGATTTGGAAGAATTTGACGGAATTATTGTGTTAGGTAATTCCTTTAACCTGACCATGGAGACAGAGTACTTTAAAGAAAAGCTGAAAAGTGTAAAGTGTCCGGTTGTCAGTCTTGAATACGAGTTCGAGGGAGTTCCGTCTGTATTTACCGACAATTATGCCGGAATGAAGGAACTGGTGGAGCATATTGTGACAGAACATGGTGTCAGGGAGATTTTGTTTGTTGGCGGACCTGAGGATCATGCAGATAGCGCAGAGCGGTTACGTGCGGTGTTGGATGTTGCAAAAGAGAACTGTTTTTCTGTGCCGGAAGGAAATGTTAAGTACGGTGACTGGGGGATGGCAAGTGCTATGGAACTGACACTGGCATGGATGGAAGAACATGATAACAGTCTTCCGGATGCCATCGTCTGTGCCAATGACGTTATGGCCTTCGGCGTCGCAAACCGATTGGGTGAAATGGGCTATCATGTACCGGAGGATGTGATTGTAACCGGATATGATTGTCTGACACAGACCAGGGAGTTTCATCCGATTCTTGCTTCTGTGAGCCATGAATGGGGAAGTATGGGTGTCAAGGCAATTCATATGTTGCTTGACAGTATGCAAGGAAAGAAAATTGAAAATGTTTTGCTGAATACAAGATTTGTTCCGAACGAGAGTTGTGGCTGTGCGGAGTGGAAGACTAACGCACATCAGGATGAGACATTCTTTAAGCTTAGGGACAGTATCGCATTGGATTCTCATTTCAGAAGCATCTATTTATACATTCGTAAGAACGAGAATATGGAGGAATTGTCCGACAGCCTTTCCACGTTGTTTGAACGGGAGCATGATATTGAAGGCGAAAACTTCACGCTCTGTCTGGATTCGGAGTTTTTCCATATTGAAGAAGGGGACGCCAATCTGCGGACCAGAGGCTACAACGATGATATGGCTGTAGTCGGTACGGTGAAGGATGGTCAAAAAAAGCCGCCGAAGATAATGAAGAAAAAAGATGCGATTTTCTATTTGGCAAAGAATCGAGAAGTTCCGGGTGTATATATGTATGTACCTGTGTATAGCGATGAAAAAACCTACGGATTTGCGGTTTTGACCGGTGATTTGGAGATTATCCATAATAATCGTCTTTACATTTGGACCAGACATATGAACCAGTATCTGGAGCAGGTAAGACGTAATATTATGATTGTTAATCTGACGGAACGATTGACGAATTTATCGGTAATGGATACTCTGACCGGTGTATATAACCGTGCGGGCTGTGAGCGTATTACGTATCCGATGTTAGAGGACTGGAAAGAAAAGGGTGGACTGGGAGTTATATTCCTTGTGGATATTGATAAAATGAAGAGTATCAATGACCAAAGCGGTCATGCAAACGGTGACCTTGCGTTACGCACCGTAGCCTCTGTATTACGTGCGGAAATGCCGAGAGACTGGGTCGTGTCCCGATTCGGCGGAGACGAATTCCTGGTAGGAGGTCGTGTGGTAGACGGAGAAATCGATATCGACGGAATTTGTCAGGCAGTGCAGGAACGGTTGGCAAAGGAGGTAGAAAAGCGGGGAATTGAGTTCCGTTTAACGGTGAGTGTCGGAGGCGTGCCGATTCGTCCGGAGGATGAGTTTGATATTGAGAAATATTTACAAATGGCGGATGAATCCATGTATCGTATGAAGGATAATCATCATAAAATTATGGAAGAAGTACAATAAAGGAAGGCGAAGAAGTGTTCCGAAAAGTCGGAAGGGTTCTTCGCCTTTTAATGTGCATAAATGGTCTGATAGTGTAAATTAGTAAAAGCTTTTTACCCAATTGACCAGAGAGTCGTGGTGGGTATTACAGAGTACATCGTTACGCATCTGTTCTGTTACCGGGCCTTTCTTTTCCATAATGGCAAGGATGGCTTCCTGAAGTCCGGAAATTTTACCTTGTTCATAGGCATTGGTATCAAAGGACGGAACTTCTGTAGTTACACTTTCTTCTGCGTTCTGTGATGAATCGGAAATCTTTCCGGGCATCGGTTCCGGCTCCGGATTGGTAATAAAGGCAGAGTCGAAGAACCAGTCTTCTTCTGACGGAACTTCGGAGGAGGGAGCCGTGGTTTTGTTTTTCGTTACCGGTTCGGAGTGCTTGTTGCATGCCGGTAAGGAAGTGCCCGAACAAGGCTGTTCATCGGCAACGTCTATCATCGGCACCCAGATACCTCCGCTATTAGCCTTTACATTCACGGTGATGCGTCCGTCGGTGACTGTGACAATCTCGCCGGATAGCATATCCTTGTATCGGGAGAATGATCCGCAAGGCAGTGTCATTCCGTAGTCGCTGTCATCGTTGTTGACAGTGACAAGAACGGTCGTTCCGTTGTGGGTTCTGGAGAAAGCGTACTGACGATTTGTCAACAGCAGTTCCTTGTAATCTCCGTAGGAAAGGGTAGGGGTGGTTTGACGGATGTGCCCCAGTGCTGTCAGCAGACGGGTACACGGATTGTCCGTAACAGCGTTTTTAAACGCAGATAGGCAAAGTGCCGGACGAAGGGAATCATCGGAGAAACGTTCCTTTTTTCCTTCGATGCCGAACTCCGAGCCGTAGTAAATCGATGGCACACCCGGCAAGGTATACAGCAAAATATGTACCGGAGTATAGTGGGCCTTGTCGGATAGCTTTGTATAAATGCGCTCTACATCGTGATTATCCACGAAATTATAGAGTTTCAGGCCTTCCGGACGGTTGCCGCCCATTTCGTATAAACGCTTTACCGTGTGGGCAATTTCAAAATAATTATGATCATTGTGACCGGAGTATAGTGCTTTGTGCAGGTGGTAATTGGTTACGGAATGAAGGGTGCCTTCATTCACCCAGCGATTGTAATCCCCGTGAATCACTTCACCCATGAGCCAGAAGTCCGGCTTTACCTCATTTGCAATACGACGAAGAGCCTGCATATAGTCAAAGTTCAGTACATCTGCGGCATCCAGGCGGATACCGTCAATATCAAACTCCGATACCCAGAAACGGATGACATCACAGATATAATCCTTTACTGCCGGATTTTGCTGGTTCAGTTTTGCAAGCAAATTATAGCCACCCCAGTTTTCGTAGGAAAATCCGTCATTATACTCGTTGTTTCCCCAAAAGTTTACGTTGCAGTACCAGTCCTTATAAGGAGAGTTTTCACGGTTCTTCTTGATATCCTGAAATGCAAAAAAATCTCGGCCGGTATGATTAAAAACACCGTCCAAAATGACGCGGATTTCTTGGGCGTGACATTCTTTTACAAAGCTTGTTAAATCTTCATTGGTGCCTAAGCGGGAGTCCAGCTTTTTGTAGTCCGTAGTCTCATAGCCGTGTCCTACGGACTCGAACAGCGGTCCGATGTAAATGGCGTTGCAACCCAGTGATTTGATATGGGTAATCCAAGGTAACAAGGTGCTTAATCGATGCTCCGGGGCTCCGTAAGCGTTTTCCTTCGGTGCACCGGTCAGTCCCAACGGGTAAATATGATAAAATACGGCTTCATCGTACCATGCCATAAAATATACCTCCTGAAATATGTAATCACATTATGTGACAGGTATAGTATACCATAGGTAAAAGAAAGTTTCCATGTGTAAATTTGGATAAAAAAAGTCACGCAAACGATGTACATTTTTCATGATTAAAAAAAACAGTTTAAAAGCGTAAAAATCTGCTTGCTTTTTTACGGAGATGTGGTAAAATAAAAAGGTATTTTTTGTAAAAATCAGTCTACAAAAGCTCCGGGAGGAACTATGGAAAAAGCAAAAGGAAAAAAGTCGGTATTAGGTCGTTTCAGAAAGGTAGCAGTCATGGTGTATATCATTCTTCTGCTTGTTTTCTGTTGCGCGGGATACGGGCTTTATTCTTTTTTCAGCGGAAATATCCGGGAAGAGCGTGGCAAGCATGTGACGGAGCTGACCGAGACCTTGGCGGAGCTGGCGGAATTGTATGCATCCTCCAGAAGAGAAATGATTCAGCTTATGGGAGCTCATATTGACGGCAGTGAGTTTGAAAATGCAGAGGCACTGTGGACTGCGTTAGAGGAACAGAACCTGTTGTTTGATATGGAAGAAAGCCAGATTTATGCGGTAGATGAGGACGGTACTTATTACAAATCCGACGGAACTACAGGTATTTGGAAAAATAAGGACTATTTGATTGAGAATATTGCCGAAGAACGTTTGTGGATTCGTTATGTGCCGGGAGAAGAAAAAAGGCATCTGTTTTGTTGGATAGAGCTGGAAAATCCCATTGTTTTGAAAGAAGAAAATAAAAAGCTGGAGTATTATACCGTTGTCATTGATTCTGCTCACTTAGAGTATGCATTGGTGTCCAATTCCTATGCGGAAAAGAGCAGTGTTTATATTCTCGGAAACGACGGTACACGTCTGTACCGGCAAAGTAAGATTTTTGATATTCCGTTGGAAGCCGACTATTTGCAGGAGCTGGAACGGAACGTGGAAGTTCTGAACGGTGATTGGGAAAAGCTGAAGAAAGTAGTTTCCAGCGACAAAGGAATCTATTCGATGGAGATTTCCTATGAGGGAATTGATTATTATCTGGCAACCTGTCCGGTGGCCAATATGCCGAACTGGAATCTGATGGTGGTGGTAGACAGCGATGTGGTGGTCGGTTCCGGAGCCGGAGTGGATGACTATACGACGATGTTTATCTGGGTATTGGTGTTGATTTTTGTCGGTTTTGTCTCTGTTACCGTCATTTTGTTTGTATATGTAAAGAGTAGAGAACGACTGTCCAAGCAGCAAAAGGAAAGTGCAAAATTGTTAGAACTGGCAGCAAAGGAGGCAAACCGCGCCAACCGTGCCAAGACGGAGCTGATGGCGCATATTTCCCACGATATTCGTACTCCGATCGGCGGTGTGATGGGTATGACCAATATTGCCCGCAGGAGTATCGATGATAAGGAGAAGGTAGAGGATTGTCTCGATAAAATCGACGAATCGTCATCCTATCTGCTGTCTCTCGTGAATAAGGTACTGGATCTTTCGAAAATCGAAAGCGGTGAGTTTAAGCTGGTAGAAGCCCCGTTTTCGGTAGAAGAACTTTTAAAAGAGTGTGTGGAGATGCTGGAGGGGCAGATAAAGGAAAACAAGATATGGTTTTATAAAAAATTTCCGCCGTTTGCACATCCGGCGGTGTTGGGAGACCGTTTGCACGTGCAGCAGATCCTTATGAATATTCTGGGTAATGCGATGAAATATACGCCGGCCGGAGGCCAGGTGTCGTTCCTTGTGACGGAACAAGAGCAGGAGGAAGGGAAAGTTGAATATTGCTTTACCGTACAGGATACGGGTATCGGCATGGATGCGGAGTTTTTAAAGCGAATCTATCAGCCGTATGCAAAGGCGGATGAGGATGAAGGAAAACGGTACCACGGCACCGGTCTCGGTATGACCATTGCTAAGCAGTACATTGATGCCATGGGCGGCACTATACAGGTAGAGAGCGAGCCGGGAAAAGGCAGTCGGTTTATTGTTCGGATTCCGTTTGGAATCGCGGAAGCACTTCCGGAGAAGGAAGAGGAAGGAATTACGGTCACGAAGGCTTTTAAAGGAAAGAAGATTCTTGCGGTGGAGGACGTGCCGATTAACTTAAAGATTACGGTGTTCTTGTTGGAAAATATGGGCTTTACCGTAGATACGGCGTTAAACGGAATCGAGGCTGTGGAGGCGTTTAAGCGTTCTAAGGAAGGGGAATACGCGGCGATTCTTATGGATGTAATGATGCCGGAAATGGACGGCCTTGAGGCAACGGAAGTGATTCGTAAGCTGGAACGCGCGGATGCGGGAACCATTCCGATTGTAGCGGCAACCGCCAGTGCCTTTGAGGACGACCGGATTGCCATATTTAAGGCAGGAATGAACGGGTATTTGTTAAAGCCGCTCAATGATGAGTCGGTCTATGTGGAAATGAAAAAGCAATTGTTCCCGGAAGAGGAACAGTAAAAGAAAGGGGCCGACGCAAAGAATGCGTACGGCCTTAAAAATTCATGAAAAAAACATAATCTTATGTTATACTGTTAGTAATTTATGGGAAGGAGCGGATGAAGCGTATGAGAAAAGGAAAGAGAATCGGAGTGACAGTGGTGTTTATGGTAGCATGTTTGCTGATTTTTTCTATGGCTGCCTGTGCCAAATCAGAGCCTGTCAGCATAGAGGCGGCCTATATTAACGATGCCGGAGAATTGGTACTTTCCTACACCGACGGGACGGAACAGAATCTCGGCACGGTGGTAGGTGCGGACGGAAAAGACGGCGCAGACGGAGCGGATGGACAGGACGGAGCTGACGGAAAAGATGGTGCGGACGGTAAGGACGGCGCAGACGGCCTGGACGGTATGAACGGGAAAGATGGAACCGTTACCATTGTCAACAAAGGTAGCAATATTGCCTACGCTACTTCTAAGGGACTTCGGAGTGCGGTGAGTATTGTTTGTAATTTTACGTCGAAGCAGACCGGATGGTATACGGGAAAGGTGAAGGAGGACTATACCTCCTCCGGTTCCGGAGTGATTTACCGGCTGGATAAGGCAAAGGGAGATGCTTTTATAATTACCAATCATCATGTGGTATATGATGAAGAGTGTGATTCCTACAACGGAATCAGTCGGGATATCGAGGTGTATTTATACGGGAGTGAGATAGAGGCACAAAAGATGACGGCGGAGTATGTGGGCGGTTCTGCCTATTATGATATTGCGGTGTTACATATTACAAACAGCGAGTTATTGCAGGAATCCGCAGCCATGGAGGTAACGGTTTCGGATTCGGACAGGGTTGTGGTGGGAGAAGCAGCCATTGCCATCGGAAATGCAAAAGGTGGCGGTACTTCCGCATCCTACGGTGTGGTTAGTGTAGATTCGGAGCATATTTCTCTGAGCGACGTTGCTACCGGACAGAGTCAGTCCTTCCGGGTTATTCGTGTAGACACTCCGGTCAATCCGGGGAATTCCGGCGGCGGACTTTACAACGAGTCCGGAGAATTGATGGGGATTGTGAATGCAAAGATTATTGATTCTACCGTAGAGAATATTGCGTACGCTATTCCGTCCAAGGTGGCAATTTATGTGGCGGATAACTTAATTGACCATTGCTACGGTACGACTTGTGAAAGCGTACAGCGGGGGATGCTGGGGGTAACGGTACAGACCGTAGAGTCTTATATGCAGACGGAACCTTCCACCGGGCATGTACACCTGTATGAAACGGTAAAGATAGTAGAGGTGTCCGAGAACAGTCTGGTCAAGGGGCAGGTGAAAGCAGGGGATATTCTGAAGTCAATTTCCTTCGGGGAAGAAACATTGGAGATTACCCGACAGTACCATGTTGTGGATGCCATGCTTTTAGCAAGAGAAGGGGATGAAATTACCCTGGGCGTACTCAGAGACGGAGAAGAAGTCTACGTGAAGGTGACAATGACAAAGGAGCATATTACGGAGTATTAAAGGATTGTTGCGGGAACTTGTCGGGAACAGGTAAATTTCTGCTTGACAAATTTTCCCGAACTCGATATAATCGGGTCATAAGCTGTGAAAAGAACAAGTAGTTGCATGGGGAAACCTACAGAAAGTTGCCGGCTGATGAGAGGCGCAGGGGAAGCTTGTAACGAATACGTCTTGGAGCTTCGCACCAAAAGCATTTGCGAGTAGGCTGCGACGGAGGTGAGACTCGGGTCTCGGCACACGTTATCGTGCGGGAGTATAGTAGAACCAAGGTTCTTTGTACTTGATGAGGCAGCCGGTGTGAGCCGGGTGTGAAAAAAGGTGGTAACACGAGAGATTATTTCCTCGTCCTTTCAATAAGGACGAGGATTTTGTTTTTTAAAACAAAATCCTCGCCAAAAAAGCAAAGCATTATTAAAAAAACAGGAGGATGCAACAATGACAATTTTTGACGAACTGAAAGCCAGAGGCTTACTGGCACAGCTGACCGACGAAGAAGAGATTAAGGAACTGATTAACAACGGTAAGGCAACCTTTTACATCGGTTTTGATCCGACCGCAGACAGCCTTCATGTAGGTCATTTTATGGCACTTTGCCTCATGAAGCGTTTGCAGATGGCAGGTAACAAGCCGATTGCCTTAATCGGTGGCGGTACCGCAATGATCGGTGACCCGTCCGGTCGTACCGATATGCGTCAGATGATGACGAAGGAGACCATTGCTCATAACGTAGAGTGCTTTAAGAAGCAGATGAGCCGTTTCGTAGATTTCTCCGAGGGCAAGGCGCTGTTAGTAAACAACGCAGACTGGCTCCTGGATTTGAACTATGTGGAAGTGCTCCGCGACATCGGACCGCACTTTTCCGTAAATCGTATGCTGACCGCAGAGTGCTACAAGCAGCGTATGGAAAAGGGACTGAGCTTCCTTGAGTTTAACTACATGATTATGCAGAGCTACGACTTCCTTGCATTATATCAGAAGTACGGCTGTAACATGCAGTTCGGCGGTGACGACCAGTGGTCCAACATGCTTGGCGGTACGGAACTCATCCGCAGAAAGTTAGGTAAGGATGCATATGCAATGACTATCACCTTACTTCTGAATTCCGAGGGCAAGAAGATGGGTAAGACCCAGAAGGGTGCGGTATGGCTTGATGCAGAGAAAACTTCTCCGTTCGAGTTCTACCAGTACTGGAGAAACGTTGCGGATGCGGACGTATTAAAGTGCATTAAGATGCTTACCTTCCTTCCGCTTGAGGAAATCGAGAAGATGGAAAGCTGGGAAGGAAGTCAGTTAAATACCGCAAAGGAAATCCTTGCATTCGAGCTGACAAAGCTCGTTCACGGCGAGGAAGAAGCTACTAAGGCTCAGGAGAGTGCAAAGGCATTGTTTGCAGGAGGCGGAAGCTTAGAGAATATGCCGACTGCAGAGTTGACCTCTGAGGATTTCACCGACGGTAAAATTGACTTAATCGGTGTTCTTGTAAAGGCAGGACTTAATCCGAGCCGTTCCGAGGCAAGACGTGCCATCGAACAGGGCGGTGTAACCGTAAACGATGAAAAGATTACGGACATCAAGAAGGAGTTTACCCCGGAAGACTTCGGTGAGGGCATGATTGTACGCCGTGGTAAGAAGAACTACAAGAAGGTTGTTGTAAAGTAAATAAAAGTAAGAGGCAGGGCCGTCGCAGTTGAACTGGGACGGCCTAATTTTACGGTGTTGGTGTAATTTTACCGTTGAGCCTGTCTTTTGAATTCCTTTTTGCAAGTCGCAACGCTCCGTCAAACTTCCTCCAACCGGTTCTAAACGTCTCTCGGTAGCGTCCTCGAGACTTAGAACCGCTAGGAGGCGATTTCGACTACGCTAAAAGCGCGACCCTTCGGGAAAAGCAAAAAGTGAATTCAAAAGGCAGGCTCAACTGGTTAAAGTACAAATGTCGTAAAATTAGACCTGTGCAGCATTTCTATATCATGCGACGGCCCTAGGTACTTTGCAGGAAGAGATAGTAGTATTACTTTTGTTGAATATCAGGTTATTTTATGGTATATTTAGAGGAGATAAAGTAGTAGGAAAGGAGTACACGACGATGGAAAGCAAGCACGCAGCCCCACGCCTGACTACCCTGTGTTATGCGGAAAAAGAGGATGCCTATTTGATGCTTCACCGGGTGAAGAAAGTAAATGATGTGAATAAAGATAAATGGATCGGTATCGGTGGGCATTTTGAGGTAGGAGAGAGTCCGGAGGAGTGTATCCGCAGGGAAGCGCTTGAGGAAACGGGACTGACGCTTAAGAATCTTCTTTTCCGGGGGATTGTGACTTTTTGTTTCAGAGAGCCGGAGAATGCGTACGATGGTGAGTCTTGGGATGATTGGGAGTATATGTGTCTGTTTACCGCTACGGTGGATGACGTGGAACTCTCCGAGTGTAACGAGGGTGATTTGGAATGGGTGAAAAAGGACCGAATTGAGGAATTGAATCTTTGGGAAGGGGACAAGGTGTTTTTCCGGTTGCTTTCCGAAGGTGCACCGTTCTTTTCCTTGAAGCTTTGTTATCATGGGGACAGGCTGATGCGGGCGGAGTTAAATGGAGAAGTGATGGAGAGGTAAGAGAGACTGAAAAACGTAAAAGGAAGGGAGCGTATTTATGCAGTATTATACAAGATTATTTCATGATACCAGAGTTCCGTATTATCTTTTAGATGCTTGCGACTATAGGATATATGAAGAAGCGGAACAGTATTCGGAGGAATTGTATCAAAGGTTGAAAGCCGAACGGGAGGAAGGGTTAAAGGAAACATCATGGACGAGAGAAGTACATGCATTTTCCGGAGGTTTTACGACAGGTTCGATGGAATTGTTAAGGGACATTCCTCATACGGATATCGCAGATATGAGAGTGTTTTTGTTGGGTGGAATCGCACCGTCTGTGATGAAGCGCCTTAGGGAAGAACAGAAGAAGCAGGATGCGGAATGGGTAGCACTTCGAAAGAAAATCGAAGAGCGCCAAAATCTGGATAAAATGCGGATGCCGACCCATTGGTTGCCGTTATTGGATGCGGAATGGTTTGACGGGTTTGTGGAGTGGAAAACCGAGGAAGACAAGGTACTCTCTGCAGTAGCGCATTTTTCCGACGGGAGAATGTGCAAAATGAAGTTTCGGAATGCCCGGATATGGAAGGAAATAGAGAAAGAGTTCGGTACGATTAACCTGTTTGGGGAGGTTTTATGGGAGAACGGGAAGCTTCGTCTTAACATTTTGACGCATACCAATGAATTTTCGGTTCTGGCGGAGGATGTGGAGCTGGAATGGGCAGAAGAGGATTATGGATGTATGCGGAGAAGGCAACGTGGTGAAATAGAATAAGTACGAAAAAGAAGTTAGAAAGGTTTTGGAGATAATCCGGAACCTTTTTTATTTTTCCCTTGACAAAACAAAAAACAAATGCTATTATGATGATATCAAAAAGATATCACATGCACATCTAAAACAAGGAGGAGTATAAACATGGAACATAAGATCAGTGTTGTGGAAGAAAAGGTGGCAAAGACAAAACCGGGCGGCTTGTATTTATTACTTGACTTACTCGGATGGGTTGCGGATATTGCCGCATTTGTATTCGGTATTATTTTTATAGCGGTAGGTACCGATGAAGGAACGGCATTAGCCGGTGTGGGAGTGGCTTTGTTAGTGTTAAGTATTCTGGGGTTAATCGGTATGATTATTTTTACCTGCGGTTTCCATATTATCCAGCCGAATCAAGCGATGGTATTTACCCTGTTCGGTAAGTATTACGGTACGGTAAAGGAACCTGGATTTTACTATGTGAATCCGTTCTGTAGTGCGGTAGCTCCGCAGAAGGTGGATTCCGGAGCATCCTTAAATGCGGCAAACGGAACCGGTACAACCAATGTGGCGGTAAGTATGCCGAGTAAGAAGATTTCCCTTCGTACCCGTACCTTAAATAACGAGCGTCAGAAGGTAAACGATGTGCTCGGTAATCCGATTATTATCGGCGCAAATGTGATCTGGAAGGTGGCAGATCCGACGGCAGCGGTATTTAACGTGGAGAATTTCGAGCAGTTCCTTTCCACCCAGTGCGATTCCGTCATTCGTAATATTGCTAGACTTTACCCGTACGATACCATGGAAGAGGATTCTGCGGAAAAGACCCTGCGAGGCAGCAGTAACGAAATCGCGGAGCAGATGGAACAGGAACTTCAGGCAAGAGTGGCAGACGGTGGTCTTGAGATTATTGATGTGCGTATTACCCATCTTGCTTATTCCGAGGAGATTGCGGCAGCCATGCTGCAGCGTCAGCAGGCAGAGGCAATTATCGCAGCTCGTCAGAAGATTGTTGAGGGTGCGGTCAGCATGGTAAAGATGGCCATTGACCAGCTTGGCGAGGAAGAAATCGTAGTGTTGGATGAGGAGAGAAAGGCAGCCATGGTAAGTAATCTTCTCGTAGTTCTTTGCGGCAACAAGGATGCCCAGCCGATTGTAAACAGCGGCTCCATTTATTAATCCATGAGTGAAACGATGCTTACGCCGGAGGAAAGGGAAGAGGCGTTACAAAAACGTTTAGCACACCTTGCCGCCATGGAAGCAGAGGTGCGACAGAAGGAAAAAGCGTTAAAGGAGAGGGAAAAGGCGAAAAAACAAGTGCCGCTCCGGCTTTCTGCGACGCTGTGGGAGGAGCTTGCCGCCTGGGCGGAGGAGGATTTTCGTTCTATTAACGGACAGATTGAGTATTTGTTGGCGGAATGTGTCAGACAACGAAAAAAGGGAAAGAAATAGTTTCAATACACTGTTGCAATGTTAGTACTTGCAACAGTGTGTTTTTTTATACATAGAAGATGTAAATATCTGCAAACTTTGCAAAAACAGATAGTTTTGGAGGAGAAAAAAGGATAAAATTATGAAAAAAGTGGACAAATTTGTAAGAATATGCTAAGATATAAAATGGAGTAGAGGAATTGTGCACACCGGAGGCGAACAGGTATGACAGAATTATTACTTACAGATTTGATAGATGTTAACTTGTTACAAAAAATTCAAGATGAGTTTTCCAAATATACCGGTATGGCAGCGTTGACGACGGATGCGGACGGGAAACCGATTACAAAGGGAAGTGCGTTTACGGACTTTTGTATGAAATATACGAGGCAGTCGGAGTTGGGACTTCAGCGTTGTATGGAAAGTGATAGAAATGCCGCTGTAATGGCGCTGGAAAGTGGCGAGCCGGTGGTGTATGTGTGTCATGCCGGTTTGGCGGATTTTGCGTCTCCGATTATGATGGGAGATAAGCTACTCGGGTGCTTTTTGGGAGGCCAGGTACGTGTTTCATCTAAGATTGATGAGGAGGCACTGAAGGAAGTCGCAGAAGAACTCGGAATTGGGTATAAGAGTTACTTTGAAGCGATGCAGGAGACCAATGTAATCGGTAAAAAGGAACTGAAGAAATCGGCAAAATTCCTTGGAATTGTGGCAAATGTATTGTCGGAGATGGCGTATCAGAATTATGCGGCAATCGATAAATATCGTGATTTGGAGCGTGCAGCCCGGTCACAGTCTCACTTTTTGATGGATTTAAGTTCTGATTTACATAAAAATATGAGTGAGTGGATTACCGCATTACAGGAGGTCGTAAAGAACGGCAGTGTTGAATCTGTCATGGATGTTATTGATACGATGCTGACTAACGGCACGACCACCTATTCTATTATCGGCGATATTGTAGACTATATGAAGTTTTCTGACGGTAATGTGGCACTGTATGAGACGTCTTATTCAATATCTGACGTGGTACAGGCAGTTGTGGAGCTGGAAGAAGAGGAAGCGAAAACAAAGAATGTTACTCTTTCTTACCGGGTGGAAGAAGATGTGCCGGAGTATTTATTAGGAGACAGCGGACGTATCGGACAGATGTTAGCCAAACTGGTGTCCAATGCGGTTACGTTTAGGAAGGATTGTACGAAAGAAGCAAAGATTGAGATTTTGGTGTCTGTCAGAAAAGATTCCTATGCCCATGTGTTGGAATTACGTATGTGTGACAGAGGCAAGGTATTTTCGGAAGGTACGTTAAAGGTGTTTAATGATTACTTTTCCAGAGGGATGTTACAATTTAGAGAACGGGAGGAGAGCGAAGATTTTTCCCTGTCTATTGTGGATTTGTTTGTCCGGCAGATGCAGGGAAAGGTTTCGGTTACCAGTAAGGAAACGGAAGGAACCGTTTTCTTAATCGAGTTGCCGCAGTTGGAAGTTTCAGAAAGTTAAGGAGAATGACAGTATGAACCATAACGATTCTTATGCAAAAACAGTGAATGAGTTTATGAATAAGCTGGAGGCTACCATGAATCTCATTTCTCCGGAAAATGCGGAAGCGTTGGAGAATATGCAAGAATTGCGGAACATGGCGGATAAGCTGAGTTTCCGTGCGGATTCCATAGATGTTTACAGTCTGAACTACTTTTTTAAATTCATTGATGACAAGCTTTCTGCGGGGGAACTTGAGAAGTATGCGGCATGTCGTTTTGATATGAAGCGTTTTTCTGTGGTAAATCACCAGTTCGGCAGGGACACCGGAACGAAGATTTTGAATAAATTTATCGTGAAGCTTCAAAAAGGGCTCGGAGAGGACGGCTGTGTGTGTCGTGTACAGGGAGATACCTTTACAATGATGTTTCGGAAGGAGCGTATTTCGTTTGTAACGAAATACCTTTCCGGAACACAGATTGAAGTGGGTTTTAAGGATAAAAAGAAGGCAATGATGAGTGCTTATGCAGGATATTACGAGATTACGGAGCCGAAGACCGGCGAGGAGATTATGGACCGTATCGGTATGGCCTGGAATATGGCGAAGCATGTACAGCGAATGCCGTATGTGTTCTTTGATGAGTCGCTGATGCAGACGGTGGAAAATGAAAAATGGGTAGAGAGTGTATTTGATGAAGCGCTGAGAAATGAAGAGTTTATGGTATATTATCAGCCGAAGGTAATGTTAAAGAATTACCGGTTGGACGGAGCGGAAGCGCTTTGCCGCTGGATGCATGACGGAGAGATGATTTTGCCGTATCGTTTTATTCCGGTGCTGGAGCAGAGCCATTTAATCTGTGATTTGGACTTTTATGTATTGGAGCGTGTGTGCCGCGATATGAGCAAGTGGCAGGCAGAAGGGAAGACGCTTGTAAGGGTTTCCGTAAACCTGTCCCGGGTACATTTGGGAGATATGAATCTGGTGGAGCATGTGGTGGAAATCGTAGATAAATATCATGTGCCGCATGCGTGTATTGAGTTGGAACTGACGGAGACGACCACCGATGTGGATTTCCGGGAATTAAAGCAGGTTGTAATCGCATTCCGCACGCTGGGCTTCAGTGTGGCGGTGGATGATTTCGGTGTAGGCTATTCCTCCTTAAATCTGATTCGTGAAATGCCGTGGAAGGTGTTAAAAATCGATAAAAGTTTCCTGCCGGACGGAAGCGAGGATGCGGATGAGGATACCCATAAGAAGGTTATGTTAAAGCATATTATCGGAATGGCACAGAATCTCGGGCTGGAATGTATCGCAGAGGGTGTAGAGACTGCGGAGCAGGTAACGATTTTAAAGGAGAATAATTGTTATCATGCCCAAGGATATTTGTTTGATAAACCGCTTCCGGTGGAGGAGTTTGAGGAGCGTTTGAACAGATTGTTATAGACATGCGATAAGGAGTGTGGTACAATACGGGGGGTAAAAGGACTGCGTTTGCAGTAGAACGGAACGGGGGGAACGAGATGAAGCTTTGTTCAATTTGTGACAGAAAAATAGATGGGACATGGTGTAAGACCTGTCATCGTTTTGTAAAGACATATGAGTTGCCGGAGGGAATCCATTTTAATGAGTCCCATGACCCGGCAAACGATGCAAATTGTACGTATCATACCGGAGGCAGTTCGCAAAGAAGTACAACAACCGGAGCTACCGTCGCACGTAGTGGCAGTATGACCGCAACGAGACAGACCTATACACAGACGACAACACAGTCCCGTACAGGAACAGGGACCGGCAAAAAGAAAAAAGGAAAAGGTAAGCTGGTGGTAATCCTTGTTGTTCTGTATTTTTTGTTTAATTTAATCGGAGGACTGATTCCTACGATTACGAACTGTGCCGGTGCTCTGTCGGAGGAATTTAAGGAGAGCTTCCGTGAGGAAGAAAAGAAAGAGGACCCATTTAGAGAAACGCCGGAACAGGAGACCGGTCTTGCGTATGAAGAAAAACTGGCGGCAATGGATAAGCTGACGCCGTTAGATGAAACCGAAGGGGATGGGTATGTTTTTAAGTATTATGACCCGAGGGATATTGTGACATTAGGGTTTGCTTGTGACGAGGCACATTTTGATATGACGGTGCCGGAGTTTGACGAGTGGCTGGAGGAAAATTGGTTAGACGAGTACGAATTGGAGGAAGGGATTTCCGAGTACACCAATTATTATTACGAGGGTGAGACCAGTACCTGGTTGTCGTTTTGTCTGTATCGTGATTATTATGCCGATGAAGAGTTTTCCGTGAGAGTGGATTATGATACCGCCACACAGAAGCTTCATGGGTTTGGGTTTGCGGCTTTGAACGGTTGGGATGAGACCGAGCTTTATTATGCGGCACTGAAAAAGTTTGACCCGGAAACGGAATGGACGCAGAGCTTTTTTAAGAATAACATGAAGGATGCATTGGGTGAAAGCGGGGAGGAAAGTGTGACGTTTTATTCCTCCGATGTGTTGCAAATTGAGGCACAGCAAGGGGACGGATACTATGCCGTTACATTTTACCCGGCTTATGAATAATGAATCGAATGAAAATAGTACGGAGAGGCATGAAAGTGCCTCTTCTGTGATTTGGAGGGGGAACATGAGACTTTGTTCTGTTTGTGATAATAAAATAGAGGGTAAATGGTGTAAGCATTGTCATCGGTTTGTTAAGAGTTATGAGTGTAACAGTTCGATATACGGGCAGGATGAGATTCCGAAAAGTGAGAGGATGGCAGGAAATTCCCCGGTGCATGCTTCGGATAATGCTCCCGAAAGGAATGTGAAGGGTAAAACATCGAATAAGAAAAATAGGGCAGCCGTTTACGGGATTGGCTTATCTGCTGCATTGACCTGTGCGCTTCCTTTATTGCCGGATATCATAGGATTATTTCAGGCTTCTGCCGAACGGGCGGAGGCAAACAGAGAGTACCTTGAAGAGATAACGTTTTCCGAGGAAGAACGGAAGTTTTATGGGGATAGGATGACGAGAAATGCCATCATGCCCGGAATCGAGCCGGCGGAGCGTATCCTGGATAGGGACTCCGACGTGCGCTATTACCATCCGGAAGATATCAAAGAAATGGGATATCCATGTGACGAAAAGCATTTTGAGTTATGTCTCCCGGAGTTTGAACAGTGGTTGGTGGAGAACCGAACGGGGGACTATGAGATGGTAGAGGACAGTTCCATTTACAGTAATCTATGCTCTGTGTCCGGGGAGAATGTACGCTACCGGTTTGCTACCTATCGGGATTACCGGGATGGCAGCGGACTTGCCTTTCGGGTAGAGTTTGATACGGCAACGGAGCAGCTGCATAGCGTGTACATAGAAGTGGAAGGCGCCTCGGCGGATATCGGCCTGTATTGCGGGCTGTTAAAGGAGATATATCCGAAAACGATATGGACGGAGCTTGAATTCACGAAGGCGTTGATAGAGGCGGTAGAAAGCGGGGAAGAGTATGTGGAGTTTTACAGCTCGAAGTATGCGAGGATAGCATATCTGAAAAAAGAAGGAGGATATTCGTTAGGTTATACGCCGGGAGACGGAAGCTTGTAGGAAGCGGAAAACGAAAGCAAGGAAAGGTGCTTGGTTCGGAGGGAGGTCATGAGATGCATAAAAGAAAAAGATTCGGGAAATTGCCATTGGCGGCGGTATTGTGTGTAGCCCTTGCCGGATGTACGGAAAAAAGTCCGGAGCCGGAGGCGATGACTACACAGATACCGGTACAAGAGACGCAATGTGCAACCGCTACGCCGGTACCGCCTACTCCCACAGAGGTGCCGTATCGGGACTTGGGCGGAATGGAGATTATCATCGGGGACTTCTTTACGCCGGAGGAACTGGCATCGGGCGGGATGAGAGACCCGATTGATGTATACCGAGATGAGATGATGGAGAAGTATAATTTTTGTTTGAAGAGAAAAACAGTAGCCGGTTGGGGAGAAATAGAAGAGGATTATGTGGCATCGGTACAGAAAGGGGAGCCGATTGCACATGTGGTGGAACTGGATTACAGGTTTATCGCCCGGCCTTTTGAGAAGGGGCTCTTTTACGATTTGGCGACATTGGATGAATTGGATTTTTCCGAAAGAAAGTGGAACGCCAATGTATGTAAGCTTATGACCGTAGGAAACAGCGTTTACGGAATGCAGCCGGAGCCGACGACAGATTGTGTAGGTGTGATATTTAATAAGCGATTATTTGAAGAGGCAGGACTTTCCCCGGATTTGCCGTACGATTTGCAGGCGGAGGGGGAATGGACTTGGTCAAAGTTTGAGGAGCTTTGCGGGATTCTTACCAGAGATACGGATGGAGACGGACAGACGGATGTGTATGCCACGGTCAGTCAGGGGGCTGTGACATTACAGGCATTGGTAGCGTCTACCGACTCGGATTTTGTGGGGAAAGATGAAAATGGGATATTTTATAATAACAGTTCTTCAAAGAATGTAGCGGATGCCGTGAACTATGCGGCAGGGCTGTACCAAAAGGGGTATGAAATGCCACAGCCGGAGGATACCTCGTGGGATTATTTTGTGGAGGCCTTTCAAAAGGGGAAGGCTGCGATGCAATTTAACGAGGTATGGACCTGTGGACATTCTTATTATTACGGAGACAACATGAAGGATGAAGTGGGCTTTGTGATGCCTCCGAAGCCGGATGGTGCGGATGATTACCACAGCTATGCGTATTTTAATATCGCGGTGATACCGTCTTGTTTTGATGCGGAAATTGCAGGAAATATTGCCTATGCCTATAATCTGTATACAACACCCATGAAGAAATATGACGATCCGGAAAAATGGAAATGGGAGTTTGACTCCTATTGTGATGAAAGAGCGGTAAACGAGACATTGGTGTATTTTCAGGATGGGGAAAGTGTGATTTCCATGAATCAACTACTGATAGATAAGTTTGAAGATGTAATCGGACCGGATTTTTTGTGGATGTATCCTTTCAAGGAGGTTACACCGGAGGAGCAGTTGAGAAAGGTTTCGGAGGAATGGGATGCCATCATTGCAGAGGTGAATCAGAGAGGGGAGTGAGCGGATGCGGAATAAGAAATGGTTGCTTACATTTATGTGTTCTGCGGCGTTACTGGCGGCTGCCTGTAACCCGGGGGTGGGAGAGCAGAAACAGCCGGAGAAGGAGCCTGCAGTGACGGAACCGGCCACCCCGACGGCAGAACCGACACCTACAGAGGTTCCGGGACCGACGGAGATTCCCTACCGGGATTTGGGCGGGATGGAAATTGTAATCGGGGATTATCGGACGCCGGAGAAAGAATCTTATTATATGATTCCTGAATGGAATTCGTGGTTGTGGCCCTATTGGACGGAACTTGAAAAGAAGTACAACGTTCGTATTCGAGAGGGTCTTGTAACCTGGTCATGGGATGCCGGGCAAGAATATATAAGCTCGATAGAAAAAGGAACTCCGATAGCACAAGTGATGAGACTGGATTACAAGTCGGTAGCCGAGCCGTTGGAAAAGGGAATGTTTTATGATCTGGCGACACTGGATGAATTGGATTTTTCTGAAGAAAAATGGAATGATAGTGTCAGAGAACATATGACGGTTGGAGATAGTATTTACGGAATGAAAATTGGAGTGTCGGAGTCGGGTGGAGGTGTAATTTTTAATAAGCGTCTATTCGAAGAGGCGGGACTTGCCCCGGACTTGCCCTACGATTTACAAGCGACGGGGGAATGGACTTGGTCAAAGTTTGAAGAGCTTTGCAAAATCCTTACCAGAGACACGGACGGAGACGGACAGACGGATGTGTATGCCACGGTCAGTCAGGGGGCTGCAACGATTCAATGCTTGGTGGCATCCACGGGTTCGGGATTTGTAGAGAAGGACGAAAAAGGGATGCTTTATAATAACCTGGAGTCAGGGGAAGTGACAGAGGCTTTAAATTTTGCTGTAGATTTGTATGAAAAGGGCTATGAGATGCCGCAACCGGAGGATTCGCAATGGGATTATTTTATCCCGGCGTTTCAGGAAGGGAAGGCCGCAATGCAGTTTAGCGGGATTGAAAATTGTGCGCCGTCAAGTTACTATGGAGATGCAATGGAGGATGAAGTTGGTTTTGTAATGCCACCGAAGCCGGACGGTACGGAACATTATCACAGTTATCTTTGTGATGATGTCTTTGTTATTCCTTCTTGCTATGATGCGGAGACAGCGGGAAATATTGCGTATGCTTATAATCTATATGTGGATATGATTATTTCGGAGGAAGGTACGGAATGGAAGGATAAGTTTTATTACTATTTTGATGATGAAAGAGCGGTAGAAGAAACACTTCAGTATTTTGCAGATGTAACTAACACAAAGCAGTTAAGAGAATCCCTTGTTTACGGACTGGGTGATGTGATGGGACCAGACCTTCTTTGGATGTATCCCTTTGAAAAGGTTACTCCGGAGGAGCAGGTAAAGTTGATTGCAGAGAAATGGGATGTTTTGATTGAAGAGACTAATCGTGGAAGGGGGAACACGGATGCGGAATAAGAAATTGCTATTTACATTAATGAGTTCTGCTGTGTTACTGGCGGCTGCTTGTAATCAGGAAAAGGGAGAACAGAAAAGACCGGAGAAGGAAACAGTAGTGACGGAACCGGCCACTCCGACGGCAGAACCGACACCTACAGAGGTTCCGGGACCAACGGAGATTCCGTACCGTGACTTGGACGGGATGGAAATCATTATTGGGTACCATTTTGTGCCGGAAGAGCCGGCAGGCCCTCCGGAGATGTGGCGCGATCCTGTGGAAGTGTACCGTGAAGAAATAATGGAAAAGTATAATTTCACAATAAGGAAAGAGGAAGTGGCAGGCTGGGGGGGAATGGTAGATGCCTATATAGAGTCGGTACAGGCAGGTACGCCCATTGCACAGATAGTTGAGTTGGAACATCGTTTTGTAGCGGAACCGATGAAAAAGAGGCTCTTTTATGATTTGGCGACACTGGATGAACTGGACTTTTCCGAGGAGAAATGGAATGACAGTGTACGGGAGCTTATGACGGTAGGTGACAGTATTTATGGGATGAATGCCGGTGCGTCGGAGCCTGTAGGCGGTGTGATTTTTAATAAGCGTTTGTTTGAAGAGGCGGGACTTGACCCGAATCTTCCCTATGATTTGCAGGCAGCGGGAGAATGGACCTGGTCCAAGTTTACGGAGTTTTGCGAAATCCTTACCAGAGATACGGACGGAGACGGACAAACGGATGTGTATGCCACGGTCAGCCGGGGGGCGACAACACTTCAGACTTTAGTGGCATCCGCCGGTTCGGATTTCGTGAGAAGAGACGAAGAAGGAATACTTCATAACAATTTGCAGTCCGAGGAAGTGATAATCGCGATGAATTTTGCGGTAGATTTATATCAAAAAGGCTATGAGATGCCGCAACCGGAGGGCTCCGAATGGGATTATTTTATACCTGCATTTCGGGAAGGAAAGGCCGCAATGCAGTTTGGTGAAGCTTATAGGTGCAGTCCGGGGAACGACTATGGTAATTGCATGGAAGATGAAGTGGGTTTTGTAATGCCGCCCAAGCCGGACGGTGCGGAGGGCTACCACAGCTATTTATGCGACAATGTTGTAGTAATCCCGTCCTGCTATGATGAAGAAACGGCGGGAAACATTGCTTATGCCTACAATTTATATACGGAAATGCTGGAATCGGATGAAGGCGGCGAAGGCTGGGAGGAAAAGTATTATTCCTGGTTTATGGATGACCGGGCAGTGGAAGAGACCATACAGTATTTCACGACAGGGAGTGCATCACAATGGAAGAAGACGTTATTAGTGGAAGGAAAGGAGGATATTCTCGGTCCGATGCTGTTGTGGCAGTATCCTTTTGAGAATACGACCCCGGAAGCGGAGATAAAAAAGATTTCCGAGGAGTGGGATGCCATCCTTGCGGAGGTCAATCAAACGCAGAAAAACTAGCCGGAAAACCGCTTGACTTTTTAAGGCAAAGTGATATAATGAAACACAGTGAAAGCGTTGAAGAGGACAGTATGTTGTGAAATGTCACAGAGAGGGGTGCGTTTGCTGAGAGCAGCCTGACAGGAAGCAAAAGAAGACCACCTCGGAGCGGGCCTAATACGCCACGGTGATTCCGTTATCATCATGAATGAAGCCGGAAAAGCGTGATGCTTTTCAAGAAGGGTGGAACCGCGAGACATCGTCCCTTTGTTACCGTTGGTAGCAGAGGGACTTTTATTCTTATCGGGACGGAGCAAAAGCGGGAAAAATTCGTAGAGCTTGTTTGTCTGTATGCAGAGAAGCAGGGCAAACATTCGAAATTTCCACGAGAACCCGCTCTCGCTCTTGCAGCAACGTAGCAGTACTAGGCTCGGCAATACCTCGCCAAGTGCTGACGTTGCCTTAAGGTTCTCTTAGGAAAGTTCGTATGTTTTTGCCCATGGAAACTTTGATAGTGGACAAACAAGCTCCTATTTTGGTGCTATGCTTTTGCTCCTGTTTACTAAAAGGTGAAAGTCCCTATGAGAGAGAATTAAGAATTGTAAGAAAAAATATAGCTTTGAAAGGAGTTTTTTGTTATGAAGATTACGTTAAAAGACGGCTCCGTGAAGGAGTATGCATCTGCGATGTCCATTATCGACATTGCCAAGGATATCAGCGAAGGTCTTGCCAGAATGGCTTGTGCCGCTGAGTTAAACGGGAAGGTGGTAGACCTTCGTACTGTTGTGGAAGAGGATTCCGAGTTAAGTATTTTGACCTTTAACGATGAGGCTGGTAAGGCTGCATATCGTCATACTGCGTCTCACGTTTTGGCGGAGGCAGTGAAGAGACTGTATCCGGAGGCAAAGTGTGCCATCGGTCCGTCTATCGATACAGGTTTTTATTATGACTTTGACTGCCCGCCGTTTGACAGAGAAGCTCTGGATGCGTTAGAGGCAGAGATGAAGAAGATTATTAAGGAGGGTGCGGAGCTGACACGTTACACCCTGCCGCGTGCCGAGGCGATTAAGTTTATGGAAGAGAAGGGTGAGCCGTACAAGGTAGAGCTCATTCAGGATTTGCCGGAGGATGCGGAGATTTCCTTCTATTCCCAGGGCGAGTTCGTGGACCTGTGTGCAGGACCGCACTTAATGAGCACCAAGGGTATCAAGGCAATTAAGCTCATTTCTTCCTCCGGTGCATACTGGAGAGGCAGTGAGAAGAATAAGATGCTGACCCGTATTTACGGTACCGCATTTACGAAGAATGCGGATTTGGATGAGTATCTGGCTCACTTAGAGGATATCAAGAAGCGCGACCACAACAAGCTGGGTCGTGAGATGGAGCTCTTTACTACCGTTGATGTAATCGGTCAGGGCTTACCGCTTCTCATGCCGAAGGGTGCAAAGATGATTCAGAGATTACAGCGCTGGATTGAGGACTTAGAGGATAACGAATGGGGCTATATTCGTACCAAGACTCCGCTCATGGCAAAGAGTGATTTGTACAAGATTTCCGGTCACTGGGATCACTACATGGACGGCATGTTCGTTATGGGTGACGAGAAGAAGGATAAGGAAGTATTCGCCCTTCGTCCGATGACCTGTCCGTTCCAGTACTATGTATACAAGAACAGCCAGAAGTCCTATAAGGACCTGCCGCTTCGCTACGGTGAGACTTCTACCTTGTTCCGTAACGAGGATTCCGGTGAGATGCACGGTCTGACCAGAGTTCGTCAGTTTACCATTTCCGAAGGTCACTTAATTGTGCGTCCGGACCAGATGGTAGAGGAGTTTAAGAATTGTATCGCCCTGGCGCAGCATTGCTTAAAGACCCTCGGTGTAGAAGAGGATGTAACCTATCGTCTCTCCCGTTGGGACCCGGAGAATCCGGAGAAGTATGTAGGTTCCGCTGAGGTTTGGAACGAGACCGAGCAGCATATTCGCGATGTACTGAATGAGCTCGGTATTGAGTTTATCGAAGGCATCGGTGAAGCTGCCTTCTACGGACCGAAGATTGATATTCAGGCAAAGAACGTATACGGCAAGGAAGACACCATGATTACCATTCAGTGGGATGCGCTTTTGGCTGAGCAGTTTGATATGTACTACATCGACCAGAACGGTGACAAGGTACGTCCGTATATCATCCACAGAACCAGTATGGGCTGCTACGAGAGAACCCTCGCATGGCTCATTGAGAAGTATGCAGGCTTATTCCCGACGTGGCTCTGTCCGGAGCAGGTACGTGTGCTTCCGATTTCCGAGAAGTACAACGACTATGCAGAGAAGGTATTAAAGGAGCTGCGTAAGAACGGTATTTCCGCAGAAATGGATGACAGAGCGGAGAAAATCGGTTACAAGATTCGTGAGACCAGACTGGACCGTGTACCGTATATGTTGGTTGTGGGCCAGAAGGAAGAGGAAGAGGGCGTTGTTTCCGTAAGAAGCCGTTATCTCGGTGATGAGGGACAGAAGCCGTTAGCTGAGTTTATCTCTGCAATCTGCGAGGAAATCCGCACCAAGGAAATCCGCAAGATTGAGGTAAAGGAAGAGAATAAGTAATAGGTAAAAGAACAGACAGGCTGTCTTATTGAGCAATCGATGGGACAGCCTTATGTGGTATATGGAAAAGAGTTTCCGGAGAACGCGGCTTGTGGTGTGGAGTATGCTTCGGAAGCAGAGTACGAAAGGGAATGTGTATGGCAGAATACTGGGATTTGTATGACGGAGCAGGACAATTGACAGGCGAGAAGCATCTGCGGGGGGCTGCGGTTCCGGAAGGGCGTTTTCATAAAGTGGTACATATTTGGATTCAGAATAGTAACGGTGAGCTTTTGATGCAAAAGCGCAGCGATACCGTGGACAATTGCCCGGGCGAATGGGCAACCACCGGCGGCTCGGTGCAGGCAGGAGAAGAACCGCTTGTGACGGCGGTACGTGAACTTTCGGAGGAACTGGGGCTAACCGTATCCGCCAAGGAGCTGCGGTACTGTTTGATGGTGAGGAGGAAAGATGCCTTTTGCTATGTATATATGCTGAAAAAGGATATTCCGGTGGAGGACCTGACCCTGCAGGAGTGCGAGGTGGCAGCGGCGGAATGGATGACCTTGGAGCAGATAGACTGTATGGTGGCAGAGAGAACCATGCACCGGTATGTGTACCGGGAGATGCTAACGGCGTATTTGGAGAACTGAGAAAAGTGCCGATGTGCGGGAAGATGCCACCGGAGTTGTTTTGAGAAATGGCAACAGGATGCGGAAGGGAGACGGAGAATGCGTTTACAACTGGTCTGTACCGACAACAATTACAAAGAACCGAACCAGCACCGCTGGGGACCGGGCACAAGAGAAATCTATTCGTTGCATTACATTCTTTCCGGAAAAGGCTATGTGGTGTTTCGGGGAGTAACTTATGCCCTTTCTGCGGGGGATACGTTTTTAGTGTTTCCGGAGGAGGAGATTTTGTATTATCCGGAAGAATCCGATCCATGGGAATACCGCTGGGTGGATTTTAAAGGTGCGGATGCAAAGGGACTGGTGGCCCGTACCGGTTTTTCGAAAAAATGTCCGGTGGTAAAGGGAAAATCGGGACTGGAACCTTTCTTTTTTATTTATGAAGAGGGGATTTACGGAGAACTTGCCAAGGAGCGTTATGCGGCAAAGGTATATTTGTTGTTAACCTATTTCTTTAAAGAGTCAAACGAGTCGGGAGAGAAGCGGACGTATTTTGAAGAGGCGGTGGAAATGATTCAGAACAGTTATTGGAAGCAGGAGTTGAATGTAAACCGGCTGGCAGGGAGTCTGAACGTAGAGCGTTCCTATTTGTACCGGCTGTTTATGGAGCATGCGGGGGTATCCCCCCAGGAATACTTAACGGAGGTCCGGATGGAGCGCGCCTGCGAGCTGCTTTCCGCCGGGGAGCTTTCCGTGCAGGCGGTGGCATGTTCCGTAGGATATAAAGATGCCCTTTACTTCTCCAGATTGTTCCGGAAAAGAAAGGGCATCACACCGAGTGATTATCGGAAGAAACGCACCGAGAGGGCTTAGCGCGTTAATTTAGCACGTACAACAACGCAATCGTGGGCATCCACATGCTTAGCGAAGCGTTCGCGGCATACACCCAGGTCTTCGTTGGTGAAGCAGTCATACAGGGACAGACCGTAGCCGGACTGATACGGCAGACCGATATCCCAGAACTGTAAGGTGATTTCACGGGTATTGTCGGTAAAGTTAAATAAGCCGATGGCAAGGTCGCCGTCTGCCAATGTTTTTACAAGTACAAAAGCGTCGTCTTTGCCGAACCAGTTCGGTTCTACCGGAATTCGGTAAGCACCGCGGGATTCCGGGTCCTGGTTAATGGCAAGAAGATTTTTATTCTGAAGCAATTCCTTGGTAAAAGGAGTTGCTTTTCTGATATCACAACCGATCATGAGCGGAGAGCCCATCATAGCCCAGAGAGCGAAATGGGTCTTGTACTGGGTATCGGTGCAGCCGCCGAGGCCATGACCGATCCAGTCACTGTTGCTGCCACCGTACATGCCTACCACCAGCATATCCATGTCGTTGTGGCAGAAGGAACCGGTAAAGGCTTTCTTATCCATTTGGGAAAGCGCAAGACGCTTGATGGATTCCCAGTTGTCCTGAATGTCGCCGGTGGAACGGTAGGAGTGGGCACCGGATTCACGAATCCAATCATATACGTTGTCTTCGCCCCAGTTGCAGGCGGAGAATAAAATATCACGTCCGCAGTTCTTTAGGGCAAGACTCATGCGCTTATATAAGAGCTCGCCGGAAACGTTACGCGGCTTGAAGCAATAGTCGTATTTTAAGTAGTCCACACCCCATTCTGCAAACTGCTTTGCGTCTTCGAATTCGTGCTCAAAGCTGCCCGGATGTCCGCCGCAGGTGTGGGTGCCGGCGCAGGAATACATACCGAACTTTAAGCCCTTTTCATGGATATAGTCCGCTACCGCTTTCATACCGTTCGGGAACTTATTCGGGTCCGGAACCAGGCGTCCGTTTTCGTCACGCTCCTTTAAACTCCAGCAATCGTCAATTACGATGTATTCGTATCCTGCAGCCTTGTAGCCTTCGCTTACAAATAAGTCTGCCACGTCCTTAATCAGGGATTCGTTGATGTCCCAGGTAAACGTGTTCCAGGAATTCCAGCCCAGAGCCGGAAGACTGCCAAGAGTAGTTGTAGGGAAATTAGCCATAAAAATACCTCCTGTTTCAGATGTTGTTTCTTGTAACTTACATATAGAACGATTTTGTATATATTCAGTAAAGCATAGATGGTAGGAAAAGAAAATGGAAGCATGTTGTGATTGTATGGATAAATGTTGTTTCTTGTAAGATGTCGTCGGAACTCTTGAAAAGAAGGACGAGCCGTGTTATGATGAAGAAAATACAAATAGAAACGGAGAAAGTACCATGTTAGCATTTGAAAACGATTATTCCGAAGGCGCGCATCCGCGGATTTTGCAGAGATTACTGGAAACCAATCCGGAGCAGGCGTCGGGCTACGGGGAGGACCCGTATTGTGCATCGGCGATTGAGAAAATAAAAGCGGCATGCGAGTGTCCGCAGGCGCAGGTTCGCTTTTTAGTGGGCGGTACCCAGACCAATCAGACGGTTATAGATTCCATGTTGCAGTCTTATGAAGGTGTGATTGCGGCGGATACGGGACACGTGAGTCTCCATGAAGCGGGCGCCATCGAGTTTACCGGACATAAGGTGCTGGCTCTGCCTCAGAAGGAGGGTAAGCTGGCAGCCCGGACCGTAAAAGACTATTTGGTAAAGTTCTACGGTGACGACAGCAGAGACCATATGGTATTTCCGGGGATGGTGTATATTTCCCATCCGACGGAGTACGGCACTTTGTACACGAAAGAAGAACTGACGGCTCTTTCGGAGGTTTGTAAAGAGTATGATCTTCCGCTCTATTTGGACGGAGCCCGTCTCGGCTACGGTCTGGTGAGCCCGGGGACGGATGTGACGCTTTCTGATATCGCCCGTCTTTGTGACGTATTTTATATCGGCGGAACGAAAGTAGGCGCATTATGTGGTGAAGCGGTCGTGTTCACAAAGGGAAATATGCCGAAGCAGTTTATAACGCTGGTAAAACAGCACGGAGCGTTACTTGCCAAGGGACGTTTGCTTGGGATTCAGTTTGACACGCTGTTTACGGACAATCTGTATACGGAAATCAGCAAGAATGCCATCGAACAGGCGGAGAAGTTACGCAGGATTTTAAAAGAAAAGGGATATCGGATGTATCTGGAAAATCCGACCAACCAGATTTTTTTGGTACTGGAAAATGAGAAGATGCGCAAGCTGCAGGAGCAGGTAAAAATCAGCTTCTGGGAGGCGCTTGATGAGACCCGTTCCGTAGTACGGTTTGCCACCAGCTGGGCAACGACGAAGGAGTCGGTGGAACAGCTGGCGGAGTTGTTGTAGGAATAAAAGAGAGTAAAGAAACAGGCAGTTTTCCAAGGAAATAATCAGGGAGGACTGCCTGTTTTGTGCTTATTGTAGGGTTGCTTTCATATAGTACCGGTAAGGAAATGAAAAGAGTTTGTGGCTATGCTTGACTTAATTGTGCGCTATGTGGGAGATATCAACGGGCTGGCGGAAGAAATCGGCTTTCAGGCGGAGGAGCTTCTGGGCGGTTATGCGATTGTGCGTATCCGGCAGGAGCTGGCTCCGCTGTTGTTATCCGCAGAGGAAATTCTTTGGACAGAGGTGCCGGCCAGAGTCTATACCGAGTTGGCAAACGGACGGCGCGAAGCATGTGTGACGGCGCTACAGGCGCGAAATCCGGGACTTACCGGCCGGGGTGTGTTAGTGGCAATCATTGATTCCGGCATTGACTATACCCATCCGGATTTCCGGAATGCAGACGGTACCACACGGATTGCAGCCCTTTGGGATCAGACAGCGGGGAGCCGAAACGGAACTGTCTCGGAACAAAACCCGGAACGTCCGGCGGAGGTGAAATCCGAGAGTGGAAGCCGATACCCAAATATACCGCCGGAGGGATACCTGGACGGGGTACTCTATACAAGAGAGCGTCTGAATGCAGCGCTACAGGGGGAGCAGACTGTGGATGATGCAAGTCTTGTTCCGGAAAGCGATTTATCCGGCCACGGGACTCATGTGGCGGGGATTGCCGCAGGAAACGGCAGGGCATCCGGCGGACGGTATCGAGGTGTTGCTTATGAAAGTGAATTGTTGGTGGTGAAGCTGGGCGGAACCCAGGCAGACCCTTTTCCGCAAACGACGAATCTGATGTCGGCGGTGGATTTTTGCGTACGTTATGCGACAGAAGCGGGTTTGCCACTTAGCATCAACTTGTCCTTTGGAAATAATGAGGGAGCCCATGACGGACAGAGTCTCTTGGAGACCTATTTGGATACCGTGGCGTTGTACGGAAAGACCTGCATCTGTATCGGGACAGGAAATAATGCGGCGCTGGGCCGGCATGTGGGAGGAACATTTCTTCGGGAAGGAAGGGATGGAAGTGAAAGCGGCGGTGTTGGGCAAAATGCAGGAAGACCGGAACCGGATGAATGCGCAATAGAGCGAGAAATACTGCTTTCTGTCGGTCCGGCAGAGCGGAGTATCCGAATTGGGCTTTGGCTTAGTGGATTGGACAGAGTAGCGGTGTCCTTTGTTTCTCCGACAGGAGAGGTACTGCAGTTACCGATGAGGGAAGTTATGTCGGAAGGCAGAAGAGGGGAAGATGGAGCCGGGATAGGTGCAAGGGGCGGTACTGCAATCAAGGGGTATCCGGCGGCTGTCGGAGAAGTGCTGGACTTCGGAGATTCCGTGGCAGAGGTGTTTGTGGGAGAAACGACACCGTACCGGATGCTGCGGGAAATCGGAATTACGCTACGGGGTACCGGCGGATCGATTACGGAAGGGACCTGGCGCATCCGGTTACGGCCGGTGCGGATTTTGGACGGAGCATATGATGGTTGGATTGAGGGGGAGGTACAAAGTACGGTGACACGTTTTTTGCAGGCGACACCGGAGCGGACGCTGACCATACCTTCGACGGCAGGCCGTCCCATTGCGGTTGCGGCCTATGACGGCAGGACAGACAGTATCACGAATTTTTCCGGAAGAGGATACCCTCGGGGAGAAATGAGAGAGGGCTACGTAAAACCGGATGTGGCGGCACCGGGGGTGGAGATTGTATCCTGCGCACCCGGCGGAGGATATACCACAAAGACAGGAACCTCTATGGCAACCCCTTTTGTGACCGGTTGCGCCGCGTTGTTTATGCAATGGGGGATTACGGAAGGAAACGACCCATACCTGTACGGAGAACGGTTGAAATCCTTTTTAATCCGGGGCGCAAACCCGCTTACCGGTGTGAGTGAGGTGCCGAACCCGTATGTGGGTTGGGGGACGGTATGTGCGGAAGAAAGCTATCGGTTGTTGGAGTGAAAAGGCGATGTTTTTTGAAGGAAAAGAAAGAGAAGAGTGGAGACCGAACGAAAGTTACCAATAAATCCTGCAAATTTTACCCCAAATCCGTGAAATTTGCGTATTGCGTTCTGAGAAAAATTATATTACAATATAGGACGTGGTTTTGTATTGCGTGGTTCGGGAGTTTCATGATGCAGAATACGACGGAATAGAATCGGAGGAATGGCAAATGGGCGGATTTTTTGCGGTAGCCTCAAAAGAGGATTGTGTATTTGACTTATTTTTCGGAACAGACTATCATTCCCACTTAGGTACCAGACGCGGTGGTATGGCAGTATACGGTGACGGTGAGTTTAACCGTTCCATTCATAACATCGAGAATTCGCCGTTTCGTACCAAATTCGAAAAAGATGTGAACGAGATGAAGGGAAATATGGGTATTGGCTGTATTTCCGATTACGAACCGCAGCCGCTTCTGGTGCGCTCCCATCACGGTACCTATTCCATTATTACCGTAGGTAAAATCAATAATCTGGAAGAATTGGTAGATAAAATTTTTAAGTCCGGCGGTTCTCATTTTCTGGAGATGAGCGGAGGAGATATCAATGCCACGGAGCTTGTGGCAGCGCTCATTAACCAGCAGGAGAATCTGGTAGAGGGGATTCAGTATGCCCAGGATGTGATTCAGGGTTCCATGACCATTTTAGTTATGACACCGAAGGGAATTTATGCCGCCCGTGATAAGTACGGCAGAACTCCGGTGGCTATCGGCAAGAAGAACGGTGCATTTTGTGCGTCCTTTGAGTGTTTCGCTTATTTGAATTTGGGATATCAGGATTATAAAGAATTGGGTCCGGGAGAAATCGTTGTAATGACTCCGGAGGCTGTGATTACTCTGGCAAAGCCGGGAAGCGAGATGCGTATTTGTACCTTCCTTTGGGTATATTACGGTTATCCGTCTTCCTCTTACGAGGGTGTCAGTGTAGAAGAAATGCGTTACAATTGCGGTGCAAAGCTGGCAAAACGTGACGATGTAAAGCCGGACAGTGTAGCCGGCATTCCGGATTCCGGTACGCCGCATGCCATCGGATATGCAAATGCATCCGGCATTCCGTTTTCCAGACCGTTTATTAAGTATACGCCGACCTGGCCGCGTTCCTTTATGCCGACCATTCAGAGTCAGCGTAATATGATTGCAAAAATGAAGATGCTTCCGGTGCATGATTTGATTCAGGATAAGAGTCTGCTCTTAATCGATGACTCCATCGTGCGCGGTACGCAGCTTGGCGAAACCACCGAGTTTTTATACCAGAGCGGAGCAAAGGAAGTACACATCCGTACCGCTTGTCCGCCGTTAATGTTCGGCTGTAAGTATCTGAACTTTTCCCGTTCCAATTCCGAAATGGACCTCATTACGAGACGTATTATCGCGGAGCGTGAGGGAAAGATGGATGTGGATTTGGAGGAGTACATCAATCCGGAATCCGCAAAATATAATGATATGGTAGAGCAAATCAGAAAGAAGCTTAACTTTACTTCCCTGCGGTTCCATCGTCTGGATGACATGATTGAATCCGTGGGAATCGATCCGAGCAAGCTTTGTACGTATTGCTGGAGCGGAAGAGAGTAGTTTTGATTCGCCTTTGAATTATTTCGGACGTCAGGTTTTGTGTAAGAAAACTTGCCGTCCGATTTCCTTTTGTAATAACTTAGAAAGAACCTTGTGGTATAAAAACGCTTCTTATGGGTTTCGGATGTAGTCTTTCTAATTACTCCGGGAATAAGAGAATAATAGTGACGCAACCGCCCTGATGCGGCATCCATGCCTTATGGCGGGCATTTGTTTACAACAAATGCTTGCTCCGCAGGATGCACACGATGCGCAGATGAAGACTGCTTCGCAGTCGCGCATCGGCGCCAAAAGCGGAACGAGTCCGCTTTTGAACAAATACGTCCTGTCTGAGCGTTGCTATGTGACAAGCGGAGTAATAAGAAAGTCTAACATCCTGCACAGAATGCGAAGCTTATTTTATGCCACAAGGTTCTTTCTTTGTAGATAAAACTTTAAAAGGAAATCGGATGCCAAGTTTTTGCTTATGGGGATGACGTCCGAAATAATTCATACTAACAAAAAGTTATGAGTACCAGAGAACAGGGCTGGGAATCTAAGAAAGATTCGTCAGCCCTGTTCGGTTTAGAGAAGAGATATTGCTATGTTAGACGTCTGAGGTCGGCTTATGTGTCTGAGCGAAACCTTGTCCGTGAGGAAGGCTGGAAACGCCCAAGGATAAGCCGTGGGGCGACAGGTAGAGTGCCGGATAATATGCTTTGTCTTGGCATTGCTCTATATAGGTGGCAACATCTGCATCAAAGGCTTCTTTCAGGGTAAGTATCTGATGGTTTTTCCATACCTTTACATCCGGGTAAGCAGCGGTAAAGGCGTCCCAATCCTCCGGTGTCACGAGATAGCAAATCGGACGGATATTATTCCCGGCCCAGCGGCTTTCTCCCTTGGCCAAATCTGCGTACAGATTGCTGTAGCTTTTCAAATCCAGTTGTACGGAGGAGAGCCATACGGAGGTATAAAGTGCTTCATCTACATCATTTAATGTTAAAGCCGCAGAAATGCTTGTGTCGGTGTTTTGAACCAATTCTCCTACAAAGACCGGTTCTGCCCCGGTACGGTCGATTTTTTGCACAAACATGGAGTCATAGCCTCCGAACAGTGCGTAATCGTAACGGAGGGAATCGCGTAGCTCGTATGTCTTGTGATTTTTGATATCACAAACAACAACGGAAAGCTGTTCCGGTGCATCTTCCTTGCTGACCGTTGCACAAATTTCCGGATAGGTGTCGTTATTTAAATCGGCTACATACGTTGTCCATAGAGTGTCGCCGGAGATTAATGTCCGCATTCCGTTCGGAGTATCCGCATAGATTTTCCGGGAATCGGCATAAATCGTACAGCCCGGATATTCGGGAAGCTCCGTAATTATGGTACCGGCAGGTTGCTTTTCCCTGTTGTAGAAGTAGTTTACCCAGACAAGAGCCCGCGGCATCGGAGTTTTGGGATTATAGGTATCGGATAACAGTGCAGTGTTTTTCCATTCTGCTACCGTATCGGTCGGTTGGTTGCCTTCATTTGCAGCCATTTCGTTATACTTTTCCGTAGCCAGATGTTTTTCGTAAATGCGAAGCCACTGGTCTGCGGTGGACCACCAGGTCTCCGGGTCGTATTCTCCCTGTTCCAGTCCAACTCCGGTAATTTCGGAACAAATCTTTGCCATAAAGAATTCCTTCAACCCATAGTTTTCTAACTTAAGAAGTTCATTCACAAAACAGGTTACGGTCGTATCTCCGTTAGTCAGCAGAATATCGTACAACTCAGGATATTCGTTGCGGATACCGGTGGTGGTGACCTTGTCCTTGGTTAAAGCCTCTGCGATAGAGAGTAGAGCGGAGTCGGGGAGGGCTTCTTTTGTGTTTTCATAGGCGGTAACCGTTTCGAAATCAAACCACAGATAGTGTCCTTCCTCAGGCTCTACGCGGAATCGGTAGAGGCCGTCCTTTGAAAAATCGAACCCGGTCAGGGTATAGGTGGCACTGTTGCTCGTCTTTCGAAGAAGTAAACGGGATATTTCCGGAAATACATAGTCTTCGGTTGCGCAACTGTTCCAAGAACCGTTTTCATAGCGGAGTACGTCAAAGCGCTCTTCATAGGTTAAATCACGGCTGTAATTGTGATTGATCCACTGCACCGGAATCGCAGGGGCTGTCAGTGACTCCTTGGTAAAGCACAGGAACGGTTCCGAGGTGATTTCGAATCCGAGAAGATCGGAGCCGGTATCCTTTAAAGTAAAGGAAAGAAAGAGAAGTTTTCCTTTCTTCTCTGAAGAGTCTGCCGTTTTTTTGACAGGATTGGTCAAAAAGCAGACCGCTACGGCAATACAGGAAACCACTGCAAGGAGAATTACCCAAAAGGCAGGGCGCTTGTAGTGAAGGACATTTTTGATTCTCTTCTTTACATGAACTTCTCCGAAGGCCAGAGGACAAAAGGAAACGGTTTTACGGGAAATGCTGTAATGAAGCAAGGTGGAGGAATAGGACTTGATGGCTTCCCTATCCATCCGCTGAATGACACGCTCATCACAGGCCAGCTCAATATCCTTGCACAAATAGATATAAGCAATCCATAAAACCGGATTAAACCAGTAGAAGGAAAGCAGTACAAAGCCTAAAGGCTTCCAAATATGGTCCAGCCTCTTTAAGTGCGCTTTTTCGTGAGCAATTACATGTTCTGCTTCCTCCGGACAAATGGAGGACGGCAAGATGATGCGTGGCCGGAAAATACCTAAAATGAACGGAGTGGCTGTATGGTCACAAAGGAAGACATTGTCCGAGAGCGGCACGGTTTCCGTCACTTTTCTGCGGATACGGAAATAGCTGATGCCTGCGTATAATAACATCACCGGAATGCCCAAAGGCCATAGGACACCGGCAAAAAAGGAAACGCATCGGAGAAAAATATCTTCTCCTGCGGTCACGGTCTTTGTAGCCGGAAGTGGCGCAACGACAGGTTCTGCCGGTGCTGTAAGGGATGTTTCCGAAGAAGCAATATCCGGCGAAATCGCTTTTTGTTCTTCGGTTATTTCCGGCGCCATAGAAGCCGCATCGGAGAGTGGAATCTCTGTATACGGAATATTCTGTGGAACGCTTTTGTCTAGGTCCTTCTCAGCGGATGAAATCACACGCTCGGAAAGTACGGAATCCGATACGGTAAGGCTTGCCGGAATCAGACTGAAGGGACTCTCCGGAGAAAACGGAAAAATCAGCCGGATAGCCACAAAACCCCATAAGATGCAAAAGAATGCTTTCGGGGTCTTTTTCAGCAAAAGACGAAGCGCCAGGATTGCAACGGTAAGAAGACTTGCAATCAGGCTCATATTGAAAATATAGAAAAATACACGTTCCATTAGTTTCCCTCCCCATAAGAATCAATCATCTGTTTGAGTTCCGCAATTTCTTCCGGTGTCAAAGATTTTCGTGCCGTAAAGGCGGCGAAAAAAGCCGGAAGTGAGCCGTCAAAGGTGTCGTTTACGAAATTCTCGCTTTGTACGGAGTAGAACTCCTGTCGGGACATCAACGATGTCACGGTGCCTTTCACAGTCTGAAAAATGCCTTTTTCGCAAAGACGCTTTAATACGGTATATGTCGTTGTCTTTTTCCAGGAAAAAGCCTCCTCGCTGCGCGTTACAAGCTCCGTTGTGGTAATCGGCTCGTTCTCCCAAATAATGTCCGCAAAGCGGGATTCAATCGGGCCCATTTGTAAATCTGCCATGGTAATACCTCCTTTCCGAATATAATTCTACATTATGTAGAATTAACTATATTCTACGTCATGTAGAATGGTTTGTCAAGAGGAAGTTTGAAAGAAAATGATTCGGAGGAGACAGGCTGTTTTATTTTGCCATGGGGAAAATGAGTTTATTTGGAAACGGTGGGTATACTAAATGCAGGTGATTGCGGAAAAAACAGAAACGGAGGTCTTAGTATGCCGGCGACTTATACCCATTTTCGGTTCGGACAGGATGTGAAGCAGCGTCTTCCGAAGGGCTTGCGAAAGATTGTGGATTTGCATGAGGATTTGTTTGATATCGGGCTTTACGGGCCGGATATTTTGTTTTACTATCATGCGGCGGTGGCAAATCCGGTGAGTCTGACCGGGTTCCGGATGCATAAACGAAATGCATATGGGTTCTTCCGACGGAGTTTGTCTTTCACCGGGGATGAAAAGGCGCTCTCTTATATGTTAGGCTTTATTTGCCATTTTGCACTGGACGGGCAGTGTCATGATTATATCGGATCGTATGAGAAAAAGTACGGAGTCAGACATCTGGAAATCGAGGCGGAGTTGGACCGGAGTCTGATGGTGACGGATGGGCTGAATCCTTTTGAATATCCGCTGGCGGGGCATGTGGTGCCGACCACGGAAAACGCAGAGGTGATTCACCGGTTCTTTCCGTGGCTGTCGGTGCGACAAATCAAAGGAACACTTAGGGACATGCTTCGGTGTCATCACTTTCTTTCCGCAAGAGGAGCAATGAAGCGGGCAACCTTGCAAATTCTTTTTGCGACGACGGGGACGTATCGGTTGTTATACGGATTGGTGATTAAGAAGCGTCCCAGTGTGCGGTGTGTGGAGAGCTGCAGAGATTTGAAGAAAATCTACTGGCGGTGCGTGGATATGGCGGTGGAAATGATAGAGGAGTATATGGAGGCAAGAACAGGGAAGAGGAGACTGGGGAGAAGGTTCAGTCGGAGTTTTGCGGCGGAAGAGTAAAGAGTGGAATATAAACAGGAAGATGCAATATGGCGAGAACGGTTGCCATTTTGATGTGAGCTTAGTATAATGGTGGAAGGAACGGTTGCGGCAGACCGGACTTCTGCCATTTTAGAACGGGGGATTCGAAATGAAAAACATCAAAGCAATCATCACTGACTTGGACCGAACTTTACTTCGGACGGACAAGTCTTTGTCTCAATATACGGTGGATGTGTTGAGAAAGTGCAAAGAACGGGGAATCAAAGTGATGGCAGCCACGGCCAGACCGGAGCGTACTGTTAAGGAGTATGATGCAGTTATCGGTTTTGACGCGGTGACGGTGATGAACGGGGCAAAGGTGATGGTGGGAGACAAGGTGATGACCTACGGAATTCCGGATAAGCTTGCAGAGGAAATGCTTGCTAAGGTATGTGGGCACAAGGAGTTTTTATTCTCCGTAGAGACCGGGGAAATTCTTTATGCTGCAGAATATATTCCGGAGTTTGAGTATACGTTACATAAAGAGTTTCCGAAAATGCCGGCGGGAGAGACGGCGTATAAAATACTGGTCAGCGGCGAAGGCGCAGCGGAGTTTGTAAAAGTGAATCTGCTCGAGGGCTTGCACTGTACCGTGGCAAACGGGTATCTGGTGCAGATTATGAGTAACGATGCAAATAAAAGAAACGGCGTTAAGGTGATGCTTAACGCCTTTGGAATTGCTCCGGAAGAAGCAGTATATTTCGGAGATGATCAGGATGATGCGGAATCCATGCAGTTTTGCGGCCATGGCGTAGCGGTAGACAATGCTATTTCGCTGGTAAAGGCTGTGGCGGATGAGCTTGCGGAGAGTAACGACGCGGATGGCGTGGCTAAATGGATCGAAGCGCATCTGTTTTAAAGGATTGACTTTATGGCAGCCTGCAGATGCTCAAAGGAAAACGGTTTGTAAATAAAGTAGTCCGCACCGTATTCCGTGGCGAGAGAATGCACCTCTTCGCTGGTATCTGCGGTCAGCATGACAACGTGAAGGTTTGGGTACTCCTTTTTGAGGCGTTTTAAGATATCCAGACCGTTTTCATCTGGAAAGTGTACGTCTAAAAAGATACCGTAAGGCAGAGAGTTTTCCAATGCCTGAAACAACTGACTGCTGTTTTCTACGGATTTTGCGGAGTAACCGAGGTGGTGTATCATGTCGGTTACCATGCCGCCCATATATGCAGAATCATCGCAAATCAGGAAATGATTCGGAAGGTTCCGGCCCAGTAAATAGTCTGTGGATACATGGAAGAAATCAGCCAGTGCGCAAAGCATGGTGAGATCAGGAATGGATGCACCGGTCTCCCATTTGGATACGGCGCCGATGGAGACACCCATCTCGTTTGCCAGCTTTTCCTGGGTCATAGAGTGACGTTTTCTCAGTTCTGATATTCTTTTTCCTAAAATCATTAAGTTTTCTATCATAAGAATCCTCCGTTATGCATGTGAATGATTAAAATACTTTGTACATGTACAAGTTAATTATAAATCCTGGACAGTGAAATGTCTATGGAGGCGTAGGAGAAAGAAAGGAGAGAAATTTTCCTGCGGTTCAAATTTTGACCGGGAGTCGGATATTGAGAAAGAGTAAGGGAACGTTTCGTTATTGACGCTATTAACTTGCTATATTATAATAATAGTTGAGATGACAAAGGAGGCATAGGCATGGACCTGTTTGAATATATGCGGGCGGAGACGTCGAAAAAGGAATCCCCGCTGGCGGCGAGATTACGACCGCGTACCTTAGAGGAAGTGGTGGGACAGGAGCATATTTTGGGGGAAGGGAAACTTCTTTCCAGAGCGATTAAAGCGGACAAGCTGGGCTCCGTGATTTTTTACGGACCGCCGGGAACGGGTAAGACCACACTTGCCCAGGTAATTGCTCATACGACAAGTTCTGAGTTTACCCAGTTAAATGCTACGGTGGCGGGGAAAAAGGACATGGAAGAGGTCATCGCCAAGGCGAAAGAGACTCTCGGCATGTACGGCAAGAAAACCATATTGTTTGTAGATGAGATTCATCGTTTCAATAAGAGTCAGCAGGACTATTTGCTCCCTTTCGTAGAGGACGGCACGGTGTCCTTAATCGGCGCCACTACGGAGAATCCGTACTTTGAGGTAAACGGGGCACTCATTTCACGGTCTGTGATTTTTGAATTAAAACCGCTTTCTAAGGAAAATGTAGAGAAGCTTCTCTATCGCGCCATTGAGGATACGGAACGAGGCCTGGGCGCATACAAGGCAGTGGCGGACCCGGATGCGATTTCCTTCCTTGCGGATGTGGCAAACGGTGACGGACGAACGGCGCTGAACGCCATTGAGCTTGGTGTGTTGACCACGGAGCGCAGCGAGGATGGACTCATACATATTACGCGGGAAGTGGCGGCGGATTGTATCCAGAAGCGGGTGCTTCGGTATGACAAGGACGGCGACAACCATTACGACAATATTTCCGCCTTTATAAAGAGTATGCGGGGCTCGGACCCGGATGCGGCGGTGTATTATTTAGCAAAAATGTTGTATGCCGGAGAGGAACCGGCCTTTATCGCACGACGGATTATGATATGTGCGGCAGAGGATGTGTCCAATGCGGATCCGCAGGCTTTGGTAGTAGCGGTGAATGCATCCCTGGCAGCGGAACGCCTCGGTATGCCGGAGGCACAGATTGTTCTGGCCCAGGCAGCGGCCTATGTGGCTTGTGCACCAAAGAGTAACTCGGCGGTGACGGCTATTGAGCGGGCAATGAACTATGTGGCGACCCATAAGACAGCCCCGGTTCCGGTCCATTTGATGGATGCCCATTACAAGGGGGCCGCAAAGTTAAATCACGGCATCGGTTACAAGTATGCCCATGCCTATCCGAACCACTATGTAGAACAGCAGTATTTGCCGGACGGTGTGGTCGGCGAGAAGTTTTACGAGCCGACGGAGCAGGGCTACGAAAAGACCCAGAAGGAATGGCTGGCGTTTTTAAAAGGAGAGAAGGAATAAAAAGGAGATAGCGAATGAAAAAGAAATTTACGTTTAAGCAGATTGTGGCGGTAGTTGGCCTTTTACTGATTGTGGGAATGTATGTGGCAAGTTTCGTATTTGCGCTTACGGCAAAGCCGGGTGCGGAGGGCATGTTTATGGCAAGCTTGGTGGCAACGGTTATCGTTCCGATTGTGCTGTACATTTTTATCGCACTGGATAAATGGGCAAAGAGAAATGCACCGGAAGGAATGTCCTTAAAGGAACTGCGTCAGTACAATAAGCGCATCAAGAACGGCGAAGATCCGGAGAAGGTAGCGAAGGAAATTGAGGAGAAGTATGGGGTAGAGGAAGAATAAGAACAGGGGCCGCGCAGTACCAACTGCCACGGCCCCTTGTATTATGCTTCCTCTTCAATTTCCTCCGGCTCATAGTCCGGATCCACTTTGATATGCACTTTATCAATACGATTCTTATCCACCTGGGCTACCGTATAGGTAACGCCTTTGTCGGTGAGGGTCTCGCCCTCGGTCGGCAGGTGGTCCAGTAAGAAGATGACATGCCCCGCAATGGAGTCGTAATCGTCGGAAGCAAGGGAAAGGCCCAGGGCTTCGTTGATTTCCTCAAGCTTTGCGGCGCCATCTGCCAAGTATTCGTTTTCGCCGACAGTGGTAACCACATCTTCCTCGTCTTCGTCATATTCGTCACGGATTTCTCCGACGATTTCTTCGATTAAATCCTCCACGGTCACAAGACCGGCGGTAGCGCCGTACTCGTCCAGGACGATAGCCAGTGCAATGGATTCCTTTCGCATTTCCCGGAGAAGCTCCGAGGTCTTTTTATATTCATAGGTGAAATACGGTTCCCGCAAAAAGTCTTCGATATGAAAGTCTTCCTTGGAGCCTTTGTAGAAGAAAATGTCTTTTAAGTTTACGATACCCACTACATTGTCTCTGGTTTCGTGATACACCGGAAGACGGGTATACATGTTTTCTTCAAAAGCGGCTACCAATTCGTCGTAATTGACGGTATCTTCCACAAAGTCCATGTCGATACGCGGCACCATAATGTCTCTCGCAAGAGAATCACCGAAGTCTACTACGTTGTTAATCATTTCCCGTTCTTCGCTTTCGATAACACCTTCCTCGTGGCTTACCTCAACGATGGTAAGAAGCTCGTTTTCTGTCATGGCAGCCACCTTTTTGTTCGGGTCAATGCGGAACAACCATAATAAGCCACGAGACACAAAATTCAACAGAATAATAACCGGAGTCATAATTCTTGTTAAAAGAAGAATCGCCGGGGCATAAATCAGGGAAAGCTTTTCATTGTAAATGGTTGCCAGTGTTTTCGGGGTGATTTCGCCGAAAATTAAAATAAGAACGGTAAGAATACCGGTTGCAACACCTGCAGGAATCGACTTAAATTGTTCGATTACAAGGGTCGTCGTAAGGGAAGACGCCGAAAGGTTGACGATATTGTTGCCGATAAGAATGGCACTTATCATCTTTGACGGGTCCTCGATTAACTTTGCAACGGTCTTAGCACTGCGTTTGCCTTCCTCCGCAAGACTTCGGATACGAATCTTGTTCACGGTGGTAAGAGCAGTTTCCGCAGAAGAGAATAGTGCGGAAAGCACTAAAAGAATGATGAGCACGATTATCTGTGCTGTGGGGTCCAAAAAGATCTCCTCCTTTATATGTATAGTATTTTTATCATAGCATGAATTTAAATAGGTGTCAATAGGTGACCCTTAGCGCAAATCTTAATAAAATGTGAAATTTTTCTTGACTTTTTCACGGAAATTCGGTATGATGAGTGCATATTTGAAAGGCAATGAAGGTGTACAGTAGCGTTTTGTTTTCTGTCAGAGAGAGGAAGTCACCGGCTGAAAGCTTCCTTAAGTTCAAACAAAATGTCGAATTTCCCACCGGAGCTGTTCGTGCCAAATTTGATTGCTGAGATTCTGAAGGACGCTTTGGAATCTGACGTGAGACAAAGAGTAGTTCGAAACGTGATGCGCGTTAAGCAAATGAGAGTCCGGGTCAGTTGGCTCGGGAAGTTGGGTGGTACCGCGGAAGTTATTTCGTCCCTTGCATAGCAGTATGCAGGGGATTTTTTTTTGCGTGCAGGCAAAGTGAGCATGGAAGAAATTTTGGAAGCTTACTTCCGAAAATTTCTGATTATGCGAACGCGCCCACGACCGAGTGACAATGTCACGAGGTTGCGGACGGTGCAGACACCGAACGGCACGCAAAGAAAAGGAACTAAGAAATCTAATATATCAGAAAGGACGAAAAAAGATGAATGCAAATTTAGAACAAATCAAGCAGGAAATCATTACGGGCAGTGAGGCATTGACCTCCTCCAAGGAAGTGTATGAGTTCAAGAAGTCTTACCTGGACGGTAAGACCGGTAAAATCGGTCTCTTAATGAAGGAGATGAAGAACATCGCACCGGAGGAGCGTGCAGCCTACGGTAAGGGTGTGAACGAGTTAAAGGAATGGGCGCTTACCTTCCTTGGCGAGCTGGACTTAGAGATGAGAGCAAAGGAACTGGAAGCAAGATACGAAGCAGAAAAGCTTGATATCACCCTTCCGGCAGAGAAGGTAGAAGAGGGCAATCTTCACCCGATTACCTTAATTCGTAATCAGCTCATTGATGTATTCGCAGGTATGGGCTTCGAGATTTTCGAGGGTACCGAGATCGAGACCGATTATTATAACTTCACGGCTTTAAATACGCCGCAGGATCACCCGGCAAGAGATATGCAGGATACCTTCTACTTGTCTCCGGAGTTCTTATTAAGAACCCAGACCAGTGCGGGTCAGATTCATGTTATGGAGAATAAGAAGCCGCCGATTAAGATTTTATCTCCGGGTAAAGTATTCCGTTCCGATGATGACGCGACTCATTCTCCGATGTTCACCCAGATGGAGGGTCTTGTAGTAGATAAGGGCATCACTCTTTGCGATTTGCAGGGTATGTTGGATGTATTTGTAAAGAAGATTTACGGTGAGGGTACGAAGACCCGTCTTCGTCCGTCTTACTTCCCGTTTACCGAGCCGTCCGTTGAGGTAGACTGTAGTTGCTTCGAGTGCGGCGGTACCGGATGTAAGCTTTGTAAGGGTACCGGCTGGATTGAAATCCTCGGTGCAGGTATCGTAAACAACAAGGTATTGGAAAACTGCGGCATTGACCCGAACGAGTACAGTGGTCTTGCCTTTGGTATCGGTATCGAGCGTACCGCAATGTTGAAGTACGGTATCAACAACATTAAGCTGTTGTTCGAGTCCGATTTACGTGTACTTAAGCAGTTGAATGACTAATCCGGAAGAAGCTTTAAAAGCAGAAAGGTAGGGAAATAAAATGATAGCACCATTAAGTTGGATTAAAGATTATGTTGACGTAGACGTTACCCCGCAGGAGTTACAGGATAAGTTATTTTCCTGTGGTTTCGAGGTAGAAGAATTATATGAAGTAGGTAAGGATATCAGTAAGGTAGTTGTAGGTAAGGTGTTGACCTGTGAAGCTATTCCGGATACCCATCTTCATGTGTGTCAGGTAGATTGCGGACCGCACGGCACCTTCCAGATTTGCTGCGGTGCCGACAATGTGGCTGCAGGAGGCAAGTTCCCGGTGGCTCTCGTTGGTGCAACGGTTTATGCCACCGCGAAGGATCACAAGACTGTAGAGGGTGTGATGACCATCGGTAAGGGCAAGCTTCGCGGTTACGAGTCCTTCGGTATGCTTTGCTCCGGCGTAGAGCTGGGTGTCAGCGAAAATATGTATCCGGGCGCAGGCTACAACGGACTTTTGGTTCTTCCGGAGGATGCGGAAATCGGCGCTGATGTAAAGCCGATGCTCGGTCTTGACGACTGGATTTTCGATATTGCAATCACCGCAAACAGACCGGACTGCCAGAGCATTTTCGGTATTGCAAGAGAGGTTGCGGCAGTGCTTCAGAAGGAGCTTAAGATGCCGGCTCTGGATTACACCGAGACCGATGCTGAGCTTGCAGGATTCTCCGTAAAGGTAGATTGCCCGGATTTGTGTCCGCGTTACAGTGCACATTATGTAACCGATGTGAAGATTGCGGAGTCTCCGGCTTGGATGAAGAGAAGACTGGCTCTTGTGGGAATTGATGCAATTTCCAATGTGGTAGATATTACGAACTATATTTTAAAGGAGCTGGGTCAGCCGATGCATGCGTTTGACCTCTCTACCTTAGAGGGCAATGCAATTAACGTAAGACGTGCAACTAACGGCGAGAAGATTGTGACCTTAGACGAGCAGGAGCTTACACTCACCGATGCCAATATGTTAATCTGTGACGGCGTAAAGCCGGTGGCTTTGGCAGGTGTTATGGGCGGTCTGAATTCCGAAATCCGCGAGACCACAAGCGCAGTGCTGTTCGAGTCCGCAAAGTTTGCAAGAGATAACATCAGAAGAACTTCCAGAGCCCTCGGTAAGCGTTCCGATTCCAGTGCTCGTTACGAAAAGGGCGTTGACGAGTATGCTACCGTAATGGCAATGAAGAGAGCCCTTCACTTAATCGAGGAGATTGGCTGCGGTAAGGTAGGACGCACTCATGTGGATGTGAATACCGGCAACAGCGTAGAGCCGAAGACTCTTACTGTTAGCATCGATAAGGTAAACAAGGTGTTGGGTATTACGGTTCCGAACGAGGATATTTTAAGAATTATGAATAACCTGACCTTTGCACCGAAGATTGAGGGCGATACCTTAACCCTTCAGGTGCCGGCATTCCGTGAGGATATGGAGACCTATCAGGATGTAGCGGAGGAAGTGATTCGTCTCTACGGTTATGAGCACGTGGTACCGGCATTCATGCCGTCCGCGCAGGTAACCTTAGGCGGTCTTAACCAGACCCAGAAGAGCGAGCTTCGTTTAAAAAAGGCACTTTGCGCTACCGGCGCATACGAGTGCATCCATTATTCCTTCTTCTCTCCGTCTGACCTGGATATGTTAAAGCTTCCGGAGGATGCGGTAGAGCGTAAGGCCATCCGTATCATGAATCCGATCAGTGAGGAGCTTTCTCTTATGAGAACCACCCTTGCGGCATCCATGATTAATGCCATTGCTGGAAACCAAAAGAAGGGCAACTTAGAGGGAAGACTCTATGAAATCGGTAACGTATTCCTTCCGTATGAGTTACCGCTTACGCAGTACCCGGATGAGAAGCCGAGACTTTGTATCGGTGTCTTCGGTGAGAAGGAAAACTTCTACACCATGAAGGGTATGGCAGAGAAGGTGGCTGATACCTTACAGCTTAGCTTCACCTACGAGCCGATGCAGAATACCTTCCTGCACCCGTACCAGACCGCAAAGATTTTGTGCGACGGTATCGAAATCGGTTACTTCGGTAAGCTGGCTTATGATGTGATGGATGCTTGCGATATGCGTACTACGGCTTACATCTTAGAGATGGATTTAAAGACTGTATCCCAGTGGTACGGCAAGAAGGCAGTGTTCACCCCGCTGTCTAAGTTCCCGGAGGAAAAGAGAGACCTGGCATTTGTTGTGGACAGAAACATCACCTGCGGCGAAATCGAGAAGGTCATGAAGGAGTCCTGTAAGTACATCTCCAGTATTAATCTCTTCGATATTTACGAGGGCGAGCAGATTGCGGCAGACAAGAAGAGCATGGCATTCTCCGTCGTATTCACTCCGAAGGAGGAAGCGTTCACCGCAGAATCTGTGGACGGCTTCGTAAAGAAGATTTTAAAGCAGCTGGGTAAGAGCTACGGGGTTGAGTTGAGAAGCTAAGAAAGCTTAATTTATAGTTTATTATGGAAGAGGTCATCGAAAGATGGCCTCTTTTTTGGGGATTCTTTGTCAAGCGTAGGGAGACAATCTTTTATTTTACCATGATGATACAGTTTCCTTTTTTGCATCATGGTAAGAAAAAAGTCTTGTTTCATTTATTTACCATGATATAAGTTCTATCTATGAGTTATCATGGTAAGAAAAAAGTGCGGTTGTCTTTTATTGCCATGAGAAGAGGTGCGACTATGAAATCTCATGGTACAAAATCGAGATGATTCTTGCTTTTTGAGCAGATCTGATGGATTATAGTCAGAAAAGATGAGATTTTTTACCATGATACATGGGGATATGAGTTATCTCATGGTAATAATCCGTTGGAGGATTTTACTTTGTACTATGATAGAGACAGCTATCAGTATATCTCATGGTAAAATCCTGAATTGAAAGGATTAGCGTACCATGAAATAAATTGATCGGCGTGTTATCATGGTAAATGCGAAGCGGTTTGTTATGTATCTATTGCAGACGGAGTGTAAACGGAAGTGTTCATCGCGATTGCCTTTTTTATATTTACGCGCAACCTACCCACATGTTTTTCTGTTTATTAAGGTGAAAGGAGGAAACGGGATGAAAGACAGTGAAATCCTTGCGCTTTTTTTGGAGCGGAAGGAGCAGGCGATTTCGGAGCTGGAACGAAAGTACGGTACCCGCTTAAAGGTGCTGGCGTGTCGTATGGTTTCGGAAGAAGACGCAGAAGAATGTGTCAACGATACGTATCTGGCGGTGTGGAACAGTGTACCGCCGAACCGGCCGGAGTACTTATTTGCCTATGCGGCAAAGATTTGCCGGAATCTGGCACTCAACAAAGCGGAGCGAAGCAAGGCGGCAAAACGCAGTGCTGTGGTAGTGGAACTTTCTGCGGAGCTGATGGAGTGCGTCCCGGACAATGCTTTGGTCGCGGATGAGACAGGGCTTCGGGAACTGATTGTAAGGTTCTTAGGAGAATTACCTGAGGAGAAGAGAAAGCTGTTTCTTAGAAGGTATTGGTACGGCGAATCCGTAAAAGAGTTGGCTGATGCCTTCGGATACCGGGAAAGTAAGGTGAAAAGTATCTTGTTTCGCCTTCGGAAACAGTTGTGGAACGAGTTAAAAAAGGAGGACGCGATATGAGAAAGAAAAGAACAGAAGTAAATGAAGTGATGCGGGAAAAAGGATTGACCGGAAAAGATGTATTAAAGGCAATGAATGACTTTCCGGAGGAATGGATTGAGAGTTGTTACGAAGGAACGATCACGAAGGTGGCGGAAGAAAATAACGGTAAGAATACAAGAACCGTACGTTTCGGAAGCTTCAGTAAGACTGCCGTAAAGTGGGCAGTGGCGGCAACAGCAGCAATACTTCTTTGCGGCGGTGGAGTGGCTTATGCGGCAAAGCTGGGAGTATTACAGTTCACAAAGAGTGAAGATAAAGACCGTCATGGTTTTTCGCTGATGACAGAGACGGAACGGATTTCGAAAGACGAACTGACGGGTGAAATTCAGGAAGTGGAAGGCTTTTTAAGGAATTATATGGCAGAAGAGGATTACAGTCAGGAATTCCCGAGCTGGTTAAAGCAATTTGAAACCGTAGAGGAAGCAAGATCCTATATCGGTTATGCGGATATGAAAGAAACGAAGGTGCCGGGAACGGTAGAAGAAGTGAATGTCCGTGTTATCGGAGATGCGGAGGGAAATCTCGGTGAGGTGTCTCTGTTTGTCCGTGCTGAAGAGGGTGATATTTCTATAAATGAAACGGCAGCGGTATTTACCGAAGAGAGTCCGATTTCGGTACAGGGTACCGGTATTCGATATTCCAAGGATTATTTTGAGGTAGTGCAAACGGCGCCGGATTACCGAAGTAAGGAGTATGTCACTGCAAGCGGAAAGACCGCGGTCTTTGTATATGAAGAATATGAAGAGGGCGCCGGAGGAAACCGCTGGCTGGTAGGAGCGGTGGTAGACGGAGCTGTGTATTATGAATTGAGCCTTATGTATTATCCGGAAGATTTGAAGCGGGCTGAGGAACTTTTGGTTCAGTGGTGTGAGCAGTTTTAATATGTGATATATATGCGTGACGGGCCTTGGAACACATAGTATTCCAAGGCTTTGTTGTGTGAAAAAAGTATGTTATAATTATTTTATATTCCGACCTAACAATCGGAACCTGTCACAGACTATATAAGTGAAGGCATTGATCAATCCCTTGGAGAAAACGAATGAAAAAACAAGATTTGCTGAAATTTATTGACGACGATTTGCTTGACAAGCTGTTTGGCTTTTGTTATGCAAGAACAAACGACAGCCATGAGGCGGAGGAATTATGCTCCGACATTATATTTGCCCTGATAAAGACTGCCCATACCGAAGGAGAAATCGAGAGCGTGTATCCTTTTATCTGGAGAGTGGCCCGTAATGTATATGCCGACTTTTCGGAAAACAGAAGAAAACAATCGGATTTTCTCTACGAAGGTGATTCGGAAGAGATGATAGCGGGAATCGCGGAAGCGGATAGGTACGATGATTCGGAGGAATTACTGGCTTCTGTTTACAGACGCATCGCTTTTTTGACAAAAGCTTACAGAGAGGTAATGATTCTGTTTTATCTGGAGGGTCTTTCCACAGCGGAAATAGCAGTAAAACAGGGGACAAGCGAAGGTGCGGTGCGTCAAAGACTCTTTTCGGCAAGACAAAAAATCAAAAGCGAGGTAGAAGAGATGACAGAAACTTGTAATAAGCCTGTGGCACTGGATAAGATTGAATTTGAGATTTGGGGAACCGGAAACCCGGCCTGGGGCGACCCGCGTGATGTGTGTACAAGGATGTTTTCCAAACATATGGTATGGCTTTGTCACAAAAAGCCTATGAGTGCATCCGAAATTGCGGAAGAACTGAATGTTCCTACAGTTTATGTGGAAGAGGAATTGGAAATTCTCCGTAAAGGCGAAAACGGAGAGTACGGACTCCTTCGGCGTCTGGATAACGGGAAATATGCAATCAACTTCATTTTGCTTGATAAGGAAGTGATGGAAAAAGCAAATGCGCTTTATACCGGGCAGTTACCGAAAATCTGTGATACCATAACGAAGTATATTGAGGAGCATAAGGCGGAATATCTTGCTTTCCCGTATCTCAATAAGAAAGTTGATATGAATCTTATTTTATGGCAGCAGATTTTCGTAATCGCGGATGCATTTTACGAGAATGTTAAGAGCGTTTTGGAAGAAAAGTATTTCTTGGATGATGCAAAAGCGGACCGTCCGTTCAGTGTCTTTGGATACGTGGATAACGGAAAGTATTACGGTGGAGGCTGGGACGGTATAGATGCGCAAAATGTTTGCGGTTTTTCCAATGTTCATTTGGATAACATTTACATCACCCGTATCAAAAAGCACTTCGGTTGCGGTCACAATGTGTCCAAAGATTCACAGATACAACTTGCACTTCGCGCCATTAACGGCCTTGCTCTTACTTCTTTGTCCGAACAGGACAAAGAGCATGCGGCAAAAGCGATTGAGAGCGGATACCTGTATCGCGACGGTGATATGCTTTATACGAAAATTCTTGTGTGCACGCTTGCGGACAGAGAGCGACTTTTTGGTATCAGCAGTGGGTTGCAGAACGGATACTTTGATGCAGAGGCAAAGGTTGTTGCGGAAAAGATAGCGCAACTTATCAGAAAGTCAATTCCTGAGTATCTTTACGGGGAATGGAGACTGGCAAATGTCCTTGCCAATATGCCGGTTCTGGATGCGGTGGTGGAATGTCTGATTGAGAAAGGTGTCTTAACGCCTCCGAAAGACGGTATCGGAGCGGAAGGGTGCTGGATGAGTGTAGAGAAGTAAAGTAGGAGAGAAACAGAAACACCGGGAGTCACTGAAAGGGTGATTTCCGGTGCTTTTTTCTTTTTGGGACAGGGGAACCGAAAAAATCTTCTTCATTGCTTGACTTTTTCAAAAAACCACTATATAATTAATTGGATAATGCGTATTTATGCGCATATGGTGGGGTTACCCCAGAGAAAGGAGCCGCCATGATTAAGAGTATGACCGGTTTCGGCAGATGCGAATTAGCGGAAGAAGGACGGAAGGTTACCGTTGAGATGAAGGCGGTAAATCATCGTTACAGCGAGTTTTCCGTAAAGTTGCCGAAGCGTCTGAACGTGTGCGATGTGATGGTGCGCAATGTATTGAAGCAGTACATCAGTCGCGGTAAGGTGGATGTTTTCGTTTCCTACGAGGACGAGACCGAAGGAAAGGGCTGTGTAAAGTATAACGCAGAGCTTGCAAAAGAATATTACGACATCCTGATGCGTATGGCAGAGGAGTTCCCGATTGAGAACGATATCCGCATTTCCGGTCTTTCACGTTATCCGGAGGTGCTGACCATCGAGAGCGAACAGCAGGACGAGGAAGCATTGTATAGTCTTCTGGAGCGTGCGGTGAAAGGTGCTTGTGAGCAGTTTGTGGAGACCCGTATCGCCGAGGGCGAACGTCTTCGCGAGGATTTAACCGCGAAGTGCAACAAGGTATCCGAGCTTGTGGCAGCGGTAGAGGAACGTTCCCCGCAGATTATGGCGGAGTATCGTAAGAAGTTGACGGATAAAGTGGCAGAGGTGCTGGGTGATACTAAGATTGACGAGAGAGTGCTTGCTACCGAGATTACGATTTATGCGGATAAGATTTGTACGGACGAGGAGACGGTACGTCTTCGCAGTCATGTGGCAAATATGTTAGATACTTTTAAGCAGGGCGAGAATATCGGCCGTAAGTTAGACTTCGTGGCACAGGAGATGAACCGCGAGGCCAATACAATTTTGTCCAAGGCAAACGATATCACGGTTTCCAATATCGCCATTGATTTAAAGACCGAGATTGAGAAAATCCGTGAGCAGATTCAGAATATTGAGTAACGGAGCGTGATGACATGGAGCGTATGATTCCCATCGGGTTCGGCAATATGGTAAATGCCGCGAAGATTATCGGTGTGGTAAAGCCGGAAGCGTCTCCGGTGCGCCGGATGGTGCAGAACGCGAAGGATGCGGAGCGTTGTCTTGACGCTACTTGCGGACGAAAGTGTAAGTCCGTTATCGTGACGGAGAACGGCATGATTGTGTTGTCGGCGTTACTGCCGGAGACCATAGCGGGTCGTGTCAACGAGCGAATGGAGCAGTAGAATAGGCGTTAGCCTGAAAATAGAGTTATGGAAGGAGAACTAAGTATGTTACATCCGTCTTATGCAGATTTAATGCAGGTTTTAAACAGTGAGGTTGAGCCGGGAGAGGCACCGGTGGTTAACAGCCGTTATTCCGTAGTACTTGCTACGGCAAAGAGAGCACGTCAGATTATTTCCGGTGCACAGCCGTATGCAGAAGCAAAGTGTAACAAGCCGCTTTCCGTTGCGGTAGAGGAAGTATATCAGGGAAAAGTAAAAATCGTGGGAGACGAAGAGGAAGAATAATATTACTATGAAGAAAAAAGTCATTGTAGAGACGGTAGTCTTACTTGCTGTTTCTGCGTTGTTGTTGTTCGGTGTTCCGCGGTTTTTGATGGAGCGTGTCATTGTGGACGGTCCGTCCATGGAGAGCACATTACAGGACGGTGACAATATACTGGTGGAGAAAGTTTCCCGTTATTTCGGCGCATTGGACCGGTTCGATACGGTGGTCTTTTATCCGAATGAGGAAGCAAAGGAGAATAACGGCCGGTATTATGTAAAGCGTATTATCGGGTTGCCGGGAGAGACTGTGCGCATCGAGGGAGACACGATATTTATTGACGATGCGCCTCTTACGGAAAAGTACGGTTCCACGCAGATGGGAGCACCGGGGATTGCAAAGAACGGAGTGACACTGGGAGAGGACGAGTATTTTGTGCTGGGAGATAACCGTTCCATCAGCAAGGATAGTCGTTCGGAATCCGTGGGCGTTGTGCCTCTTTCCCGTATCGGAGGAAAGATGATCTTACGGATTTTTCCACTCAGTAAATTCGGAACTGCAAAGTAATCATAAATTTTTTAAAATAGTACTTGATATTTTTGGACATATTAGGTAAAATATGAAATGGTTCGTTAGGGTAGGTCATTTTGGGTGTCAACCTGATTGACAAAAAAATGACAAGCCTTTTAATAATGAAAAACATTTTACAGGAGGACATTTAAAATGGCAGTAAAAGTAGCAATTAACGGCTTTGGTCGTATCGGACGTCTTGCATTCAGACAGATGTTCGGAGCAGAGGGTTACGAGATCGTTGCAATCAACGACTTAACCAGCCCGAAGATGTTAGCACACTTGTTAAAGTACGATACCGCACAGGGCAGATACGCTCTCGGCGATACCGTAGTAGCAGGTGAGGATTCCATCACCGTTGATGGCAAGACCATCAAGATTTATGCAGAGAAGGACGCAGCAAACCTTCCGTGGGGTGAGATCGGTGTAGACGTAGTTCTTGAGTGTACCGGTTTCTACTGCTCCAAGGAGAAGTCCATGGCTCATATCAATGCAGGTGCAAAGAAGGTTGTTATTTCTGCTCCGGCTGGTAACGATCTCCCGACCGTTGTATTCAGCGTAAACGAGAACACCTTAAAGGCTGAGGATAACATCATTTCCGCTGCTTCTTGTACCACCAACTGTTTAGCTCCGATGGCTAAGGCATTAAATGACTACGCTCCGATTCAGAGCGGTATCATGAGCACCATTCACGCTTACACCGGCGACCAGATGATTCTTGACGGTCCGCACAGAAAGGGTGACTTAAGAAGAGCTCGTGCAGGCGCTGCAAACATCGTTCCGAACAGCACCGGTGCAGCAAAGGCAATCGGCCTTGTAATTCCGGAGTTAAACGGCAAGCTTATCGGCTCTGCTCAGAGAGTTCCGGTTCCGACCGGTTCCACCACCATCCTTGTTGCAGTTGTTAAGGGCAAGGACGTTACCAAGGAAGGCATCAACGCAGCTATGAAGGCAGCTTCTTCCGCATCCTTCGGTTACACCGAGGAAGAGCTTGTTTCCTCCGATATCGTTGGTATCACCTACGGTTCCCTTTTCGATGCTACCCAGACCATGGTTAGCAAGCTCGACGAGGATACCTATCAGGTACAGGTTGTTTCCTGGTACGACAACGAGAACTCCTACACCAGCCAGATGGTTAGAACCATTAAGTATTTCGCTGAGTTGGCATAATATTTGCTTTGACGAGTTCTTAAATAACTTTGATCCAAGCGGGTCCGGTCTTGATTTGGACCGGACTCGTTTTTCGAGTTGACAAAGTGAGCATGGAGTCCTTTCGGAAGCTTGCTTCCGAGAAAGGTACGATATGCGAGCGCGTCCGCGACCGAGCGGCTATGCCGCGAGGTGAGGACAAGGTGCGAAGCACCGGTCAACGATGAATGCTTAAATTTTTTACTTTGAAAGGAGATTCATCATGTTAAACAAGAAGTCTGTTGATGATATCAATGTAAAGGGCAAAAGAGTGTTGGTTCGTTGTGATTTCAACGTACCGTTAAAGGATGGTCAGATTACCGACGATACCCGTCTGGTAGCAGCTCTTCCGACTCTTAAGAAGTTAATCAATGACGGCGGCAAGTTAATTCTTTGCTCCCACCTCGGTAAGCCGAAGGGAGAGCCGAAGCCGGAGTTATCCCTTGCACCGGTAGCAGTAGCTTTAACCAAGCTTCTCGGTCAGGAAGTTAAGTTTGCAGCAGATGCAACCGTAGTTGGCGACAACGCTAAGGCAGCTGTAGCAGCTATGAAGGATGGCGATGTTGTTCTTTTAGAGAATACCCGTTACAGAGCAGAAGAGACCAAGAACGGAGAGGCTTTCTCCAAGGAGCTTGCTTCCCTTTGTGACGTTTTCGTAAACGATGCATTCGGTACCGCTCACAGAGCACACTGCTCCAACGTTGGTGTAACCGAGTATGTTGATACCGCAGTAGTTGGTTACTTAATGCAGAAGGAAATCGACTTCCTCGGAAATGCAGTAAACAATCCGGTTCGTCCGTTTGTTGCAATCCTTGGCGGTTCTAAGGTTTCCTCCAAGATTTCCGTTATCAACAATCTCCTTGATAAGGTAGATACCTTAATCATCGGTGGTGGTATGGCTTATACCTTCATGAAGGCTATGGGCGAAGAAGTAGGTAATTCCTTACTTGAGGCTGATTACCTTGACTACGCAAAGGAAATGATGGCAAAGGCTGAGAAGAACGGTGTTAAGTTGTTAATCCCGGTTGATACCGTTGTTGCTAAGGAGTTCTCCAACGATGTTCCGTTCCGTACCGTAGGCCGTGGCGAGATCGCAGCAGACGAGGAAGGTCTTGATATCGGTGAGAAGACCCGTGAGCTTTACGCAGATGCTATCAAGAATGCAAAGACCGTTGTTTGGAACGGACCGATGGGCGTATTCGAAATGTCCAACTTTGCAAAGGGTACTATTGCTGTAGCTGAGGCTCTTGCAAACATCGATGCTACCACCATTATCGGTGGCGGTGATTCCGCAGCAGCTGTTAACCAGCTCGGTTACGGTGACAAGATGTCCCACATCTCCACCGGTGGCGGCGCTTCCTTAGAGTTCCTTGAGGGTAAGGAGCTTCCGGGCGTTGCAGCAGCAAACGATAAGTAAGACTTGTTTTAGAGTGAATTATGCCGGGTGCGGATGTGCTCATTCGCATCCGGTAAGTTTGTTATATAAGAAAGGGTACAATTATGCGTAAGAAGATTATTGCAGGAAACTGGAAAATGAATAAGACTCCGAGCGAGACCGTTAAGTTAATCGAGGAGTTAAAGCCGCTCGTAAAGAACGACGAAGTTGACGTTGTATTCTGCGTACCGGCAATCTCTCTTATCCCGGCTCTTGAGGCTGCAAAGGGAACCAACATCGAAATCGGTGCAGAGAACATGTTCTACGAAGAGTCCGGCGCTTACACCGGTGAAATCGCTCCGAACATGCTTACTGACATCGGCGTTAAGTACGTAATCATCGGTCATTCCGAGAGACGTGAGTACTTCGCAGAGACCGACGAGACCGTGAATAAGAAGGTTCTTAAGGCTTTCGAGCACGGTATCACCCCGATCATCTGCTGCGGTGAGTCCCTCACTCAGAGAGAGCAGGGCATCACCATCGATTGGATTCGTATGCAGATTAAGATTGCGTTCTTAAACGTAACCGCAGAGCAGGCAAAGACCGCTGTAATCGCGTACGAGCCGATTTGGGCTATCGGTACCGGTAAGGTTGCTACCACCGAGCAGGCAGAGGAAGTATGTGCAGCAATTCGTGCTTGCATCGCTGAAATTTACGATGCAGCTACCGCTGACGCAATCCGCATCCAGTACGGCGGCAGCGTATCCGCAGCAAGCGCTCCGGAGTTGTTTGCTCAGGCAAACATCGACGGTGGTTTGGTTGGCGGCGCAAGCTTAAAGCCGGACTTCGGTAAGATTGTAAATTATAAGTAAGATAAATCGCTATGCAAAAGGAGGGACGTTTGTCTCTCCTTTTGTTTTATGGGAAATATCATGCGGAGAGACAAACTGCTTCCTTAGAAGGGGGCGATTTATCTGTAAGAATAAGGAGACTATTGATAGAATCTATGACAGAGCAGAGGGGGAGAGGGCACAAGAAACAGAAGAAAGTATCCACTCCCCTCCCGGTTGAGTACTCTAACGTACGCAGTTATTGAATGTCCGTAAAAAATGCGGTATGATACAACCATCAGCTGATACAACAATTACGGAGGATTAAAGATATGGATTTTAATTTGGGAAGTGTGATTAAGAGATTGCGTACCGAGCAGGGAGTAACCCAGGATGCGTTGGCAGAGTATTTGGGGATTTCTTATCAGGCAGTAAGTAAGTGGGAGACGGGGACAACGTTACCGGACATTGCGTTGCTTCCGAAGTTGGCAGTTTTTTTCGGTGTCAGAATCGATGAACTGTTTTCCGTGAATCATGAGGATGAACTGGAGCGGATTGATGCCATGTTACAGCGTGAGACCATGACCGATCAGAATTATGTGTATGCAAAGCGCATCTTAGACGGTATCCTGCGGGAAAGTCCGAAGAATGTGGAAGTGATGAAGCGTTATGCAAAAGTGTATCTGGCAAAGACCAACGCGGATATGATTACGGCCGGAAAAATGCTGGAGCAGGCAATGGAACTGGCTCCGCTGGATGAAGAAGTATACGGGTTATATCGCAGCGTCCGGGGCGGCAGCGAGTATAAGCAGCACAGTGACAATGACTGGTTCATTCGTGTGTGCGAGCCTTATGCAAGAAAGTATCCGCAGAACATCGGATTGTATCGTATGCTAATTGAGGCAATGGTTAGTAAGAAGTATTTTGACCGGGCAGAGGAGTTGCTTGGTGCGGTAAAGTTTACAGGCGAAAATAAGTACATGAAGGAGGTGTTCCTTGGAGATATTGCTCTTGCAAGGGGGGATGCGGCAAAGGCGAAGAAAATCTGGAATATCGTTCCGAAGACGGATTGGCTGGGACAGTATGAGGCAGGGGAACGCTTTAATCGTCTCAACGAGTACGACAGAGCAATCGAATGTTTCAATCATGCATACGATGCACAGACTGCACCGCGCAAGATGGACATGATGTACTCTTTAGCGTTCCTTTACAAGAAATTGGGCCGTTTTGCGGAAGCAAAGAAGGAATGGGAGCGTATTATTGAGGGCCTTATTTCCGACTACGGAATGGACGAAGAGAGTAACGACATTGCTTGGGCAAAGGATGAGATTGCGCAGTTAGAGAAGTTATTGGGGGAAAAGTAGAAGAAAAGCCGAAGAGAGGGAAACACGGTAAAGATGCTGTGTTTCCTTTTCTTTTGTACAAATTTCCTTGCTTTTCCATGCTATAAGAAATATAATAAAATTATGTTTTACAGAAAACAAGAGATAAGAAGGGGGACCCATTATGAGGGATGAAGTAAGAAGACGTTGTGAATTGTTAATTCAAAACAGGGATACGATGAATGAGGCATTTAAGTGGGGAAACAGTTTGCTTAATCTGTCCGCTGCGTATATGATTACAGAAAAGGAAAAACGTGCGGATGTTGCGAAATTGAAGCAGTGCAAGGATTTGATCAAAGAAAAGACAAGTACCTTTTCAAACTTCAAGGGTAATGCACTTTGTCCGGTGACGGCAATGCTGGCGGTAAATACGAATGCGGAAACGTATCTTGCGGACGGAATGCGGGTTCACGAGAAGATGAAGGCAAAGCTTCGGGATTCTGCCTATCTTCCGATGGTGGCTATGTCCGTTGCACGTTTGGTGCCGTTAGAAAGACAGGAAGAGGTTGTTACAAAAACAAAAGAGATTTATGATTGGATTAAGAAGGAGCATCCGTTTTTGACCTCTGCGGAGGACAGTTCCTTTTGTGTGCTTCTGGCATTGTCGGAGAAGAGTGTGGAGGAACTGGTGACGGAGGCAGAAGCATGCTATCGCTTTTTGACGGAGCATACCCGTTATCCGAAGAATTCCGTACAGTCCTTAAGTCATGTGTTGACATTATATGACGGGGCGGCGGAAGAAAAATGCGAAAAGGTTATGGAGCTGTATGAAACACTGAAGGCATGCGGCTTAAAGTACGGAACCGGTTATGAATTGCCGATGCTTGGTATTTTGGCAATGACGAGTGATAATTATGAAGTACTGGCGGAGGAGCTTGCGGAAGTGAGTACCTGGTTATCGAAGCAGAAGGGCTTTGGTTTCTGGGGCTATGTTACAGTAAAACAGAGACTGATGTTTGCGGGAATGTTATTGCAGGAGCAGAACGAAGTGTCCGAGACAGCGTTGATTCAGAGTTCCATTGCAACCGTGATAGCACAGCAGGCAGCAATGCTTGCTGTTATGTCGGCAAGTACGGCAGCAGCAACATCAGCAGCGAATTCATAAGAAAAGGAAGTGCAAGCAATGAAGCTGAAGAAGATTTGGAAATACCTTGCGACGGGATTGGCGCTTCTTTGTATCGGTGTACTCATCGGTATCTTAATCGGTATGCCCATCGGAGAGACAAAGGGGAGACGTGCGGCGGAAAAAGCCTATCAGCGTCAGGAGCAGGATGTGCCCGGAGTGACAGAGGGGATACAGCCAACAGAGGCACCGGAAGAGGGAGAGCCAACGAAATCACCGGAGACAGAGGCACAGCCTACCCAAGGAGTGACTCCGACGAAAACACCGGAGGGAGAGATATTGCCGACAGAAGGAGCGTCACCTACAGAAGTACCGGGGGAGAATCCGGAAGAGACGCCGGTGCCGGATGTACCGACTCCGACGGAAGATCCTGATGTAACCGAGGGACCGGAGGCTACAACTACCCCGGAAGCAACCGATGTTCCGGAGGTAACGACAGCGCCGGGAACGACAACGACTCCGAAGCCGACCACAACACCGAAGCCGACAGCCAGGCCGACCAATATTCCGACGGCAAAGGGTGAGAACGGCTACTACGGAAGACTTCATGTGGAAGGAACTTATCTTGCGGATAAGGATGATAAATTGGTGCAGCTTCGCGGTGTCAGTACCCACGGTCTCGGTTGGTTTCCGCAGTATGTAAACGAGGCGGCCATCCGTCAGTTTAACGAGGAGTGGGGCTGTAATGTATTCCGCTTGGCCATGTATACGGCGGAGGGTGCCGGTTACTGTACCAACGGTGATGACCAGAAGGAAAAGCTGAAGGACCTGGTACACAAGGGTGTAGAAGCGGCCATTGCAGAAGATATGTATGTCATTATCGACTGGCATATATTGCAGGATAATGACCCAAATAAATATAAGGACGAGGCAAAGAAGTTCTTTGAGGAGATGGCAAAGACCTATAAGGACGATCCGCATGTGATTTATGAGATTTGTAACGAACCGAACGGCGGAACCACCTGGAGTATGATTAAAAAGTACGCGCTGGAAGTGATTCCGGTGATTCGTAAATATGCACCGAATGCAATTATTATCGTGGGCACTCCGACCTGGTCTCAGGATGTGGATATCGCGGCAAACGATCCGATTACGGAGTACGATAATGTCATGTATGCACTGCATTTCTATGCGTCTACCCATACGGATTCTTTACGAAATAAGTGTAAGACCGCAGTGAAAAAGGGCTTGCCGATTTTCGTGACGGAGTACGGCATTTGTGAAGCCTCCGGTAACGGTGTGATTAACGAGAAGCAGGCAAATCTTTGGATTGAGATGTTGGACGGTTATGGTATCAGCCATGTGATGTGGAATCTGGCCAACAAAAACGAAAGCTCCTCTATGATTGCGGCAGGTAATACCAAGGTGAACGGCTTTACGGAAAAGGACCTGTCCAAGAGTGGTAAGTGGTTTGTCAACATGCTGAAGGATGCCGGTGTAGGCATCGGTTCCGCACTGTCCGGTACAACAGAAGCAGGACAGGGAGATGATACTGCGTGGTCCGGAGATTCTTCCGGCGGCAATCCTCAGGCGGTGACTACGGAGGATGTGGAAAAGCTTGTAACGGCCGGGGACGGAGTGGTATACTTTGTCACCAATAGCTGGTATACGGATGGCGGTGTCGGTGTACAGTTGACCTTGAACATAGAAAACAACACGGATAAGAATGTGACCGGTTGGGAACGGAAGCTGACTGTAAAGAGCGGCGCAGAGGTATCGGTGGAGCAGTTCTGGAATTGTTCCGTGAGCGTAAAAGGAAATGTGATTACGGTAACTCCTGCGGACTATAACAAGAATATCGTTGCAGGCGGCAGTGTGGGAGATGTGGGAATTATTCTGAATGTGGAAGAATAAGCGTTAAGAAATGTTAGAAAACGAAAGCGGCGCAATAGTATTTGCGCCGTGGAACTTTTTATAAAAAGAAACAGAGAGGTTTGTATGGGTAAGGAATATCGGGTACGTTGTAAAGGTTTGGACGCAGAGGGACGCGGCATTGTGGAATTTAACGGGCGGAAGTTTGCTATTAAGGGGCTTCTTCCGGGCGAACTGGCCACCATGGAGCTTGTTTACCGGGCAAAGGACACCGGTGCAAGGCTCTGCCAGGTGCTGGAACCGTCTTCTGACCGCGTAGAACCGGCGTGCGGAGTTTTTGATAAGTGCGGCGGGTGTCAGTTGCTTCATATGTCGGTCGAGGCGCAGAGGGCCTTTAAGCAGGGTCTGTGCGAGGATTTACTGGGCGGCTTTGGTAAGGTACGTCCGATATTGACGGCGGAGAACCCGAAAAACTACCGGAATAAGGTCCATGCGGCCTTTGCAAGGAAGCGTGTGGGCGGGGTACCGGCAGGAAAGGGTGCCTATAAGTCAGGCAAGGGCAGTCCGGCGGGGAGGAGTAAAATTATATCCGGAATCTTCGAGGAAGAGAGCCATCGTGTTATCGAAACCACCGATTGCCTTATTCAGGATAAGCGGGCAGCGGAGTATCTCCGTACGGTGCGGAAGCTGATGCAGGATACCCATACGGAGCCTTATAACGAAGATACCGGCAGAGGAACCCTGCGGTATGTCTTTCTTCGTATGGGCCGTAAAAGCGGCGAGGTGCTGATGGCGTTGGTGACCGGCACACCGGAGTTTCCGGCAAAGGCGAAGTTTGCCGCGGAGATTAAGAAAAAGCATCCGGAAATCGTCAACCTCCTTCATAATATCAATCCCCAGAAAAACAGCATGGTGCTTGGGAAAAAGGAAACAGTGTTGTACGGAAACGGGTACATTACGGATACCTTGTGCGGGCATACTTTCCGTATTTCGGCAAACTCTTTCTACCAGGTGAATTCCGAGCAGACGGAGGTATTATATAAAACAGCGGTAGAATTGGCAAAGATAACAAAGAAAGACACGGTGATTGATGCCTACTGCGGTATCGGTACAATTTCTCTTATGGCAGCGGACTATGCCGGAAAGGTAATCGGCGTGGAGGTAAACGCCCAGGCCGTAAAGGATGCGAAAGACAATGCAAAGCGCAATCACTGCACCAATGTAGAGTTTATCTGTCAGGATGCCGGCGCATTTATGAGAGAGCAGGCAAAGAGGGGTACTGCTCCGCAGGTGGTTATTATGGACCCGCCACGGGTCGGTAGCGACGATGCCTTTTTATCTTCTCTTGTGACTATGGCACCGGAGCGGGTGGTGTATATTTCCTGTAACCCGGAGACTCAAGCGAGGGATTTGAAGAAGCTTGTGGCAAAGGGATACAAGGTGGAAGTGATACAGCCGGTGGATATGTTCCCGGGAACGAAGCATTGCGAGTGCGTCGTCCTTTTGTCGCGGAGTGAGAACAGAAACTGTTAGGTCTCGAAGGATATATGTTGAGATTGGGAGGAGACTATGAATCATATTTTTTTCAAGAGAATTCGAGGATTTAAAATAGCATTCGCAGTCTTGATGGGAATGGATTTGATTATCCTTATTATGTTCGGTATCATGCGATTTATAGATAATCTCTGGCCTAATCAGGAAATATGGGTGGATGAGACAAATGAAACTGTTGTGATTTCACAAGTAGAAGAATGGAATCTGCCCACGGAGAGGCTTGATCGTGTTGTGAAGATACCGGGCCTTGGAGATATGAAATTTAAAGTGTATTACAAGGATGGAAGTATGAAAACGACAGGAGTGCTTCGTGCCGGCGGTGTTTCAAACGAGATGGTTAAATTAGTTGAAGAATACGGTGAGAATGAAGGCTCTCGAAGTGCACGAAAAATTTACTTTGTTTTGAGTGCGGTGTTTTTACTCGTACTTCTAAGTGAAGTAATAACTATAAGAATAGAGGATTCCGTGGAAAAGTCTTTGATGGAAGAGGAAACAAGGACGAGGTGACGGAACGAAAGGAGACAAAGGATATGAGTAAAGTCGTAGTAATCTGGTCAAGTCCGAATGCAGACGGTTTGACCGCTTCTGCAAAAGAGCAGTTTATAAAGGGTTTGACAAACGCAGGGGCTGAAGTTGAGGAAATTCATTTAAATAAAAGAAATCTGGAACATTGCAAAGCTTGCGGAAACGGATGGGGAACCTGTAATAAGAACGGAACCTGTATACTACGGGATGATTTCGCAGGCATCTACAAATCCCTTTCGGAAGCGGATGGAATCGTGTGGATCAGTGCGGTCTATTGGTCGGATATGACGGAATGCATGAAGGCATTCTTTGATCGGTTACGCAGATGTGATGCGACAGCGAATCATTTCCTGGCAGAAAAGCGCTGCGTCCTTATAGCATGTGCCGGCGGAACCGGTCGCGGAACTCTGGAATGTCTGACACAACTGGAACGAGGGCTGAATCATATGGGAATGCGTGCCTATGACCGGATTCCGGTGGTGCGATACAATAAGGATTATATTCTTCCGGCGCTGGAGACAGCCGGAGAAACCTATGCGAAAGTGCTTGAGACAGGGTTTAATATGTATTACTAAGGCACGGCGCAAACATGTTTCGAAGAAAACGTGAGGTTGCGTTCGGATATGACAGCTTGTATAATAAACTCAAAAGGAGGAGTTTGCGTATGAGAAAATATGTTATTGCTCAGTAGTCTGGGCTTATAATACGAATTCGTGAGCTCAGATGAATCCCGGAAGATTAACTTTTAGGAGGATTTGAAATGAGCTATATACGTGCGGAAGAGATTCTGCCAAAGGAGTTATTGGAAGCGGTTCAGCAATATGTGAATGGACAAAGTGTCTACATACCGGCTAAGGAAAAGTCGGACTGGGGCAGTGGAACGGATACGAAACAGATACTGGAGTTCAGAAACAGGGAGATTTTTGTAAAGTATCTTGCAGGTGCGTCGGTGCAGGAGTTGGCGATGGAATATGCACTTTCGGAGAAAAGTATCCAAAGGATTGTGAGGGAGCAACGTACACAGAGTATTGCAGAGAATACGCAGAGGACTGATATGAGTGAATATGAATATATCGATTTAAAGCTTCAACCGGAATTGAAAGAGACGGCAGCAAAGTGGTTTCACGAGAAGTGGGGAATTCCGGAGGAGGCATACCTTGCATGTATGGAGGAGTATCTGTCAGGTGCTACGAAGAACGGATGGTATCTGTGTCTGGATGGGGACAGTATTGTAGCCGGTCTCGGTGTCGTTGACAATGATTTTCATGACCGGAAGGATTTGGCGCCGAATGTATGCGCAGTGTATACGGAAGAGGCGTACCGTTGTCAGGGCATCGCAGGAAAGCTGCTTGATATGGTAGTAGAAGAGATGCGGGCAAAGTGTGTTACACCGCTGTATCTTTTGACGGACCATACGTCCTTCTATGAGCGTTACGGCTGGGAATTCCTATGCATGGCGCAGGGAGACGGAGAAGAAGAACCGTCGAGAATGTATATTCACAAATAAGAGTCGGTTTGATTACCGAGAGAAGTTACAACCGGTCGGGGAGTGTGCTCCTGCGGCCGGTTTTCTTCTTTATTGGAGGTAAGGCAAAGTGCGGTGACTTGTGCGAACTCAGCATGAGTACTAATTTATGAGGACTGTGTTTACAAAAAATGAAGGAAGGATCAGATTGAACTTATGTTAATTAAGGAGTTAATCTTCACTCAGGAAATCATCCTTGAAACCGGCGATTATTATTTTTCGCCGAAACGTATTGATAAAGGGACGTTGTTTATGCTTTCAAAGGTGCAGGTAACCAAAGAAGATAAGGTGCTGGATTTGGGGTGTGGATACGGTGTGGTAGGAATTTCCGTTGCGAAAACAATCGGCGGAAACCGTGTTGTTATGAGCGACGTTTCAGAGGAGGCAGTGGAGCTGACAACTGCCAATCTGGAACTCAACGGGTTAAATAATGTCAGGGTTGAAAAAAGCAACGGTCTTAAGGAGATTCCTGACAAGGATTTTACGCTAATTCTTTCAAATCCACCTTATCATGCGGATTTCTCGGTGGCAAAGGCCTTTATTGAGGAGAGTTATATGAGCTTGGTATTTGGCGGAAAGCTGATGATGGTAACAAAACGACTGACCTGGTATCGGAATAAAATCACCTCTGTATTCGGTGGCGTAAAGGTGTTTGAACAGGACGGTTATTATGTGTTTGTTGCGGAGAAGAGCAGAATGCAAAGAGACAAAGCGACGAAAAATAAACAGAAGCTTTCAAAGAAGTTAGAGAGAAAGTACGGTAGAAAGTGTTCGAAGGGAAGGTGAGTGCCAGCAGTGACTTGTAAAAGTAAATTCCGTGTGAAAGAGTAAATTCCACCACACCATAAAAAATTACTTTTTTCAAGGATTCTAGAGACTTTATTTCGGGGTTATGGTAAAATTAAGCTGTGTTTTTCGTTAAATTTCGTAAAAC
>JAZOCC010000009.1:0-5006 GCA_045596385.1 Lachnospiraceae bacterium
CGCACCGTATAACGGTAAACCGTACCGTTATTATCCTTCACTTCCGCATCGGTATACGTGAACGTATTGTTCCCGGTAATGGTAGCAATACGTACCCAGTCATCCGTACCGGCATAGCTCTTACGGTAAATACCGTAGCCGGTAGCACCGTCAATCTTATTCCACTGCAATACCACACCGGCAGCCTTATTGAAGCGCTGGGTAATGTCCGGTGTTCTTACATATGCAACACCGCCTGCCTCAGACTTTGCTCCATGAGCACCCGTATTCGGATCCATACAGGTCACCTTATAGAAGTAAGTCTTTCCGCTGACTACATTCTTGTCCTGATAACTGTTCTGCTTCGGGTTACACAACCATTTGTAAGTACCGTTCTTTCCGGTCTCACTCCGCCAAAGTCCGTACTTTTGTACACCGTTCACAGCGGTCCACTTTACACGAATGCTGTCTACAATATTGGTAACCGTAGGCTTTGACGTGGTTGCCACAGCCGCTTTTTCTTCCGCATATGCCGTCACTGCCGGAAGGGTCACTCCGGTCAGACAGAACATACACAAAAGAAATATCAAGAATTTTTTCATCGTGCGTCCTCCTTGTATCTTTATTCTCGTAAATTAACTAAAATTATACCACATTTTTCATCTTCCTGCAAGAATTATACAAAAAAGTACCCGGATAGTCTACAAAATTTCAGACTATCCGGGTCCCTTCTATTAACTAAAACTTAATATCCACTATTAATTTCTGCCAAAATTTCATCCCAAGAATCCTTAATTTGATTCACGTGTTCCTCCGGAGTCAAACCGCCAAACCACGGATAAGCCCACAAGATATTCTCATTCAAATACGCCTCCTCATAAAGAGCTCGGGTCCAATAGTGAGTACTTATACCGTCATTGAACTTTGCAATGGTTTCGTCCACAGCTCTGGTATCATTAAAATGGGAATAATACTGAGCCTTCCAGTCGTTCTCGCCTTCGTATGCGGCACTTGCCATCGTATATATATTATATGCGAAGGCAATTTTACTTGCGCTCTCCTCATCATAGCAGGAAGGAATTACAACAATATTATCCGCTACATAACTGTGGTTATACGCTGCACCGTCCGGCTTCGGCGGTAATACAAAGCCTATCTCATCGTCCATTCCATCGCCGTAATCCATTCCAGGCTGACACATGTACTCCTCATTAAACTGCATTGCAGCCATTCCCTGCCGGAACGCCGTGACGAAATAATTCCATTCAGAATCTTCAGGCTGCGGCATCTCATATCCCTTATTATAAAGTTCAACCGCAAAATTCAACGCTTCCAGCACTTCCTCGGAATCAAGATTATTCAAAAGATTACCCTTCGCATCCTTTAAAACAAAATCCGAACCGGTAGAGGTTACCAAAGCAGTTACAGTTGCAGCGCCTTGGCTGACTGTTGCATAAACATCCACAGCACCGTCATTATCGGTGTCACGGGTCAATTTTTTACAAAGCTCTTCAAATGCAGACCATGTCCACTCGCCGCTCGCCTGTAAATCATACGGAAGATTCGGGTCAATGCCGGCCTCTTCGAACATTCGCTTATTCCACATCAATCCCATTCTCGGCTCCGACTTTCCAGCCTTCATACCATAGACACTGTCTCCTCTGGTCATCAGATTCTTCACTGCCTGATTCCACTTTGCTTCACTGAAATCAAGTTCGTCTAAAGTCGCCAAATCGTAGAACATTTCGTACTTCATCGGCAATGATACAAATCTGTAATCCAATTCAAACAACTGTGCTGCCGGTTCTCCTGCCGCAACTGACTGTACGTAAGTATCCAGCATTCCGCCCCAAGAGGATACTGCCTTAGACTGCATGGTAAAATTATACTTTGCAAACAGCTCCTCACGATACTTTGCGATTGCTTCTTCCTTTGCATTCGTAGGTTCTTCCGGAGTATCCGGAGACCAATGGTCACCGATAATAAGACTTATACCGCCAAGGTTTCTGTCAGGAATCGGAGTTACCGGAGGCGTTACAACCGGGGTTTCTCCCTTTACGGTTACATAGCAATATGCAACCGTAGCATTATCTCTTGTACAACTGATTGTTGTAGTACCTGCACTGATTCCGACCAAATACCCGTTTACACAGGTTGCTACGGACGGGTTACTGCTCTTCCACGTCATGGTCTTACAATCTACCTTTACGCCGTTTACGTAAGGAGTAAAGGTACAAGTCTTTCCTACCTCCCAATTACTTAACGAGTTTGTGTTTAACGTTACGACGTCTTTCTCATCCTCTTCATCCCCCGAAACGCCTTTATTCACTTCATCTAATACCTCATTCCAGAACTCCTTAATTGACGCAACCTGTTTGTCAGGTGTTGTTCCGGCAAAAGGATACACCCACAAAAGATCCGGTCCCAAATCCTCCGGAACAAGAGTCTCCAATAAGAAGTGAGCAGTTACACCATCATTAAACTTTGCAATGGTTTCCTTCACTGCTCTGTCATCCTCAAAATGAGAATAATACGTCTTCAACCATTCATCCGAATCATCATAGCCCGGAGTAGCCATGGTATATAAATTATATGCAAATGCAAGATCACTTGCGGTCTTCTCATCGTAGCAGGAAGGAATTACTGTGATATTATCAACAACGTAGCTGTGATATGCCGTGGCCCCGTCCGGCTTCGGCGGCAATACAAAGCCTATCTCATCCTCCATTGCATCGCCGTAATCCATGCCCGGTTGACACATATACTCTTCATTAAACTGCATTGCCGCTTTTCCTTGCTGGAATGCCGGACGGAAGTAATCCCACGGAGAATCCTCCGGCTGCGGCATTTCGTAACCCTTGTTGTAAAGGTCTACCGCAAAATTCAACGCACCGAGAACTTCCTCGGAATCCATATTGAACATGAGGTTTCCGCTTGCATCCTTTTTAAAATAGTCCGAACCGGTAGATGCTACCAAAGCGGTCATAGTTAATGCACCCTGACTGACCGTCGCATAAACATCGGTAGCACCATCGTTATTGGTATCACGGGTTAACTTTTCACAAAGTTCCTCAAAAGCGGACCAGGTCCACTGACCGCTTGCCTGCAAATCATACGGAAGCTCCGGATCGAGACCTGCCTCTTCAAACAATCTCTTGTTCCAAATGACACCTGCTCTCGGCTCTGACTTTTCAGCACGCATACCGTAGATACTGTCACCCTTGGTCATAATATTCATAACCGCCCGGTTCCACTTTTCTTCACTGAAATCGAGCTCCTCCAAGGTGGCCAAATCATAAAACAGCCCATTCATCATCGGTTCAGCAACAAATCTGTAATCTAATTCAAACAGCTGCGCCACCGGAGCTCCCTCAAGAACAGAGCCACAGTATACGCCCTGCATTTCGCCCCATTCTGCTACTGCTTTTGACTGCATCGTAAAATTATACTTGGCAAAAATCTCGTCACGATACTTCTTGGTAGCCACATCCTTCGGATTGGACATGTCATAGAAAGGCTCCTCCGGAGACCAATGGTCACCGATAATAATGTTCATACCACCAAGATCTCTGTCCGGCTTCCCTGATTCGAATACAGACCATGCCGAATAGAACTTTCCAATCCCATCCACGCTTCGATAGCTTCTGATTTGCACCTCACAGGCCTCCGCATCCGAACAGGAAATTACCGTCGAACCATTTTTACCGCCCGTTACCGTTTTCTTCTTTACGGTTCCGTCAGCCGTCTGCAAAACAAGCTCATACCCGTTCGCATAGCTGTCTGTCGTCCACACTACCGTTACCGTACCATCGTCGTTCAATTGCACCTGTGTAATTGCAATATCCTCCAATCGTACCATCGTACGGCCTGTATTACGGCAACCGGACAGGGTTGCAAAATCACTTCCTGCCAAGGCACGAACGGTATATCGGTATGCAGTACCGTTTACCGCCGTGGTGTCTACCCAGGAAATCGTCGCATTATTCCGGATTGTATCAACACGCTTCCACGCATCTGTACCGTTATACGACTTACGATATACCGCATAGCCGGTCGCTCCGGCAATCCGATTCCACTCCAACGCAACACCTTCCGTTGTATTCTCTCTTTCCGTAATATCCGGTGTGGAAACAAAAAGCACACTGATTGCACCGGACTTTTCTCCATGCTTCTTACCGGTACTATCCATAGCGGTAATTCTGTAGTAATACTGCTTTCCGCTCTCTGCGGTAACATCCGTGAAGTCCGTCTTCGTCGGATTTCCGAGCCACTTATAGGTGCCGTTCTCTCCGTTCTCACTTCTCCACACTCCATACTTGGTAACACCTTCCGTTGCCTTCCAGTACACATGTACACCGTTTACCACATTCGTAATCTTATACGGCTTCTCCGGAACCTGTATTGCAGCCGACTTCAAGGTCACACTTGTACCATCCGACCACGCAGAATAAAAAGATCCCACGCTATCTACCTTCCGATAGCTACGCACCTGAACCTTATAGGTAGTATCCGAATCCAATCCGGCAAATGTCTTGGTTCCTGTCTTATAGTTTCCGATTGTAAAGCTTTTTGACGTTCCATCTGCCTTTTCAAAGCGCACCTCATAACCTGTTACCTTAGACGAAGTGGACCATACAACCTTCGCAGATGTATCATCTACCGCCGTTACACTTGAAATGGTTCTGTCCGTCAAGCGCACCATCGTCCGGCCGGAATTACGACAGCCGGACAAGGTCTTTCCGTCGCTTGCAAGCGCACGCACCGTATAACTGTAAACCGTACCGTTATTATTCATTACCGCTGTATCGGTGTATGTAAAAGTGCTGTTACCGTTCACAGTACCGATTCGCTTCCACGCATCCGTACCTCCATAGCTCTTACGGTAAATACCGTATCCTGTAGCGCCATCAATCTTATTCCACTGTAATACAACGCCCGAGGTCTCGTTAAAACGCCGGGTAATGTCCGGTGTTCTTACATACGCAACACCGCCGGCCTCAGACTTTGCTCCGTGGGCTCCCGTACTC
>JAZOCC010000010.1:0-9573 GCA_045596385.1 Lachnospiraceae bacterium
TTTAGCTAACTCGTGTGAACTCCCTTTTCCTTCCAGGTATTCTTTTACAATCTTCTTTTTAAATTCAAAACTGTATTTTGCCACTAAAAAACCGACCTCCCAATCGTTAGATTTTTGGTCTAACTTTTGGGGGTCGGTTCAACAGATGCGACCTTCCTCTCTTACTCCTTCTTCCCCATCTTCTCCTTACATTCTTCCGCCTTTCTCATCGGGAACTTCACAGCAATTTCTTCCTTCCACTCATTCAATATGCCCACAATCCGCATCCATACCTCATAGGCCTTCTCATACTCGCCCAATCTCTCACGGCAAAACGCAATTCCGTATAAGCAATCTAACTTCGTCGGATCCAATTCATGACGCTTTTCCCAGTACCAATATGCCTCGTCATACCTTCCCAATTCCTTGCATGCATCCCCGGCGTGAACATAATGATCCGAATCCTCCGGAAATTTCGCAATGGCCTCCTTTGCTACCCGATAGCACTCCTCATACTGCTTTGTCATATAATAGGCAACCTCCAGACAAGCCCATTCTCTGGAATCCTCCGGATGCTCCTTTACTGCCTGTAACTGTTCCTCCACACACTGCGGTCCTTCTGCTGTAGAAGCACATCGGAACGCTAACTTCTCATATTTTGTTCTGAAATACAGCTCCAGATCATTCTCCTTGCTCAGTTCCAGGGTCTTATCATAATCTTCCAATATTTTTTTGGTAGAAACATAAATCATTCTTCCATACAGCCAAGTACGTTGGCTATAGTCCCAGGTTTCCATGGTTCCTTCCTTTTCCATTCGTTCATACTCTTGTACGGCCGCCGTAAAGTCCTCCCACCTCATGGTATCATAATACACCGCCACCAGCCGGTCGGACAACTTGTCATATCCCTGCAAATCATCCTTAAATAAATCATCCACCAACACACCGTACAATCTGGATATCTCCGGCAATAACATAATATCAGGAAAAGACGCAGCTGTTTCCCAACGGGACACCGACTGGGCGCTCACACCAAGCTTTTCCGCCACCTGTTCCTGGGTTAATTTCTTTTCCAGTCTCAACTTTCTGAGATTCTTTGAAACATTTTCGTTCATCCTGTATTCTCCTTTTTATCCATCCGCAAATACGACACGTGTCACCGTATTTGCATTTCATTACAACCTCAAGAAGACTTCTTGACTTTATCATACAGGAAATCATTCAAAAAATCCATATCACATTACAAGTGAAAATTCTCGCTTTGCAAGAGTCCCCGCCTTTCCTTTGTTCCTTCCTTTTACTTCCCCATCTTTGCCTTACATTCTTCCGCCTTTCTCATCGGAAACTTCACCGAAATATCATCATCCCGTTCATTCAATATACCTACAATCCGCATCCACGCCTCATATGCCTTATCATACTCGCCCAGTTCCTCACGACAAAACGCGATTGCGAATAAAGAATCTAACATCCACGGATCCAATTCATGACGTTTTTCCCAATACGGATATGCCTCCTCGTACTTTCCAAGTTCCTTGCATGCATCACCGGCGAGGCAATACAGCTCCGAATCCTCCGGGAATTTCGCAATCGCTTCCTTTGCTACCTGATAGCACTTCTCATACTGCTTTGTCCAATAATACACAGCCTCCAGATAAGCCCACTCTCTCGAATCCTCCGGATGCTCCTTTACCGCCTGCAACTGTTCCTCCACACACTGTGGGCCCTCTGCTGTAAAATCAACCCGATAAACTAACTTACCATACTTCGCCTGGTTATAAAGCTCCGGATCATTCTCCTTACTTAACTCCATGGTCTTATCATAATCTTTCATTATTTCTCTTCGACAAACATTCAGCATTCTACCGTATAGCCAAGTACGTCCATAATAATCTTTTGCCTCCATACTACCTTCCCGTTCCATGCGTTCGTATTCCTTCATCCCTGCCATAAAGTCATCATTTTTAAGGGTATCAATATACACTGCCACCAGCCGGTCGGACAATTTCCCATATTCCTGCAAATCCTCCTTAAACAAATCATCTACCAATACCTCGTACAATCTGGCAATCTCCGGCAACAATGTAATATCCGGGAAAGTTGCTCCTGTTTCCCATCTTGATACAGCCTTGGCACTTACACCCAAACGTTCCGCCACATACTCCTGGGTCAATCTCTTTCCCTGTCTCAGCTTTCTGAGATTCTTTGTAATTGTTTTATTCATTCTGTGCTCTCCTTTTCATCCTTCGCAAATCCGACGCGCGCCATCGATTTTGCTTCTCATTATCATTCTAAGAAGACTTCTTGACCTTATGATACAGGAAACGACCCGAACAATCCACCTCTTAATTTAAGGGGAGGACTCCCGAAAACCGAGAGTCCTCCGAAACATTTTTATTCATTTCCCGGCAACGCTTCCGCAAAGCATGCCATCTATCCTTACGCTTCCCGCACCTTCCGGAACGGATTCCACCGTCCCTTTGCATAGCAAATCAAAAACAACACAAACAGGAACAGATTGTGCGCAATCATGCACGCCCAGGCTGCCACCAGTCCCAAATCAAAGAGGCTCGTGCAAATAAAGGTTCCTACGATGCGCACCAGCCACATGCCCACAATGTTGTATACGAACGGCCGCCTCGTCTCGCCCACCCCCTGCATCATACCCTCCATAATAATGGAGAAGCCGTAAAACGGTTCCGATACCGCCACCATCCGAAGCACCGTGGTTCCGAGATTGATAACCTCCTCCGAATCGGAGAAAATTCCCACCAGCGCCGGTGCCGCAAAGAATAATGCCGCCCCCGAGAATATCATCAGGATAATCTCAATCGGAAAGAACATCCGCGCCAGTTCTTTCAATCGCTTTTCATCGTTGGCACCGTAAGCATTTCCCGCCAGAGTTGCCGCCGCCGTCTGCATACCGTAGCCCGGAATGTAAAAGGCGGATTCCACTGTATTGGCTATGGTATGAGCCGCCGTGGATACATCGCCCAGGGCATTTATCATGGACGCAAAGGCCACGTAGCCCAGGGACGTACCGAACCGCTGCAGCATATTCGGCATGGCCACCCGCAAGCACGGCTTTATAATCTTCATATCCGGCTTTAAGGACTGCCCCTTCGGGGACACCGACGGGTGCCGCCAAAGCACAATCGTTATCAAAATACCGCCTACGGTATAAGCAATGGCACTGGCCACCGCCGCACCGATCACGCCAAGGTCCGCGCCCCACATGGTAAATTCCAAAGAAAATATCTTAATTTGTCTGGTCGGATAAATCAGTAAAAAGTTCAATACTACATTGACCAGATTCACTACCACACCAATTTTCATAGGAGACTTCGTATCTCCCGCTGCCCGGAGCACCGTACCGAAGATGGTACTGGCTGTCCGGAATAACATCGGCAAATATAAAATCAGGAAATACTGTCCAGCCAAATCCCGGATACCTTCATCCACCTGCATCCATTTCGGAATCTGTCCGGACAAAGCTACCGTTATCACTGTAACCGCAACACCTACTACCAGCACGGAAAGCAACGCCTGAGACGCCGCCTTCTTTGCAGCTGACTTATCTCCGGCCCCCAGCGCCTTTGCAATAAACGCCAAAAAGCCCACGCCTACCGCAGAAATGGTACTGCCCACCAGCCAGTTTACCGTGGTGGTTGCTCCAACCGCTGCCGTCGCCTGGGTTCCCAGACTGCCTACCATGGCAGTATCGATATATTGCACGGCAGTCTGCATGAGCTGCTCCAGCATGGTCGGCCACGCCAATGCCAAAATCACACCGGCCATACCGAAATTCAACCGGCGCTTTTTACTCTTTTCCATAACTAAATCCTCTTTCATTCCATACGCCAAGACAAGCGTCTGCCCGCAACCTCCAACAGTTTCACATCAATGCATCTCTCGCTACAGCTTGCATCTACAGTACGCTCTGCTTCTGCCGTCCCTACTGCTCCGACTTTTTCTTCGGCGGGCGCGGTCCCATAAACTGATAGAAATAGGTCTTTAACATACCGTTATAAATCTTGCGGTTCTTGTCCGCTTGGCGGCCGAAATACTTCTGGGCCTCCTCATAGGAGGTAATCATGTAACAGGACCAACTGTCCAGGCCTGCAAAGGCCTTTCCGAACTCCTGATACAATCCCGGCAGAGCCTTTTTCTCCTCCAGGCGTTCCCCGTACGGCGGGTTTGTAATAACAAACCCGTACTTCTTTGCATGGCTTAACTGACTCACCGGACGTTGCTGGAAATGGATATAATCCAGAACCCCCGCATCCTCCGCGTTTTGCCTTGCCGCCTTTATCATATCGCCGTCAATGTCATAGCCCTGAATCTGCATCGTTACGTCCCGCTTAATCAAATCTTCTGCCTCATTGATGGCATCGTACCAAAGCTTCTTCGGCACAAGGTGCGTCCAATCCTCGGACAAAAACTCGCGGTTCATGCCAGGCGCAATATTTGCCCCGATCATGGCCGCCTCAATCGGGATGGTACCGCTACCGCAGAATGGATCTACTAAAATGCGGTCTTCTCTCCACGGTGTCAACAAAATCAGCGCCGCTGCCAAGGTCTCCGTAATCGGTGCCTTGGAGCTGAGCTTACGGTAGCCTCTCTTATGTAAAGACTCACCGGAGGTATCCAAACCTACGGTCACCTCGTCCTTCATAATGGACACACGAATCGGGAACGGTGCCCCGTCCTCCGGGAACCATTCCTTCTTGTAGCTTTGCTTCATGCGCTCTACCATGGCCTTTTTCATAATACGCTGAATATCCGACGGACTGAACAGCTTACTCTTTACGGAGTTTGCTTTCGTCACCCAGAACTTGCCGTTCTCCGGGATATACCGCTCCCAAGGAAGCGCCTTTGTCTTTTCGAACAACTCCTCAAAAGAGGTTGCCTTAAACCTGCCTACCACCAAAAGCACACGCTCCGTGGTACGCAGGAAAATATTTGCCCGCGGAATTGCGGTCTCATCGCCAACAAAGCTTACCTTGCCGTCCTCTACCGCCTTTATCTCATACCCTAAGTCTGTAATTTCTTTTTTCAAAACAGACTCCGTGCCAAAGTGACACGGAGTCAGAAACTCAAACAAATCTGCCATTCCTTTGTCCTTTCTGACCTTATCAACATGATGCTTTTGTACCATCTTATCATACTCGGTCAAAAAAAGAAACTCTATTTTTGAAAACGCTTGTATCCTTCATAGCCTCCCGCCAGACTATAGGCCGGATATCCTGCCTTTCGCATGCGTAGGGTGACTCTGGCACTTAAATTTCCCCGGTCACAGCATATTACAATGACACCCGTTTTTTGAAACTGTTCCAAAAAGTCCGGCTCTTCCGAATACGGTATCGAAACCGCCTCCGGAATATGGCCCTTTTCATACCGTTCCGGCTCTCGTACATCCACAAGTCGTACATTTCCCTGCTTCTGTAACTTCTTTAGCTCTCCTAAAGTTATCACATACCGGTACATTCCATGCGCCTCCTTTCGGGTAATCAGGGGATTTCTCCCCTACTATAGTATATGAAAAAAGAGAAACGGTGTACCTCCCACCAAGATACACCGTTTCTCTTACCTTTACATTCTACTCATTCCCTATATAATCTCTTACTTGATTACAAGCGATACTTCCTCTTCTGCACGCCATGCATCCGAGTAAAAATTCACCAAACGAATTTCCTCGTACGGATAATCCTCTAGTTCTAACGTACAGTTGTATATTCCGGTAAGGTTACCGTTTTCATCATATTCCATGCTTCCATACCACTTTACATTCCAATCAAGTTCTTCCTTTGTGTCCTGGCCTACATAGATTCTCCCATGTAATTTCCCTTCCCCGTCATAGTACTCGCGGGTAAACGGGTCAGAGCTAAGTCTTCTGTCAATACGTTCTCCTGTTCGTTCATCTTCCATAGCCACGCACTGTTGCGAGAACTTCAGGTACGTCTTTCCGTTTAACTCCGTAATCTCCTTTATCGTTGCATACTCCGGAAGGTTCTTTACTTCTCCCGTCTTCAAATTCACGGAAGTACATTCCTTTTCCGGCTCCATCCACTCCGCCCCGCTCACTACCAACTTTAAGCTTTCCGAATCGGTAAAATACGGACTTTCTGCTTCAAAACGAATCAAAACCGGGGTATTCGTATCCGTCGGAATTGTCCAGGATGCTCCTCCGAAATTATAGAAACGCTCTCTATCCTCATTTTCCACATAAAAGTGCAAATCTCCAAGTGACGCAACATTATCAACCGAATCTTCTACAGTTACCCACATAAATGTCGGATACACATGAATCTCTTTCACCGTTACTTTACTTTCTTCAATCTCTATTGTCTGATTCACCTCATAAATCACCGGCTGTGGCATATTCTCAAGAGAAAGGTCTAACAGGAAATCAAATGTTATAATATGTTCACTACCTTTCTGAAGGATTTCGTCAGAAAGATAATTATTATTGCCCAAAATTTGTCTGTCCCACACAGTCATCCGAAATGTTACCTTCTCCGGCATAGACTCCAGGCCGGTATTGTCAGTCATATTTAACAGAAGAAGATGGGCAGATACACTGCGGATTTCCTCATTCGGACAATCATAACTACTCATCTCATTCTCGGTATACCCGAATTCATCCTCACCTCTTTCATCAAGTACCTTGCTGTTTGCAATCAAATGCTTGTATTTGTCGGATTCAAACCGGTAAAATACCGTCAGATTTTCCTGATCCACTACCATGGATACAATTTCTACGGTCACTCCGTTCTTCGTCTGTTTCATACCCACGTTCTGTACATAGTCATTCTCAATGGCATCCCGTAAGGACTTTGAAAAGATTACCGACTTTGTCAAATCCTTCAAAAACGGTACATTAGAAAACGCCTTCGCCACCGGCGCGCTGATATTCACCGACAATACAAACAGCATAAACACCGCCGCCAGTCCCATAAGCGGCTGATATAAAAACTGCTTCCGTGCCTTTCTTCGACTTCCTCTTTGAATGGACTCGCTTACCTCCGGTACGCTTTGGTCCAATTCCTTCATAAGTTCCGTAAACTCATCATTTCTGTTCATATGCTTCCTCCTCACCTAATTCCAGACGTAACAACTGTAACGCCTTCCGTTGTCTGGTTGCTGCGGTTCCCTGCGGAATCTTCAGAAGTTCTGCCGTCTCTGCCAACGTAAATCCCGAAAAATACCGTAACACTATCACATCCTTTAATTCCTTCGGAAGCTTTTGCAATGCCTCCTTTAATGGCAAAGAATCAAACTCCTCCACCGCCGTCTCCGGCAATTCCTCCATAGGACAGGTCCGTTTTCTTCTACGCAACTCATTGTTACATTCGTTAATCAAAATCCGTGTCATCCATGTTGTAAAAAACTCCGACTTCCGAAGCTTCTTATATCCGTACAGGCCTTTATAAATCGCTTCATCCAGCACATCCACCGCCTGCGCATGACTTCCCAGATACAACATGGCGGTCTTATACAACTGTCCCCGTATGGTTTCCACACGATATGTAAACTCTTCTTTCTTCACTCCCTTACCTCCTTTCACCTATTAGACGTAGTAAGAGGGGAAATTTATTTCCAAATCTATAAATTTTTTACCTTATTTTTCTTTACCATTTTACCCGACCTGCTAACGTTTGTCTATCCTTGAAAAAGATACTCCCATACGCTTTCCGACAATCCATTTAAACTCTCCTTTCCGGTCCCTCTCTCCCGATACTTTCCTCTCTCAAGCGGGCTGCCATAAGAAACAGCTAGACAGACTCGGTCACGGCGAACTCTTGCTTTCTGATATATTCAGTAACTGAAAAGTCGCCTAGGAATTCCTTTGATTTTTGCTTTTCCCGAAGGGTCGCGTATTTCGCGCAGTCGAAATCACCTCCTAGAAACGACTGGGCGCGAGGTCGCTCCCGAGCGTCCTAGTCGTTCTTGGAGGAAGTTTGACGGAGCGTTGCGACTTGCAAACGATCAATGGAATTCCTAGGCGACTTTTGATTACATACACCAGAAAGCAAGAGGGAGCCGCCACAACTTCCTTGGGGCAGCCCCGCTCCGGCTAAAAACTAACGATTGCTTTCGTTCTTGCTTGCGTTACGAGCACAGTTACGGCAGTTCTGAGTATTATTCTGCGCGTTATTCTGGCTGTTGTTCTGGGTGTTGTTGCTTACACCACCATGAGTATTGTTCTTCATACCACCGTTCTGAGCGTTATTCTGGGTGTTGTTCTTTGCGTTGTTCTGGGTATTCTCATTATTATAAGACATACTGTTACCTCCTGATGAACACTTGGTTTTCGGTTACAGGACATAGTATTTGCAGATGCACTTGATTTATACACTTCCTTTTTTTGTCGCAAACAACGAAGCAACCATACTGACAGACAATGTGACCAAAATAACGCAAATCGATGCTCCGGTGGAAATTGTCCTATCAAACATAGCTGCGGTTAATTTGATACCGGTAAAAATCAGTACCATCGCAATTCCGAATTTCATGTAAACAAAACGATTTGCCAGTTTTTCCAGACTGAAATACATTTGCCGTAAGCCTAAAATTGCCAATAAATTGGAGGTATACACGATGACCGGATTCGTTGTCACCGAAAAAACCGCCGGTACCGAGTCAATTGCAAAAATAATATCCGACAACTCCACTACTACCAGTACCGCAAACAGCGGAGTTGCATAGCGGCACATTTTTCCGCGTCTTCCTTCCTTCATAACAAAAAAGCAGTTGCCCCGAAAATTTTCCGTCACCGGTAGAAAACTTCTCACCAATTTCATTCCAAAAGAAGTCTCGATACTTTTCTCCTTCTCTTCCTTCGCATACAGCATTTTGATTCCGTTCAACACCAATATAATTCCAAAAAAGTACAAAATCCATTCAAACTTGGAAACAATCGCAACGCCTGACAATATAAATATCAAACGTAATACTGCCGCACCGATAATTCCGTAATGTAACACTCTGTGCCGATACTGTTCCGGTACTCCAAAGGATGTAAAAATCGACAAAAATACAAATAGATTATCCACACTCAGACTCAGTTCAATCAGATACCCTCCCAAAAAGTCCAGCGCAACATCCTGTCCCGCAAACAGATATAAGCACAAATCCGTTATCAAAGCTACTATAATCCACATACGTTCCTGTCACTTCATTTCTTCTACCGATACTCATTCTACTATATGCCTTATTCTCCGAGAATTTTCTTCCGTCCTTCCTTTTATTTTGTTTTACGATTTGTTTATACTTTTTTAATTGCTTTTTGTCGACAGATGCTATATGATAAGGGTGTGTTAAAGATTCCCCTAAGTCTTTGACACTATATAACCCCTTATTAATATTTATACTCCCCTCATGGAAAAGGCTGCCTTCCCCGGCAGCCTTTTCTCTTGTTTCAAATTACACCGTCTCCTCAAAAACATATCCTCAGTGACTTGTAAAAGTAAATTCCGTGTGAAAGAGTAAATTCCACCACACCATAAAAAATTACTTTTTTCAAGGATTCTAGAGACTTTATTTCGGGGTTATGGTAAAATTAAGCTGTGTTTTTCGTTAAATTTCGTAAAA
>JAZOCC010000011.1:0-29247 GCA_045596385.1 Lachnospiraceae bacterium
TTTAGCTAACTCGTGTGAACTCCCTTTTCCTTCCAGGTATTCTTTTACAATCTTCTTTTTAAATTCAAAACTGTATTTTGCCACTAAAAAACCGACCTCCCAATCGTTAGATTTTTGGTCTAACTTTTGGGGGTCGGTTCACTATTGTGTTGCGGCTTTTTTTGTTGCTTTAATCTATAAATTCCAGGTCAATCTTTGTTATCAAACATTATTAGCGACAAACTTATTCCCTAAAATTTTTTAAAAATTATAGTTATCAACCGTTGTCCCCGATTTTATAAGAACAGTGACCTTTTTTTTATATCTCTTTTAAAAAGTATGAGCTTGTGAGCGAAAACCTGATGAAAGAAAAACTTTTAAAGGGCTATTGAAAAAATGACTATACATGGGACAGATTTTACAATACTTTCAAATTGATTTTGTCAATATTTTTTGTTGAACTTTATAAATGATTTGTAGATATTTTTTAATAGACTTATGGGACCGGATAAAACAAAAATCAGATGCAATACGCAAAAGCTGAAAAAAAGGTATTTGCTGTCCGGTCTCTTTCTTTTGTTGAGCTGTATAAACGGGATTGGGCAATGCCTTTCGTATTGATTTATGAGCAAAGTACGCTTCTGCATAAAGTAACATCAGCTGAGAGAAAAAAGCTGAAAAAACAGAAAGGAGAAAAACTATGAGAATCATAGGAATGAGCTATTCAACAAAAGACGGAGAGCGCAAGTACACATTAGAGGTATCAGACAAATTTGATGCTTTCTATAAGAACGCTGAAGCGGGAAGAAATGCTATAGGTGAAAAGGTAGAGTCTATCTTTGTAGGTTCATTAGACTGTTCACAGCTTAAAGTAGGAATGGAGATTGAACTTATTTTTGATAGAATGCGTACCTTAGCAAACGGCAAGACGTTCCAACCAATTAAACGAATTGATGTTTTAACGAAGTAACATCCGGACAGAGGGCATCCACACCAAAAGGTGTGGGGCCTGGCGTCCGGGGAGACAATGCAACATGAGAGGGTAAAATGAAAAAGTTTGTAAAACACATAAAGGACTTATATACGGCCAGTAATAATAAGTGGCTATTAGAACAAAGGCAACAAGCAGCTATAATGCAACAGGCACAGTATGAATATAATAAACAACTTATGAAAAATTCATCTCATCTGTTTCTGATGTTCTTTCGTCCTTTGCTTAACCAGATAACTTATTTTGATACGACAAGCATGCGGTGTGATGTAGTGGGCCTTTGTGGTAATGTTTACCGGCTATGTTTGCAGGTCCCAATACGTGTAAGTTGTCAGGCAGACATACCAAGCCATAAGACGCTGATACAACTAATTGAAAATTTGATTACGGCCGAAAGCGTTCTGCAAAGAGAACAACTTTATAATAAAGCCTATTACTTACAAACCTCCTGCTGTACGCCTGCAGATATAATGAGATATAACAAAGCTGTAGAGGACCGCATATGTTGTTTTATGCAATACAGGTTGGGTATTCATAGTATAAACTCTTTTAAAGCTGTATTGGCTATTGAAGGGGTGCTGGACATAGATGCAATGCAGTCATTCTACCTGTATGGATGATATGACTTAGTAAAAAGATTGCAGGCCCTACGGCTCTTGTGCAAAGCGTAGCGGAAGCACAAGGGACATAGAGGGCCTTATTTTATTTTAGAAGTGAACGTATAGTATTACCCGTTCACTTCTGTAAAGTGTAAAATACACCTTAAAGCCATATAAATAAAGGTTCTAACATTTACAGTTCAGTGTAAATACGCTTTTAAAGTGTAAAAACAAAGGCTATCTATAAAAAGTAATAAAGCAACAAAGATAAAAAAAGAGACGCGCAATACGTCTGAAGGACATAAAACGTTATGTTTTTGTAATCCGTCAGCTAAAAAAGTAACGTCCTCAAAGAAATACAGACTTACCGGTTGAATAAATCAATCTACTGCGACATACGTCAAGGTATATAGCAATGTCAGAGAAAAAAGTGTAGCTACCTATTGAGTAGCAGAAAGTGAGGACATTGTTATGGCTAAAAAAACAAACAGTAACAAACAACAGACCACAGGCAACATAAATCCAACACGAAGAGCGTTTTTTGCAACCATGCACATCGGCAGCATGAAAAAAACTGGTCTTACAGAAGAACAATATATGGACCCGCCAACCATAGCGCAGTTTATTAAAGACACTTGGGAGAAAAGTAAAGAAGGCAGAGAAGCTGGTGTTGTAATCTGTATGAGCGCTGATAAAGTGTATCATGCACATATGGGGTTGTATGATGAGAACCCTACTACACTTCAGCAGGCATCTAAAACACTGTTTAATTGTCATATAGAACTGCAAAAAGCTACTAAAAAAGAGTTGACGGCGTATCTTTTGAAACAGCCGCCTTATGACGAAAAAGGCGAAACAGTTTTATACGAGCTCAACATCGGCTGTATTAAGGACGCTCAAGGTAAGCGGTCAGACCTTGATAGAATTGAAGAATTACTTAGGCAAGGTTTAACCCCAAATGAGATAATGGATACGCACTTTAGCTATCGTAGATATGAGAACATGATTGTTTCTGCTTATCTTTTCAAAAGAAAAAAAGAAACGCCTCGTTTAAAGGAGAACATGTTTGTAGAATATCACTATGGCGAACCAGGCAGTGGGAAATCACACATACAAATCCAGCTTGCAGAAGAACACTCCGATGAAAGTGTATACGTAATGGTAGACCATGAAAATGGTGGGTTTGATAATTATATAAAAGAGGGGGCAGCACCAATCATTGTAATTGATGAAATGAAAGGCTGTGGCCTAAAATTTGGGGAACTGCTTACAATATTAGACAAGTATTCGAAAAATCAAACACACTGTCGCTATCAAAATACATATAATCTGTGGGAGCAGGTTTATATGATAAGCGTTTACCCTATTGAACAACTTTATAATTTGATGGTGAATTATAAAGTAAGAAACACAGACAGTCTGGCACAGTTACTTAGACGTATCAACAATATAGTCTACCACTATAAAGAAGATGGAGAATACAAAACTTTTTCCATGCCGGCGTCTGAATATACAGACCATAATGATATGATGGCAAGACTTTACAGTGCAACAGACGGTTTCCAGAAAGTAACACACTGTGAGCAATTGCAGCTCCCTTTTGAAGTATAAGGGGGGAACGCTCATGCAGAACGACGTGTTTATTAAAAGTGAAATACGGCTGAAACATACCAAACCAAAATATAAAATAGAATACGTATTCCGTTTATATCAAGAACGCGGTATAATTAGTATTGGTGAAATGATTAACGCCTCAAAGGAGGAAATCATGGAAACAATATTAAAAGCTGTTCATCGGCCTGCTATTACTCGTTCAGGAGACGGACGATACACCACTTATCTTCCTGACCCAACAAAACCAAATGGAAGGAGACAGATTAGAAGAAAGTCACAAGCAGAGTTATATCATATGCTTTTAGAGTTTTATGGTGTTGAGGAAGAACAACCTGTTTTGCTTTTCAGTGAACTTTTTGAAAAGTATTTAGATTACAAAAAGAGGTTTATTAACGCAAACAACTCTAAAAAAAGCATATCTCCAAGTACTATCAGAAGGTATGAGAGAGACTATGAAAAGTATATCAAGCCTCTTTCTCTTGCTTCCACACCTATTAACAAAATTACAACCCCTCAGTTGGAAGTAATGCTTACTGATATGATAAAGAACAACGCTATGGCTGAAAAATGCGCAAGTAATGTTATCAGTTACGTCTGTCAGGCGTTTAGCTTTGCAAGGCGATCTGAATACATAACCAAGGACCCTGCTGAAACATTGGACAGATTGTTGCTCTTATCTTGTTGTAAGTTCACTCCTAAAAAATCAGATGCAGAACGCGTCTTGACATCAAAGGAAATGTGCTTACTTAGAAGTGCTGTTTTAGAACATGAAAAAAATCATCCACTTTATATGCCTGATTATGCTATTGAGTTAGCACAGCTTACAGGAATGCGGGTAGGTGAACTAGCTGCACTACAGTGGACCGTTATCGATGATGAGTTTATTCATATTAGTCATTCGGAACATCGCTTAGATTATTCTGATAGAACTTGTGAGTTAATCATCGGAGAGCCAAAGAACGGTAAACATCGTTTATTACCACTTACGGATGATATAAGAGCACTGTTGGGTAAGATTAAAGCGCTGGGTCTAAAAAGCAAAGAGAACTTCATCTTTGTTCGAGAGGACGGCAGACGCTATACAGCACATGACATCTCTTGTGCGATAGACAGACGCGCCAGTGAAGCGGGAATAAAAAAGACTTCCATTCACGGCGTTCGCAGAACTGTTTCATCACAGCTCAACACAATTTTGTCGCAAAAGGCGGTTGCTGATATGTTAGGACATTCAGAGAGGGTGAATGAACAGTTTTATAACTATTCCACAGCAGAGAATAGTGAAAAGGCAGCAGCGCTTAAAGAAGTGTCATCAAAAGTCATCAATTTTAGTGACTACCTACCAAACAAAAAGAAAGCAGAAACCTTGTAAATAAAGGTTTCTGCTAACTTTAAACCGAGTAGCGGAAGGGGGATTTGAACCCTCGACACCACGGGTATGAACCGTGTGCTCTAGCCAACTGAGCTATTCCGCCATATGAAGTTATGTGTCCGTTCGGAATGGGGCCTATAGGGCTCGAACCTATGACCCTCTGCTTGTAAGGCAGATGCTCTCCCAGCTGAGCTAAGACCCCGAAGTATTCCTTGCTCGAACGGTACGTTTGATATTATATTAGATAAAATGAGGTTTGTCAAGCAGTATTTTTTCTTTTTTCAGTATTTTTTGTTTTTTTATTGCTTTTGTTGTTTTGCGTATTTTCCGGGTGAGATACCAACGGTTTTGGTAAAGGTCCGGATGAAGTTGGCGTAGTCGGAAAAACCGCACCGGTGGCATACTTCCGTAATGCTTAAATCGGAAGAAAGTAAAGTACAGGCATAGGAAATCCGGCGTTCCGGAATATAATTACGCAGGGTAAGTCCGGTGTGCTTTTTGAATTGCCTGCTGATGTAGGTACCGTTTAAGTAAAACTCACGTTCCAGTGTATTTAGTGTAATCGGCTCCGAAAGATGAGTGTCGATGTAACGGAGAAGATCACGAATGAGCTTGGGCATAATATTGGAGGTGGGCTTTCCGGCGGTACGTAAGACACGATTGATGAATACAAAAAGTTGAGTTAGATAAGATTGTATCAGCAAATCAGCCCCGAATTCGTCGGATTCCAGTAACGGTTCGATTTTGGAGGTGAGAGACAGATAGTGCTGCAATTGGTCTCCGGACAGGCGGATGAGACAGACGCTGTCTTTGGAGGATCCGCAGAAGGAAGACGATAAGTCGGTTTGTTCGGTAGACAGTTTCTGTAAAAGCGTTTCCCGGAAATTCAGGGTAATCCGCTCGTAGTTGCTCTGATCCAGCATGACGGGACGATGATATTGCCCGGGGCGAATAACCAGCAAATCCCCCGGCTCCATGTGAAAGCATAGCTGTTCGACATAGCAGTTAACATTTCCGCGCAGAAAGAGATAAAGCTCGTAGCCTTCATGGCGGTGAAACGCACCGTTTAAGGAATAATTGGTAGTCTGGTGTTGAAATAAGAGATCTTCGCGAAGTTGGCCGGAAAAGCCGGAAAACATAATTTCCATAGCGGAGCCTCCTTTCTAAAAATAAAACAGCGTCAATAAGTCATTTGAAGCAATAATCTATACATAAAACGCAATGATTCTTTCGTGAACAGACGTTATACTGATTGTATCATACCATGGACATACTTGTTTTACAAGGGGGAAAGAAGAAATGAAGAAGATATGGAAACGTGTAGTTGTGCTGAGTGCGGTCTGTCTGTTGGCCGGCTGTGCTTCCGCACCGGAACATGATACGGTGGAGCCGGAGGTAACAATTACGCCGGAGGATGTATCGGCGGATACGAATGTTTTGGAAATTACCGTAACTCCTGAGCCGACCGCGACACCGAAACCGACTGCGACGCCGAAACCGGCGAATATACCGGAGGTGGATACTGCGTATTGGCAGGGAGTGCTGGATGATTTTTCCGGCAGTAACTATGATCTGACTGCTGCGCTTATGGCGCCGGCCTTAAAGGATCGTTGTAAAGGGTACTTCAAGCTCGGTGTGGGTTTGACAGGATATTCCCTTGATACGATGGCGGTGCAATCCGATGAATACATGGCTCTTGTAAACAAGCACTTTAACAGTTGTACCCTGACCAATCTTATGAAACCGTCGTATATGCTGGATCGGAATGGCTGTATGGAGAATGCGGCAGCAGGGAAGGAAGAGCCGGTTCTTAGCTTTGCCGGTGTGGATGAGATTTTGCAGTGGTGTGTAGATAACGGGGTACAGATGCGAGGTCATACGTTGGTGTGGCATACCCAGACTCCGGATTGGTTTTTTCGGGAGGGCTATAAGGCGGACGGTGCGTACGTGAGCAGAGAGACCATGTTAGTCCGTCTGGACAGTTATATTAAGCAGATGCTGACCTATTGTCAGGAAAATTATCCGGGGGCAGTTTACTGTTGGGATGTGGTAAACGAAGCGGTAGACGAGGCGGGAGATCCGGACAGTTTTTATCTGTGTCGAACCAAAAGTGATGAGGGACCGAATCCGTGGTATACCGTTGTGGGTGACGATTATGTGGAGCAGGCCTTCCGCAGTGCCAGAAAGTATGCGGCAGAGGATGTAAAGTTGTTCTATAATGACTTTAATACGTACTTTTCTACCAAGCGTGATGCGATTTACCGCTTGTGTGAGTATTTAAAGGCAGAGGGGTTAATCGACGGTATCGGAATGCAGGGCTATTGGACCGGAGCCAATACCTCTTCGATAGAAACAGCGATTAAGAAGTTTGCAACGTTGGGACTTGAAATTCATATTACGGAGTTATCCATTGATGCGGCGGATTTGTCCGAGGAGGAATTAAAGAAACAGGCCAATTCCTACGGTTCCCTGTTCTATATGTTCAGCTATCTGGATAATCAGGGAGGCGGCCCGGCAAATATCACGTCTGTAACGTTGTTCGGCTTGCAGGACGGTTATGTGATGTATAACGGTAGCGACACCACAACATCCCGCATTTTTGATAAGGATTTTCAACCGAAGCCGGCCTATGAACGGATTGCAAAGATTATGGAAAATATGTATAAAAACAGAGAAAAATAGAATGCAGGAGGTATGGTGATATGAGAGGACCAAAGGCACCGAAGGATCCGGTAGCAAAGCGACCGGCGGTATATGTAATGGTGGATTCCGTCATTGAAGGAAGTCCACGGGGAAACGGAAAGTTTCAGGATATTTGTTATTTGAACGGAAGAATTGCACAGAAGATTTCCGTACTGTGCGGTGATATGCCGAAGGAGATTTTGGAACAAGTGCCGAACAGCACCGGATTCCGGAAGCTGGTTCATAGCATCGGAATTACTGTGCTTGCGACAAAGAAGGAATTGCAGGATATGTCGGTAGAGTTTACGTTAAATTGCCTTTCGACGGTACCGGGAACGGACGGCACCTGCTATAAGGCGGAGGTGCCTTGTAACGGGCAGGAAGTGAAGATAACGGTGGCCGATTATACGGAAAATGTGACAGACGGTCTGTTGGGCTCCTTTGTAACTACATTTCCGTCTCATGAGACTGCAAAGCTTACGGTATGCTTTTACTTGAATGACGGATATACTGCGCCGGAACTGGTGCCGGATGCACCGGTAGAGTTTGCTTCGGCACGGTATCGTGAGATGATTGAGCGTTCTCTGATTCAGACCGGCAATTTGTATCGTGTACAAAAGGCAATCGAAAAGGCGCAAAAGGGCGAGGAAGTGGTCGTTGCGTATCTGGGCGGCTCCATTACCCAGGGTGCGGGGGCAAAACCGATTCATAGCGAAAGCTATGCATATCGTTCTTATTTGGCCTTTAAGAAGCGATTCGGAAAGGGAACCGGGGAAAATGTTAAGTTTATTAAGGCAGGAGCCGGCGGGACCTGTTCCGAACTTGGTTTGACCCGTTATGAGATGGATGTGCTTCGTTACGGAAGCGTGGTTCCGGATATTGTATTTTTGGAGTATGCGGTAAATGATGCGGGAGATGAGACGGACGGCGTTTGCTTTGAAAGTCTGGTGCGTATGGCAATGGACGGACCGGGACAGCCGGCGGTAATTCTGCTGTTCTCTGTATTTATGGACGATTATAACTTGCAGGAGCGTATGATTCCGGTAGGAAAACGTTGCAAAACGGCCATGATCAGTTTAAAGAATGCGGTGACACCGCAGTTCTCCGAGGAAAGACCGGTGATTACCAAGCGGCAGTATTTTTATGATTTGTTCCATCCGAGTAATGACGGACACCGCATTATGGCGGATTGTATCGATTATTTCTGGGAGAAAGCGGCAGAGGCTCCGAAGGAGGCAGCGGATGCGGCCATTGATTCCGTACCTGCCATCGGAGAAAAATACCGTGCGTTGCATGCCTTTGACCGTAGTAATTATACGGAGCATCCGGCGGTGAGAAGTTTGTCGGAAGGCGTATTTTTTGAAAAGGATACGGTGTTGCAGTACGTGGAAAAGGATGATCAGCCGCAGGCAACGGCAGAGTTCCCTGAGAACTGGGGAAAGCCGATGGGCCGTACAGGGGATGCATTCCGGATGAAGCTTTGGTGTAAGGATTTGTTATTGGTATATAAAGACAGCGGAGATGTAAGCTTCGGTAAGGCGAAGGTGACGGTAGACGGAACGGTTACCCGTGTAATTGATCCGTTGGAGGTGGGTTGGAATCATTGTACCGCTTATGTGGTTTACGAAAGTGATACGGCAGCGGAGCACGAAATCGAAATCTCTATGGAAGAGGGAGAGGAAGAAAAGGCATTTACGATTTTGGGCTTTGGATACACAACGGAATAAGACGCTTGGAAGACGAAACAGAGCCGGTGCATGGTTTGCGCCGGCTCTTGGTATTTTATGATATGTGTGGAATTCAAGAATACAATACCGTAGGGAAGCCGGTTCAGCGATTCTTGCCGAGGTGGAACAAAGCAACCGTACCCGGGCCGGAATGGGCACCGATGGTCGGACTGACATAATCAATCAGGATGTTTTGAATGCCGAAGCGTTCTCTGACTTGTGCGGCCACAAACTCCGCATCTTCTATACAATCGCCGTGGCTGATAAAGATAATGTCGTTTTGATAACCTTCCATCTGTTCGCTCATATTGTCTACCAGCTTAAGCAATGCTTTTTTTCTGCCACGGACATTGCACACAGAGGTCAGATGTCCTTCGTCGTCTACATGAAGTACCGGTTTTACGTTAATCAAAGTTCCCAGAATAGCGGTTGCTTTGGAAACGCGTCCGCCGCGATGCAGGTGGAACAAATCGTCTACCGTAAACTGGTGACAAAGGTGAAGTTTGTTCTCCTCAAGCCATGCTGCAACCTCTTCCAAAGACTTACCCTGCTCCTTCATGGTAACGGCATAGTGAACAAACAGTCCCTGACCGAGAGAAGCACATAAGGAATCCACCAGAACAATCTTGCGCTCCGGATACAGCTCTGCAAGTTCGTTGGCTGCAATCCGCGCGTTGTTATGACTGGCGCTTAAGCCGGAGGAAAAGCTGATATGAAGGATATCATATCCTTCCTTCAGGTAAGCTTCAAAGCTGTTCTGAACTTCGTCCGGAATGCAGGCATTGGTAGTCGGCATTTCGCCGGACCGCATCCGCTCGTAAAAATCGTGCGGGTCCAGCTGGTTATCCAAACCATAGACCTTATCCCCGAAGGAGTAGGAAAGAAACTGAACGGCAACGTCGTGTTCTTTTACATAGGATGCCGGCAAATCGGCCGTGGAATCGGTTGAAATAATGTACTTCATAGGACCTCCTTATATAAAACGACAAAATGTGGTATAAAATGATGTCGCACGTGGTTTTCAAAACTATTTTATAATAAAACGTGGAAAAGTGCAAGTAAAAGATAAAAAAGTCTTTCTTTCGGGGGCTCTCTGTGGTATACTTATGGCTTAGGGGCAGAAGCCCAATAAAGGTATTTACGGAAAGAGGGACATTATGAATCACAAAGTAAAAGGATTCGGGAAACTGTTTCTGGCACTGGTTGTAGCGGCAGCGGTTTTATTTGTTGCGTTGTGCGGTGTCGGAGAGAACAAAAAGGGAAGTGCAAAAGGAATTCGCCTGGGACTTGATTTGGCGGGCGGTGTCAGTGTTACCTATGAAGCGGTAAAAGAAAATCCGACAGAACAGGAAATGGAAGATACGAAGCACCGGATTCGTAAGCGTGTGGACGCCAACGGACAGACGGAAGCGGATGTGTATCTGGAGGGCGAAAAGCGGATTAACATAGATATTCCGGGTGCTACCGATGCGGAAGCAACATTAAAAGAGCTGGGACGCATGGGTGAGATTTTCTTTATTCTCGGTACGGATAACGTGCAATTGCTGGGACAGAACGCGGAAACGGGAGCGTATGAATATGAGTTCCTTAGGTCCTGGGAGGAGATAAAGGCAGCCGGAGATATTATTCTGGACGGCTCCGATATCCAGGGAGCAGATGCAGGCGTGTACACCGAATACGGTATGAACCAGTATGTGGTTTCACTGACGTTAAACGATTCCGGCAGAGTGAAGTTTGCGGATGCAACCAGCAAGCACGTAGGTGAGTCCATTGCCATTGTATATGACGGAGAGATTGTCAGTGCGCCGGTGGTACAGCAGGCGTTAACCGACGGGAAAGCACAGATTTCCGGTAGCTTTACCTGGGAGGAGGCGGAGAATCTGGCAACCACCATCCGTGTAGGTGCATTGCCGTTAGAGCTTAAGGAGCTTCGCTCCAATGTAGTAGGTGCAAGCCTCGGTGCGGAAGCGGTGAAGACCAGTTTGATTGCAGCGGCAATCGGTGTGGTTCTGGTATTCTTGTTTATGGCCTTCCGTTATCGTATTCCGGGACTCGCGGCAGACCTGGCGCTGGCGATTTATATCGGTTTGATGGTAGTGTGTCTGAATTTGTTGGAGATTACCCTGACTCTTCCGGGCCTTGCGGGTATCATTTTGTCCATCGGTATGGCGGTGGATGCGAATGTGATTATTTTCTCCCGCATTCAGGAGGAAATCGGTGTGGGTAAGACGGTAAATACCTCTATTAAACTGGGATTTTCCAAAGCGTTTTCCGCGATTATCGACGGTAATATTACGACTTTGATTGCGGCCGTGGTATTGTATATTCTCGGTTCCGGTACCGTAAAGGGCTTTGCGATGACCCTTGCATTGGGTATTATTCTGTCCATGTTTACGGCGTTGTTTGTAACGAAGTTTATTTTGTATTCGTTCTATGACATGGGCTTTGATAAGGAAAAGCATTACGGTCAGGTGAAGGAATATAAGTTCTGTGATTTTGCAAAGCACGGAAAGAAGTATGCAGTGATTTCTTTGGCACTTATTCTTGCTGGTGTTGCCGGCATGGTGGTAGGCAAGGTAAGTACCGGTGAGGTACTGGCTTATAATCTGGATTTCAAGGGCGGTACTGCAATGACGGTGACGTTCCCGGAGGGGACGGAGCCGACCATCAAGGATTTGGAGAAGGCGGTACAGGATGCCATCGGAGAGAAGGCAACCATTAATCTTGTGGGAGATGCCAATGCGGCTACGATTAAGACGAAAGAACTTTCTGAGGACACGCGTAATGAGTTGACGAATTATTTGGAAAAGGTTTACAATGTAAATCCGGAAGAAATCGAGATACAGAGTATCAGTGGTACGGTCAGTGACGAGATGAAGAAGGATGCAATTCTTGCGGTAACGGTAGCTACGGTATGTATGTTGATTTACATCTGGTTCCGGTTCGCCAATCTGGCGTTTGCGGCAAGTGCCGTACTGGCATTGCTTCACGACGTATTGGTTGTTTTGGCGGTATATGCGATAGGCCGTATCGGTGTGGGAGGTACTTTTATCGCATGTATGCTGACGATTGTCGGTTACTCCATCAATGCGACCATTGTTGTATTTGACCGTATTCGTGAGAATTTAAAAGAGCGTCTGAAGAAGGAGTCCTATATCGATATTGTCAATAAGAGTATCGCACAGACCTTCTCCAGAAATATTTATACGTCTCTTACGACATTTTTCATGGTAGCTGCATTGGTTATTTTCGGTGTAACTTCAATCAGGGAATTTGCAATTCCGCTGATGGCAGGTATTATTTGCGGAGCTTATTCTTCCATCTGCATTACCGGACTGCTGTGGCTGAAGCTGCGTGAAAGATTTCCGGAGGATGAAGAGGACTAAATAGCCGGTTTAGAGGAGTTTTCGTAAATTTTATAAATATTTTCTTTCTTTCAACGGAAGGAAATGGTATACTGTTTCGTAGATACTTGAAACAGATGAGGTGACGTATGGACGTATCGGAAAAGAAAACGGTATTGGATGATTCCGCATCCATTTACCAGAAAAGAGAAGAAAAGACCGATAAAGAGAAATGGCAGGATTTAAAAGGCTTTAAGGCAAAATGGGAGCATTTTAAGGCATACTATTTGCTGAAGGTATTTATTTGGGTATGTGTAATCGGTTTTGTGGGTTATGCGATTTATGAGATGGTTGCGCCGGACCCGGAGCGGATGCTGTATGTGACGATTTTGGATACGGTGATACAGACGGATGAGATGGAGAAGCTGGAAGCGGAGTATGCGGAATATATTTCCCTGGATGAGGAAACCCAGGATTTATATTTCGACAATACGGTGATGATTTCCAATCAGTCGGATCCGACCTCTGCGCAGAAGTTTACTGCTCATGCGTTTGTTGGAGATATTGACATTATTATTGCCAGAGAGTCTTTAATCAAAGAGTATGCAGGATATTATTTACGTCCGTTATCGGATCAGCTGCCTGCGGATTTGTATGAGGAACTTTCGGACAAGCATTGTTACGCAAGAGCCCGGGATGAGGAAGGCAATTACGGTGAAGAATTGCCGTACGGCATATATATTGCAGATTTTGCGGAAACGAGACCGTATTACAACGAGCCGATTGTGCTTGCGATTGTAGGAAACTCCAAACGGACGGAGAATGCGGAAGCATTTGTCCGGTATTTAATGGGGCGGAAGCCTGTGATGCCGGAGGTAGAATAAGAGTACAAAAGAGTCTTTTGTCGTATAGGGGCGACAAAGACTCTTTTTTGCGGAAAAGTAACATAAAAATGCGATGTTTTCAAAGAAAAATGAAATCCTTAACGACTATTTAACGAAGAATTATGTTATACTACATGCGGTGGAATCCAATTTACGGTACGATAAAGAGAAGACGAGGAAAGTCAAATGAAACAGCAGGCCAGACAGAAAAGAGAATCGTTTGTAACACTGACGTGTAGAGATGCGTTGGTTACTTTGGGCATTCTTGCGGTTGCAACCGGATGTTGTTTTTTGATGCATAGCGGGGAGCAGGCGGACAGTCATGCTCCGTTGATTTTTGTTTTGGCGATACTGTTGATTTCCAGATTTACCAACAGCTATTTTTATGGTATGATTGCATCCATTATTGCCGTAATTGAAGTGAATTACATATTTACCTATCCGTATTTCCACTTTAACTTTACACTCAGCGGTTATCCGTTGACTTTTGTTGCAATGTTTTCCGTGTCCATGGTAGTCAGCATGCTGACCACCCAGATTAAGCAGCAGGAAAAGATTCGTACGGAAATCGAGAAGGAGCAGATGCGGGCAAATTTATTGCGTGCGGTTTCTCATGATATTCGTACACCGCTTACTTCCATTGTAGGGGCGGTATCCGCAGTGGTGGAAAATCATGATAAGTTGACGGAAGAAAAGACGTTGTCATTGTTGGGAGATGTCAAAGAAGAAGCGCAGTGGCTGGTGCGGGTGGTAGAGAACCTGCTGCTGGTTACCAGAATTGACGCAGATTCCGCAAAGGTTACGAAGGAACCGGAGCTGGTAGAAGAGATTTTCGGGGAAGCGGTGGCTAAGTTTAAAAAGCGTTTTCCGGGAGCACCCGTAAAAATCAGAATGCCGGAGGATGCACTGTTTGTTCCGATGGATGCCATGTTAATTGAGCAGGTTCTTTGTAATTTGATGGAAAATGCGGTGTTACACGGAGGGGTTGTCAGTGAAATTCTTCTCGGGGTAAGAGCGGAAGGCGACTATGCATACTTTTCCGTGGAAGATGACGGGGTAGGAATTGCGAAAGAAGTTTTACCACGGATTTTAAGTGAAAGTATTTATAGAGAAAATAGCGAAAATGTAGACGGAAAGCGCAATATGGGAATCGGTCTGACCGTTTGCCAGAGTATTATCCGGGCCCACGGAGGGAACGTGAAAGCGTATAATCGAAAGGAAGGCGGCGCAGCGTTTGAGTTTTCGTTACCGATAAAGGAGGGATAACATGCCGGTAAAAAGTAAGGTCCTGGTTGTGGAGGACGAGAAGAGCATCAGTAATTTTATAGTTGCAATTTTGAACGCAAACAATTATGATGTAGTTACGGCAAGAACCGGTCAGGAAGCATACAGCCTGATTACGTCTTGCTGCCCGGATATTGTTATACTTGATTTGGGACTGCCGGATATGGATGGTATGGAAGTGCTGAAGGCAGTGCGTAAGTGGTCGATTTTACCGATTATTGTAGTATCGGCCCGGACCAACGAAAGGGACAAGGTGGAGGCTTTGGACCTGGGGGCGGATGATTATATTACAAAGCCTTTCGGTACGGCGGAGTTGCTCGCCCGTATCCGCATGGCACTTCGTCATACGAGAACTGCTGGAGCGAACCGTGATGTGGCACAGAACGGGAAATTTACGGCAGGTGATCTTACCGTTGATTATGAGAAATACCGTGTGTTTGTGGCAGGAAACGATGTAGGCCTGACACAAAATGAGTTTAAAATAGTGAGTCTTCTCGGCAAATATGCGGGGAAAGTGCTGACCTATGATTTCATCATTCGTGAAATCTGGGGACCGAATACCAACGGGGACAATCAGATTCTGCGCGTAAATATGGCGAATATCCGAAGAAAAATCGAGGTGAATCCGGCAGAGCCGAAGTATATTTTTACGGAAGTAGGCGTGGGATATCGAATGATTGAAGGAGATTAAGAAAGAATGAGAAGAACCAAAATTGTTTGTACGCTTGGACCTGCGTGCAACAATGAACAGACCCTGGCACAGATGTTAAAGAACGGAATGAACGTAGCCCGTTTGAATTTTTCTCACGGAACTCACGAGTATCATAAGGCAAATATCGAGATGTTCCGTAAGGTGAGGGATGAACTGAAAGTACCGGCGGCGATTATGCTGGATACAAAAGGCCCGGAAATCAGAGTTGGAAATTTTAAGGATGGTGCGGTAACGTTAAAGTGCGGAAATACGTTTACCTTTACTACCAGAGAGACGGAAGGAAACGAAAAGGAAGTCGGGATTTCCTATAAGGAGCTTCCGGCACAGCTTGTTCCGGGAAACGAAATTCTGGTAGATGACGGAAAGGTATTACTGCGAGTGACGGAGGTAACGGAGACGGACATTCGCTGTGAAGTAATCAACGGAGGAACCATTTCCAATCATAAGGGCGTAAATGTACCGAACGTGCATCTGGATTTTCCGCATTTAAGCGAGCAGGATGAGGCGGATTTGCGGTTCGGTGTAGAGCAGAACGTAGATTTTGTGGCAGCATCTTTTGTACGTTCCAAGGAAGATGTTATCGGCATTCGTAATTGCCTGGATTATTACGGCGGTTATGATATCAAGATTATTTCCAAGATTGAAAATATCGAGGGCGTGGAGCATTTTGACGAGATTCTGGAGCATTCCGACGGTATTATGGTAGCCCGCGGAGATATGGGCGTTGAGATTGAATACGAAAAGCTTCCGGGGCTTCAGAAGAAGTTTATTAAAAAGTGTTATCAGGCAGGCAAGATGGTTATTACGGCTACTCAAATGCTGGAGTCCATGATTCACAGCACGACGCCGACCAGAGCGGAGATTACGGACGTGGCAAATGCGGTATTTGACGGTACTTCCGCAATTATGTTGTCCGGAGAGACCGCAGCGGGTGATCATCCGGCGCTGGTAGTGGAGGTAATGGCAAAGATTGCGGAGCAGGCGGAACGGGATGCGTTTGAGATGGATGTATACCGTTGGGCGCAGTACGAGAACGATACCAACGATACTACCAATGCGATCTGCGATGCGGCATGTACCACAGCAAAGGATGTAAAGGCGACGGCGATTATTGCGGTGACCATGTCCGGTTATACCGCACGACGTATGTCCAAGTTCCGTCCGTTACAGCTGATTATTGCGGCTACGCCGAATGAGAAGACGTTCCACCAACTGGCACTTTCCTGGGGTGTGTATCCGGTAACGGCATTGTACCAGCCGGATGCCAATGTGTTGTTTGATCATGCGGTGGCTTGCGGAAAACGCTACGGATTGCTTGCGGAGAATGACCGTGTTGTCATTGCGGCAGGTGCAGAGGGTGTTACCGATGTGCTAAAGGTGCAAACGGTAAAAGGCGACAGAATGTAAGAGATAGTATAGAAGAGGAAAAGTGTGCATGTTTTCGACTTTGTTTGTCGGGACGTATGCACACTTTTTTGCGTGTTCTCCATTGCGGAAAAACGTAAAATATGATATACTGGAAAGGCGTATAAAATATTTACAGGAGGATGAAATAGGAGGGATATTATGGCAACAAAGAGCAAAAAGAATTCTAAGAATAAAGCGTCTCAGGGACCGGACTTATTAACGATTGTGGTGGTCCTCATTGCTGTTGTATTGGTGGTGGTACTGATTTCGAAATACAAGTCGGAGAAGGAAGGCCTTGAGGCCGGAAATCCGACCGGTCAGGCACCGGTAACGGAGGCAGTTGTACCGGATACACCTACCCCGGAGACCACTCCGGATGTGACGACTCCGACGAAGACACCGACAGGAACGCCGGATACACCTACCCCGGAAGCACCGACGCCGACGGAGGAGCCGGTGGTGTCCAGAGAGGAAGCGGAGCGTATTGTAAGAAGTATTATTCAGTTGGATATTTACAATGTGGATTTGTTGGATGACCATTTGATGATTGACGGTACGGAGTACTATTCCTTCTGTGTCAATGACGGAAACGGCGAGATATTGGAACCGCTTCTGATTGTGGAAAAGAAGGAAGGCAAGCTGTTGTGCTATGATTTGTCGGGAGTGGTGGCTCCTATCGAAAAGTTTCCGTTGGATAAGACGGAGACCGGAAGCGAGGGCGTAAAGACGCTCACTGCAGAGGAAGCAAAGAAGGTGCTTATGGGATACTCCGGAGAACGCCTCGGACTTGCAAAGGATACCGCAAGCTACGAGACGACAGTGGATGATTGGACCACCAATGCAAACGGTGTGGAATGCTACGGAATCAATTTCTTTGAGAATGTAAACGGAAAGCAGAGGTTCCGGGGGACCTTTTATGTGGCGTTGGACGGCAGTGCCGTTTACGGAAAAGATGATGTAACGGGAGAGTTTATTAAGAGATAAAGTACGGCAGACAGGTGGATTGACGTGAAGGATAAAGTGGAACGATTGGCAAAGGGGATTTTTGAATATGAACCTACGGACATATTGGTGTCCGAGGAGTCACTTTCCGTAGAGGTTTCTGCGGGAGAGACTTTTTGCGGCAAATTTTCCGTGCGCAACCGAAAGCTGAGTGTAATGAAGGGTGTCCTTTATTCTTCCGATGAACATCTGGTGCTAGAGGAAAAGCAGTTTGTCGGAACGGAAAATGAGATCCATTACAAGGTTCATGGTGAATATGCGACTCCGGGTGAGGTACATAGGGGAGTGATTACCGTTGTCAGTGAATGCGGCGAGATAGAGATTCCGTTTGTAATCAGGATTGTACCGCTTTCCTGCTTGTCCTCCGAAGGCGAAATCAGAGATTTGTTCCAATTTGCGGGACTTGCCCAGAGTGACTGGTTTGAGGCCAAGCGTTTGTTTGCGGAGGCGCGTTTTGCGGCAACGGTATTGGGAGACCGGGAAGAAGAAACTACGGTATATCGTCAGCTACGGAAGAGTCGTTCTTTAGATCGTGCGTTAGAGGAGTTTTTGGTATATACGAAAAAGAAAACTCCGATTCAGATAAAGGCAGATAAAGCGGTATTACGTTTTGAGCCGGGTGACAAGGCGGTTATGGAGCGTATTACAGTGACCAGGGACACCTGGGGACATACGGATGTTACGGTAGAGACCGAGGGCGATTTTTTTATGGTGTCCTCCAAGAAGCTTTTGTCCGAGAGCTTTAACGGAAACCGCTGTGCGTTGGAGGTGGCCGTAGACGGAGCGGTTCTTGCAGAAGGCAATCATTACGGGCGGATTCTTCTTAAGACGCCGCGGCAGTGTATCCGGATTGATGTGGTTTGCATTTGCGAGCGGACTGCGAGAGAAGAGGAACGGAAACGCCGTGCGTTCCGGGCTGCGGAGATGAAGCTGTTCCGGCGTTATTTTGATTTTCGTCTGGGGCATTTAAAGGCGGGAAGCTATATTGCGGAGGCGGAAAGCCTGGTAGAATTATTACTGCTACGTTTGCAGGACGGAATATTCGGGGATGCCCTTCGCCGGAAAAAGGAATTGACCTATCAGATGTACCGGGCGTATCTGGCTTTAATCGGCAAGAAGGATAAGTTTGCGGAAAACGAAATTTCACAATTGAGAGTATGTTTGGAGAGAGAAGGAGCCGATGCGGAGCTTCTGGGGGCGATGCATTATTTGGATGCCATGCGGCAGAAGAATGCGGAGGATGTAAAAGCATATGCTGCCCAGATCAAGCTTTTATCCGAACGGGTGAAGGAAAGTGCCTTGCTGTTATGGTTCCGGATGTATACGGATAAGCGTAGTGAAAACGGCAGACCGGTGCTGTTGGAGGAATTGGAAGAACGGTTCCGCAGAGGAAACAGGAGTCCGTTGTTATACTTTGAAGCGGCAATGCTTTGGAACGAGGATCCGGCGCTGTTAAGAAGTTTAGGGACATATGAGTTACAGGTACTGATGTTTGCGTTAAAGAGCGGGATGTTGCAGAAGGAAACCGTACTGCAGTTTTCTATTTTGGCCCTGCAGAGTAAGGGCTGTCCGGGGCTTTTGATTCGTTGCCTTTGCCTTGCATATAAGCAATACGGACAGCGGGATACCTTGCAGGCACTTTGTTCACTTTTAATTATGCAGGGAATTCGTGAAAAGAAGTATCACAGTTATTTCGCGGAGGCTTGTTCCCTGCAACTGCGGATACCGTTGTTGCAGGAGTATTACATCTATACCTGCGGTTGCGGTCCTCAGACAAAGATAGACCAGTCGGTGTTGCTCTATTTTATTTACGGTAATGAGCTGGAGGAGCCGTATTGTGCATTTTTATATGCATATATTGTACGGAATCAGGAGACGCTGAGTTCCTTTTACCGTACGTACTTAAAGCGTATGGAGCAGTATGCGGTGAACAGTATAAAGAGCGGACGGATTGATAAGAATCTGGCTACGGTTTACGGAGAGGTACTTCGAAGCTCTCTTTTGGATGAGGAACTGGCAGCAATACTCCCGAGACTGATTTTCAGCTATTACGTGGAGTGCGATAATAAAGAGATGGTGGCGGTGTCCGTCCTGCACAAAGAAGAGGAGCAGGAATGCGTTGTTCCGTTAAAGGACGGAGCGGCGATTGTCTGCATGTATACGGATGATGCGAAACTGGTGCTGTCGGATGAGGAAGGGAACCGGTATCTGCCGGGCGGTGACTGTCATATTTCGAGACTGCTGCATGAAGAAGAGCTGATTTACCGCTGCTATGAGCTGGCGGGAGAAAACCGCATTTTGCTTCTGAATCTTTTGGAGAAGGTACATAATTTCCGGACGGTGGATGTGGATTCCGTGGAGCTGAGTAAGCGTATTGTCCATGTCGACGGATTGTCGGAGATATTTAAACAAAAGGAAATTCATTCCTTAATCCGGTATTGTTACGATAATTATCAGGGAGAACTGATGGATGGTTATCTTTCCAGGCTGAATCTGGATTATCTGAACAGGGAAGAACGTTGTCGCATGATTGAGCTTCTGATTGAACGGGGGAGGTATGATTTGGCACTGGATGCGCTGACTAAGTACGGTATGACGGGCGTATCCTCAAAGAAGATATTACGTTTGTGCGAGAGGCTGCTGTTACAGTGCGGCGGGGAACAAAACGATATGCTGCTGCTTTTATGTCATCATGTCTTTTCCAAAGGGAAGTATGATGAGGATATTGTACAGTATTTGGAAAACTATTTTTACGGAACCACGGAAGAGATGTATCGGATCTGGCAGTGTGCATCGGAGCTGCAGCTATCCACCGAGCATTTGGAGGAGCGGTTGCTGGGGCAGATTTTATTTGCCGGAAGCTATGTGCCGGAGGCGTATCAGGTATATTTAAGCTATCGGAAGAAAAAAGGGAACCCGAAACTGGTGCGGGCGTATCTTTCTCAGTCGGCCTATCGTTGTTTCCTTCTGGGGTGTGAACTGCCGGAGGAGCTGCTGGCACAAATGATGGAGGAAGCCGAGGAAGATAACGAGATTTGTCGCCTGGCGGTGTTGAAATATTTTTCGGAGAAGGAAGCCCCGGAAGAGGAGCAGGTTCGTTTTGCGGAACAGAGCATGCGGATGTTTGCGGAAAAGGGAATGATATTTCCGTTCTTTGCCGGATTTGAAGGAAAAGCGGAGCTTCCGCCGTGCATGGCGGACAAGTTGTATGTAGAGTACCATACCGACCCGAAGAATAAGGTGATGATTTCCTATTTGTTTGACGGTGAAAATGAGGAACGCTTTATCCGGGAAGAGATGCGGCATGTGGGATACGGAATCTTTGTGAAAGAGTTTATTCTGTTTTACGAGGAAGTGCTGCAGTATTACATTACCGAGGAACGCAACGGAGAGGCGCAGATCACCGAGAGCTTTTATCGTAAGCTGGATGCGGTAAAGATGCATGACGAAACCACAAAATACGGCCAGATAAATTTAATTTTGGCGGCACAGGATATGAAGGATGAAAAGACGACCATGGATATGCTGGAAAACTATTACCGGATGGAGTATACCGTGAATCGTTTGTTTGCACCGATAAAGGAGTAGTAAGATGCAGGAAACCGGAAAGCTTGTTTTGGGAATTGACTTGTGTGACGATATTACACAGGTAACAGTAATGCGCCCGCATGCGGCGGAACCGGATGCGGTTTGTTTTGATGCCCGGACGAGGAAAGAGTTTCTGCCTACATTGCTTTGCCGGGAACAGGACGGAGCGTGGAGTATCGGAGAAGTGATTTTGCCGGATACCGCAGTGCTGCCGCCGTTCTTCCATGCGGCGGTATGGGGAGAAAGCGTGAATTTCGAAGAGAAGACCTATTCCGGAAGAGACCTTCTTGAGCGGTATGTTTTTCTGTTGATGGAAAAAATCAGGAGTCGTTTCGAGGGGCAGGAGATAGGCTTTGTGGCGGTTACCTGTGAAGAGGCGAATACCGGAGAAGCGGCCCGCAGGATGCTTCGTGAGATTTTCGAGAGACAGGAAGGTTTTGCGGGACGATGTACGGTACTCAGTCATCTGGAGTCCTTCTTACATTTTATCATCCGCCAGGAAGAGGGGCTTTGGAAGGATGGCTCGGCGGTGTTTGATTATGCAACGGACGGTCTGTTGTTCTATTATATGGAGTGCCGGCTGGCAAACGGCAGGAGGTTGTTTGTATCGGATTATAAGGACTATTCGGATGTGATTCCGCCGGATTTTGTGACACAGGGAGACGGCGGTCAGGGAGCGTTGACCTTTGAACGTCTGGCAGGAGAGGTAATGGGGCAGAAGCCGGCGTCTCTGTTTGTAACGGGACGGGGCTTTGAAGGCGACTGGGTATCCGATGTATTACGATTTCTGTCCGGAGGAAGACGTGTGTTCCGCGGGCAGAATTTGTATACCCAGGGAGCCTGCTATGCGGGAGCCGAATTGTTCCGAGGAGAGCAGAATGCAGATTTTTCCGTGCTGACACCGGAGCAGGTTACGGTAGAGGTGTCCCTGCTTGCGGAAAATGCGGAGCAGGAAGACGGTGTAGTGCTGGTGAGGACAGGAGAGGCGTATCGTGATGTTTCCGCACGGGCGGAAGTGATTTTAGATGCCACCGATAAGCTTACCTTTAAGTTTTCTCCGGCCGGCGGGGCTACGCCGAAGATGATACGTATTGCACCGGATATACCGGAGCTTCGGGGAGACCGGACAAATCGGTATGAAATACGAGTGTTTTTTGCAAAAAGAGATTTGATGGTAATTCAATTGAAGGAGACCGGGTTTGGAGCTTTTTATCCGTCGTCTTACCGGATTTACGAAGAATTGGTGGATTTCTCCCGTTGGGAGCAATAAACGAAATGTGAGCGAAAGGAGGGGAATCGTATGGCAAGAGTGGTGCTTTGTGCAGGGAAACGAAGCAGGGTTCCCCTACGTCTGCACAATGTAAACAGAGACTTGTTCTCCGCAGAGGAGATTTGCTATTATTTGTATCAGCACGCATCTACCGCAGAGGATTATATTACGGAGAATGCGCTGGCGGATTTTTACGAGTCGGAGCTGGAGCTGCCGGCCGTGGCGGAACGCTTGCGAGTGTTGAAGGCTTCCGAGGCGGGAGTAAAAGAGTTCGCAGCGGTTATTTTCGGGGTAACAGGGATGTATACCGAGGAAGAGGTTGCGGAGTATTTGAAGGAACTGGAGCGTCTGCAGGACCTGAAGGTATGGCAGAAGCAGAAGGCAAAGGCGGATACGTATCTGGCCCACCGGAATTACCGGGATGCCATGCTTCAGTATGAGCAACTGCTACGGAACCGTAAGGAAAACGAGATGCCTGAGGTGACGACAGGCAACGTATACCATAATCTGGCGATTTGCGAATTGCATATCAGCGGAGCCGGGACCGCGGCGGGACATTTTGCGGATGCCTACGAGAAGAACCGCAGTCAGGAATCCCTTCGCTCTTATTTGATGGCGTTGCGGTTGGCACAAAAGGACAACGATTATTTGACGGCACTTATGCAGTACGAGGTGTCGGAGGTTATGAAAACCGAGATGGATGCACAGTTCTTTGAATGTATGGTGGAAGCGGCGGAGGCGCCGGAGTATCAGGAACTGGTGCGGATTAAAAAGTTGTTTTCCGAAGGTCAGCTGACAGAGTACCGGGAGGCAACCCGTGTGCTTTTGGATGAGTTTAAGAAACAATACCGGTTGGATAACATGTAGCGGAATGACGAGGGATTGATATGGGCTTGTTTTCATGGTTGAAAAAGAAAAAAAAGACTTCCTGTGCAGAAGAGGTGCGACAGGCCGGAGTTTCGGGAAATATCGAAGACAGTGCGGTACGTCAGGCCTTTTATGCGGAATGCAGCGAACTGATTGATGAGGCGGTGCTGCAAAGTGAACAGGCGAAGAATGAGTATGGCCTGGTGACCACATATTTGGCGGATGTCCAGAAAATCGAAACGATGTCGGGGAACGGCCGGGCTGAGGTGGAGGCAGCGGCGAAGAATCTGATTGCGCTAGAAAAAGAGAAGGAACGGATTCGTACGAAGGAGCCGTCCATTACCGAGGCGCAGAAAAGCTTTCTGGCACTCCACGAGGAGGACATTCCGAAGACAATAAAATGGTTGCGGGGAGAGGAGGAACACCAGAGAGAAATCGAAGGAAAGATGCGCTTTCTGGCCGGTGAGAAGTCGACGTATCAGATGGAACAGGAAGAGTGTCTGGACCGTAACGAGTTTTTAAAGAAGCTGATGATCGGAATCAGTGTGGGAGTGGTTGGTTTTCTGGTTTTATTTTTTTATATCGGAGAAGCGACCGGAAAGGATTTGCGGGTGCCGTTTTTACTTACGGTCATTGTGGCGTTGTTGTTTGCTATGTATGTAGTGGTAGCTACCAGAAAAAATATTTATAACATGAAGGTGGCGGAGATAAAACGGAATAAGGTCATTACAATCGAGAACCGGATTAAACTCCGTTATGTCAATTGTACCTGGGGCATTGAGTATGCCTATGAAAAATATCACACTTCGAATTCTATGCATTTGGAAACCATGTGGAAGGAATATTTACGGATTCGTGCAGAGGAGGAGGCAAACCGGAACAATGCACGTCAGCAGGAGGTGCACCGTAGCGCTATAATTAAAGAACTGCGGCGTGTGGGCGTGGTGGATACCGGCATCTGGGTATTGCAGCCGCAGGCTTTAGTGGACAAAAAAGAGATGGTAGAAGTGCGGCACAGTCTGAATGTGAGACGTCAGAAGCTACGAGAGCACATTGATTACAATATGAAACAAAAGGAAAAGAACGAAACGGCAATCGTACAGTTTGTAAAGGAACATCCGGAATATGCGGAGGAAGCGAAAGTCTTAATCGAGCGGTACCGTTTGTTACAAAAGATGTAGTGCGACGGAAAGGAGGCAGAGGAAATGGCAGATGAAAAGATAAAAAAGATACGGCAGTATTGTGTTTCTGTCTTGATCCTTTGTCTGGTATTTCTGGGTGTGTTTGTAGTACAGGAGAAGACAGGATTGCAGAGGGCAAATGCGGGGAACGCCCACGGAATGCAGGATGCGCTGGAAGGTGGTCAGCTGATTCAAATCGGTGACGGACAGTCTGTGGGTGGCGGTCATGCGGAGTCCAGAGTGGAAAGCTCTGCATGGTCCCAATTGTTCGGTACAAGTCTGCCGGAAATTGTGAAGCGACAGGGCGACACCTGTTTGTTAATAAAGAAGAGTGGTTTTTCGTTGGAAACGATTGCGGAGGAAATGGTGTACCGGAAGGTAACGGTAGCGGTGCAGGGAACATTGACGGAAGAGGATATTTACCGGGTATCCGGGGAACGTTTGTATGTAGGTATTCCGGAGGTGCCGGTGGTAGTTATTCCGGAGGAAGAGAAAAATGTTCCTCTTGTGAGAGAACCGAAGGCGCCGGGAGAGGATTTGCTCCTTTCGCTGACGCTTACGGAGAAGGACGGAAAAACAGAGGCAGTATTTGAATTTAATTCGGTGTACGAAGTGACGGTGACGGAGGATGAAGAATTCATCTACTTCAGTCTGGTGCGGCCTCATGAGAAATATGATAAGATTGTGGTAATCGACCCGGGACACGGAGGAATCGATATCGGAACCAGCGGAGGCGGATATACGGAGGCATCCATAAATCTGGCGGTGGTGCAGTATTTAAAAGAAATGCTGGATGAACGGGAGGACTGGAAGGTATATTACACCAGATTAAACGATACCCTTCCGGATTTGTCCACCCGTGTGGAGTTTGCCAATGCACTGCATGCGGATATGTTAATCAGTGTACATTGTAACCACAATCCGGTCAGCGTGGTAAACGGCGTGGAGGTACTCTACAGCAAGGTGCAGGGGGCGGAGGATACGTTTAATTCCAGATACCTGGCGGAGCTTTGCAGCGGTTATGTGACGGAAGCTACAGGCTTAAAGGAGCGTCCGTTGGTAGAGCGTTCGAGCAATCTTCATATTATTAAGTACTGTAAGATGCCGATGGCACTCATCGAATTCGGGTATATGTCCAACCGGCGGGATTTGTCGCTGATTACCGCAGAGAAGGCCCAGAGGGCCTGTGCGGAAGGAATTTACCGTACCATAGAAGAAGCATACCGGGTATTGGGTGAATAAGGAAGAATGGTTTGTGCCTATAGGTATGGACTACAGATAGAAGAAAGTAAGAGGAGAAAAGAATGCCAAGAATTATTTTTGCAACCGGAAATGCCGGAAAGATGAAAGAAATCAGAGAGATTTTAAGTGATTTGCCGTATGAAGTGGTTTCCATGAAGGAGGCGGGGGTCGCTGCGGATATTATAGAGGACGGTACTAGCTTTGAGGAAAACGCTATGATTAAGGCAAAGACCATTGCGGAGCTGACCGGGGAGATTGCCATGGCGGACGATTCCGGCCTTGAGGTAGATTATCTGGATAAGGCACCGGGGATTTACTCCGCACGATTCCTGGGAGAAGATACTTCCTATGATATAAAGAACAAATACTTAATCGACCGACTGGAGGGTGTGGAAGGAGACGACCGTTCCGCACGGTTCGTGTGTGCCATTGCCTGTGTATGGCCGGACGGAAAGAGCAAGGTGTGCCGTGCCACCATCGAGGGTGTGCTGGCAAAGGAGCCGGCGGGAGAGAACGGTTTCGGCTACGACCCGATTTTCTATGTGCCGCAGTACGGAAAGACCACGGCGGAGCTTTCCATGGAAGAAAAAAACGAAATCAGTCACCGTGCCAAGGCATTACGGGAAATGAAGAAGGAGTTTTAAGGTGAAGGCAGTCATTGTCAGCGATTCCCACGGACGCTTCGGTGGGATTCAGGATATTATAGAGAAGGAAGCTCCCTTTGATGTGTTTTTGCATGCAGGAGACATTCAGGGCGGCGTGGGGCGTATCGAGGAATGGGCCGGTTGTCCGGTGTATGTAGTAAAGGGCAATTGTGACTGGTCCGGAGACTTTCCTCAGGAGGTCATGGTACCCTTCGGCAGTCATCGCATCTTTCTGACCCACGGGCACCGGCATGCGGTAAAGGTGGAAAAAGAGACGATTGCTCGGACGGCAAAGAATCTGGGGGCGGATATTGCGGTGCACGGACATTCCCATATCCCGGCAGCGGATGAACGGTACGGTGTCATTATTCTTTGCCCGGGCAGTGTATCGGAGCCGCGGCAGCAAAACCGCAGACCTACCTATATTGTGCTGGAAACGGCACCGGGAGGTCGTGTGAAGTGGGATATAAAATACGCAGATTAGATGTATTTTGACAAAGGGGAAAAGGGTTCGTTTCGGCGAAATTGTCCCGGACGGAAAAATCTTTCATTTTTTTAAAAAAGTTGTTGACAATTCAAGGAACGTCATATATAATATGTCTTGCGTCACGAAAAGGAATCTCGGTTCCCGAAAACTCTGACCGGGGTGTGGCTCAGTTTGGCTAGAGTGCTTGATTTGGGATCAAGAGGTCGCAGGTTCGAATCCTGTCACCCCGATTCCGTGACTTAAATATATGGCATGCGGGTGTAGTTCAATGGTAGAACACTAGCCTTCCAAGCTAGATACGTGGGTTCGATTCCCATCACCCGCTTTTGAAAATCCCAGATTTTCAAAGGCGACCATCGCCTAATTTTTTTGCTTCTCCGTGAAGCATAAAATGTGTGTCAGTAGCTCAGTTGGATAGAGCAACGGCCTTCTAAGCCGTGTGTCCGGGGTTCGAATCCCTGTGGGCTCACCACATTTATTTTTTGCCGGTCTCGTGCTGATGGGGTATAGCCAAGCGGTAAGGCAACAGACTTTGACTCTGTCATTCGTAGGTTCGAGTCCTGCTACCCCAGCCAAATGCGACCCATTAGCTCAGTCGGCAGAGCACTTGACTTTTAATCAAGGTGTCCGGAGTTCGAATCTCCGATGGGTCACCAACACACCTTATCCCAAGGATACGGAGAGGTGTCCGAGTGGTTTAAGGAGCCGGTCTTGAAAACCGGTGATCCCGCAAGGGACCGTGGGTTCGAATCCCACCCTCTCCGCCAAGAAGCCTTTTTGGAGAAGTACTCAAGAGGCTGAAGAGGACGGTTTGCTAAACCGTTAGTGTTCGATAAGGGCAGCATGGGTTCGAATCCCATCTTCTCCGCCACCATTTTAGGGGTATAGCTCAGTTGGTAGAGCAGCGGTCTCCAAAACCGCGTGCCGTGGGTTCAAGTCCTACTGCCCCTGCCAATTACGGGGTGTAGCGCAGCTTGGTAGCGCAACTGGTTTGGGACCAGTGGGCCGCGGGTTCAAATCCTGCCACCCCGACCATTATTTACAAGTTAATACTTCGGGGTGTAGCGCAGCTTGGTAGCGCAACTGGTTTGGGACCAGTGGGCCGCGGGTTCAAATCCTGCCACCCCGTCCAGCTTTTCTTCAAAAATATGTTTGTATGGGCCATTAGCTCAGAGGTTAGAGCAACCGGCTCATAACCGGTCGGTCCTTGGTTCGACCCCAAGATGGCCCACCATTACGCTCAGGTAGCTCAGTAGGTAGAGCAGGGGACTGAAAATCCCCGTGTCCCTGGTTCGATTCCGGGCCTGAGCACCACGAAAATATCTGTCGCATGAGCGGCAGATTTTTTTATCCCGCGAATTGTAAACGTAAAGAGCACTTGACACATAATGATTTGATGGTAAAATATCACTATAGATGCACAAATGTTCGTCAGGAGTCTTATGGAAAACAATCTCGCCAAAATCAGAAAAGAGAAAAAGATAGGGCAGAGTTATCTGGTAGAGCAGCTTGGAGTCTCGAGACAGTCGATCAGTTCCATAGAGAACGGCAGATGTACTCCATCGCTCGAGCTTGCAATGGACATAGCCTACCTTTTAGATACGCCTCTTGAAGAGATATTCATCCATGAGAACCGCTTCAAATAGCTCCTGACGGGGCTTTTTTTATGAATATTTGATAATAATCGGGTCTTGAAGCTTCTTATAGTTATAGAATCACGGACAAAGAATGGGTAAGTCCCGCTTTGTCCTTTTAGTTTACAAATAATTAATTATTCAGGGAAACAATGAAAAGCTTAAAACAGACAAAACTGAATATATGCATAATATCAGCTATTTTTTTACTGATACTTGCAGCGCTTACAGCGGGAGCCTTCGCTGAGACCGCACCGGATGCCACAGGCAAGATCAACTCCTCCGACGGAGCGATACTGAGGAAATCCGCCTCCACAAGCTCCGCAAAGGTGCGCGGGCTTGCCGATAACACTGTGATAACCATCCATAAGGAAGTTTTCAAGTCAAAGACCAGTACGGCAAAAAAGAACAGATGGTACTACGTGACCGCCGGCGGCAAGAAGGGCTATGTCAGAGCCGACCTTGTTGACAGTATTAAGTACAGTACAGTAAGCGGAAAGGTGACCTACAAGCTGAATTACCGCAAGGGAGCCGGTACGAAGATGGCGAAGGTCGGCACCTTCAAGAAAGGGGCCTCAGTCACAGTTGTGCTTAACGCGACTCCTGTAAGCTCAACAAAAGGTTCCAGCATCAAATGGTATAAGATAAAGAAAGGTTCAAAATACTATTACGTCTGCGCAGCAAAGGTGAAGTTCAATGACACATCCGCTGCCGAATCCACTGAACCGTCTGTCGATACT
>JAZOCC010000012.1:0-89473 GCA_045596385.1 Lachnospiraceae bacterium
AATGTTTCTTTTTCCTTCTGTCATTTGTACTTTGTGTACCGGTTTCTTTTCTCTTGCCATAATAAAAGGCCTCCTATGATTTTTATTTTATCATAGAAGACCTTCCATGTCTTTATTTACAGAAAAACTTTCACAGGCTCATTTTTCTGTTTTCTACCCGGAGAAAGATAATAATTATAATATTCCCGGCGACGGTTTCATCCAACCATATGCCGACAGTCCCGTTGATTCCGAAAACGTCGGAGAACATGTTTATTTACAAATCATTAACAATGCCAAAGAATATCTTTACATTTATACCCCATACCTGATTATCGACGATGACATGATTACCGCGCTTACCTTAGCCGCAAAAAGCGGAATCGATGTCCGGATTATCACTCCTCATGTATGGGACAAGTGGGCCGTTCACATGGCAACACGTTCCTATTACCGCGAACTGATTCATGCCGGTGTAAAAATCTACGAGTACTCTAAGGGCTTCCTCCACGCCAAAGTTTTTGTGTCCGATGACACGGTAGCAACCGTAGGCACCACAAACCTGGATTTTCGCAGTCTGTATCTGCACTTTGAGTGTGGTACTTGCATTTACAATAACAGTGCAATTTACGATATAAAAGCAGACTTCTTACATACCTTATCCGAGTGTCAGCAAATCAAAGAAGAAGATTGCAGTAAAAGTGTCTTCACGCGGCTTTTTCAGGATATTCTTCGCCTGTTTGCACCACTGATGTAACCCAGGCACCTACCTATGACACCAGAACCTAAACGCTTATTTATTCTCCTGATTACCAACAATATCTTCGATTTGCAATACGATTTAACCACGCATTATGATTAAATTCCTCTCTTTTATTTTCTGGTAAAACATCCATAACTTTGCAGTCACAAAATATGTCGTCCACTGAAACTCCATACAAACTACTCAGCAACAACACCTGTGATATAGTCGGTTCTATTTCTCCGGACTCCCACTGTTCTATCAGTTTTTCATCAAAACCAAGTAATTCTGCAAGCGTTTCCCTCGAATAACCTGTGCATTCTCTGATTTTCAATAAATTTGACGATACCATATCGCACTTTCTCTCATCCATGTTATTTTATTTCCTCCAAAACTGTCTGATTTTTCCCAATATTTCTATATTATCTGGCCTCCCTTGCCACATATTCTTTTTTACTTACAAGGCTCTTATATGCCGGACGAATAATCTTATCCGTTGTTATCAATTCTTCCAGTCTGTGTGCGCTCCATCCTACAATTCTCGCAATGGCAAACAATGGAGTATACAATTCTCTCGGTATGCTAAGCATTTCATAGACAAAACCACTGTAAAAATCCACATTAGGACTTACACCCTTAAATATTTGACGTTGCTCTGCAATAAGCTGCGGAGCAATTTTTTCGATATTATTATAAAGAAGCATATCTTTCTCCCGCCCTTTTTCACACGCAAGCTTTTCTACAAAACCTTTAAATACCTGTTCTCTAGGATCAGAAAGAGAATATACAGCGTGTCCCATTCCGTAAATGAGTCCTTTATGATCAAATGCTTCTTTTTTTAGTATCTTACTTAGATATGTGGCAATTTCATCCTCATCTGCATAATCCTTTACATGAGCCTTAATATCATCCATCATATTCATTACCATTAGGTTTGCACCACCATGTTTTTTTCCTTTCAGCGAAGACATTGCTGCTGCAATGACTGAGTAGGTATCTGAACCGGATGAAGTTACAACCCTTGTGGTAAATGTGGAATTATTTCCACCTCCATGCTCCATATGTAATAACAGTGCAATATCCAGCACTCGTGCTTCCAATTCCGAATACTGCATATCCGGTCTTAACACGCGTAGGAAGTTTTCAGCAATAGAAAGTTCCTTCTTTGGTCTGTGAATATACATACTCCCATCTTTTTCATAATGGTTATATGCATGGTAAGCATATACTGCTATCATAGGAAAGGTAGCTATCAGCTGCATACTCTGTCTAAGTACATTCGGTATCTCCAAATTATCTTTTTTCTTATCATAAGACCCAAGTGTAAGAATACTTCTTGTCATAGCTCCCATAATATCCGCAGACGGAGCTTTCATAATAACATCTCTTGTAAAATTAGTCGGAAACTTCATACAGGTGGCTAGTTTCTCCTGAAATTCCTTTAACTGCTCAACTGTTGGCAGTTCCCCAAACAAAAGCAGATAGGCTCCTTCTTCAAAAATGAACCTTTTTCCCTTATTTCCTTCCACTAAATCCCTTATGTTATATCCACGATAAGACAATTCCCCATCACAAGGGTATTTTTGACCATCCCGATACTCAAATGCTTTAATATCTGAAATATTTGTAAGTCCGGTCAATACTCCCTGTCCTTTTTCATCACGCAGTCCTCTCTTTACTTCATACTCTGCATACAAGTTTTTACTAATGCTATCATTTTTCTCGCAGAGAGTTGCCTGACTTTCCACATAACTTATAAAATCCTGCATCCATCTCTCTCCTTTACATGCTTATAGCATTTCTAATGAATATTTCCAGTTGTTTTAAATCTTCTTCATCCGGATGCAACAGCCCGGCATCATACATCTGCCAAGTCTCGCACTTTACCTCATCTGACATTTTCCCACTCATAACTGCAATTCTTTCTTTGATTTCATCATTCATTCTGCCCTGACACATAAAAAATCCTTTGTCTTCATATTCTTCCGGCATCCACACATCCACATTTTTACGGATTTTCTTATAATATTCCTGTGAATTCCCCATACCACAAGTACCAAATAGAGCAATCTTTTTTCCCTCCAGCATTTCCAATACATCAGCAACATCCATGGAACATGAATTTCTGTTTGTGTAAAAACCGATGAAATATAAATCAGCAACTTCTGTACCATCGAATTCTGATACCTTCTTTATGTCTCTTTCTTCTCCTTCCAGACACCTATATATGTGTTCCGCAAGTTTTTGAGTATTCCCTGTCCTGCTATCATAAATAACCTGATACTTCATATAATCCGTCCTCCTTTGGTTCATCAGCGAACTATTTACTTGTGATTATCCATTTCTTCACAAACAGTATTTACAATCGTTTCTTTTGTGATTTTAGAAACATCATAAGTCAAATCATAATTTTCTGTATTTTTCCATTCCTTATGTGTCAACATACGAAAATAAATGCTTCTTTGCTTATCCTTATTTGTCATTATCCTTCCGACTTCCACATTGGGAAAAGTACCCTTACACTGATGCAAATAAACACTCTTAATATCACTTCTGCTACTATGTAAAAAAACTTTCAAAAAATCATCTGATTCATCTAAGATTCCGCACACAGCTCCACCTACGAATACTGCCGGTTCTCTGGCGCATAACTGAGCTACCGTTTCCTTTAATTCCCGAAACAGCTCCCGTATCAATTTTTCTACTTCATCCTTTAACTCTGCCTCATGATTTGCAATCACTGCAATATTATATAAAATACTTTCCTTTTTCTTTTCTTCAAAATTTTTAAGTAAGGTGAGTTTGTATCCCATCCTTTCGGCTTCTGTAATAATCCCCAACTCATCATAAAACGGAATACCTTTTATTTCTGCGATTTTTCTTCCAAGTTCCCAGCCACCTGTTCCATATTCTCTTTCAATTGCAAGTGATTTCATATACTCATCTCCTTTAGTTCGCCAGCGAACTTTTCAGGTAAATTTTTTTACTCTCCCAGTTCCCGATTAATATTTTCACTCATTTTTGCTATTACTCTTTTTACGACAGCCAACTCATCAGAATCAATTTCCTTCTGCATAATCTCTTTACACTCTGAATAAATCTGATTCATTTTGTTGATAACCTCATTTGACTTTTCAGTCAATCGGATATGTAAAATTCTGCGGTCATTCTCATCTTCAATAATTTGTATAAATCCACCATTACGAAGATTTTCAATAGATTTTGAAATATGCGCTTTAGACAAATGTTTCCTTTCTATAATGCCCTTTGCTGTATCCACTTCTTTTTCTTTTCGCAAAAATACCAGAATATCCAACTCTACCGGACGCAAATCATACTCCTGCATAATAGGATCTGATTTTCTTGCAAGAAGTTTTTTTAATTGTATTCCTGACATTACAACATCATTTGTTTCCATAACCCCTCCATTAGTTCGCCAAGAAACTATCAACACTTTAATTATAGTACTTTATATCCATATTGTCAATTCACTGCACAATTATTTCACAAGCCTATAACTTTTCGTCAAAAATATTTTTCCTTTAATAACTATATGTATGTTCCTGCTGACTTTGGAATAATGAATAGTTTTAGTATCGCCTTGACAATCTTCCACATACCTTCCATTACCCATTCATTTGCCCAATTAAGCGGATATCGAAGAATTCCGGTTGCTACGCAGACAAACAAAAATATAGGTGCATACTTTCTTATTCTCCCATAAAAATTCTTTACCCTTGGGACCAGTTCCATCAACACATTTGAACCATCTAACGGCGGAATAGGTATCAGATTAAATGTTCCTAATCCAATATTTACCACAGCACAATAATAGAACCATACACCGATTGCGAATCCTTTCCGGTAGCATAATCCATACAATAACATACTGATAAATGCCACCAGATAATTCATTATCGGTCCCGCCAATGCAACCATTATAATGCCTTGCTTCCTGTTCTTATAACATCCTACATTAATCCGCACCGGTTTAGCCCAACCCATGCGAAACAGAACTAAGCAAATTGTTCCCCAAAGATCCATGTGTGCAAACGGATTCAAAGTCAATCTTCCATCCCGCTTAGGCGTAGGATCACCCAGCTTGTATGACACAAACCCATGAGCATATTCGTGCACCGTAATCGCAATTAACATTGCCGGAATCATATATATTAAATTTTGCAAAATCTGACGCACATAAATCATTTTAAACATTATTCTCACCTAAATATCACATTCGTTTTATGTTCTATGAATCGATTTGTGTCCACAGGTAGGGCAAGTCACTTCTATCTTGCCCTTTCTCTTCGGCACGCGAATCGTTCTGCCGCACCGTTTACAAGTAAATATTTTATAGTCCTTCCGTTGTTCCCATTTTAACTTCTGCAAGCTTAAAAATTTCTGAAATCGTCTGTTTTCCGCACTACGGTTCATAATGTCCTTTGACATACAACGATACAGGGCATAGGCTATTCCCACGATAGAAAATGTATAAAACACGGAAAGCTTTGTCAAAAGTGAAAGCAGATAACAGGCAACCGATACCCACAATGCCGCCTTTGCCAAATCATCCGTTCCGTTTCTTCCCTGCATGAAATTCCGAAAAAAGTTACCGATTTTTTTCATTTTCTTTTACTCCTTCCAACCATACATCAATTTATGATGTACTACATCCCACCGTTTAACAGACTGTCTGCGGATGCTTCCAATTGTGCCTTACACCGGCGCAAATCCTCGATTTCTTCCTTTGTGATGTTATCCACCCGTATCTTGGTAATCAGCTTCTGTAATTGTGCACTGTCTGCTTTGATTTGCTTTTTCTTTGCCTTATCTGTCTGCTTTCCTGCAACCTTTAAGGCCTGCTGTACCCGGTTAAGAAGATGCTGTGCATCTCCCAGTTCCTCCAGTGCCTCCGTCCGCAGATTGTCTTGTCCGGCATATCGGTGAGCATCCCTGATGGCCTGTTCAATTTCCGCATCCGACATCCGGTCTCCGGCGGTGATGGTAATGGACTGCTCCTTTAACGTATCCAAATCCTTCGCGGATACTTTCAGAATACCGTTGGTATCAATATCAAAGGTCACCTCGATTTGCGGCACTCCGGCAGGTGCTTTACGAATTCCCTTTAATTTAAACTTTCCGATGGACTTATTATCCCGTGCCATCGGGCGTTCCCCCTGCAGGACATTGATTTCTACATCTCTCTGATACGGCGCCGCCGTGGTAAATACCTTGGAATACTTTACCGGAAGCGTAGAATTTCGTTCCACCAGCCGGGTCGCCACACCTCCCATGGTTTCAATGGAAAGACTCAACGGAATCACATCCAACAGTAGCAAACTGCTTCCTGTCCCTACGGTCATTAATGCATTACCCTGTAAGGTACTGCCTAAAATCGCCGCACCGTTTGCCACACACTCATCCGGGTTAATATTACGGGACGGTTCCTTTCCGGTCAGTTCCCGCACCTTCCTCTGTACCACCGGCATCCGGGTAGATCCGCCCACCAAAAGCACTCTGCCCAGCTCTGATGCCGCAATTCCCGCATCGGACAAGGCATTTTGTACCGGCAGTGCGGTACGCTCTACCAAATCCTTTACCAGCTCCTCAAACTTCATTCTGGACAACGTCATATCAAGATGTAACGGCTCGCCCTTCGTCTGCACCAGATACGGCAGCACAATATGAGCCGTTTCCGCGGAAGAGAGTTCCTTCTTTGCCTGCTCTGCAGCCTCCCGTACCCTCTGCATAATTGCAAAATCCTTGGACAAATCATAATGCTGTTCTTCCTTAAACTGCTTCACAATCCAGTTTACAATCCGTTCGTCAAAATCGTCGCCGCCCAGGTGATTGTCGCCGGAAGTTGCCAACACTTCAATCACGCCTTCACCGATTTCAATAATCGAGACATCAAAGGTACCGCCACCCAAATCATACACCATGACCTTTTGATTTTCTCCATGATTTAAGCCGTAGGAAAGTGCCGCGCTTGTAGGTTCGTTCACAATGCGAAGCACATTCAGTCCCGCGATTTTCCCCGCGTCCTTCGTCGCCTGTCTCTGAATATCATTAAAATATGCCGGTACGGTAATCACTGCATCCGTCACCTGTTCACCGAGGAATTCTTCTGCATCTTTCTTTAACTGCATCAAAATCATGGCACTGATGGTCTGCGGCTTGTATTCCGTTCCGTCAATCCGCACACTCCAATCCGTCCCCATATGACGCTTTACCGAACTGATTGTACGGTCCGCATTGGTCACTGCCTGTCGCCTTGCTGCTTCTCCGATAAGACGTTCTCCGTTCTTCGTAAACGCCACCACACTGGGCGTAGTCATTTTTCCCGCACCGTTCGGTATCATTACCGGCGCTTCGTTTTCCACTACCGATACGCAGCTGTTTGTAGTTCCCAAATCAATTCCGATTACCTTTCCCATCTTATCCCTCCGATCTATCAATTAATAACAACAACATGAACAAAATAACTGCATCGCACAACAGGTTCTGCAAAATCTGCCGAATCCGTCTCCGTATCTGGAATACTCCGCCCCGGCGGAATTATACGCCGTTTCTGAGCTTCGAATATCCTGCATTGCTTTTGCATAAACCGCATTATTCGGTTCCGCCTGTACCGCCCGACCGATATGCTCCGTGGCCTGTACATAATCTCCCAGTCCAAAGGCAGTAATCGCACTTAAATAATACCATCTGGCATTCCGCGAAGCACTGACCATAGCATTTAATTCATTTCTTGCATACCGATAATTTCCAACATTAATAAATTCAATAATACGACGAAATTCCATTCCGTCTCCCGATTCTGCCACCGGCCGGTCCGGTCCTCCGGTTCTGCGCTGTCCGAAATGAAAGAAATCTTCGAACCCAAACGGGTCAAAATCCGCACCCCATCCGCTGTTCTGTCCCTGACCTCCGCGATATGCACCACCACCGTAGCTTCCTCCCGAAGTACCACTGTGGCCTCCGGCACCGTTGGTCCCGTTACTGTATGCCCCTCCATATGCACTGCCACCCTGGCTTCCACCGTATCCGGTACCATACCCACCGGTTTGTCGTCCGACATATTTCTCCGGATTACTTAACATATCGTAAGCTTCGTTGATTTCATTCATCTTCTCCGCAGCCTTCGGATCATTGGGATGTAAATCCGGGTGATATTCTTTTGCCTTCTGTCTGTAGGCCCGTTTGATTTCGTCCTTCGTTGCCCCTTGCGAAATCCCGAGCACTTTATACGGATCCGTTACCATCGTCGTTCTCCTTTACTTTCCCATAATACTGCTGCCATACTCCCCCGTACAAAATATTTCCGATTAGATGGGCATCTTGTACAACCGGCAGTTTTTCGTAAACCTGCGTTGCGTCACCGATTAACATCGTCAGAAGCTCCTCCGCTTCCGCAGGTTGTTTGTTCATGTAAAACAGCGGATTATAGTTCTTCTTTTTCTTATCCTTCTCATAATCCATCGCCGCATCCATTAAATAGATAAAGCGCCCCAACGAATAACCGAATTCTCTCAAACTCTGACTCCAGAAGTCTTCCTTGTATACAAACACCTCCGATAGCATTCTCCCGGAGCAATGTAAGATTGCATCCACCTCCTCCGGAGCTTCTTTCTCCAAACCTGTCAACACCTTCAAGCTTTCCTCTATGATTCTGCACTGTTTCGGGTAGGCTGCTTTTACTTTCTCGTAGTCCTTTTTTAACATTGCGCCGTACAATTTTCGACCTGATCGTTTCTCGTCCGCCCAGTCATCCAGACATTTGTGATAGGCTAATGCGATTGTCATATCCGCCGCATACTCCGTAAACTCATTCTCCACAGAACTCCGCTTATGTACCGGATGTGCCGGGCAGAAAAAATCTGCTGCCTTCTCCTCCGGCTCATACAAAGATGACAAAAAAAGTGCCAAAAACGTCATATCAAAATTCAAACTGAATCGTTCCATCTGTCCGAACCGTTTTTTCAGGGATTTACATACCCCGCAGTAAAACTGCCGATACCGATAAAACTCTTCCTCCGACAACCCATTTCTGTTACAAATGATATATCCGAACACGTTACACGCTCCTTGCTTTCCAAACATTATGTAATCTATATCAATCTAAAGATTATTCCCTAATTATAGAACAAGAAAAGTGCATGTCAATGAAGTTTAGGCTTTTTTCACAAAATAATAATATTTGTTTATTTTACCGAAATTTTTCCTTCATCAAAAAAAGAGTAGGAGGCGATAACTAACCGATTCCTACTTGCCCCCCAAAAAAGAACGGAAACCCGTATAAATACGTCGTTTCCGCTGTTCATAAGTTCTATTTTATCTTCTCTACAAAAGCTTTCAGTTCTCTAACCAATAAGCTTTCATGTCGCATGATTTCTCCGTGCCCCAGACCGATAAACGGTCGAACTTCCAAATTAGGAAATGCTCTCTTTAAATACTTAATTGCTTTCTTCATATTCATTTCCTTCTCACCATACCAGCAAGCAATACGAATTTCGGAATTCGGTTCCCATGTGCTCATATATTCCGGGTATAACTTCACTGCTTCCCAAAAGGTTGCTTTTGTCGTTTCAAGTGTTAATTTCTGACAAGCCTGCTTTAACATAGGCTGAAAAGTCTCATTCGTAATACCCATTTTTATCTGCAAAAGCTTAGGGAACTTAACATCTCCGCTTGTAACAATTTTGGTCATCAACTTATATGTCATTGGCGCAAAAAGGTTAATTGCCACTTTATTAAAAATACCGTAATTCATGTACTCTGCGCCGCTTAATATTACTCCACCCAGTTGAATTCTTTTATTCTGTGTCAAAAAAGCCGCCGGAATACTCCCCAAAGATTCCGCATACACTAAATCAATTTTTCCACCTAATTCCTCACATATAAAATCAGCCAGTTTATTGGCCTGTTCCTCACCGGTAGTATAAACCGTCTCTCCGGTTTCATCATATCCGTCAAAAGAAACTGTTATCACATGATATTCTTTTTCTAACATAGGAACTATGTTTTCAAACTGTCTATGCGTCATAAAATTGCCCGGTAAACACATCATTGTTTTATTGTTTTCTTTTCCGAATTCATATATCTTCATATTACATTCTGCCTTTCCGTCATTAAATATCATCCGTTAAGTTTGTCTTAAACCGATGCAAAGCTTCATTCAAATGCTTCGCGTCAATGGTTCGTTTGATTTTATACACTAAATAAGAACATAAGTAAGCACATACCATATAGAAGCCAAACCCAATGCCTACACCTATATTGCCATCAAACCAGCCTGTAAAGTGACCCACGATTGCGTATACGAATGAACTTATAACTACCAATGAGCATTCCCTGATTTTCAGAACATCAACCTCATCAAAATCATAGTGTAGCAGATTCTGTATCCACCCAATTATGTATGCTAAAAGAATCATTTCCAACAGATGGATGATGCCCGCCTGTGTAAAATTCGCAGCCCATCTATAAATACAATAAAAGCAAAGAATCAAAAAGAACATTAAACAGCATTTTATTTCCACACCGATTTTTCTTTTCAAATAACATTCCAGAAAGTATCTTGTTTTTTTATTCATCAAAAGCATCTCCCTTCAATCTTCTGCGAAACTCAGAAGCATATGTTCTTGAAATAATAATATGTTCACCATTGCACATAGTCGCATCAATCCGGTTTGATGCCAGACTGTCCAATACACTTACCTTATCAATGTTAATAATCATTGATTTGCTGCATCGAAAAAAACGAATCGAATTAAGCATTTTTTCAAGTTGAGTGAGTGTATATTCCACTCGTACAATATCCTCTTCCAGATAAACAAAAGTTTTTCTGTCAACACTTTCAATGTAGAGTATCTGTTTCATATCTATTACAAGTTGTGTGCCTTCCTTTGATCCAACAAGTTTCTTTTCCGGGCAACTCATGAAATTCATAAGATACTCTACTTCTTGATTTATTTTTCGATATCTTAGGATAAGTTCATCCTCACCCTGTTCAATCTGCTCAATCGTATATTTCATAGGACCGTCCTCTTCCCTTTGTAAATTTACAGTTTTATTTTATCACAGATTATTCACCTTTCAATAGCACATAACATAAGTGACACTTTTGACTACGTAAGCTGCACTTGTGCGATGATAACTGTGGTCGAGGGGAGTCGGTCTCCGCTCCGCTTCGGTCGGCGCTAACGAATGTCCACCGGACGTTCGTTAGCGCCCCCTGCCGAAAGCCAGTACCTCCACCCTACCGAATCCAAGACTCCCCGGTCCATAGAAAAAGAGGCCTGCGAGTAAACTCGCAAGCCTCTTTTTCTATGGACCTGAGGGGAGTCGAACCCCGTTCTAAACCGCTCAAATCCTTTAAACAAAAGGCTTTCGCCAATTCCGTTTTGGTTACCTTGGTTACCTTTTAAGACACCATTAAAAATCAATTGCCTTATTCACGCAATCTGTAATCTGCCCCATAGACTTATCATTGTAATAATAGTGCTTTGTTGTAGTGGAAAATTCACTATGTCCCATTTGATTGATAATAACTGCCGGCTCTATTCCTGCATCAATCAAATGAGTCGCAAATGTCTTTCTAAGTACATGCATGGAGCGTTCTGGTATACCTACCTTTTCACACGCATAATACAATGCACATGTTAAAGCGTGAATTGTTACCAAAGTCTCTTCCTTTTGAAAAATAACATCTCTACCAAAGCTCATTTTAAGCAATTCCTTTATTATCGGTCTTGCTTTGTCGCAGATTGCAATTTTTCTAATTGAAGCATCTGACTTCGGATAATCACGAATTTCATATACATCCTTACCATTTTCTTTATGTCTTGTTTGCGTACGATGTACATAGATATAATTCTCGCAAATATCCTCTTGTTTCAATCCTGCAATCTCACCAACACGCATTCCAGTATACATGCCTAGTATGACACCTAATTTAACTATGGTAGGTTTGCATTGTAGATAAGCAATGATTTTCTTCAATTCCTCCGGAGTAAACACATTCTCAAAATCGTTTTTCTCTGTTTTTTTGAAAATCGTCTTCGACAATTGGAGTTCAGACATGAAGTTACTAATGCTAATCGTAGTAAATCCGCTTTTCTTCGCAAACTTAAACATACCATTCAGCAGAGTTCTCAACTTTTCCCACGCTTTTCTAGTAAGTTCCTTTTGATGAATGGTTGTTCTAATGAAGTTCTCCAGTTCATCTTCTGTAATATAGCGGATTTTTCTGTTCTTTAATCTCACACTATCAAAGAACCGTTCAAAATCCCTGCCGTATCGGTCTACTGTCTGTAATTGGATTTCTCCATAGTCCAACTTCTTCTGTATCCACAACATATACACATCCTGCATTGTAGGCTCGTTTACAGACTGCTTATAATGTTCAATAATACCTGCCTGTAAACTTTCCTCCGTACTACGCTTTAATAATTTGCGTCCATCTTTAGAAGTCGAATCTGGTAAGTGAGTGTACCACTTGCCATTTTTACCTTGCCAAATTTCGTACGAATGCATTTCAAGATATTTCTTTCTCTCGTTCATCTCAACCTGCTCTTCGATAACACGCCAGTCGATTGTATCGCATTCTAATGCCTTTTGCAACAGTTCCATCCGACTTTTCTTCTTAATTTCGGTATTTACTGCCTGTTCGGTGCTTTTCTTACTCATTATCAGCACCACCCTTCTCCAAGCCATGATTCTTCATGGAGACAAAGTATTTTGCATTCTCCGGTATTCTATCGAAGTAGTTTAGCCAGACATACTCTATACCAGTACTGCCCTTTTTCCCAGAAGACGATTTGTGGAACTCTCCCAGTTGCAAACACACCCAACCATGCTCTTTATCAAGATACTTACAATACAAGTCTTTTTCTGATTCTTCTGCTTTATAGCCAGATAACAGAATTGGACACTTGGCATTTTGCAGGATAGAAAGCATTTCCCTGTGGAAATCTTTACTAGGTACTTCCCGATATAGAGGATTTTTTGAGCTAATCAACTCGTCCAAATAAGGCGGGTCAAGGTAGCCGAAGGTCTTTTTATCCCCACGCTTGCAATATTCTTTTAGAACATCAAGCGCATTTCTGTTTGTTACTGTTATCTCACAATTTTGAGATTTTGCGAATATCCGTCCAATATTACGCTTAATTCTTTTTTTCAGCTTTTCTATACTACCTTTAGAGCAGTAATCTTTCCTATCAACGTTGAAAGAACAATACATAAGCAATAGTTCATCCACTGCCCACTCTACTTTATCTGAGTGTTCTGCTTTTTTACTACGTTCCAATGCTTTAGTAAACTCTTCCTTGCTGAAGCTACACTTTTCAATCGCATCCAGTAATTTATCCACCATAGTGCTATCTGTGACTACACTATGTAGATTACTCATGTTAGAATCCAAATCATTAAGGTGATAATATCTTGCCCATCGTAGATTATACGTAATACTTCCACTACCTGCAAACGGCTCTACGAATTTAGTAATATCATGTGGAATCAATGCCAATATTTTATCCTGCATTGGAATGTTATTCTTTCCACCCGGATATGGCCCAAGCGTATTTTTCAAACCGTCTCCCTGCTCCACATAACGTTCTTTCGCATCTGCCGAAGGTTCCTGCACTGTAACATCGTTTTCTGTCGACTTTGCTTGTTGTTCCAGCGAACGCAGACAGATAAACCTATCCTCCTTTGGCATCCATGGAAACTTTTTGTTTCTCTCGTTACGATTGGTATTTGCAACTAATATATTTAGCATTCGGAAACTATTCAACAATCCGCTTCTAGCACCACGGAAACGTAATTCTTCTAAAACAGCATTAAATTCTTTCGCAAGAATATAACAATATCCATCATGCATGAATATTGCTCCTTCTGTTTTCCCCTCTGCATATTTAAATAAGCTATGATATATTGCTGTTGGTGAAGATAAACTTCCTAAGTCGACTGTCGGAATTAGTTCCCACTTAGTTTCTATTGCATGAGCAACCGCTTGCTTGGTTTCTTCTGTAGCTAAGTCTCCAACCAAATTGTCAAATTTCTTTTCTACTGCTTTTACCACTGCATTTTGCTTTCTTAAACTTGATTCTTCTATCTTAAGTTCTGTCCATGAGTTCTGCGGTCCGCCCTCAATTTCAATATACAGATAGTTCTTCAAGTTACTGATTACACGACTGACAAACACATTGTATCCATCCTCTGTTTCGTGAATCTTAATAAATCCTCTGGTTTCAAAAATGCTACTGGTTTCATTCTTTTCCATAACGTGTTAGCTCCTTTAAAATAGAAGTCTTTGTGTTAATCACAAAGCTAACAGCTACAAATCAAGGCAATGAAACAACGTCATGAATGTTTTTTCCAAAGGTTACACAACTCTTCTAATGGTAATACCACTATTTCAATGGTTCTAATAAGTTTCCAATGCGTGACCTGTTCTTTTCAATGCATAACACCTGTTTTTGAATGGTTACCCTCTTAAACAATGTTCATCTGCATTTACCAAAGTCTTGCAATCTCTACCTATGCTCTAACTAATTCTTACAAGTATTAAAATTTAAACTAATTATCTTAGTTATATGTTCCCGCATAATCCAACAGTAAACACACCGCAAACTTCAACTCCATTACAAGTAAAGTCCTCATATATATTTTTTTGCCATTTTGGCATTTTGGCATTTTACATGCCAGTTCCACCAGACTACACTGCTCAAAAAATGGTATATTGGTATATAAAAAAAGAGCAGTTCACAATACTGCCCCAGACTATTCCTTTAGCACATAATTCAGCCAATATACCTTATAGCCCACCCTCGGCTTGTTGTATTCTTTATATTTACACGCTTGATTTGAACGCAATTTAGGAAAACTCAAGAGGAACTCGGAAAAGCAGATGCTTTTTATCTGCTTTTCCGAGAACACCACATTTTTTCGCGTCACATAACTTGCAACAAAGTATCTCTCTATATTATTTTCCCTCTTGTGTAAAGCATTCACTTTCTCCACCTGCATTTCCCGACTTCAACCACGCTTACACAAAGCTTCCTTTTCTCTCCGGAACGCTTTCAACCTCTTTTTTCGAAATTCCTGTATCTTTTTTCCATTTTTCGGACCATATTCATTTTCCTTTTCCACAAAAAAACCTTATAAATCCAAGCATTTTTACCATCAAAAACCTTTGCGAGCACTTTTTTATAAATTTCGTATCATTTTTGCGATTACTTTTCACTTTTTATCCTCTTATATGCTTTTCCTTCTCTTTTTTCCTGTCCATTTATTCTTACCTATGCACTATTTTTTCAGTATTTGATTCCCCTCACTCCAACATAGTCCAAATATCGCTTCACGATATTTTTACCTATCCTATTCACCGCAAAAACCCCCTCTTTGTCCTCCCTATCCATTCACGAATTCCAACACACTCTCCTACTTGCTGATTTCCTCTTGGTTGCATTTTTTCTAATTCCAACACACTCTTCCCTACTCCATCCCAAATCCTCTTAAAATCAATTCTGGTTGTTCTGGCACTATCCTCTCTCCTTCATTCTCATTTCCTCTACTCCGATATTTTTCCTTGGAACCAAAACAGCCAAACGAAAAAGCAGAAGAACCTTTTTCGTTCCCCTGCCTTCCTCTGCGTTCTCACTCCTTTTTACGATACATACGGCTTTAAGTAAAGCTCATACAGCTTACCTATCCCAAGTACAAGCTTATCATCTTCAAAGCGTCCGGCGGAACCATGCAAAGCAAACCGTCCTATCTCTGTGCCATCCATCAAAATCAGTTTCACTGTTTTCTGATGTTGCCCGCAGAATATTACTTCCACATGCTGTTCTTTCACTGTAATTCCTCCTCTCTTGCTAACTCCATCAGAACCGGAGTTAATATCTTGTTCAGCAGTTCCCTCTTGGAACTTGCAAACGGTTCGCCTTGTACTGTCAGCGTCAGATTAAATCCGACTCCCTGTACCTCACTAAACTCTCCTACGGCTTTGATTGAGCCACTGATAATAATCTTATCTGCGGTGTTCATGCTTCTTTCACTTCCTTTCTTTTTTATACCTTCTATCAACCTATGTTCTGCCACAATGTGTTGAAATTCCAATATGCCTTAACCTTACCTTCAACTGTTTTCATTTCACAAACAACAAAGAAACGACTAAGTCCACTTTTGAACCTAGCCGTTTCTTTTTCAAAAATTACTATAATTTTATTGTACTGCATGCGCCAAATAAACAGAGGAATACCAACATTGCTATCTGCATGTCGTCTAACCCCATGCTCTACCGCCTTTCTTTGCCGGCTTAGTAGTAGTAAGGTGCCTGCACGTCCAAGCCGATTACTTCACCATCAATGACCGTGAAATAGATGTATCCTTTATCCATATCAGAGGCATCAATAAACCATCTGTAAGACATCATGCCATCATCAAGGTCTCTAACCTTCGGACACTTCCCGAGTACTGCCTCTAAGTCAGCCAGAGTTACCTTATCGCCCACTTCGATACCACAGATGCCTAATCTTAACTTTGCACTGGCTCTCGGCTCATACTGCTGCATATTAACGATTACACAATCTGCCGGGCTCTTAACAGTACCTGCTTCATAGTTTGCCACCCAGAATTCCTCAAAGCCGTCCTCAATCGGAGTTACATATGCCATATACTCATAACCGATTTCTTTTGCTAATGCCTCTTCCTTATCCTCGATGGTGATTAAACCGGTATCAAGCAACTCACCAAGTGTCATTTCTCTTAACTTAACGGTATATCCACCTAAGGTTACCTCAAAGTCTTTCCAATTAGCCTTGCTTACTACCGGCGCTTCGGTCGGCTTCGGTGTCGGTGTACTTGTTGGTACCGGTGTTGCGGTCGGCTCCGGTATCGGTGTACTTGTCGGTTCCGGTGTTGCGGTCGGTTCCGGTGTTGGTGTACTTGTTGGTACCGGTGTTGGTGTACTTGTCGGTTCTGGGGTTGCCGTCGGTTCCGGTGTTACCGTCGGCTCCGTTACACTCGGTGCTTCTGACACACCGTTTGCCGGTACATCATTGTTTGTTGCCGTTCCGCACCCTGCCAATAATGTGACCATTAACACTAATAACGTAAAAAGCTTTCTCTTCATAGTTGCCTCCTAAAAAGTATATCTTTAGGGACAAAGTCCCCCTGTCCCTTGATTTGTTTACTCTGCTACAAAATACTCAATTTTGTAACCATTTTCTGTTGCCCACCGTGCCAATTCAGAACCGATTGGCACAATAAATGTTACTGTTTTGTTAACTTCATTAAACGGCACGCGTAGCTTATTACCACCGCCATTATAAAAATTACTCCGCCCACTTTCTACTGTAATACTGCTCAAACTACTGCATCCCCTAAAAACCCCGTCTCCGATCGTCGTCACGCGGTCTGGTATTGTGATATTTTTCAAACTGCTACAATTTGCAAACGCCATTCCCGATATATTTTTCACAGTATTTGGTATGATAATGTTTTCCAAGCTACTGCATCCAAAAAAGGCAGATGACCATATAGTTGTCAAACTGTCCGGTAATTCTACACTAATCAAACTACTACATCCATTAAAAACACCTGATGCTATTTCTGTCATACTGTCTGGTATGACAATATCTGTCAAACTACTGCATTGACAAAAAGCTTCCCTATCTATCGTCGTCACACTGTCTGATAATTCTGCACTTGTCAAACTACTGCAATTCCAAAAGGCTCTTTCTCCTATTGATGTCACACTATCCGGTATGACAATACTTTTCAAGCTACTGCATTTACTAAAGGTATAATCTTCTATCGTCGTCACACCGTCCGATATGACGATACTTTCCAGACTGCTACATTCCTCAAATGCCCTTTTTCCTATCGTCGTTACACTGTCCGGTATAACAATACTTTTCAGACTGCTGCATTCCTCAAATGCCCTTTCTTCTATCGTCATTACACTGTCCGGTATGACGATACTTTCCAGGCCACTGCATCCGTCAAAGGTATTTTGTTCTATCGTCGTTATACCATCCGGCAGTATTACACTAATTAGCCCCTCACATTCAGAAAAATCAACAGCTCTGACGCTATCCGGCAAGTCTATACATGTTATTCCATTACACGCGCTGATATCTACGTTCTCAATACCCTCCGGTAATTGTATCTCACTTAATTTATCACAACCATAAATATCTACCTCTGTAACATTACTTGAAAAAATAATTTTACTTAGATTCTTATATCCTTCAATACTCACTCTACCTTTAACACTATCCGGCATCTCAAGACTTATTAAGTTGGCAGGAGTATCCCTAAATGCTCCGTCTTTTATTTCTACCACCGGTAGCCCCGCTATTTTCTCCGGTATTACAATGGCATCCACAACATTTCCTAATGTGGTCAGTCCTGTAATAACTATGCCCTTTCCGTCCCCAGTCAACTCAACCAAAAACGCATTTGCATCTGTTACCGGAGCAGGTGTTGGTGTGTTCGTCGGTACTGGTGTTGTGGTCGGCTCCGGTGTCGGTGTATTTGTCGGTATCGGTGTTGCGGTCGCCTTTGGCGTTGCGGTCAGTTCTGGGGTAGCTGTCATCTCAGGTTCTTCTGTTGCTATCACTGCCTCCGTCGTCTCTACCTCTTCCGTAGGCGCTACCGTAACCGTTACTTTCGGTGCATTGGTTGCCACTGGTACATCTGCATCGATATTATTCTGACAGCCTGCCAATCCAAGCATCGATAATACTGCTACTACTGCTACTATTTTTTTCTTCATAGGTACCTCCATTTTATTCGTACTCTAGGTCATGCTGTAATTATACAGCATGACCACTTGTTTTTCAAGTTACATATACTGTATTTTTTCAGAATATGAATTTCTTCAGCATACAAATATAATTATAATACAGAGATTTCATTGGAAGGAGGTTACCTCACATGATTAGTTATGCTCCGCTTTGGGAAACCATGAAGGCAAAAGGTGAAACAACCTATACCCTTATCACCAAACACGGCATTGACCGCAGAACCATTTACAAACTAAAGCACGATGAGAATGTAACCACCCTTACCTTAGAAAAGCTCTGTTTTTGCTTAAATTGCACGGTACAAGATGTTATTTCTATCTCTTTCAATTCTGAAACCTATGATTAAACATTTTTATCAATAACGCCTATCACACATTCCAATTGTCGCTTTACCATGCATATCACACTATGCATTTCGTTTGTGTCTGTTTGCATTTCTGCTTCCAGTCCCTTTTCTATCACCGAAAGCAAGTTTTTAATTTCTTCCAGTCTTATCCAGACACGCAACAACACATCACTAAGATTTTCTTTGTCCATCTTTTCACCACCTCCATGCGAATCACAGTACACATTTTTCATCTGTTTTGAAATCAGTGAAAATCTCCTATTTCCTGCATTCGTCTATTTCACACAAAAGAAAAGGGAGCTTGCGCCCCCTTTAGTCCAATACTTCCTCTGCCTTTTCTTTTGTCAATGGTGCAACCTCAATTTCTCCGTTGACCAATTTCGCGCCACCGCTGATAATTCCCATCTCTAACAGAGTCTTCACTTTCTCTGCGGTGAAGGTCGTTCTTTCATACCGTGAGGAAATCACATCATAAACCATTTCCTGCTTTACCTTCCGACTGCCAATCACAATATAAAACAAGTTAGCCAAACAATCACTCTCTACCATTGGTGTTAATGAATTGATGTGTACCTTGTTCATCATGTTCGTTGTAAAGAACCCTTCATCGAAAATCAAGTCACCGGATTCTTCCGCAAGTCTCAATCCGTACACTTCCTCTGTTCCAAACCGAATCGCATCCTTTAACTGCTTCGATGTAAACTCAACGACCTCTCCCTTCGGTAAGGAGTACGCCTCCCACCCTAACTCTCTGTTACCAAGGCTCAATTTGTTAGTTACCACAAGTTTTCTGCACATAGTCTGTACCTCCGTTATGATTTATTTGCATGCTGCTTTCCCCTGCTTCTCCTATATCATAACTCCGTGGCTTTGCTATGTCTGTGGTGGTAATAGCCAAAAATGATAGTGCGGATTTAGGGAGATTGTAGAAAAAAAAGCATTCTTTTATATCATGAATAGAAGCCGCATGGCTCAGTTCCATTTATAATACTGAACCCGTTCTCTGTAACACAAATTACGTTATTTTTATCAAAACTCGTAATCCGTCGAAATTTCTGTTGACATTCATTGTATATTATGTTATTATATTCTATGGAGGATGATACAAATGAATAATCTGAAATATATACGAGAGTTATATGGTGCCACTCAAGATGAAATTGCTAAGGTACTAAATATTAACCGTGCAACAATTTCAAATTGGGAAAACCAAGAAGAAAAAAAAGCTCCTAACTCAAGTTTAGAAAAGCTCTCTTTGTTCTATGGTATTGGCCCCGAGTTTTTTTATGAACAAGACTTAAATGCCACTGTTCGTGAAATGCTTGTTAATAACGCCAAGCGTCAAAAGGAAGTTGAGTCAGAATCAAACGGCGAACGGTCGAAAACAGATGATTTCAGCAAGATGTTCTCATCGTTAACTTTTGATACCGCCATTGAACATTATATGACCGCTACAAAACTGCTCTTGGCAACCTCAGATAACGGTTCTCTTGAAAAACTTAAAACCGCTATCAAAATCAACCAGAAGATGGGAGCACGTTTACAGGTTCTTGTAGAACTGCGAGAACAGGAACTTAACGATGGCGGAGAATCTTTATCAGAACTGATGGACAGTCTGTCCTCTGAAAATTAAACTTTACTATGTCAAAAGAAAAAGACCTTGAAAACGCGCCCACGTTTTCAAGATCCTTTCAAAAATCAACATCCTCAAATCAAGGTTGTTAATTCCTCAACAGTATTATAATACCTTGTTTTTGAGCATAAGTCAATGATTTTTGGCAAAAAACATTTATTGGAAAGGAGCCTCGTTGACAAATAACTGCTCTTTTGACTTAGTACTTTATATAGTTACTGTAAACTAAGTTATTGTGCATAGCACGGAAAGGTATTATATGAAATACTATTATATTAATCTTAAGACAACTAACCCAAACGGTAATAACGAAGTCCATTCTGAAGAATGTGCCTACTTACCTTCCCCTCTTAATCGTACCGCTCTTGGTCTCTTTCCAAATGGAATTGCCGCCGTTGCTGCAGCAAAAGCCAAGGGATTCTCACATGCTGATGGTTGCATTCACTGCTCACCGGAAGCACACCGTGAATAGGAGGTACAATCATGGGAAAATCTCAGCATGTAACTCCACATCCAGATGGAGGATGGCAAGTAAAGGGAGCCGGAAATAGCCGAGCAACCGTTCGAACAAGTACCCAAGCCCAAGCAGCAAAAATCGCACGAGATATAGCGATTAATCATTCTTCTGAAGTCGTTATCCATCGTCCGAATGGACAAATAAGAGATAAAAATTCTTACGGTAATGACCCATTTCCGCCAAAGGGATGATAAGAAAGGCAGTTCATCCAACTGCCTTTCTTATCATATCTATTCAGCCGTATGTCTATTACTTTCAACCAATCTTTTCCACTCATAGGAGGAATCTAGCATGAAAAAAATCACTTTTACATTGGTAAAAACCTATTCAAATATTGCCTCTTTTCTAACAACCCGTAAACACTTCTCTACACCCAATTCTGGAATAATATTGATGTCTCTCATTTTGGCAAGCTTCATATTCTCTTCCTTGGGATTTGATTTTCTTGGAATGTTAGCATTCAGAATAGCCTTTATATTTCTATTTTGCTATTTTTTACTTTTCTGGTTGGATGCTGACTGTCCCATTATTAAGCTCAAAACAAAAAAATCCTGTACAACCCCCAGAGAAGTTTTTAAATCAATGACCCACTTTTCTTTTATCTATGGATTATTTTTCTTCTCCGTGCAAATTCTTATTTTAATAGAATGCATAGCGCTTCTAATGTTTAATACCTTTCTAGGTGCCAATTTTTTAGTTAATTTCAGGAATTCTTGGCTCTTTATAGTATTCCTCTTTAGTTTCATGTACTTTTGTTATCATATTTACATAAACCCTAATAACTTCTCCCTAGAGGAAATACAACAACGCATTGATTTTTATGCTGCAATAGGTTCCACTATAGGTTTTGTAATGCTAATAGTTCCGGAAATTCTTGATTTCAAAATCTTTTTTTCAGAACTAGCAGTGGTCTTTACTTGGCTTAAGCACTTAATCAATGCAGAAAAAATCGAGAAAAAGCGAGAACCCAAATGAGTTCTCGCAACAACCTTTAGGACTAACGCAATACTTATCAACCTACATTGTTCAATTATGTTTCAAATACTCTTCCGGTGTAACTGCCTCCACCGTAGATGCTTTATAATCCGCAACATTTCTCGTCACAATGTACTCTGCACCGTAAGCCTTTGCACATTCCATCTGTAAGCAATCCTCAAAATCGGAAAACTCACCATTTTGCAATCCTGCAAGTAACTTCACCTTGTCAATACCTTCTACATCGAAGATTTTGCAAAGATTCGTCAATACCGCACGTCTTTCTTCTATGCTGTAATCCTTTCGCAAGATGAAAAACATATTTGAAATCGAATGTGCCGCAATGCAAGCGTTCACTTTTCCTTCTGCACACGCAATTACAATCTTCTTTGCGTCCTCATAATACGGCTCCCTTGTAAGAAGATAATCCAATAATACATTGGTGTCAACCAAAATTCTAGTTACCATATTTTGCATCCCTATAAGAAGCTAACTCTGCATCATCATCCGATACTGTTCCTTTTTTGCGTAACAGCTCCAACTGTGCAAACGCTTCCTTCCTCTCCGGTTTATTGTCCGTGTACAAGCCGTTAACGCCTTGCATAATCTGCAAAATAAATACGACCTTATCCTCCGGCATCTTTTCCAGTTCTCTGAATGCCGTCTGTCTGATTGCCGTCATACCGCACACCTCCCGTTCTTTCAGCTAAACAACAATACATTTCCCTATCTTTATTCTACCACAAATTCTATGAATATGCTACCTAATATTAACAAATATCCTCTTATACAGCAATAGACCAAGCTCATTCAAGCATTGGTCTATCCTTTTGGTTACCTCTTTGGTTACCTCGTATAAATTTCGGAAGAAACGCGTGCTATCGAAGTCTCCTTTCTTCCTTTATTTATACGGCTTTCCAGACTTTTTCAAGTCTGGCTCAAGAGTGGACCTGAGGGGAGTCGAACCCCTGTCCGAAAGCCCATCCACTACGGCATCTTCCATCATAGTTTGTCATTTGACATTCCCTCCACTCACCGCCGGCAAACAGGCTGAGAGCATCAGTAGCTTCATGATACGCCTATACGCGCAAAGCTTTGCGTATATCGTTTCCTACATAGTCGATGCCAGGGTCCTAATGTGTAGGTGCACTAGGTCTGACAGCTGCACTTAGGCAGCGTATGCTAAATTATCTTCAGCGTTTAATTTTAATTTCCGAGTTTTAACGTGGTCCCGGACCACGGATGGCTTCCATAGCTTCAAAACCCCCGTCGAAACCGGTACAAGCCCCGGTATCGATTTGTAACATACGACAAATCGGTGTTTTAACGCTGTGTGTAGCTTATCATATCATATTCTTTTTTTCTTGTCAATGCGAATTTCCCGGTAGTTTCTTCCTTCCCACCGTGCGGACCGGTCCCTTACTTCCGATTTGTTTTATTTCTGTGGGTTCGCCCTTTTTCGACGATTCTTTTTTTATGTTTGCCGATACCATGGCCTTCACCAAGGCAAATAACATATCCTTCGTCTTTTTGTCCATGGCACTGAAGGATTGGATCATGGCAGTTACGCTTTTCCAGCGGTCCTTGTTTAAGTCCGCCAACGTCTTTGCATCCGTTACCGTCAGCACTTCGTAAATCCGTTCCCCGAACTCTTCCAATTCCTCCGGGCTTAGGCCGCTCATCCATTCTTTTACTCCCGCTGCCATACGCTTACTGCTCTCCTTGACCGCCGGAAGTCTGATAAAATCTGCCCCCAGCACCTCCCAGGAGGTGGCGTCGTGCTGTAAAAATCCGCTCTGGGAACTTTTCACCACCTGATAGTCCTCTTCATGCTCCAAAAGCATCCCCACCACCGAGGACTCCGGCACCCAGGTTTCGACACGTTCCTTCATCTCCTGATAGCGTTCACTTTCGATGAACTCCTTGTTAAAACCCGGACCGTCAAAATTGAACACCTTTAATATACTTCTGCGAAACAGTTTCCTGCATTTCACCGCGGAATACACCGCCAGATTGCCTCCTTTGGAATGACCTCCGATATACACCTTTCTTCCGCCTCCCAAAAGTACCGATTCCAGATAGGACTTTGCATCCAGCTGGGCCGGAATCGGAGATAAAAAGCACATATTAAAGTCTTCTTTCCAGCCGATTAGCGTATCGTCGGTTCCTCCGAAGGAGATAAAACTCTCTCTTCTTCCCAGTACGATTTCCAACGCCGTAAACTGCTCCTCCATAGTTAAATCGTTCCGGTTGATATAATTCCGCATAATCAGCTCCCCGAACCGCTTCGTCTTTGCCATTTCACGCAGCAAAATACCTGCAGAACGTACCGCAAAGGAGATACAATCCGCAAATTCTTCTTCCGTATGTAACTGCCAGAAGCGCTTTGCCGCATAGGCCAGCGTACACTCTTTTTTCCGCTCCGTCTTCCCGATAATCCCCTGCAAATTCAAGTAAGACAACTGCGACAACAGCAGCGCATCCACTACGTTTAGCGGCACCTCGTCAAAAGTAATGTCTCCGCGCCAAACCAGATAATCCGACAAGCTTGCCATGATGTCCCTCCTTATCCCGCGTTTTCTCATCCCTATTCTATTTCGTTCCCACACCACAATATACTCCTTCGTCTACTCTGTCGTTCCATATTTTCCGCTTTTTTGCGGTACTCTTTTCTACTCTGTGGCTTCTTTAAACGCCACATCTTTCCCGGTATCCCGCACCGGCACATAATACGTCTCCGGAGCACACATCTCTTTTCCTTCCCGAAACGCTTTGATTGCTCCCACACACTCCGTTACACAAAGTTCGATACAAAAAACTGCCGTCTCGTAAGGATACACCGTCAACTCCTCTTTGGTTGCCGGCGGTTCTTCGTAAAAATCTCCGTATAAAGCCCCGACCACATCCTCATACAGCTCCGGATGCAGACCGTCCAGTTCGATATTCCGGTCCTCTTTCAGCTCATATTCCAAACCAAACTCTTCTCTTAAAATATAGTTTAACCGATGAAAGTCGGAATATCCGAAATTATACATTTTCTGACGTTCTTCTTTAGAAAGAGCCTTCGCCCGGACCTGCGGCTCCATGACTTCATGAAACCAAACACCGTCCGTAATCAAATGACAAAGTACCCCAAGATACAGATCATCCGTTTTCATCCGTTCTTTATAAGTATTGACAAAACGCCGCCAATTCATCCCTTTTACATCACCTACAACATCCGCATAATGGGTCCGGTGTTTGGAATCATCCTGCCTTGTAGACATGTCCGGACAAAGAGAACCGATTTTAAAACGGTTCATGTCCCGGATTGGCACTTCCCTTGCCACCCGCTCCGCTACCAAATAGTGAATCATTCTGGAAGGCATTTTGCCGCCTCCCTTCCGCAACGGTACAAATAGGTATCCCGCACGAACTCATATCCGCCCTCCGGCTTTTGTAACCCTCGCAAATACTCCAAAAACTCCGTTCGTCGTTCCTCCAGCTCCGCCTCCACCGGTTTGCATACCTGTAACAGATAGTCCATATAATCCTCCGCCGTTACAAACCGGAGCGTCGTCACATACGCCAGCCGTTCCACGGTTCCGAACACCGCAGAAAGCTCTTCCTCATATTGGCGGATAGTGGTCTCATGTTTTTTCTGTCTTGCCGCAAGCGGTGTCGCATCATCCAGAAAACCGTCCAAAACCTTGACCGCATTTTCATTGATTAGCAATCCTCCCCAGGTACAAATAAATGTCCCGTCCGCATACAAACTGTCCCGGAATTTCCGATACAAAAGTTCTCTCTCTTGAATAAAGGATGCCACATGATTAAAGAAAATGCAATGATATTTCTCTGAATATTTTCTTAATTCTAAATCCTCCCACACAAAGGAAATCTGCCCCTGCGCCAGCATCCCTCTTTCTACGTTTTCTTTTACAAACTCGCAAAAACTGTCTGCATGGGTATTGTGCAAATCCACACAAGTTACCTGTAAGCCCTTGGGGATACGCTGTAAATTGTACCGCCATAAATTGCCGTATCCGGCTCCTGCATCCAATACCTGCATGCCACCTTTCAGCTCTGCCCGGTCAAAAACAAACTCCGACCACCCCCGCGGTTCATCGGAATGCATCCCGAGACGTCCTACCAATTCGTCTGCCTTTTGATTTTTCACAATACTTCCTAAGGTATGCAAAAACGCATCACTCTGTGCCTTTCCCTCACGGCATTCCGTCACCGCCTTTTCCACACAAGCAATGACCGAATCCAGTTGCCTCCGCTTTTTTAAAAGCAACCGTTTCTGTGTAAGGAGCATTTCTTCCCGGTCGCCCTGTTCGTGTCCGGACAAAAACAATTCGATTTGCTCCAGGGAAAAGCCCAGATACTTCATAAGCTGAATCTGCTCCAGCTTCCGCACCGCCTCTTCCCTATAAAACCGATATTGATTGTCTTTATTTCGTTCCGGCAATAACAAGCCCTTCCGCTCGTACACCCGCAAAGTCTTTGTAGACACTCCGGCCAGTTCCGCCAGTTCTCCGATGGTATAAGTCCGATTCATGATAATCCCTCTCTTTATGTATATTCCCGGGTCGTTTCTGATATATCATGATTCTATTATAAACCTTGTCCTTAGGGCAAGGTCAAGTATAAAAGAAAAGCCATATCGTTTTCCAAACGATACAGCCCTTCGCTCTTACTTCCTCTTCTGTTTAGAACATTACTTCCGACTTTCTCTTTAACAATCTTGCGCTGTTCGCAATGAGAGCCGCTCCGGTAAGCGCACCCACAATAATAGCCACAATACCGAGCACCAGGCTCCAAACACCTACGGAAGACATGGTCTTATAAATCTTTTCGTCCTGCATACAATATACCTCCTTACATTTTCTGTAATGTTTTACCCTATATTTCTTATCCTTACTCCGTTACACTCTTACTTCGCACCGTACTGCTCGTAGTAAGCATCAATGGCTGCCTTTAAGGTATCGTCGATGATAACCTCTCCCTTGTACGGCTTGTTGTATAAGTGCTCCGTTACCTCTGCCATATTTACGATGGCTGCGGTCGGGAAACCATACAACTCTGCCACTTCATCCAGTGCGCACTTCTCGCCCTGGCCGCGCTCCATGCGGTTTAAGGAAACGATTAAGCCCTTAATCTCTACATTTGCCTGTGCACGAACAATCGGCACGGTCTCTTCCATAGACTTACCGGAGGTGGTTACGTCTTCAATCATAATCACACGGTCGCCGTCCTGAAGCTTATATCCGAGGAGAATACCCACATCACCGTGGTCCTTTACTTCCTTACGGTTACAACAATACTTTACATCCTTACCGTAAAGCTCGCTGTATGCCATTGCAGTCGCAACAGCAAGCGGAATGCCCTTATAGGCCGGTCCGAACAGCACATCGAAATCATCACCGTAGGTATCGTGAATCGCCTTTGCGTAATACTCACCGAGCTTACGAAGCTGGCTACCGGTCACATACGCACCCGCATTCATGAAAAACGGAGACTTTCTGCCACTCTTTAAGGTAAAATCACCAAACTTCAACACCTTACTGTCTACCATAAACTCAATGAATTCCTGCTTGTACTGTTCCATGTCATATCCTCCTGTGTTGTTACAATCATTTTGCTTGCTTCATTTTATCACAAGTAGGAGGGAAATTCAAGGAGGAGTTGGAGAAGTTCTATTTCGCACTTCTCGCAATCAAATCATACACTTCCCTAAAGTCTGCATTCCTCTCCGCATGGGCATCCAACACCCGCTCCCTGTAAAATGCTTCCGCCACTGCCACCGCCTGCGGACAATCCAGTACAAACTGTTCCAGCACCTTATCCCGCACACCGTTATTTATTCTTAAACTGTAATAACTCGATAAGACTAACTGTACCAGTTCCTTTTCTCCCAATTCAAAGGTTGCATCGATATTCTTTCCGTTCACATAAGGATCATCCTTTATGTAATGCACCGCTCCGCAGTACCGGTCTCTTGCCGCCACACGAAGGGTCCGTAATCCGGCCATCACAAACATTCCCATACACATCGGACACGGTTCCATACAAGCATACAATGTATACTCCTTAAACTTCGGGTATTTCTCCGTATCCAGCTGTAACAGACAGTCTGTTTCCGCATGGGCAATCCGATTATTTCCGCCTTTCACTTCCCCGATATGATTTCTCCCGGTATAAATAATCTTACCGTTTTCATCGGTAATTGCTGCCCCAATCGGCACCGCACCGTGCTTAAAAGCTTCCCAACCTTCCGAAAACGCTGCCTGCCAAACCTCCGATAGATCTTTCCACATAAATACTCTCCTCCTTTTTTAAGTCCCTTCTTGTTCTATTCCATAGCAAATCCAAAAACTATCCAAACCGTTCCGCCAGTGCATCAAACACTTCCTCAGCCCTTATCTCCGTAAACTTCCTCTCCCGCAAAAATCCCTCTGCCAAAAGCTTTTTCGCTGCTTCTACGCCGACTTTATTGTACACGGAAAAGTCCTCCAACTTCTGCGGCAAGTGCGGATCCTCTCCGTGATAAAACAGCTCCCATAAGGTCTGAAATGCCCGTTGCATATGTCCGTACTCTTCTTTTTCAAAGGTCACCTGTACGTTTTTCCGCGCCAAAAACGCATGTTGTTGCATCAGCCCCATGGCACCGCCGTAATCGTCCGGTGCGCCGATTACCACATGACGAATATGCCCCATTACCAGCGTCCCCATACACATCGGACAAGGCTCCAAACCGGCATATAACGTATACGCCTTTACATTCGGATACTTCAGTACATCCAGATTCCGCACTGCCTCCACCTCGGCATGCCACACGGCCGGATTCGGAATGCAACCTTCGAAGATCCGGTTGCGTCCCTCGGAAATAATCTCTCCGTTTTCATCTACAATTACTGCTCCGATGGCTTTGCTCCCTTCACAAAAGGACTCCCAGGCCAGTTCAAACACCCTCTGCCACGGGCGAGAAAGTTCCGCAAATCGCATAAGTAACGCCCTCTCTTTCGTTTTTTACCTTCTTACTTACAGTATACCACAAAGCAACGAGCTGAAAGGAACTTCATGTTCCTTTCAGCGACTGCCCATGATAATAGCCACTCTGTGGCTATTATACCACAAAAAGCCAAGCTTTCGCTTGACTTTTTGCGTCCACTTTCGCAAAAATGTAAACTACTCTTCCTACGGCTCCAGTCTCCCCGTGTCTCTCGGGAACAATGTCGCCCGACGCACATTTTCCTGCCCCAGCAATTTACTCGTAAACCGTTCCAGACCAAGTCCCAGTCCTCCGTGAGGCGGCATACCGTACTTGTGCATCATGAGATAGCTTTCAAACAGGGAAAGGTTCATTCCGAGGCGTTCCATCTTAGCCACCTGCTCCTTGTAAGAATGGATACGCTGGCCACCGGTCGTTATCTCCAGTCCCCGGAACAGAAGGTCAAAGCTTTCCGTCAGCTCACAATTTTCTACACTTTCCATAGCATAAAACGGACGCTTTTTGCTCGGATAATGGGTTACAAATACAAATTCGCTGCCGGTCTGCTTCTGCATCAGTTCACAAAGCAGCTTCTCCTCCTCCGGTTCAAAGTCTTCGTAGTCCTTGATTTCCCTGTGATATTCCTTTGCCACCAATTCCTTCGCCTCATGGAACCGGATGGCCGGTATCTCTGTCACCGTTGGGAGCTTTACCGCCAGCAGCTCCAATTCATGCTTGTAATTCTCCTCCAAATACTGAAGAACCGCCCGCAGCATCGCCGTCTCCGTCTGCATAATTTCCTCAAAGCTTTCGATATACCCCATCTCAAAGTCCACACTGGTATACTCGTTCAAATGTCTGGAGGTGTCGTGCTTTTCCGCCCGGAACACCGGCGCAATCTCGAATACCCGCTCATACACGCCCACCATCATCTGCTTGTAAAACTGCGGGCTCTGCGCCAGATACGCTTCCCTTCCGAAGTATCCGATACGGAAAATATTGGCTCCGCCCTCCGCACCGGAATATACGATTTTCGGAGAATGAATTTCCGTAAAACCGTTTTCTTGTAGAAACTTCCGGATACCGAAGGTAATGCCCTCCTGAATCTTAAAGATAGCCCGCTCCTTTTCATTCCTGAGCGTCACCGGCCGGTAATTCAAAAGGTTCTCCAAGGAGGTGTCTACCAGCTTATTATTAATGACAATCGGGCTGATTTCCTCCGGTTTTGACAAAATTTCCACCGCCAGCAAATGCAGCTCATACCCGGTACGGGATCGTTCCTCTGCTACCACATCTGCCGTAAAGAGTACACAACTCTCTTCCACCAGTTCTTCCAAAGAAAAGTTTGCCTTCTCCTCGGAATAAATGCACTGTACCACCTGCCTTGCGGTCCGTAGAAGTACAAAAGCAAATCCCCGCATCTTACGAATCTTATAAATACTTCCGTGGATTTGTATCTGTTCTCCGATATGTGCCTGTAACTGCTCCGGTGTTACCGTTCTCTTTGTTATTTCTCCGTTCATTGTTCTCATATTGTTATCCTCTTTTCTGCGCTATCCTCTCCGGACCGAACCGTGCCATAGCGCAGGCATAGCCGGTCATAGTAACAATTTCTGATTTCTCACCTTTTTCAAATCATCCGTAAGGACATCGTCTGTACGTCCCATCATATCGCCCCCTTTCACAGGATAAAGGAAGAGCCACACAAAGCAGAAAACTATCTACCTTATGTGGCTCCTTGCATATACTACGATTCCACATAGGCACAACACGTAAAGCGCTTGCACCTATGATACTTCACAGATACAAGCGCTATCGATCGTCGTCCCTATTCAACTTTGCAAGTTGACTGTTCCGGTTCATCGTAGCACCTCTCGTTTCATTTTTTCCGAGTATACCACTGCTGAACATGGATGTCAAGTGTAAATTTTCCCACCTTATTCCATCGTTTTTCTATTTCATTTCTACTCCACCGGCCAGAACAGTTCATCCAAAGTCCTGTTCAAAGCCTTGCAAATATCGATACAAAGGCTGATGCTCGGGTTATAATTGCCTGCCTCAATCAATCCGATGGTTTGGCGTGCCACACCTATCTTTTCCGCCAACTGCTCCTGAGTCAGATCACATTCCACTCGGGCGATTTTCATTCGTTTATTCTTCATGTGTCGCCCCCTCCTGCTCTAAGCTCTTCTGTTCTGCCATCTTTGTTTTATAATCAGCCTGCTCCTCAGAAATCTTAATAAAGCCACTCATTAAGAAATAAAATAAAAGCCCGAATCCAACTCCCATTCCGAGAATCCACAAAATACCGGAAGCATGGAACGCCCCGTCATAATACAAATGCTCTCCTCCCGTTGTAATTCCGAAGAATGCGGCACCGAGCGTTGTTGCAAACGCCAGACGTTTTTTACCCATCTGCTCTCTCTTCTTTCCGCCCCATACCATCCATCCGTTCTTTAAAATCGCCACGGTGATGATAAGAGCCGGAATCATTACAATAATAAGATAAGAATACAACCAGAAAAAATATTCATCAATATTCAAAAATAGCAAGTCTCCCAAAATCAAAATCCAGAAATCCACCATAAATGCATCCCGTAAATTCTTACTGTGAATTTCCGACAGCACCTCATCTTTCTTCCGTACAAACAAAATCCCTTTTCGAAGCTCCTGCACCAAAAGAAACACTCCGCTGACTGCCAGTGCCAACAGTTCGAGTCCGTACACAAACCACGGTACCTTGCAAACCACCTTCACAATTACAGAGAGTATCATAAGCAATGAGATTACATAATACATCTTCCCATAAAAGCCGTTACTCTCTTTCTCGATACGTTCATCCGGTTTCAAATCCTTTAACATAATTTAGCCTCCCAGTAAAATATAGTAACATGTTCTCTCATGTTCTGAATACATCATATCACACTCCTTTGCAAAATGCAATATATAAATTACATTTTGTGTCATTTTATTTTCTTATCGTAATCATGCATTGCTTTTTGCTCACTTTCCGATTTGTAAAGTGAGATGCAACCGGGCTGTAATGCACCTCAACACCATCACATAAAAGAACAAGAGCCCCGCATCTTACGGAGCCCTCTTATCATTCTCACTATGAAATTACTTCAAAAGCTTCTTTAACTTCTCTACAAGCTCTTCAGCCTCAGCCTTGTCTACCTTTGCCACCTCGCATACCTTATCGATAGCAGCATCTACCTTACCGTTCTGTAACAGCTTTAATACATCGTCTCTCTTGTCAGCCGGAATCTTTTCTACCACATCATCCAGCTTATCATCGATTGCATCCAATACCTTATCTGCTACGCCGTCATCCAGCACATCCTTTGCCTTACCGGCCAACTTGTCTAAAAATCCCATAACTAATCCTTTCCTGCAACATTCTGCATATGTTCTTTGCTATTTTTTGTTACACATCAATTATAAATCCTTTCATTTCTAAAGTCAATGAAAGTCCCTCTTTGTACACAGAAAAATCAAACTCTGCGTCCGAACTCATTCTGCCTTTAAATCCCCTACCATCGGTACAATATACTTTCGGTCGGAAATATCATACGACTTGCTTAACATCTTTGCCATTGCCTGTTCCTTTTCGGACTTGTTCTTTGCCAACATTCGCACAAACATCTTCATCATCACTCTCGACACACCGTTCATTTTTTCGTAACAAAGACCGCCCGGACAATAGAATACCGAAATCTGTCCCCATTCTTCATCGGTAAAATTCTTCCTAAGGCCTTCCTGCAGTTCCGGATTTTCTAACGGACTTGCGCCTACGGCATATACTACCTTCTTTTTATCCGCCCACTGCGCTGCCTTCTTCTTAAACCAGTCTAACTTTTTAATCGAACCCGCAAAGCACCAGCCGCCGAACACAATTGCATCATAACCGGACAAATCCTTCTTCTCCGCCTCAGCAACCGTCATGCAATCTCCTTGCACATCCTCCGCAATCCACTCTGCATACTGCTTTGTAAAACCGGTCTGTGAAGTATAAATAACTGCTGTTTTCATCCTTACTATCCTCCTGTTTTTCTGCAATCCTTCTTTTTCTTCTATTTCCGTTTTAAATCAAAAATTCTCATCCTTGGTCTTTTCAACCTTCCCGGCATTCTCCGGCACTTCCTTCATCCACATCAGATTCGCTTCAAGCCTCGACAATATAAGAAACGCCTGCTTTGCTTCTTCCTCTGTTACACCGGCAAACAATCCGGTCATAAACTCCTCTTCCTTGGCCCGGTACTTCTCTCCCATCACCGCCGCATAATCTGTCAGAGAAATCCGAAGCTTCCGCCGGTCTGCCGCATCCGGTTCCACAAAAACAAAACCCTTCTGCTCCAGCTTATTTAAAATCTGCTTTACATTCTGGTGAGAACTGCCCATCACCTGTGCCAAATCCTGTACCGTAGGCGCTTCTCCCTGAAACAGGTTCATACACGCCATCAGAAAAAACTGCTTACTGGTAATCTCTTCGTAAAAGGTATCTCCTACCGCCTGCAACCGATTCTGCAACGCAAACAACAGCCCGAACAGCGCATACCGTCCGTCCATCTCCGCCACCACTTCCCGGGGCGACATCCCTTGCTTTAATTCCCCCATTGTCCCTCCTTATTCATATTATGTAATATGTTACCTTTTTAGTTATTATACATAACCGCACATTTGCTGTCAAGTGCTTTTCCCTAAATGTCAAAAGAAAAGAACGCGCATACGCGCGGTCTAAACGACTACTGTTCAAACGGCGTATAAGAGAACCACTCATACTCCGCGGTTAACGGCATGTTGCTCGGGTCAAAAGCCTTTAGCCAGGCATCTACACCCTTTCCGCACCATGCGTTCATCATAATTTTACCTCTGGTCTTCGGAATGTTGTTGGTTGCGGTGTATACCTCCACGCCGTCCACAAACCATACAATCTTATCCGCATGCCACTCAAAAGCATAGGTATGAAAATCCTCCGATGCATCAAACCCAAGGTCATGCATGTATTCGTGATTTCCGCGTCCACCGGTAAAGTAATTAAACTGCACCTTGGTAGTATCCTTCCCTAAGAACTCGATATCAATCTCATCCCACGGATTCTTATCACTCGGTCCCGTGTAAGTAAAGAAGGAAGACACAACGCCATCATTCTTAATCGGCTTCATGGATACTTCGTATCTTCCGTAACCGTAAAACTTTCTCGTACGATACTCGGCACCGGCATACGGAATACTTCCGCCTGCTTTGTCCTCGCTGATAACAAGCTGCATCTTATTATCGTTAAAGGTACAATTGGACTTTCGCCAGGTCACGTTAAACTGTCCGCCGTTGGTCCACCCGTTGGCAATCTCCATCGTCGACGCATTGGCATTTCCGTCCTTAAACTCCACAGAAATCGGCTCACACGGTGGCAACGGCGTCGGGGTTGGTGCCGGGGTTGCGGTCGGCTTTGGAGTAGCCGTTGGCTTCGGTGTCGCGGTCGGGTCCGGAGTTGCCGTAACTTCCGGAGTCTCCGTTACTACCGTAGCAGTTGGGGCCGGATTCACATCCGTCTGCTTATCCTTTCCGCAGGAACAAAAGAACATGGCACAGGCCAATGCTATCATAAATGTCTTAAGCTTTCTCATAGGTAAAACCTCCTTCTGTAGCAACTCACTTACAGTTTCCTAATTATAACATTTCCGACTTGCTATAACCATCATCAATCGGTCTTTTCTATCAGATTCTTGCATTTTCTTCCATCGGTTTACTTCACACAACCAATCAAATCGTTAATATCCGCAATTCCGTGACGATCCATATATGCTGCAATTCCGTCAATCACCTCAATGGTTGCATACGGATTTACAAAATTCGCCGTACCTACCGCCACCGCGGAAGCACCTACCATAAGGAACTCCAGTGCATCCTCTGCGTTGCGGATACCGCCCATACCGATAATCGGAAGCTTAATGGCATTTGCCACCTGGTATACCATGCGCACTGCCACCGGCTTGATGGCCGGGCCGGACAAACCGCCGGTCTTATTGGCTACCGCAAAGGTCCTGCGTTCCACGTCGATTTTCATACCGGTGAGCGTATTAATTAAGGACACCGCATCCGCACCGCCGGCTTCCACCGCACGAGCCATTTCCGTAATATCCGTTACATTCGGGGAAAGCTTCATAATAACCGGCTGCTTGGCCACTTTCTTTACCGCCGCCGTAATCTCTTCCGCCATCTTCGGATTCTGGCCGAAGGCAATACCGCCTTCCTTTACATTCGGACAGGAAATATTGATTTCAAGCAAATCCGCATTGGTGTCTCCTAACTGCTCTACCGCATCAATATAATCCTCTTTGGAACGTCCGCATACATTTACAATAATCTTGGTATCATAATCCGCAAGGAACTTTAAGTCACGCTCCTTAAATACTGCCAACCCCGGATTCTGCAGACCGATGGCATTCATCATACCACCGCAGGTTTCCGCAATACGCGGGGTAGCATTTCCTGCCCACGGCACATTGGCAACACCCTTTGTGGTTACCGCACCGAGACGGTTCAAATCAACAAACTCACCGTATTCCATACCGGACCCAAAGGTACCGGAAGCAACGGTTACCGGATTCTTTAATGTGACTCCTGCTATATTTACCGAAAGATTCATACTCTGTCATCCTTTCATTTTCAAAATTCCGCTACGGCTTTCACCGTAACCTCCTATCTTCAGTTTAACAATCAATTACAGCTCGATATCCTCTGCGTAGAATACCGGACCCTCTTTACAAATTCTCGTATTGTTTACCTGGGAATGTTCGTCTACCTTGGTTGTCTTGCAGACACAAGCGAGACATGCACCGATACCGCAAGCCATTCGCTCCTCTAAGGAAAGCTGTGCCCTTGCGCCCTGTTCTGCCGCATATTCTTTAATCCCACGAAGCATCGGCTTCGGTCCGCAGGCAAAGAACAAATCTCCCTTAACACCTTCTGCCTTCATGGCATCGATGACATTTCCCTTCGTTCCCACAGCACCGTTATCGGAGGCAATGAGAACCTTACCGTAGGCTTCGAACTCCTTTGCAAGGAACGTATCCGCATCTCTGTACCCCAGCACAATGGTCTTTTCTCCCGGCAGAGCCTTTGCAAGCTCAAGCATCGGCGGAATACCGATACCGCCTCCCAGAAGTACCGCATGCATACCGTCTTTTAAATCCTCTGTCATAAAACCGTTTCCAAGCGGTCCGGTTACCGTAATCTCATCGCCTGCCGTAAGCTTGGAAAACTCTCTTGTTCCTTCTCCCGCAATGCGGTATACCAGACGAAGTTCGCCAGCCTCTTTATCAATTCCGCAAATACTGATAGGACGCGGCAAAAGTCTTCCGTCTTCCTTACAGTACAACGATACAAACTGTCCTGCCTTCGCTTCCGCAGCAATGCTCTCCGCCTTGATTCTCATTTCAAAAATCTCGCCGGTCATGCACTCCTGCTTCGTAATCACGGCCTTTACCTGTTCCTTCTTACTCATATAACAGTCCTCCTTGGTTCGTTCTATTATTCATAATTCTCACATTGCCTTTTCAAATGCTCTCTGTAAGCTTCCGCCACATGCTTCGGTTCTGCAATCGTCACACCCGATACACCGCACACCCAGCCGAAAAACTGCTGGCTGACTTGCACATCCACCGCAGCTTCGTAACACCCTTCTCCTTTATCCAATAATATCACATCCGTACCAAACCGGTCAATTACAACACCCAGCAGTGACTCCTTAAAAGAAATCCGCACCCGCTCTTCTTTTCCGTCATACATGCCAAAGGTCTTCTTTGACAAAAGCGCTGCATTTTCCGAGAACTCATCTCCGTGGGTTCTCGGTGCATCCTCTATCCGGATATCCGCCATTTTATCCACGCGGTAATACCTGCGTCCGTTTGCCTGTTCATCATAGGCAACCAGATAATAATTCTCCTCTTCCCACATAAGGATATAAGGGCTGACCAGATAACGCTTTCCGTCATGACGGGAAACCAACTCTTTTTTCCCGTTCCATCTCATATACTGAAAAGAAATCATGCGGTTCTCCCCAATGGCCTCATGGAGGGTATCCACCAAATACAAAATGCTCTCATTCATGGTCTTGACCCGGTCAAACACATGCACCTGACGCTGTAGCTTGCCTGCCGCATGGCGACTGCAAAACCGCGAAAGCTTTTTAATCAGTTCGTTGGACTTTTTCTCTGTCAAAAACTTCGAAGACTGTACCGCATCCACCAAAAGCTTTAGCTCCGCAAGTTCAAACTCTCTGGCTCCGAGATAATACCCTTTCCTTCCGCAGGAAATCACATCATATCCCAAATCCTGCAATACCTGCATATCATCGTAGATACTTTTCCGTTCCGCACTGATATCGTTGGCTGCCAGATGCTCGATCATACGCTCCGTGGAAAGCGGGTGCAACTCATCGGACTCCCGTTCCAGAAGCTCCAAAATACAAAACAATTTCTTCTTTTGATTTGCTCCCTTTGCCATGAGCGCCCTCCTCTCCGATGCCTTCACGAACATTATGCCACAAGAAACCATACAAGTCAATCGTGCAGGCATCTCGCTACGCGAACCCCCAACTCCGCGCCGAAAGGCGCTACGTCGTGGGTTCGCTCGCATATCAGAGATTTCGGAAGCGAGCTGCCGAAATCTCTGATATGCCCACTTTGCCTTCACGAAAAAAAAGCCTGATCCCTTTTCCACTGAAAGGACATCAGACTTCGTGTAGAGCTGGAAATCAGACTTGAACTGACGACCCCTTCATTACGAGTGAAGTGCTCTACCGACTGAGCTATTCCAGCATTCAACCAAAAACAGGCTAAAAATAAAATCGAGGCGACAAGATTCGAACTTGCGACCTCTGCGTCCCGAACGCAGCGCTCTACCAAACTGAGCCACGCCTCGATAATTTTATTATTTGATTTTTTTGCTGTCGTTCAAACCCGACTTTGATATCTTACAACATTTTTGAAGAAATGTCAACACTTATTTTTAATTTTTTTAAATTATTTTTCCAAGATTCATTTCCAACCGAAAATTTTTTAAAGGAGCCCTCCAAAACGGAAGGCTCCCTCTTTCTTTAATACGCTACAATAATACCACCCTCATTGGCATACATGGTACTGATACCGCCGGTGTTCACAATCATACACTCCTTAAACGGTACCCTGCTCATAATCATCTGCTTTACCGCCTCGGCTCTGGCCGGGTGATTGCAATGGGCAATGGCAAGGGTCCTGGTAGTAGCTTCTTTTACATCCGCGACAACAGAATCCACAAGCTTCTTTAAAGTACGCTCCACGCCTCTCGCCTGGTCAAGCTTCACAATCTGACCTTCCTTACCGGCCAGCAACGGCTTAATATTCAGGGCGTTGCACAAAATCGCCTGTACCTGGGTAAGACGACCGTTCTTAATGAACACATCCAAATCCTCCAGCACAAACTTCGTCCGGGCATTATTACGGAAGGTCGTAATCTTCTTTACAATCTCCTCAAAATTAAACTTATCCAATAAAGAACGAAGCTTCAAAACAATAATGGACTCACCCACAGAGGCCGACCATGAATCCACCACCTCAATCTTTACCTCCGGGTGTTGTTCTTGGTACATCTGCTTTGCAAGCATAGCGCTCTGATAAGAACCGCTCAAATGCTTGGACAAGGTCACCACAAATATTTCATCCGCACCTTCGAACTCCTTCATATAACGCTCCGGAGACGGACATGCGGAACGCGGACAATCCGGACTCTTTCTCATCTTCTCCAAAAATTTCTTTTGACAAAAAGTCTCATCATCAATTATATCCTCTTTATTTACCGTTAAGGTAAGCGGCACCAGACGTACATCGGTCCATTCCTTCTTCTCCGGTGTAAAATCCGCACAACTGTCTGCAATCAATCTTCTAACCATAGTTCAACCCCTCTTCCCGATCTTTCATGTCGTTTCATGTCACAACATGTAGTTTTCATCTCTACATCTCATAATATCACACCAATAAAAGTTTGTCCATTAATTTTCGGTTAAAACAAAAAAATCTCCGACATTTAAAAAAAACCTATTGACAACTATATCGAAGTGCGATATACTCATATCAAAATTTGATACATCGAACCCCGATACATCGAGACTATATATATCGAAGTGCAATATTATAAATAATATATACATCAAATGTCGTTTCCTCTCGCAGGTACGGCAAGAAAGGACACCCTATGGAAGACAAACTGAAACGCATTTACATCCCCATGACAGAGACCGGGTTTTACATTCTCTTCTGCTTGCAAAATGAGAACCACGGCTACAATATCGGTCTGCAGGTAAAGCAAATGACCGGCGGCGAGATTAGCATCAGCCCGGGCACCATGTACGGTACCCTCTCTAAAATGGAGAAGGACGGCCTGATTGCCTTTGTCAAAGAGGAAGAAAAACGAAAGTTTTACTGCATTACCGAACTCGGAAACGAAATATTGCAACTGGAGCTGATCCGCATTGAGCGGCTCTATAAAAACAGCAAGGGTGAAATCTTAGGAGGGAAGAACATATGAGAAAGAACAAGAAGGTAAACGATCCGAATATTTTAGTAGAAAAGCAAAAGTTTTATATCAGCGAATTTGAGCAGGAGGCTGCATGGCTTTCTTTTATGCATCGTGAAGGCTGGAAATTTGTTTCCACCGATGGATTTCATTACAAGTTTGAAAAAGCAGAGAAAAAAGATTGGGTCTATGAGTTGGATTATAAAGAGAACGGCGTCGCAGAGGACGACTATATCCAGATGTACCGGGATTTCGGTTGGGAATACGCGGGGCAATATGACCACTGGTGCTATTTCCGCAAACAACGCGTAGAAGGAGAAGATGTGGATACTACACTCTTCGGCGACCGCGAATCCAAACTGGAGCTTTGTAAACGAGTGGTAAACGGCCAATTTTCCCGTATGCTCCCGCTCCTCTTACTTACACCGAGTATGCTTAACCTATTTCGTTTAGCAAAACCGTTGGAAACCTTCGGTCCGGTTATAGGAACCATTTTGTCAATCATCTGCACTCTTTCGCTTCTTATCTTTTTTGTTCCGCTGATTATCTACTTTACTCAGATAAATCGGCTAAACAAGCAGATTAAGGAGCTGGAAGGCACCAAATAAATCAATACTCCTGCGTTTGATGTTTTGTTTCACACCAAACGCAGGAGAACAAAAATCACTATTTCACTTCGTTTTCACCGTTTTCCGGCATCCCGACTCCGTTACTCACATCAATCAATTCCTGCCAGGAATCCCAAACCTCTTCCACACACTCCTCCGGTGTTTTCTCCGCAAACGGATAGTGCTTCGTCAGGTCACGGATATCCAGCCCGTCCACCAGATAACGGGTTAAAAAGTTTACCGTATCCTCTCTCTTATCGTTATAATGCGGAAGCGTTTCATCACAGGCACGCTCGTCCTCAAAATGTGCGTAATACGGCTCTTGATACGAAGCCGGATCATGATATCCCGGTGTTTCACTGGTATAAAGGTTATACGCAAAAGCAATGTCCGCTGCCGTTTCCGCATCGTAACAAGCCGGAATTACCCACACATTTCCGTAGACATAGGTATAGTACTCCTCCTGTCCGTCCGGCTTTGGCGGTACCACAAACCCGATTTCATCGGTCATGTTGTTCTCTCCGTAAGACGCATCCGGCTTACACAGAGCTTCTTCCGCAAACTGCATTGCCGCCGTTCCTTCTTGAAACGCTGAAATATACCAATCCGCTGCCGCGTTCTCCGGTTCAGGCATCTCATAGCCCTTCTCGTAAAGCTCCGCCGCATACTCCATGGCACCAAGCACAGACGCATCCTTACAATTATTATAAATCGTTCCGTCTTTCTCCACCGCAATAAAATCCTTGCCCGTAGAAGACACCAGACACTGCAGGGTATCCGTACCGTCGGAACAGGTAGCATACACATCCGTCTGTCCGTCTCCGTCCGTATCCCTGGTTAATATTTCACAGATTTCCTCAAACTTTGACCAGGTCCACTCTCCGTTTGCCTGCAAGTCATAAGGCAACTCCGGATCCAGTCCCGCCTCTTCAAACAGTCTCTTATTAAAGATGATTCCTCCCCCCGGCTCCATCCACTCTGCGCGCATGCCATAGATACTCTTTCCTTTGGTCATAAGCTTATTGACCGCATCACTCCATTTATACCAACGTTCTCTTTCGTTGGTACTGATACCCAACTCCTCCAACGTGGCAAGGTCATAGAACAGCCCTTTGGACATCGGCTTTGCAAGAAAACGGTAATCCAGTTCAAACACCTGTGCCACCGGTTCCCCTGCTTCTACGGAGCTTATGAAAACCTCCTGCATCTCCTCCGGGTCCGCCACCTTCTTTGCGGCAATGGTACAGTTATGGGTTTGCATAATTTCCTCACGGTATAATCTTCTTGCCTCTTCCCATGCAGTGGTCGGAGTCGGCGTACTCTCCGGAGAATAGGTATCTCCGATGATAATTTCCAAACCATTTAGGTTACGTATCGGTTCCGGGGTCGCGGTCGGCATGGGCGTTGCGGTTACCTCCGTTTCTCCCGTCGGGGACGGTGTCCCTGTCGGTTCCGGCACCTCCGGGCCTTTGTTACAGCCTGCGACACAGCATATACATAAAATAAGTGTCATCATGATTGACTGCCATTTCTTCCTCATTGTAAAAACCTCCCTCAAAAATAAGCCTATGTATCTTTTCTTTCATTTTATCATCCTCGGAAACGATGCGTCAACCAAGTTCACAAACACTGCATACACGCTTCACAAAGCTGTCACAAACTGCTCCCCTCACTACCAAAAGACCGCCCACCCTTTTCGGATACGCGGTCTCATTTTATCCTATTCTGACATTTACTTCGTCAAAAGAAGCATAATCTCATTACTTCTCTCGATAAACTTGGTCATCTCTTCCGGAGCCAGCGGCTTATGGGAGAGCATTGCCAAATCGTAGAGCTGCTCGCAGATAACGGAGGCATTCTTGCTCTTCTTATGCTCAAAGATGAACTTCACCAGCGGATGGTTTGCGTTTAATACTAAGGTCTCACCTTCTCCGCCGAACATGGACGGGTCCATACCGTACATGTTGTACATCTTCATCATATCCTGCATTCTGCGACTATCCTCGGATAAGGTAATCATGGAGGCTACCTTTTCGTTCTTAAGCTTTTCCACCTTAACGGTGAGCTTCTCCTTATTCAGTGCCTTCTTTACCATATCGGTAACGGTATCTACCATCTTCTTCCAGTCGTCTGCATCCTCCGTCACCTCTTCCTTAAAGGTCTCGGTCAGGTCTGCATCGATTCTCTGGAAACGGATGTCCTTATTATCAAACTCCAGCTTAGAAATATACGGCTGGTCGATGTTGTGGGTTAAGAAGATAGCATCCAGGCCGGCTTCCTTAAACATATTGATGTACTGGCTCTGCTGACGCTCATCGGTGACATAATAAACAACCTGCTTCTTCTCTTCCGCATCGTCCTCGTTCTCACCTGTAGCAGAAGTAGCGTCCGCATTTTCCACAATCGGGGTATCCTCAGTCTCACCGGCAGCTTCCTTTGCAGCCTTTACATAATCCTCTAAGGTCAAATACTTGCCCTCCAAGTTCTTAAAGAGCATGTAGTCCTTCATCTTCTCACAGAACTTATCGTCCTTTAAGCAACCGAACTTGATGAACGGGCTGATATCGTCCCAGTACTTCTCGTATTCTTCACGCTCTACCTTGCACATACCGGACAACTTATCGGCTACCTTCTTGGTAATATAGTCGGAAATCTTCTTTACAAAACCGTCATTCTGCAGTGCACTTCTGGATACATTCAGCGGTAAATCCGGACAGTCGATGACGCCCTTTAATAAGAGCAGGAACTCCGGAATGACTTCCTTGATGTTATCCGCAATAAATACCTGGTTACTGTAAAGCTTGATGGTGCCCTCTAAGTTTTCGTACTCCGTGTTAATCTTCGGGAAGTACAAAATACCCTTTAAGTTAAACGGATAGTCCATATTCAGATGAATCCAGAACAGCGGCTCCTTATAATCATGGAACACGTTACGGAAAAACTCCTTGTACTCCTCTTCGGTGCACTCGTTCGGATGCTTCGTCCAAAGCGGAGTCGGATCGTTAAGCGGCTGCGGCTTTACTTCCTCTGCATCTTCTCCATCCTTGCCGTCTTCTGCCTTCGGTGCTTCCTTTACCGGGGCGTCTACATTTTCAAAGAAAATCGGGGTCGGCATAAAGGAACAATACTTCTCGATGACTTCCTTTGCTCGGTACTCATTGGAAAACTCATAGCTGTCTTCGTTTAAGTAGAGGGTAATCTCCGTACCGCGCTCGGAGCGGGTACCTTCGCCCATCTCAAACTCTACACCCTCCTCAGACTCCCAGTGAACCGCCGGCTCGTCTTTGTAAGACTTGGTGTCGATGGTCACCTTGTGGGCCACCATAAATGCGGAATAGAAACCGAGACCGAAGTGGCCGATAATGCAGTCCTCGTTAGTCTTATCCTTATACTGCTCTACAAAAGCCTGGGCACCGGAGAACGCAATCTGGTTGATGTACTGCTTTACCTCATCCGCCGTCATACCGATACCGTTATCAATAATGCTGATGGTCTTCTCCTCCGGGCTCACCTTTACGGTTACCCTCCATTCGTTATCCTCCGGAAGACTTACCTCCCCCATCACCTCTAACTTCTTCATCTTTGTAATGGCATCACATCCGTTGGAAATCAACTCACGGAAAAAAATGTCGTGGTCCGAATATAACCATTTCTTAATAATCGGGAATATATTCTCCGAATTAATCGACAAACTACCCTGCTCATTTACTACGTTACTCATACTTAAAATCTCCTTTCCTGCTATCCGATGTACCAATGCAAATGCCGTATCTTCGCCCTATGTACGGCCTCTCCTCTCATACATTCCATGCTTTTCCCCACAAAATCATCTTTTCCACTCAGAAAAAGCATGACATCGGTTCGTCATGCTTCTACTATAATACCGAATGTTTCAATTGTCAAGAAAAATTTAGCACTCAACTTCATTGAGTGCTAACAATAATCCCGTTCTTTTTCAAAAATTCCTGCAAAGCCGCATCCCAAGCTAAGTCCAATGTCTTATCCATGGTAAAGCCCACATGTGAAACACCGCTGACCACCTGACAACCGTTTGCCGAATAACGAATATTTAAGAACAGGGAAGCACCTGCTTCTTCCTGTGCCTTACCACACTCCGCTAAAATCCGCTCCGTCCACGCTCTGTCCGCCGCCAATACAATTCGAAGCATCCCCGGAAGTCTCTTTCCTTTAATTGCCTGAAAGAAAATCTCTTTTACTTCACCCCACTTGGCAAAGTCCCGATTCACCGTTTCCGGCTCTTCAAAAAAATCCTTTTTTAACCGTCCGTTGACGGATAATTCAAAAAAAGTCTCCACCTTAGCTTCCATCACTTCCCAGGAATCAAATAATTCTCCCCGAAGCAACAGCGCCATAAACGATTTTAACTCTTCTACCGTTCCCGAAAACATTCCCAATTCCTTTCTGCCCCAAAATTCCTCTCATAATTCCGGACAACATCGTGCAAACTATCCTCGTAACATGAAAATCAACCGGATGCCGAGCCTATCGTAAAAAACTGTTTTATTTCACACAGTCGGGCAGGCATCCGCCCCTGAAAGGAGACTGACCATGCGTGCAAGTTTTGAAACTTATCGTAAAGTAGCAAAGGCATGTAGCGCTTATGAACCGATGAGCGACACCAAGATTTCCAACAGTTGCTGTGATACCAGTGATATTTCCTGTACCAACTGCAAGCATTTTGACGAGGACAAGTACTGCGTGCTTGACTTATATGACAAAATCGTAGAAAATCACGGAATTCAGTAGGTCTTAAGGTGCAGCGCACCTACCTGCATTCATGCGAATCACACGAGCGCCCCGGCTGTATTACACAGCCCAGGGGCGCTTACATATTACTTCTGCTTCCGTGCAAGCACCACCATGGTCCGTGCCGGCACCTTACAATAATACTCCGTCAGGGATTCGTCCGCCGTTACGGCAATTTCCTTTCCTTCGTTTACTTCCACAAGTTCGCTCTCTCCCGAAGTATCCAGTACTTTCTCCCATTCACAGGTTACCGTTCCGGCACAATACTCTGTCGGAAGTGCAAACTGCAATTCTTCCCAATGCATATTAAAGAGAAGATACAAATCCTCCTGAACCGGTTCTCCGTAAGCCCCGCCAAGAAGTACCGATACGGTACGACTGTACGGTGCATAATCCGGCTTCCACAGCTGTACTCCGTGATAAGATACATCCGGCATGCCGATATTCTTCCAGTCGCTTCCCCGCAAAGTCCGTCCCCCGCATAAAACTCCATGCTGTTTACGGAACACAAGTACCTCCTTTACAAAGGAAAGCAACTCTTTTCTCTCTTTCGTCAGACGCCAGTTTAACCAGGAAATTTCGTTATCCTGACAGTAGGCGTTATTATTTCCCTTCTTCGTATGACCGAACTCGTCTCCGGCAAAAATCATCGGTACCCCCTGCGACAACAGCACAGTACCAAGGGCGTTTTTACGCAGACGTGCCCGAAGGGCATTGACCTTCTTCTTCGGTGTCTCCCCCTCAATGCTACAATTCCAACTGTGATTATAATCCTCGCCGTCCTTATTGTCCTCACCGTTTGCCTCATTGTGCTTCCGGTCGTAAGCATACAAATCATACAGTGAGAAGCCGTTCTGGTCCGCAATGTACCGGAGCTGTGCAAACTCCTTCCGTTCTCCGCAAAAGCTTCCCACGAACTCTCCTACCATGTTCTCATCGCCCTTTACAAAGCGACGCATCACATTCCGGAATCCATCGTTATATATACCTACTCTGCGTTCATCAAACTTCTCCGCAAAGGCTTTACTATCCTGACAATCCGTTACCAGAAACTTTACTCCCGCCAGATACGGATCCTCCAATAACAGCGGCAGCGCACCGTTGTCACCGATCAACCGGAAACCGTCCGCACCATATGCATAGGTCCAGTACCTCAGGCAATCCGTAATGAGACTCATTTTCACATCACCACCGAAAAAGAACTCATAAAATACCGCAATTCCGGCTTCATGGAACGCCGAAACCGTCTGACGTAGTTCTTCCTCTGCATGCTGCTTATCTGCCGCATAAGACGCCTTCGGAGCAAAGTAAAAGTTCTTCGCTGTATAGCCCCAGTAATTCACCCGGTCTACCGACTTTTCTTCCGTTCCGTTCTCATACGCCCGCTGCACCTTTACAAATTCCTCTCCGTACAAAGCGGTATACTGCGCCAGCTGCTTTGCAGACAGACAGCCGCAATTTTGGGAAACCTCCATACATTCATCAAACTCGTACACCGGCATCAGCAGCACGGCATTAATTCCTAATTCCTTTAAATACGGAATCTTTTCCGTAAGGCCTGCAAAGGTACCCTTCTTTTTTACCCCGGAGCTTGCATGCTTCGTAAAGCCTCTGACGTGCAGCTTATAAAAAATCAAATCAGAAAAAGCCGGACAAACAAATCCACTCTCGCTATCAGGCAATACCGCTTCCGTATCCCTGAACTTCGGAAGCATCGGTCGGACTTCTCCTTCCAATTTTCCGAAGAATTCTTTTCCGCTGACTCCTCTTGCATACGTATCCGTAAACGTCCCGTTTTCCGTCGCAAACAAGTAGGTCTCGCAGCCCTTTACTTCCTTTTTCGGTACTGCCCCGTAAAATACCGCACTGTTTCCGATACGGTTCATCATAATCTCTTTTTTCGGCGTCTCTTTTCCCTTACCAAACAGCAAAAGAGTGCAAGACTTTGCACCCTCCGCTACTGTTTTAAAGCATATTTGTTCCGCCCGGCTCCAAGCGCCGGACATACCGCCGATCATTTCCTGCCACAGTCCGTCTGTGTATCCCAAAATACCCTCCGTTCTCTGTTCGCAACAGAAAAAACTACTCTTCCTCGGTCAGAACCTCTTCCTCTACCTTTACGGAAAGAGCCTGACGCTTACGAGCCATCTCGTCGCTGTCTAAATACTCGTCGTAGGTAGATACCTTATCAATCATGCCACCGTTCGGAAGAATCTCAATGATACGATTTGCAATGGTCTGAATAAACTGATGGTCCTGAGAGGTAAACAGGATAACACCTGGATACTTAATCAAACCGTTATTCAGAGCCGTAATGGACTCCATGTCCAAGTGATTGGTCGGCTCATCCATCAAAAGTACATTGGTCGCCATAAGCATCATCTTGGAAAGCATAACACGCACACGCTCACCACCTGAAAGTACATTCACCTTCTTTACGCCCTCTTCTCCGGCAAATAACATACGTCCCATGAAACCGCGGACATAAGTAACATCCTTCTCCGGAGAATACGGCATGAGCCAGTCTACGATAGACAGGTCGGATGCGAAATCCTTCGTGTTATCCTTCGGGAAATATGCCTGACTGGTGGTAATACCCCACTTATAGCTACCGGAATCCGGCTCCATCTCACCGGTTAAAATCTTGTACAGCGTGGTAATCGCAAGAGTATTTGCGCCTACCAGAGCAATCTTATCCTCACGACCTACGATAAAGGAAATGTTATCCAGTACCTTTACGCCATCGATGGTCTTTGTTAAATTCGTTACCGTAAGCACTTCGTTACCGATTTCACGGCTCGGTCTGAAGTCGATATACGGATATTTTCTGGAAGACGGGCGGATTTCATCCAACTCAATCTTTTCCAATGCGCGCTTACGGGACGTAGCCTGCTTGGACTTGGATGCGTTTGCGGAGAATCTCTGAATAAACTCCTGTAACTCCTTAATCTTCTCTTCCTTCTTCTTATTTGCTTCCTTCATCTGCTTAATCATAAGCTGGGAGGACTCATACCAGAAATCGTAGTTACCTGCATAAAGCTGAATCTTTGCATAGTCGATATCTGCAATATGGGTACAAACCTTGTTTAAGAAGTAACGGTCATGGGACACCACAATTACCGTATTGTCAAAATTAATGAGGAACTCCTCCAACCAACGGATAGCTTCCAGGTCTAAGTGGTTGGTCGGCTCGTCCAGAAGCAAAATATCCGGATTTCCGAACAATGCCTGTGCAAGAAGCACCTTCACCTTCTCACTTGCCTTTAATTCACTCATCATCTTATAATGAAGGTCTGTTTCGATGCCGAGACCGTTTAACAAAGTAGCCGCATCGGACTCCGCTTCCCAACCGTTTAAAGTGGCAAACTCTGCCTCTAACTCACTGGCCTTAATACCGTCTTCTTCGGTAAAGTCTTCCTTTGCGTAGATGGCATCCTTTTCCTTCATTATATCGTACAGGCGCTGGTTACCCATAATAACAGTATCCAGTACCGGATATGCATCGTATTTAAAGTGGTCCTGCTGTAAGAAGGACAAACGCTGACCAGGAGTGATAATAACCTCTCCCTTGGACGGCTCCAACTGTCCGGTCAAAATCTTTAAAAAGGTGGACTTACCGGCACCGTTCGCACCGATTAAACCGTAGCAGTTTCCTTCGGTAAACTTGATATTTACGTCCTCGAATAACGCTCTTTTTCCGAGTCTTAATGTAACATTACTTGCCTGAATCATGGTTCTAAAATCCTTTCTGACTACCTGTTCACATATTTTCCTATCATATATTGTACCGTATCTGTAAAAAAAAGCAAGCATAAATTCCCGAAAGTTTGGATTTTTCCCAAAATCTGTCGTTTGCCGCATATAATACTTTCTTCTATGATATACTGATTTACTTCTTACCCGGTTACCTCTCTTTATTGTTTCGGATTCTGCGCTTCCAGCCATTCGAACACGGCTCTTGCCATTCCCTGGGCATACGCCTTACCGTGCATATCATACGCTGCGTTATCGGAATCACTCGAAACAAAGCCCATCTCGATAATCATGCTGGTCATATTTGCCTCACGATTGATCGCATAATTATCTTGCGGACTTGTAATTGTCCCATATTTTACACCTCTGCTTTGTAACCCGCCTACCGCTACAATCTCATCCAGCATATTCTGTGCAAGTACTTCGGCTCCTGCCGGTCTACTGTTGTGAATCCAAAACTCAATGCCCTGTACTTCATCCGTTCCGGCATATGAATTCCGGTGAAAGGAAATCAATACATCTGCGTTTGCCGCATTGGCAATCCGGGCACGCTCCGACAGTCCGAGATACACATCCGTTTCCCGCGTCATCACCACTTCGACTCCGTATGCCTCAAGGGCATCCCGAAACTGTTTCGCCATCCACAGATTATCATCCTTCTCAATCCGAACCTCTACACCGTTTTCCAGCTTCACGGCACCGCCGTCCCAATCTCCGTGACCGGCATCCACACAAACCACATACGTATCCGGTTCCGGAGTTACGGTCACTACAGGAGTGGCTGTCGTGAGCAGACCTTGCGTAAGCATCGGGGTTTCTGTTTTTTTGTCAGATCCAATTTGTATTACCGCTTCCATCTCCGATGTCACACGAGTCAACTCCTCTTGCAAATTCGTTGACATCACTTGTACCGAATCCAACTCCCTTGTCACACTCCCGAGTCGCACCGCCAATACAATAATTGTACCGACCAGCACAATTCCGGACACAACCGATATCCCGATTACCCTCTTAGTCTCCCTATGTAAAGAATCCCATTTATCCATGACGAAAGAGAGCACCCCTACGACTGCTCTCTTTGCCACATTTATAAAACTCCTACTTTTTCTTCTATTCTTTGTACTCATTCACACGCCTCTGCAACCGATACAGGTACCTTTCTTTCATATCCCCCTCTATCAGTTTACCTCTTTTTCCGGCGTATTGCAACTAATTTTGACAGTTTTACTGCGCCTCTTCCGCATTCTCTTCCTTCGGAAGTGCCACCTTATTTTCTACCACAACCTTTTTATTGTAGCATGCAAAGCACTCCTCCACCGTCTCCTTCTTCATCTTCGGTGTAAGCAGGCTCACTACCGGAACAATAATTAAACCGGCAACCATTGCGATTGCACCTGCATTAATCGGAGATGCAATGAACTTAAAGAACATATTGGCCACGGTTATACCCACACCTGCCGCAAAACTTGCCCATACGGAAGCCTTGGTAACGCCCTTCCAGTACAAACCGTATAAGAACGGTGCCAGGAACGCACCTGCCAAAGCCCCCCAGGAGATACCCATGAGCTGTGCAATAAATGCCGGCGGGTCCAGTGCAATGACTACAGAAACTACAATAAAGAATACAATCAATGCTCTCATCCAAAGAAGCTGCTTCTTTTCATCCATTTTCTTTGCGATGCTTCCCTTAATCACATCCAGCGTCAATGTAGAACTGGAAGTCATAACTAAAGAGGACAGGGTAGACATAGATGCGGAAAGCACCAACACAATTACAACACCGATTAAAATATCCGGAAGCTTGGATAACATCGTCGGAACAATGGCATCGTACACAATTGCACCCTTCTCGTTATATATCTCCGGTCCGTCAAATAAGCGGCCGAATCCCCCGAGGAAATAGCAACCGCAGGAAATTACAATCGCAAACAGGGTAGAAATAATGGTACCAGTACGAACCGACTTTTCATCCTTAATTGCATAAAACTTATGTACCATCTGCGGTAAGCCCCATGTACCGAGAGAAGTAAGCACTACGACACCGAACAAGTTCCACGGATCCGGACCGAGGAAGGAGGTAAAGGCACCCTTCTGTCCTGCCGTAATTGCCACATCACTTTCAAACTCAGCCAGATTCTTTACCGCCTCGTAGAAGCCACCCTGACCGTTCAGTACCGCTACGATAACCGCTACAATGCCAAACAACATAATAATTCCCTGAATAAAATCATTAATCGCCGTAGCCATATAACCACCGAGGATAACATATACTCCGGTCAATACTGCCATACCGATTACACATGCCGCATACGGAATATCAAAGGCCATACCGAACAACCGGGACAAGCCGTTGTATACAGATGCGGTATACGGAATCAAAAAAATAAAAGAAATCACGGAAGCTGCAATACGAAGACTATTGCTATCATATCTCTTGCCGAAAAAATCAGGCATCGTCTTCGAGGAAAAATGCTTACTCATAATACGGGTACGACGACCGAGAATAACCCATGCAAGTAAAGACCCTATTAATGCATTACCGATACCGATCCAGGTTGCGGACATACCGTACTTCCAACCGAACTGTCCCGCATATCCGACAAACACTACCGCGGAAAAGTACGACGTACCGTAAGCAAATGCCGTAAGCCACGGGCCTACACCTCTGCCACCCAGCACAAAACCGTTTACATCGGTAGCATGACGTCTGGAATACACGCCCACACCGATCATGGTACCGAAAAAGATAATCAACAGAATAATCTTTACTAACATAACTGTTCTCCTTCTCTTTTTATTCTTTATCTTTCTACTTAAATTTCACTTTAAAGCGTTGCGCTTCATAGCGTTGCGCTTTAAAGCAATGAAGTATTATGACATAATTATATCCGCCCTCGTAAGATTTGTCAACCCCCTCGGACAGATATTTTTATTTTTTGAACTATTTCTTTTCAGGTCGGCTACCTACACATACTGAAACCCCATACTCTTACATTCCCAGAAGTTTCTCCGCATTCCCGTGCAGAATCAACTCCTGCTCCTCCGTGGTTAACGACATAGACAAAAATGTCTCTACATCCCGTTTCGGATTCCCCCACGGACAATCGGTACCAAATAATATTTTCTCCGCACCGTGCGTACGACAAAGCGTCATAAAATGCTTTTCGGAAATATGTCCCATGGAGTAAGCGGTATCCAGATACACCGGCTCTCCGGCAAGCGTATCGATAACCTCTTCCCACAGGCTCCAACCGCCCATATGGGCCAGCACCAGCTTCTCCGGCTTAATTTCACGAAGCACTTTAAGCGCACGCTTCGGTGTACAACGTACCGTATCCGGAAAACCGATGTCCACACCCGCATGCGTACTGATTATCAGACCCAACTCCGATGCATACTCCATAATCCGCATATATCGGATATCGTCAAAGTATACCCCCTGATAATCCGGGTGTAACTTAATTCCTCGAAAACCGAGGTCAGCCAGTGTCTTCAGTTCCCTTTTATAATCAAGAGTGTCCGGATGGATTCCGCCAAAGGACAGCAAATCCGCTTTTCCGCCACCTTGTCCGCCGTTTGCACCATCCGCCGTATCATAACAACATCCGTTCTCGTTTATCTGCGCGGCAAACCTGGTGATTGACTCAAACTGTTCCGGTCTTGTAACCACCGGCAAAACAATCCCAATGGAAATTCCGGCCTCGGTCAGACTCCTTCGGAGTCCCTCGGTCGTTCCGTCCGTATGAGCCGGAATCCCTGCTTTTTTTGATAACAAGTCAATTGTTTTTCCGGCGATTTTATCCGGAAATGCGTGCGTATGAAAATCGATGATTTTACGCTCCAATTTTACCTACTTCCTCTGCTTTCACAAACTCGATGCCTGCATCCGCCAAAACCTTTGCGGCCTCCTCCGGGTTACCGGTCTTAATAATCATACCGGAAAACTCCTTTGCATTGGCAAGCACATACATATACTCTACGTTCATGCCTGCATTACCAAGCACTTCCAAAACACCCTGTAAGGTGCCTACTTCGTTCGGAAGCTTGATGGCAAGCACTTTGGTAAGTCTTGCGGAAAAACCGTTTTCTTTTAATACCTTACGGCCTTCTTCCGGATCGTCCACAATCAGACGAAGCACACCGAATTCGCTGGTATCCGCGAGACTCAAAGATAACACATTTACTTTGCTCGTTTTTAACTGAAGTAATACCTCATTTAAACGGCTGACTTTATTTTCCATAAAAACCGATAACTGCTCTAAATACATATGCTTCTCCTTTCCCTGCCTCACCGGCAGCCCTCACTTAAACCAGCTTTCTCTTATCCAGTACACGAACCGCCTTACCCATGCTGCGCTCTAAGGTCTTCGGCTCAACCAAGGTAACCTTTACCGCCAGACCGATGGCCTGCTGAATGGTATGTACAATCTGCTTATTAAGACGCTCAAGCTCCTTGATTTCATCGGAGAAGAAACGCTCTTCCACTTCTACCTGTACCTCTAAGGTATCCAGGTTATTCACACGGTCAACAATCATAAAATAGTTCGGCGTGGTTCCGGACATTTCCAGAAGTGCTGCTTCAATCTGGGACGGGAATACGTTTACTCCGCGAATAATTAACATATCATCGGAACGTCCCTTGAAACGACTGATACGTGCCAAGGTTCTGCCGCATTCACACTTATCGTAGGAGATGCTGGTCAAGTCCTTGGTACGGTAACGGATGAGCGGAATACCTTCCTTGGTAAGAGTGGTAAATACCAGCTCACCGGTCTCACCTTCCGGTACCGGAAGCAAAGTCTCGGAGCTGACAATCTCCGGAAGGAAATGATCCTCGTATACGTGAAGACCCTTATGATAAATACAGTCACAGGCAACACCCGGTCCCATTACCTCGGACAAACCGTAAATATCGTGCGCATGGATGTGAAGCTTCTCTTCAATCTGCTTCCGCATATTTTCGGTCCACGGCTCCGCACCGCAGATGGCAGCCTTTAACTTAATATTCGGAATATCGCCCTGCTCTTCCAGGGTTTCCGCAATATGCATGAGGTAGGACGGAGTACAGGCAAGCGCCGTAGCACCGAAATCCTTCATCATGGTGATTAACTTCTTCGTATTACCCGTAGACATCGGAACTACCGTTGCGCCTAAGTTCTCCGCACCGTAATGGGCACCGAGACCGCCGGTAAACAAACCGTAACCATATGCCACCTGAATAATGTCATCCTTGGTGAGTCCTGCCATGGTAAATGCTCTCGCCACACACTCGGACCAAACATCGATATCACGTCTGGTGTAGCCGACTACCGTCGCCTTACCGGTGGTGCCGCTGGAAGCATGTACACGTACAATTTCGGACATCGGAACAGCAAACAAACCAAACGGATAGGTATCACGCAAATCGTCTTTCGTTGTGTACGGAAGCTTCGTGATATCGTCCGCAGACTGGATATCTCCCGGTTCCAAACCTACCGCCTGCATCTTCTTACGGTAAAATTCTACGTTATGATACACGTGATTTACCGTCTTTACAAGACGCTTACCCTGCAGATGATGAATCTCATCTCTGCTCATACATTCTTTTGCTTCGTTCCAAATCATTTGCTTCTCCTTCCGCAGTACTCTGCGATTTAAAAAGATTATAAAACATATTACATCTCGTATCCTACGAGGAATGCTTTCTTATTTAACTCTACGGTCTTCGGCGGCACGGTAGCTTCGATTGCGTTAAGCCACTGCTCCTTCGTAAAATCCATGTGCTTTGCGGCAACACCGAGAACGATTACGTTAAACACCTTGGAATTGCCAAGCTTTAAAGCCTCTTCCTGGGCATCTACGGAATAGACCTGATGCTCCTTAGAAAGGTCTTCGATAATGTTCTCCGGATACTGTGCCGCACCGGTTACAACGGTAATCGGTTCGATACGACGGTCATTGATTACCATAGCGCCGTCCTTTTTTAAGAAGTGCGCGTAACGAAGTGCCTCAAGACGCTCAAATGCAATAAGAACGTCTGCCTGGCCTTCTTCTACGATCGGCTCCGCAACCTTCTCGCCGTAACGAACGAAGGTAACTACGCTTCCGCCTCTCTGTGCCATACCGTGCACCTCGGAAAGCTTTACATCAAAGCCTGCCTCTACGGTAATATTTCCTAAAATACGGCTGGTAAGCAGGGTACCCTGACCGCCCACACCGACAATCATAATATTTCTCGTGGTCATAGTCTTCTCCTCCTTATCTTGCCTGTTTCTTAATTGCATCAAACTTACAAAGCTGCATGCAAAGTCCGCAGCCGTTACACATAGTAGCATCGATGGCGATGGTGCCGTCCGCATTCTTGGTCAGTGCCGGGCATCCCGGTCGTAAGCACATGCCACACTTCTTACACTTATCGCTGTCCGGAACACAAACATCCGGGAATACGTTACCCTTTAACAGAACACAAGGAGACTTGGTAATAATAACGGACACATCGTCTCTTGCGGTCTCTTCCTTGATGATACGCTCAAGCTCTGCGGTATCGAAAGCATTGACCTCTACCACATGCTCAATGCCGATGGCCTTACAGAACTGTACTAAGTTCACAGCCTTGGTGGTCTCGCCCATGAGGGTCTTACCGGTAGCAGCATGGTCCTGATGTCCGGTCATACCGGTGGTGGAGTTATCAAGAATCATCACCGTACCGGTACCCTTGTTGTATACCATGTTAATCAAGGAATTTACACCGGTGTGCATGAAGGTGGAATCACCGATTACGGCAACCCAGTTCTTGATGTAATCCTTTCCCTTTGCCTTTTCCATACCGTGTAAGGTGGAAATACTTGCACCCATACAAACGGTGGTATCGACTACATTAAGCGGAGCCACTGCACCGAGGGTATAACATCCGATGTCGCCTGCCGCATGAATCTTAAGCTTGTTCAGTACAGAGTAAACGCTTCTGTGCGGACATCCCGGACACAAAATCGGCGGTCTTGCCGGTACCTGTGCCGGAGCCTTAAGCTCTGCCGTCTCACCGAGAACTGCCTTACGAAGCATGTTTGCGCTGTACTCGCCCTGTACGGTAAAGATTTCCTTACCGATACACTTGATACCCCAGGACTTTACCTGCTCCTCAATGACCGGTTCCAGCTCCTCGAAAATATAGAGCTTATCTACCTTCGCTGCGAACTCCTCGATAAGCTTACGCGGAAGCGGATGCACCATACCCAGCTTTAATACGGAAGCATTCGGACAAGCCTCCTTTACATACTGATACGGAATACCGCTGGTAATGAAACCGATGGAGGTATCGTTGTACTCTGCTTTATTGATGGAAAGGCTGCATGCATCCTCTGCCATCTTCTTTAAACGCTGCTCTACATAAATATGTCTCTGCTTTGCCATACCCGGCATCATAACAAACTTTGCCACGTTTCTCTCGTACGGCTTATCCACAACCTCTTCACGGTCACAAAGCTCAACAAGGCCCTGAGAATGTGCCAGACGGGTGGTAGTACGTACAATCATCGGGGTGTCGTACTGCTCACTGAGTTCAAACGCGAGCTTTACGAAATCCTTTGCCTCTTGGCTGTCGGACGGCTCCAAAACCGGCACCTGTGCCGCTCTGCCCACCATACGGGTATCCTGCTCGTTCTGGGAACTGTAAAGCCCCGGATCGTCCGCTGCAATCAATACCAAACCGCCGTTTACACCACTGTAGGAAATGGTATAGAGCGGGTCACTTGCTACATTTACGCCAACGTGCTTCATGGAGAACATGGCGCGCACACCGGAAATAGCAGCACCGATAGCAACCTCTGCCGCTACCTTCTCATTCGGCGACCACTCGGAGTAAATCTCCTTATACTGTACAATATTTTCGCTGATCTCCGTACTCGGAGTTCCCGGATACGCAGCCGACACCTTCACGCCTGCTTCGTAAGCACCGCGGGCAATGGCCTCGTTACCGAGCATAATCTTCTTTGCCATAATTATGTATCCTTTCTATTTTTCGACCTTTGTAAAGCCTTTCTTTGCATCGTTTTCTATCATTTTGAAACGAATCCAATGTATATTCTATCACACTTTTCTGCAATAGAAAAGCCCTAAATTGCGTTTTTTCTTTAACAATCTAACGCTTTAATACATAAATTCGTCGATGAAATAAATTTATCTACAACTTCCCATTGACTTTTTCACTACTTTCCCTTATACTTTATTGGTGGAAAGCGAAAAAGTGTTTCATTTTCTACTTACTTTCCTAATACTATTTAAGATTTGAGGAACATAAACATGCCGATTACAAACATTTTGGAAAAGAACTGTGAAATGTACGGAAACGAAATCTGTCTGGTAGAAATTAACCCGCAGCTTCCTGAGACCCGTCGCATCACCTGGAAAGAATATGAACTGATGGAGCCGACAAAGAGCAACTACTACCGTCGCGAAATCACCTGGAATGTATTTAACGAAAAAGCAAACCGTTTCGCCAACCTCTTACTCTCCCGCGGTGTAAAAAAAGGAGACAAGGTTGCGATTTTACTTATGAACTGTCTGGAATGGTTACCGATTTATTTCGGTATATTAAAGACCGGTGCTTTGGCGGTACCGCTTAACTTCCGCTACTCTTCCGATGAAATCGACTACTGTGTAAACTTAGCGGACGTGGATATTTTGGTATTCGGACCGGAGTTTATCGGCCGTGTGGAAGAAATCGCCGACACCTTAAGCAAAAACCGCCTTCTGATTTATGTCGGTGACAACTGTCCGACCTTTGCGGAAGACTACACATCTCTTACCGCAGACTGTTCTAGTATGACTCCGAATATTACGCTGACGGATGATGATGATGCCGCAATTTACTTTTCCTCCGGCACCACCGGTTTCCCGAAAGCAATCTTACATAAGCATCGCAGTCTCATGCACTCCTGCCTCGTAGAGCAGAACCACCATGAGACTACCCATGATGACGTATTTTTATGTATTCCGCCGCTGTACCACACCGGTGCCAAGATGCACTGGTTCGGTAGCTTTTTAGTCGGTGGCAAGGCGGTTCTCTTAAAGGGAACCAAGCCGGAGTTTGTCTTGGATGCTGCTTCCAAAGAGCATTGTACCATCGTATGGCTTCTCGTTCCGTGGGCACAGGATATCTTGGATGCCATCGACCGAGGCGATGTGAAGCTTTCCGATTACGAGCTTTCTCAGTGGCGTCTCATGCACATCGGTGCGCAGCCGGTTCCTCCGAGTCTTATCACCCGTTGGAAGAAGCTGTTCCCGAACCACAAATACGACACCAACTACGGCCTCTCCGAGTCCATCGGACCTGGCTGTGTTCACCTTGGTATGGACAACATCCACAAAGTCGGCGCCATCGGTATTCCGGGCTACGGCTGGGAAACTAAGATTGTAGACGAGCATCGTAACACTGTACCGCAAGGCGAAGTGGGCGAGCTGGCCGTAAAGGGCCCGGGTGTTATGACCTGCTATTATAAAGACGAGAAGGCTACCAATGAAGTGCTGGCTGACGGCTGGCTTTTCACCGGTGATATGGCAATGCAGGACGAGGACGGATTCATCTTCCTCGTAGACCGCAAGAAAGACGTTATCATCAGCGGCGGTGAGAATATTTACCCGGTACAGATTGAAGACTTCCTTCGTAAGCACGATTCCATTAAGGATGTAGCGGTTATCGGTCTTCCGGACAAGCGTCTCGGTGAAGTTACCGGTGCCATCATCGAAGTAAAACCGGGCTGTACCTTGACTGAGGATGAGGTAAACGCCTTCTGTCACGCGCTTCCGCGTTATAAGCGCCCGCACACCATTATTTTTGCGGATGTACCGCGTAACCCTACCGGTAAGATTGAGAAGCCGAAGCTTCGCGAACTGTACGGCGGCAAGGGTCTGGTAGCGGCACAGAACCAAGGCTAAAATTTTAAGGGCGCCGCACGCCGCGGTGCCCTTTTTGCAGTTTCCCGGGTGTACTACAAGTTTTGTTTCCGCTTTTATTCCTTCTTTTGCTTGTCGCAACGCTCCGCAAACTTCCTCCAACCGGTTCTAAACGTCTCTCTGTTAAGGCCTCGAGACTTAGAACCGCTAGGAGGTGATTTCGACTGCGCTAAAGACGCGACCCTTCGGGAATGCAAAAAACAAAATAAAAGCGAAAACAAACCTTATACCACATTCCGGCAAAAAAATAAAAGTCACCGCGTCTCGTGCGTGCGCCCTACTACAAATACATTATTACGGAGGTATGTACATGATAAAAGACGGTAAAATTTGGATTGCAAAGAATGATAACTTACAATTTTTATATCCTGGCATGGGCAATCGCCACGGTCTCATCGCCGGTGCTACCGGTACCGGTAAGACCATTACTTTAAAGGTACTGGCAGAGTCCTTCTCTTCTCTCGGTGTGCCGGTTTTCTTAGCCGACATTAAAGGAGACCTGTCCGGCATGTGTGCCCCGGGCAAGGAAAGCGAAGATATGTCCAAACGTATTGCCAAGTTCGGTATCGACGACTGGAGCTATACCTCTTTCCCGACTCGCTTTTTTGATATTTTCGGAAAGAACGGACATCCAATCCGTACCACCGTATCCGAGATGGGACCGATTCTTCTCTCCCGCCTGTTAGGACTTACCGCCGTACAGGAAGGCGTGTTAAATATTGTATTCCGGGTTGCGGACGACAACGGTTTACTCCTTATTGATTTGAAGGATTTAAAGGCCATGCTTGCCTATGTGACCGAGCATCGTGAGGAATACACCCTGACCTACGGTAACGTCAGCCCGCAAAGCGCCGGTGCTATCCAGCGTTCATTGCTGACTCTGGAAAGCCAGGGAGGAAACTTATTCTTCGGAGAACCGGCCTTCGATTTTACGGACTGGATGACTACCGATGAGTCCGGTCGCGGTATGATTAACATTTTAGACAGTACAGAGCTGGCACAATCTCCGCTCCTTTACGCAACCTTTATGCTTTGGATGCTGACGGAGCTCTTTGAAAAGCTTCCGGAGGTAGGAGACGCAGACAAGCCGAAGCTGGTGTTCTTCTTTGACGAAGCCCATCTCCTCTTCCGCGATATGCCGAAGACCCTGAATCAAAAAATCGAACAAGTCGTAAAACTCATCCGTTCCAAGGGTGTGGGCGTTTACTTTATCTCCCAGAGTCCCAGCGATATTCCGGATGAGGTACTGGCGCAGTTGGGTAACCGTGTACAGCACGCACTCCGTGCCTATACCCCGGCAGAGCAAAAGGCAGTCCGTACCGCCGCACAAACCTTCCGTCAGAATCCGGCCTTTGATACCTCTGAGGCCATTATGGAATTGGGTGTGGGCGAGGCACTGGTGTCCTTCCTGGACGAAGAAGGGATCCCGACCGTGGTAGAACGCACCTTCATCCTTCCGCCTCAAAGCCTTATGGGTCCGGTGGATGCCTTTACCCGTAACTCAGTCATTACACGAAGTCCGTTAGACGAAAAATACGGACTCCCGGTGGACAACCGCTCTGCTTATGAGGTACTGACCGAACAAAATGCAGAGGAAGAGGCCGCAGAACTGCGTGCCAGGGAAGAAGCTGCCGCTGCCAAACTACAGGCAAAGGAAGAGGCTGCTGCCGCAAAACAGAAGGCAAAAGAAGAAGCTTTTGCCCTAAAGCAAAAGCAGAAAGAGGAAGCCGCAAAGCAAAAGAAAAAGGAAAAAGCCGCCGAAAAACTGTTCAACAAAACCATCGGCCGCGCCACCTCCAGTGCCTTCGGTTCCATCGGACGCCACATCGGAAATTCCATTATCAGAGGTTTGTTCGGAAATTCAAAATAATATCTCACCAAAACGGCTGTCTTACTTACGTTTCACTTTCGTAAGTAAGGCAGTTTTTCTATTCTTTTTTACCGGTATAATTTTACTTTATGTCGCTTTTATGGTATAATAGCCACAGGGTGGCTATTATCGTTGGCAGTCGCCGAAAGGAACATTCTGTCCCTTTCGGCTCGTTGCTTTTATGGTATCATCCTCTCAAAGACAAAGTGAGAACGATGAAGGCTGAACATCCGATGCAAGCATCGGTAATACACTCTCACAGAAAGGATGGAGCCTATTATGAGAAAACGAATTCCTTCCGATTGCAGACCGTTATTATATGCTATTTTATGCTTTTTCCTGATTATACATACGGGCGCATGTAATCAGACTTCCCACGAACCTGATGTTCCGGCAGTCTCTTTGGCTCCGACCACTACGAATACGCCGATGCCGACCGCAACACCGGCTCCCACGGAAACTCCGACACCAACGCAGGTTCCGGTTCCTGTGTTTTCCGAGGAGGGCGGATTCTACGATAACGCATTTACCTTGTCATTATCATCGGATAAAGATACAGAAATTTACTATACAAAGGACGGGAGCGACCCTCGCACCTCCGCTACCGCCTTGCTGTATACAAACACAATTCCAATTTACGATAATACCGATTCCCCCAATGTATACAGTGCCGTTAAAGATATCAGTCTTCCGGGATACCATCCTCCGCAATTTAATGTGGACAAAGGAATTGTTATCCGGGCCGTAGCAAAGACCGAGACCGGGGAATACGGCGACGTGATTTCCAACAGTTACTTTGTAGGAAAATCCGCCTCTTATTACACCGACCTGAAGGTCATCTCTATGGTAACCGAAAGCGACTATCTGTTTCACCCTGACACCGGAGCCTATATGACCGGTTCCGGCTATTACAAATGGCGTGACAGCAACGATTACATAGCCTATGACCCGGGCGATGTCCTGAACCCGACCAATTATAACGCCGACGGGAAGGAAAGCGAATTTCCTGTTTCCATTCAGATATTTGAAAATGGAGCTCCTGTTTATTCCGCAAACGTAGGTGCACGGATTTCCGGGAATTGGTCCCGTTCCGCCGCACAGAAAAGCATTCGATTTTACGCAAGAGAAGAATACGGCACCAAAAAAATGAACTACGCCTTCTTTGATGACCTGACCGACGCAAACGGTAAACTCATCAAAAAGTTTGATAAAGTCACCTTACGAAACGGTGGAAACGACAACCAGTCTCTTCATTTCCGGGATGCCCTCATTCAGGATTTAGCCCGGGGGCTAGCCTTGGACTACATGGCCTCCGAACCGTATATCTTGTTTATTAACGGAGAATTCTGGGGTTTTTACCTTCTTCGTGAAAAACCGGAGGACTACTACATTCAGTCTCACTACGGCATTGACGAGAAGGAGGTAGCCGTAATTAAAAACGGAGTTCTGGACTCCGGCACGGAAAATGACCTTGGAGATTACTGGAACCTCTGTAACTGGGCCGCAGCCGCAGACATGACTCAGGAGAAAAATTATAAAGAATTCTGTGCCCGTATGGATATCCAAAGCTTCATGGACTATATTACGGTAGAAACCTATGTTAACAATAACGACTGGGCCAACGGTTATGTAAACAACTGGATTGTATGGCGTTCCAATACCGTCAATCCGGAGCTACCGAAGGCAGACGGCAAATGGCGTTTTATCCTCTATGATTTAGATATGTCATCCGGACTTTACGGCAGCAACGAAACAGCTTCCCACTATGACTCTCTGAATACCATTTATTCGGAAAGCGAGCACTACAATCTCCCTGATATTCTTCGCAACCTAAGCAAAAACGAAGAGTTTCTTCAGGCCTTTTGTAAAAATTATATACGTATTGTCGATACCTGTTTTGCTCCGGACAAGGTAAACGAAACATTGGATGCCTATATGACAGCCTACGGAGATGCAACAAAAGCTTCTTTCCTGCGCTTCGGCATCGATTGGGCCGCATCCAATTACGAAAACGAATTTTCAAATATTCGTGCCTTTTTCGAACAACGTCCGGAATATGCGAAACGCTATCTTAACAGCTTTGGCGAACGCAAAGGCGAAGTCGGCGGAGCTTCGGGAAATACGCCCGTTCCGAAAGCCCCAATCGTAGCAAATACAGCAAGATGGACCTATTACGGAACTGCAACATTTTCCGCAAACCAGTCCGATAATTCATTTCGGGTTACAGTCCCGCAAACCACGCAAAACTCATGGGACATTCAATCGCAAACTCCGAGGCTCACCTTGGAAAAAGGATGCACATACCGCCTTTCCTTTGATGCCTCTTATACCGGTAACGGAAAATTTGACATGAACATTAACCGTTTTGACGGTACCGGCTATCCGAATTGCTTCTGGGCCGGCGCAACACTCTCCGAGGAATTAAAAAACTATGAGTTCGTCTTTGTTATGAACGATGAAACCCATACCGACTGGAAACTGTGCTTTAACTACGGCTCCGGACAGGGTACTTTCATCATCAAAAACGTGGCTCTGACCAAAATAGATTAACAACTTACCACTTTACAGAAACGAGGATATCATTATGAATTTCAAAAAAGCAACAGGGCTTCGCTCCCTGTTCTGCATCACCGTATTTTCTTTGTTAACATTCGCATCCGGCGCCTGCGACTCTTCCCGCACCAAGCCGGTGCTTCCCACCGACCATCCTACGGGCGGGTTAACCGATGCGGTCGGTAAAGATAACATTACTCCGGATGCGCCGACTCCGACTCCGGATACGGAACCCGACACCCAGGTAAAGGAAGAAGAAAAAGTAATTGTACCGCAGTTTTCGGCAAACGGCGGTTTCTACGACATGGCCTTTTTATTGGAACTGTCCATCGATGACGGCAATAGGATTTATTACACCTTAGACGGCAGTGACCCGAGGTCTTCCGCATCCGCCAAGGAATACACAAAGGGCATTTTCCTTTACAATAATACAGATGAGCCGAATGTACTCAGTGCCATTACGGATATTACTCTCTCCGGCTACACTCCTCCGCAATTTAACGTAGACAAAGGCTTTACCGTCCGTGCCGTAGCAAAAACACCGGAAGGCGATTTCGGCGCTGTAGTGACCAACAGCTATTTTATCGGTAAAAAATCCGATTATTACTCTTCCATGAAAGTCATCTCCATGGTTACCGACATCGACTATTTATTCCATCCGGATACCGGTGCATACATGATCGGCTCCAAGTATTACGAATGGCGTGGCAGCGACGACTATGTTCCGTATGATGCCGGCGATGTATTAAATGTCACAAATTACAACACCAGCGGTCGCGAAACCGAATTTCCGGTTTCCATCCAGGTATTCGAAGATGGAAAACCGGTCTACTCCACGAATGTAGGTGCCCGGATTTCCGGCAACTGGTCCCGTGCCCATGCCCAAAAGAGCTTCCGCCTCTATGCCAGAAAAGAATACGGTGACGGTAACATGAATTATGCCTTTTTCAACGGACTCATGGATGCAAACGGCGCTTTCATCGAGAAATTCGATAAGGTCACCTTACGTAACGGCGGAAACGACTATCAGGAGCTTCATTTTCGTGATGCCCTATTCCACGATTTAACAAAGGATCTGGCCTTTGATGTCATGGCCGCAGAGCCTTGTATTCTCTTTGTAAACGGCGAATTCTGGGGCTTCTACATGATTCGTGAAAAGACCGACGGTGACTACATTGAATCTCACTACGGCATTCCAAAGGAAGAGGTCGCAGTAATCAAGAACAGCGAACTGGAAGACGGCACGGAAGAAGATTTGGAAGAGTTCCGCGAGCTTTGTCTCTGGGCCGCTTCCGCAGATATGACCGTAGAAGAAAACTACAAAAAGCTCTGTGCTTCTTTTGATATTCAAAGCCTTATGGACTACATGACCGTAGAAACCTATATCAACAACAGCGACTGGGCCAACGGCGGAAGCAACAACTGGATGGTATGGCATTCCAAAACCGTAAATTCCGACCTTCCGAAGGCGGACGGCAAGTGGCGCTTTATCCTATATGATACGGAGTTTTCCACCGGTCTGTACGGTAGTGAAAGTACCCAGTACATGTATGACTTGCTGAACAAAATGTCCGTAGGCAACGGCGATTTCAATTACCCGGACATCCTGCGAAGTGCTTGCAAAAACGACGAATTCCGGCAACAGTTTTACAACAATTACCTTCACATTATGGAGACCTGCTTTGACCCGGATACGGTACACGCAAAGATTGATTCCTATGTAGCCGCATACGGCGAAGCTACAAAGAATACCTTTTTCCGTTTCGGTCTCGACTGGGCTGCTTGGAACTACGAAGGCGAAGTGGACCAGTTTAAGGAATATTTCACCCGTCGTCCGAAATACGCCAAACGATATTTAAATACCTTCTGCGGCGTGGAAACCGTAACCGAGCCTGTCTCCCCGTCCGGCAATATGATTTCTTCCGTAGAGAACTGGGAGTACTACGGTCCGGCCGACATTTACACCGATCCGGAGGATAATTCCTTCCATGTAGATAACCCGGAAGCCTGTTGGAATATCTGGGATATCCAATCCCAGGCTTGTGATTTGGAACTGGAGGAAGGCTGTACCTACCGCCTGACCTTTGATGCCTCCTGTACCGTTTCTTCAAGCTTTGACATCGGCTTTAACCGGTTTGACGGTTGGGGCTATCCGACCTGCTGGTGGACCAATACCACACTCACACCGGAGCTCAACTCCTACGAGTACGAATTTACCGTAGACAGTGAAACCTACTCCGACTGGAGGCTTTGTCTTAACTACGGTCACGGAAAAGGCAACTTTGTCGTTAAGAACGTGGTTCTGACAAAAATAGCGGACTAACAACGATGCGCCTGCAAATCCAGCGACTTGCAGGCGCATTTCTATGTATTCTATTCATCTTTTTCTCTCTTCGGACTTCTGCCATATTCCTACCGTCTTCTGCCGGTTTTACCGCTTATACAGCCAGGCCTTCGCACTGAAGTCCCCGGAAAGCTGACCATAAGAAGCAACCACATCGGCATCCTTCAAAAAGCACTCTGACACCTCCTTGGACTCCCCAAACCGGTGTGCAACGGCCAGATACTGATTTCCCATTTGACGAATGACAAGCTGTTCTCCCATCGGAGCCAGGTAGCTTTCCGTATCACAAGAAATAAATGTCGTCTTCCCGTCCTTGATAATCGGTGCCGCCATGCGATAAAACTCCATTCCCTCGTCAATACATGCCCACTGCTCCTCGGACAACCCGTAAATATCACCGCTGATGCACATACGTCCCAAGAGCGTATTTATCAACGAATATTGCAATCTCTGAATACTGTCTTCCTTCCGCAGTACTGCCCAAATCTGGCTTTGCTCCGGACGAATAACACGGTGCAGGTTCGCCGCAATAATCGGAATACAGGATATCTCATGGGCATCGGAAAAGCTGGCCTGGGAGGAAATCTCCATCATGGACGGCTCCAAACGATGTCCGCCGCTGGAACAATTCTCGATAACAATCTCCGGAATCTCTTCCTTTATCTTTCGGAAAAAGGCCTGAGATGCCAGTGCATACTTACGTACGCCCTCTCCAAACCCATCCGGGTCATCACAGCCCATACCGATGGTATCGTTATAATCTACCTTGATGTAACCGAAACCGCACTCCTTTAACAGTTTGATGACCTTTTCGCTGAGATAATCGATGACCCACGGGTCCGCCATATCAAAGAACCGGTGCTCGCCTACCGTAATCGGCACACCATCCCGTTTTAACAAATGGTCCGGTTCATTGTAGTGTTTGGAACCGGTGCCCACAGACTCAAATTCAAACCAAATCCCCGGAATCATGCCGCACTGTCTCACATAGTCCGCCATAGGCTTTAAGCCACCTGGGAACTTGGTCTCGTTAATATCCCAATCTCCCACACAGGTCCACCAGTATTTCGCATTGCCGTACCAGCCGGAATCCATGACAAAATACTGCACGCCCTTGTCCTTTAATTTATCACACATATTTTTGATATTCTCAAGGCTCGGATTCCCCCAGGTGGTACAGTATTCATTGAACATAATCCCCATCTGACAGTCCAACGGGGAAATATCCGGCTTCTGTGCCTTCACAAGCTTATCACATACATCGTAAATCGAATCACCGAACGCTACTGCCGCCTTCGGCGTGGTAAAGCTTTCTCCCGGCGCCACGGTCTTAGTCCAATTTCCAAAATCCCGGTCCGCAATACCGCCTGCCACCGTTACTGTATTATCCCTGCCGGTCACAATGAGCTCCATCTGCCAGGAAGACGGGGAATACAGCTGGATACCGATAAATTCACCTTTTTCGCTGTTTTCCAAAACGAGAAACGGAAAGTACTTCCGTACCGGCATGGAGCCTACCGTTCCGAACTTCTCCACACGATAGCCGTTTCCGCTCCAGGAACGTTCCAAATGCAGGTCATAAATACTTTCCTTGCGAAGCTTTCCCTCTGCACTCCAGAAGGACTGCATCCGGTAAAAGGAATCCACACAAAGGCCCTTTAAGGCAAAACTGGACAGCATCTCCAGCACTGCCGGTTCGTCACTTTCATTGGCAAAGGTGGTCTGCAAAAATACCACATCACCTTCTGTTTCCCGGTGCAACGTTACCTTATGGTTTCTGTTGTCTTCATAAACCACCTGTCGGTCATCTGACCACACCCTCTTAAGTTCCCTTGTGGACTGCCCGTCACACATGGTAAGACCTGCGGAATAGCCTCCCGCAAAAGAATCCTTTTGTAGTCTCAACTCAACGTATTGCTCCATGTTGCTACCTCCTTCTGCTTCTATCTTACCATACTTTCATCTGCTTTCACATGCCATTTGATGCAAATTTTATGAATGAAATGTCCTGTTTTCGAAAAAAAAGGCCGCAACATTCCTGTCACAGCCTTACTGTCATTTAATATTCACAAATATCTGCCCGGTGCATCTGACGGCATCTGGTAATGATTAACGGTACAAGAATAATTACGTTACAGATTGCCAGTCCCACAAATGCCACATTGTTAAAGTAGTCCAGATACAATCCCTTCGGATACAGCACCAGATGATTGAACAGATAAAGCCCCAGGAAAAACAGCACTCCGCCGCCTATCATGGCAATTCCTTCCATCCAAAGGAGCTCTCCCACAATCTTTCCGGTAATCTTTCGCTTCCCCATGCCGATGGCACGATACACCGCAAACTCAAAAGTTCTGCTCTGGTAAACACCCACAAACACCGCATTTACCGTCACCGCCATGATAATCGCAATCAGAACAAGTACCGCGATGTAGATTTTCGGAAGGAAAGAAAAGGTACGGTCCGTTTCCGCCTTATCCTCTTCATAGCCGTGCATTTGTACCGGATACCGCTCCTCCAGGCTGTCCAGATAAGTTTCAAATTCTTGTTTACTTTTTCCGGTATTGACAACCAAATAATTCCCCACCTCGCCCCCTTCTTCAAAGAAGTAAGAAGCATAGGTCTTTTGGTCGGTTATTACATCTAACGTAAACTCCTCCGATATTCCGTCAAACTCTTCCGGGGTAAGAACATCTCCTAATTTTACCCCCAGACTGTTTGCCATCCGTTCACTCATAATTACGCTTCTTCTTCCAAGTTTTGACACATCACACGTAATATCATTGATTTCACAAAACAGTTTTACATCCTCTCTGTTTAGGAAGGTTAACGACTGATATCCTACCGTAAAACTCATGATACATTCTATGTTAAGATAATTTCCCCACCCCAGTTCCAATAACTGCACATTCTCTTCGTTTCTTACATCCTCTGCCGCATCCTCGTACCCTTGCATAGAAACCTCATCTCGTGCTTTCATACCAAGAAAAGCCGAAGATTTGTACAGTTCCGCTCCAAACGCATCAAAACTGGTTACCACATTCATGACATATAATCCGGCCAGGTATACTCCAAAGCTCAAAAATATCATAAGAATCAACACTGCGCATCGTGCCTTATTTTCCTTGATAAAATACAACGGTGAAAACGGTTTCATCGCGCACCGCCTTCCTTTACGGAGCTGACCATGCCGTCCCACATCTCTACCGTCATATCCGCATCCTTTAAAATGGAATGGTCATGGGTAATCACCAGCACCAGGTTGTCTTTTGCATACTCCTTCAAAATATCCATCACCGCAAAAGCGTTTTCATGATCTAATGCCGCCGTCGGCTCATCCGCAAACAGTACCTTCGGCCCGTTCATCATGGCTCTGGCAATTGCCACACGCTGCCGCTGTCCGCCAGAAAGCTTACCCGGACGCTTTTTCAGTTCCTTTTCTCCGAGGCCCAGACTCTTAAGAAGACTCTCCGCACGAGTATTTGCTTCCGCTCCTTTTCCGTTTGCCGCCACCGTCACATTGGCAAGAGAATTCATATACGGCACTAAGAAATGTCGCTGAAACACAAATCCGAACTCATTTCTGCGAAGTTTTTCTCTCTCCTGCTCTTTGAGGTCGGTAAGACTTTTTCCGTTGTAAAGAATCTCGCCTGCCGTCGGCTTCTTTAACGTTGAAAGACAGTACATCAGCGTAGACTTTCCGGAACCGGACGGCCCGATAATTCCCACCAAGCCCTTATCCGGCAGCTGCAAATCAAACCCGCCCAGCGCATACACCTTTTCTTCCTTTTCCATATCATAAATCATCGTAATTTTTTTTATCTCAAACATACATATCCTCCTTCTGTTCTACTCTCACCCGGTCTTACTTGCCATTTGCACATTCTTAGTATAAGTCTTCTTCCATAGCATCCACGGTACGTATCTTATGAAGTGCGAACCGAATCGGAAGCTGAAGCAAGGCAAATACAATGGCATAGCCACACACGATTTCACCCATTACAGAAACATCCAGATAGTTACAGGCCAGACCCATAGGCGCAATCAGTAGCACATCTACGGTCACCATACCAATAACCGTCAATGCTGTACCGGCAACCACAGCCACCGTAAAGTAAAATAACATTTCCCGCAAAATGGAAAAGTAAATTGCCTTTCTGCTGTATCCGATGGAACAGTACAGACACCATTCTCCGTGGCGGTCGCGAAGCATCGTGGTATACACCAGAAACAACATAATTGCCATTATAATCATCACGCCTCGAAATACCAGCTTCGCCGGTGTTTCCACCTCTGCAAACACATCCTCATACTCCGCATTGCCGACTTTGTAATCAAATATCATTGCTTCGTTGTCGGAAAACTTATATCCCATATTCCGGAGTAAAGCACTCATATCCTCAATACTTCCATCGGATAATACGCACACTCTTTCGGCATAGTCCTTATCCGGTACAATAATACCTCCTCCGAAATAGGAATCACTTTCCACGATTCCCACAATTCTAAAATCCTCATCGGAAAGCTTCTGCCCAAGGGTCAATCCTGCATTTTTCATAATCCCCTCTGCCAGAATAATTTCTCCCGGTGCATCCGGCAACTCGCCTTCCTTTAAGGTAACTCCCATATGCTCCATATAGACTTTCATAAACGCTTCATCTCCCAACGGAAACGAAAAGCTGTACTGTCCGATCAGCGCATAAATGGTAACTCCCATCTGTTGTGTTTTCTGTACCGTCTTCACGCCCGGCTGTTCCCGTAAGCGTTCCATCAAAAGCTCTATTGCCTCAGCATAAGCCTCCCTTACAGCTTCCTCCGACTCATAAGCTTCCCAGTCAATGTTAAAGGTACTATCCGGCAGCCCCACCAATTGCATCTTCTTTGTATCCTCCGACAGAATCTTTTTGAAACTCTCCGTCCCGGAAGAAAGAATAAACTGTGTCAGGTACACAATTACCAAATACAATGCCAGACTGACAATCAGCACTGCCGCACGACACTTGTTATTCCGTATGTAATTCATTGCGGACAATTTCTGTCTCATTTTTTCACAACCTCCTTTGTTGCCTTTAGTATAGCAACCGAAGCTCCCGGTAAAAAGTAACCACAGTCATGACTTTCCTATGACTGTGGTCATATTCTGTTTTTGATTTCCTATGACTTTGTTGTACTGCTCCGGACTTATATATCAGCCCTTCATAGCCACGATAAGCTTCGCTCTATCGTGAATTCCTGTTTTATCGTAAATGGAGGAGATGTAATTCTTTACTGTCCCCTCGGAAATATAAAGCCGCTCCGCAATCTGGCGGTTGGTCAGCCCCTCTGCCAAAAGCGTACAAATCTCCTTTTCCCGCTCCGTCATATCCGATGCCAATTCTTCTCTTTTGGCTTCCTTTTGAGGTCCCTTGGCTCCCATAAGAGCCGCCAGACGAAGCATTACCTTGTGGTCAATGACATTCCGCCCGTTTAATATCTGTTCAATTGCGCCTAAAATAGCTTCTTTTCCGCTATCCTTCAGTAAATACCCGTCCGCACCGTTGGCAATGGCCTTTGTAATATTGTCATCGTCATAAAAGGTGGTCAGCACGAGAATCTTTACCGCCGGATACTTCTCACGAAGCTTTCCAATAAGCTCAATGCCGCCCATCCCCTTCATATTCAAATCCACCAAAGCAATATCGCACGTTACCGTTTCCAGACACCGTAACGCCTCGTTTCCGTCCTTTGCTTTTCCAACAATCTCCATGCCGTTCATGGATAAAATAATTTCCAGACTATCAAGCAACAACGGCTCATCATCCACCAAAAGAATCCTAGTCTTCCCCATCTGTTTCCTCCTGATAAAGCGGCACTGTCAACACCGCACAAAATCCGTTTTCATTGGTAAACCTGGCATCTCCGCCGCACTTTTTCACATAGGATATCATCTTTTTCAGACCGAAACCTTCTCTGATTTTTGCCTCTTTATTTTCTTCCGAAAAATCTCCTATTCCGTTATCCCTTACACGCACCTGTAAATGGGCACTGTCCGCTGTTATAGAAAGCAGAAAACGGGTTGCATCTCCGTGTTTGACACCGTTTGTCAAAAGCTCCCGCACCGCACCGGTCAAAAACTCCGTGTGCTCCTTCGGAAGCGATTGCACCTCCGGTACCACATCTACATCGGTCTTTACCATAAGCTCCGTATCCATCACAAAATTATCCGCCACCGCCGACAGTTCACTGAGAAAATCCCCCATAGGAACCCTATTGTTTTCTTTGTCCAGCACCCGCACTGCGAGGCGGACCGCACTAAGACCTTCCTTCATTCGTTCCTTGGCGGTTACTATTCGTTCTTTTGCCTTTGCAGAATCCACCTCCATAAGCATCTCCGCCGCGTCCAGTGTCATCACCGCCGCCGTAATGGTATGGCCTACACTGTTATGGATGTTGCGACTGATATTTTCCCGTTCTTCCATACGTGCATTTCGTTCCGCCAAGTAACTTTTCATTCTTAATTCCTGATTTAACTTTTTCTCATATAGTTCGTTCACAGCTGTGCCTCGCACTGCCGCCGCACTTTCCCACTGCATTTTCAAATAATGAGACACAGCGCCCTCAACTGTAAAAAACACTGCAGTGCAAACGGTTAAAAGTAGCACATGCCAAAGTAACTCCGGCAACGCTCCCGCAGAATTTCCGGTTGCTGCCCTACTCAAAGATGATCCGAAGAAGCAGAACACACCCGGTAAAAATATGCGAATCAGAGGACATTTTTCTTTTCTGTTTTGACTTTCCCCGCTTGTCTCTTCTTCCTCTCTCTCATCACCTGCAACCAACCGCACCTCATAAAAAATCAAATACGCCGCAAAATGTCCCGAAAGCAACGAAAAGAGCAAAGAAAGAATTCCTTGCACTACCAAAGAACTCCGACTTTGCTCCTCCGTTAAACTTTGTAATTGAAATACAACAATAAGGGCTGCCCCGCATAAGAGACATCCCATCACATGCTCCGAATGAAATACGACAATCAAAAGCAAACCTGCTTCCAACAGCATCGCCCATAGAAAACGTATCATTTTGTTATCCGACATACGCATCACCGTATTTATCATACCACACTGCGCAATGATTTACAATGTGACCGGAGTCATGTTTTAGTACTTCATAAACTTCTTCACTACAAACTTTGCCGTCTTATACACCGGTCCTTCTAACTCCTTTTTTACCTTTACGAGTTCTTTCCGTATTTCAATCTGCTGCGGACAATGAGTTTCACACTTCCCGCAACCGATACAATTGGACGCCGATGTAAAATCCTTCCGAAGCAGGGTACACTGCACATACTCTTTAAACGCTTTTCCTTTTCCGTCAGTATAACGTTTATTATATGCAGCAAAGGCCCCCGGAATATCCACGCCCTTCGGGCACGGCATACAATATCCGCATCCGGTACAACCTACCTTCATCTTTTCCTGAATCGCTTCCACCACACCGGCAATCAGCTTATCGTCCTCTGCCGTAAAATCTCCCGGCCGGGACGTATCCGCATTGGCCGCATTTTCCTGTACCATCTCTACCGAATTCATACCGGACAGCACACAAGTCACCTCAGGCTGATTCCAGAGCCATCGGAATGCCCACTCCGCAGGAGTACGCTTGCTCGGATGTTCCGCGAATAACTTCTTTGCCTTTTCCGGAAGATTATTCACCAGACGTCCGCCACGAAGCGGCTCCATAATCCATACCGGAATTCCCTTTGACGCCGCATACTGCAAGCCCTTTCGCCCCGCCTGGGAATGCTCGTCCAAATAGTTATACTGAATCATACAAAAATCCCAGTCATAGGCATCAATGAGCTGACAAAACATATCCGTATTGCCGTGATAGGAAAAACCGATTTGTCGAATGGCACCGCTAGCCTTTTTCTCACGGATCCACTCCTCGATACCAAGTTCCTTTAACCGCTCCCAGGTCTTCACATCCGTCAACATATGCATCAAATAATAATCCACGTAATCGGTACGGAGACGACGCAATTCCTCCGCAAAGGTCTTTTCGATTCCTTCCATGTTCTTAATCAAATAATGAGGAAGCTTTGTCGCAATTTTCACCTTATCACGGAGACCGTTTTTCTCAAATACTTCTCCCAAAAACTCCTCGCTACCGCCGTAAATGTAGGCCGTATCATAATAATTCACCCCAGCCTCATAAGCCGCCAGAATCTCCTTCTCAGCCTTCTCAAACTCAATCTTTCCGCCCTTTTTATCAAAGCGCATACACCCGAATCCCAGCACGGAAATCGGATTGCCGTATTTGTCGTTGCGATATTGCATGATGATACCCTCCAATTTGTTCTGCAAAAATATTATATATTCTTATCCGGTCCGGACAATAAACGGTCGATAACCGGATGAAATATCGTGCTCTGTTCCATCTTGTTAATGGCGCACAACTTCTTTCCTGCATCCTTACTGGACGCTCCGCAATGGTATACCTGCTCCTTAGTCAGACCGTAATCAAGCACAATCAATCTGTCATGGCAATCCGGATTTGACTTAATACGAATCGGTGGATATTGCGTCACAAAATCACTTATCAGTGCCGGTGTCAAAAATCCGTTTCTTCCATGCCCGTTTTCCGTAAACAAAATAACCTCGACACCTTGCTTCTTCTGCGATAAAAGCTGCAAGGTCTTTGCATTCATGTAATCGTCCACCACATAGATCCTGGACGCTGCCTGTTGATAAATATCGATATACGCCGTATCCGCCTCGAATTTTTGTCCCTTATATATCACAAATTCCTTGAAATCTTTCCCCGAAACAAAATTTTCATTCAACGTATCAATGCTTTTCCGGATATCCTCAATATCTTTCTCCGTTTTGCTTTTCCAATCCGAGATACCGGCAACCTGTACCGATATTTCCGATACCTTTGCTGTCACCAGTCTCATTTCCGATTGCGTCACAAACTGTTGATTCTGCTTTATGTAATGGCGCATCTCACGAAATGCACGCATAATAAAGATACTCTGTTGTTCTGCAAGTTCACCACGCAAAACCGTTGACAACATATAAATCCCTTGTTCTGTGAATACAAACGGCATTGTACGACTCATGCTATTAATATTTGCGGTCACATTTTGCAACCGCAAATGTTCTAAATCACTTTCAGTCAACTGAAACATAAAATCCTTCGGAAATCGACTTATATTTCGTTTCACCTGTTGATTCAACCGTTTTACCTCATACCCATAAATCTCCGCAAGATCCGTATCCAACATCACCTGCTGCCCGCGTATCACATAAACCCGGTTCTGTAGCTTATCTACCGTCAATATCTCTGTCTTCTCCCCCATTTTCTTCCTCCTCTGTACCTATCATACCCAACTTCTCCATCCGTATTTTATACTCCATCAACCGAAGTACGTACTCCGGCGCATTCCGATTCCCGCGCTCCCACTCCGTCACCGTCCGATAGGGAATCATGAAGTAATCACAGAACTCCTTGCGATTCATACCGGTCTGCTCACGGAGTTCTGTAATCTTTTGTTTGCAATCCATGAGACACCTCCCATACTAAGTTCTTTACTACGTTATATTCAATATAACATAAAAAATCATTTTACGCAATGTGTAATCCCCGCAAAATACATACGGCTGTTGCTACCCTTCTGATAGCAACAGCCGTATCCAATCACATATTAACTTTAAAACTCCACATTCACCGTTACATCCGCAATCTCATCATACTTCTCTGTCTTAAACTTAACCGAAAACTCTACCTCTGAAATATCCGCAATTCCCTCAACATCATTATCCGCCAAAGAATCTGCATCAATTTCAATATCCATCACATATAGCGTTCCCGATTTTAACTTTTCACTGTATAAAGTGTAATCCGTCATAAATCCGTTTACGGAAAGAGAATCATATACATTATCCAGCCGGATGGTTTCCAATGTATTGTTCTCTACCAACATCACCAGATGAATATCATCACTGTATTCCGATGAATCCTCAAACAAGCCTTTGGACACAATCCGGATTCCGTCCTGATTGAACACCTCCGTTCCGGAAGCATCAATCGTAGTCACCGTATCCCCGAGTTCAAGACATACCTCCGTTTCTGCTAACAACTCACGGTATCCTTCGTCTCTTACCTTAATCGTAAAACTCAGCTTATCCATGGATGTCAGGCCAAATGCACTCCGATACGTTTCGTCGATATTGGAATCCAAATTAATATTCATCACGCACCGGCAAGACGGTGCAACAAAATCACTTCCCATGGAATATCTGTAAACATCCAGACCGTTTACCGTCAATCCGACTGCATCAAATCGAACCACTTTCTCGGTATCGTTTTTCATCTCCAAAAGCAACATCTGCTCCTCATCAAAATTCCTTACCAGAGCATAAGACATAAGCGTAAGCCCATCCATTACGACCTTCTCAGTCTCCTTAAACACCTCTATCGTACAATCATAATCTCGTTCTAAATCCTTACCGCTGACATTTTCACGATAGGTATTACGGGCAAAATCATAGGTATCCGCTACCGACGTTTTCACTACTCTCGGTCCGGTATAGAACTCCTCATCCTCACCCATATCAATATCAAAGCCTACCTGAATCTCCGCAATTTCCGTTATTCCGTAAATTGCCAACTCCTTCATAGAAAACGCTATCGTCTCCTTCGCTTTTTTCCCTGCCGAAACATCCTCATTCAAATACCCGTCTGCCACCATGTACCCATTAACGGCATTACAGCAATATCCGGCAGATCCTGCTATAATCGACACCTCTTTGTCACTGTTATTCTCAATCAGCAACGACAACTCTGCATCATACTTCGTATAGGTCAATTCCGTTGCGGTTATCTTTACTCCCTTCTCATCCCAAAGTACTGTCTCTTCGATGGTCGGAAGAACATTGAAAGGCTCTTTCTCCGTTTCTTCCGTTACTTCTTCCTCCTCTTCCGGTTCCTTAACATCTTCCACAGTCTTATCCCCTGAATCACCTTCTTCCTTCTCTGTGATTTTTCCCTCATCCGGCTTTTTCTGTTCCGGCTGTTCGGTTACTGTCGTTTCATTGCCGCCGGGATTCTCAACCGGAGTCTGACTACCTCCGCAGGCCCCCAGTGCAACCACCATTGCAAATACGCATACATTTGTCAAAAACTTCTTCATTCTCATCACGTTATCCTCCTTAAAATAATTATCTACTGTTCTTCCTGACTGAGTACGTCTATTAATTCATACGCCCGTCGAATCAAAGCCTCAATCTTTACCTGCTCTTCCTTCATATGCACCACCTGATGTTCCAAAGCCTCTTTCATCACAGTTCCCGGCGCATCCAGAAGGTCTTTAATCTCCTTGACCTTAAAACCAAACTGCTGATACAATCTGATTTGCGCAATCCGAAGCTGCGTCTTCTCGTCATACAACAGATGACCGTACTTGTTCCTGTCGGACGCCTCCACCAGCCCTTCCTTCTCATACCCTTGAACGGCCCGCCTGGATACCCCTACGGTATCACATAGTTCATGTAAGGTTATCATTTGTTCCATACATCCTCCTTGTTTTAGCCTAAAACTGCACGCAACGTGCAGTCAATAGCATTTCTAAGGCGTTTAAATTTATTGATACGCCTCAAAAGAGGATTTGTTTTTTTCGCGAATCTAGCGTTCGCCAATAATAATCATATCCGGTTCCGTTCCGCGAAAGGAACTCTCTACCTTCTCCCTGATACTCTCTCTGCTTGCATAAATGCCGTCGTCCAACAAAATCAAATCCACCAGCTTTATTCTTCCGTCATCCAGTTCCACAGCCACACGATTCGGATATACCTGCGTGACCTTTACTACATTGCACTGTTTCTCTCCGTACATGTCGCACTCTCCTTTTCCGTTTCATACAATTCTTTCATGTGACGTAGCTGCTCCTCATAAGAGCTGACAATATCCTCTCTAATCTGTCGGTTGGCTTCCCACACAGCCTTTCTCTCTTTGGATTGCTTGGCCTTCGTTGTCGCAACAACCACCATTCCAACCGCCAGACAAACAAGTAACATTCCACCTGCGCCCTCGATACGCCCTTTATTCAGTCCATCGCAATACGCATTCTTAGCTCTAATTTCGCCCTCCCTATACATATCCTGAATGATTCTTCGGATGCTTTTCCACATCCCGTTTTCTCTGTAAAACCGGGAAAAGCCGCTTGTTAACTCCGCTGCCGATTTCCCACATAATTCATTACATTTCATTTGAATTTCTTCCGTACTCATAAAAAACCTCCTCTGTTTTTTTACATTGAAATAATCGCTTCATTCAAATAGTTAAGATAGCCACATGACGGGCAAGTCATCTCCCCCACACAGCAATTCACCGGTCTTCCCTCCAACGGAGCTCCACATTTTTCGCACTTCGGAACAAAGGTTTCCTCTGTCGTTGCTTTTATATGATATAGGGAAACTCCGCCCTTCTTAGCCCTTCCAAATCCATCAAACTCCGCATCCGTCACATACCGAACCCAATGATCCTCATTCCGGATAATCGGGACACTCTCCACCAAACCTTCTCTCCGTATCAGAATAAATCTGATGTCTGTTGCTGCGACTAATTCGTCACCTTTTCTTAACTGAATCTTGTTCATAAAATCCTCCGTTTCTTCTGCTTTGAACTTCAGACAAACCATAAAAAGCCGGAATTAATGATTCATCTACAAATCATTAACTCCGGCTTCTTCTTGCAGTATACAGATTAGCTCGTCCAAGTTATTCTACGATCATATGTAATTGCGGGAACTGTCCGTTTGAAAAACGGTTCACCTCACGAACAAATGTCTCCAAAGGAATATAATCTATCCGATTCCCGTTTTTCAGTTCCAATACAAGACGGTTATCCTCCAAAAGAACTATCTTACAAAACAATAAATTATGTTGTGTCGTGCGGATTTCTTGTTCCTTAACCATAACTACCTCCTTATCGAACACCGTCTGTCAATCTGTTTTTTACAGGCCTTTTTCAGTCATGCCCAGGACTACTCTCGTATCGCCTTGGAGTGTGCGGAAACTAAAATAAACTTTAAGAAGGTTGGTATAACCAATTTCAGTAAGCCTTTTTACGTCATGTTCAAGACCATGGAGAAATCAAGAAAATATACATTACACTATTTCATAGATATCTTTCAGCTCTAAATTTATGCTGCGTGGCATCTCGTATGTTCAGATACTAACGTCTGATGCTCACCTAAAAGGATGTTCTTTTTCATTGCTTCTTCTTTCTTTGCAACAGACGGGAAGCGTCCGCATGGAAGATTTCTGAGATGTTCCATCACATTAACTTCTTTAGTCAATACTTCTTCCACGTCACTCGTAACAGTATCCGGTTTCTGAATACATACCATAGCATCAGCTCCAGCCTTGCCACACTGTTTTACCTTATCACTAAAGTACACTTTAAACTTGTCATCATTTTTTGCAAGCAACAATGTTGCCCCTACCGCAATAACAGCTGCTCCTACAAATAAGAATTCTGTCTTGTGTTTTTCAAAAAAACTCTCCTGTTTCTTTTCTTCTTTCATCGTATACCTCCTTACCTTCGTCTTCAAGTTTTATTATCTTACAAAAAGAAAAAGCTTGATACCTATAATATATCAAACTTTTCTAAAAACAAATTTCACATTTTGTTAAGTTCTTTTTATTGATTCAAATCAATATTACCTATTTTCATAACATATGGGTTTCCTAACAACACTAGAGACCTTAATAATTCAAGTCCAATCGTTTTGTTAAAATCCTCGCTCGCATCATTCCATACCATCCCGAAAAGATATTGTAATGCCAAATAATAGTCTGCCAATTGAGTATAGTCCTTAGATTCTTTCAACTCCTTAAGTAATAACATACTATATTCGTAGTTTTCTTTTACATAATCTCTTCTTGCATGATTCCAGCCAGAATCTGTTGAATTAACTTCTCTCAAAATATAATTTTTAGCAAAATCCTTTTTTAACCCTTTACCATAAAGAACTGCCTCTGCTCTTCTCTCTACATGCTCATCTGTAAATGAAATATAACCGATAAACAATGCCCACAACGTATTTGCAATTGATTCTATTGTGCCATATTGCATATATGACTCTTGATATTCTTCTAAAGCTCTCTCCAAATAATGTTCTATCGAAGTCCGTCCAGCTTTCTCCACTTCATTAATTATCCTGCATGAATACTCATATCCTTTTGCAAAATGCTTATCTTCCATTGCCTTCTCGCTACTTATAAGCGGTAACATATCCTTAAATGATGAAATCAACATTTCCCATGTCAGCGGTTTAACCTCAAATTCCATTTGTGACAAATCACCATTTATAAGTGCATCAACCGCAATTCCATAATGTAATGCTATCACTTCAAGTTTCTGTAAATCAGGCATTCTTTCTCCGTTTTCATAATTTGAAATTGCATTATGCGTCACACCGATTATCTCAGCCAATTCCTTTTGCGTCTCTCCAAATACCTCTCTAATGAATTTAATGTTTTCTGCAACCTTATTCGAAGCCATATTACCTCCACTTGTTACATTATTTTCTAATTATCTACGGATATTTCCCCTCTGTCACAAATGTCTGTCTAAATTATATCATAATACTTGCCTTTTAACATCTATAATCTAAAATATTCCGTAAGATTTACAAAGACTCTGACGCAACTCATCGTCCGTCGTCACAATTTTTTAACCACATTCTTCAAAACCATTGTCATTCCCCTACTGCGTGTTCTCCTTCAAAAAAAACCAGAACAAGTAATTCTCTTAACCGACCTCCCAATCATTAAGATTATAAATCTAACTTCTTAAGGTCGATTCACACAATCACTAATTCTGGCTTTTTCTATTCCTTTCTCTTCCATTCCTTATTATCGTTCCCTCATACTCTACTCCCCATACTGCTCCCCTCAACAGTCTATACACATGACTTTTCCATCTTCTTCAAAAATAAACACTGCTAAATACTCCCCTCCACAAATAGGACAAGTATAGAATATATCATCCCCTGAATCTTCATATGTATGCTGTTCTAACTCCTCATACTTTACGCCTTCGTTATATATCATTTTCTTCCTGCTCATTGTTTTCCTCTTTCTCTCTCAAACCTTCTACAACACCATCTAATTCCTCTTTTAATTTCTGTTCAGCCCAAAACGCATCTTGCTCTATACGTTTTCGTTTATCTTTTTTTGCGATAACCAATTCCTTAATTTTTCTTCCTCCTACAGTACAAATTGAACCCATTCCCATACCAATGAACAGTATCGGGACCAACCATTTACACTTTGCATCTTCGACACCGTCAGCATAGGATTTACGTTTTATATCCTCAATCCATTTCTCCGGTCCTCCATGTTTAGATGCCATTTCTGACATCTTTGCGTAATCCCAATTCTTAGCCATAATACCTCCTAAAATCATAAAATATTTTCTCTCCTATCCCTATTCTCTTTTTTTACTTACCGCTATCTTTTTCCGCGCTTCACGTTCTTCTCCCACTCCCCGTTTTCTACTCCCTTCCCCATCTTCACAAACACTCCCAGCCCTTCCGCATACTCCCTATGTTTCTCCACTTTCTCCGCAAGGCGGATTGCAGCAATCCTTCCTTTCACAGACATAGCACCACCTCCGTCGGCCACCTCACACTGCTTTACTCAAATCTACTCCCGCCCCGTCACCGTCCATCCCTATCACATGCAGTAACGTTTTATAATACTCCGCCAATTCCTCATAGGCTTTGTTCTCCCTCAAAATCCCAACGAGCAACAGTCCCGTTTCGTAGCATTCCCGGTTATACTCTTCTTTTTCTGCTCCCACCTTTTCCCCTTCTACGGAAGAGACATACCCCAAACATAACGCCCACAACAGGTTTGCAATAGCTTCCGGAGTCCCGGCCTCCTCATAGGACCTTTGATACTCCGTTAATGCCAACGCAAGAATATGCTTCATGGAAGTCCACTCCTCACGTTTCTCCATGGCATAGATCCGGCAGGAATAGGCATACCCCCTAACAAAATGCTTTTCCTTCAACGCCTCTTTCGTACTGACGAACGGAAACATAGTTCGAACTACCGTAAGTTGCTCTTCCCAAGTTAATGTCCTCCCAAACATCTTTCCGTTACTTTGATGATTCCCTTCTGATTTGTCCTCGTCCATCTTACCCTTCTCCTTACCGATATGCTCCCTTAGCGTAACACTCCGTCCCTATGTATGCACTTATTATACCTCCCCGTACCGATAAGAAAAATGTCTGTCGCAGCAAAATAGCTTACCTTATTTCGGTCCTATCGGCAAAATAAAAACACCCCGGTATTTCTACCAAGGTGTCTCTTCCGCTTTCTTGTTTTGTATACTTTCGCCTATCGCTCTTTGTTCTTATACGCATTATAAGCCTCAATATCAATGGTACCGTCAGCTAACATCTGCTCGGACCAAAGCTGTAAGGTTTCTACCGTAATGGATATTTTCTCCAGTTCCTCCTGAATATGAATAAAGTCCTTGATTTCATCGCCCTCAATCCTTCCGTCGGCGGTGATTTCGATAAGACGCTCTTGCTTTTTGTGCATGGAATTTAAAGAAGCAAGCATCTCCAGCACAATCTGGGAAAGTCCCTTTATTTTAATCTCCGGGACATACTGCTTTCCGATGGGACACTCATTGGCACAATAATGATTGCATAAATTCGGCATCTTGTACGCCTCTGACATGAGCAGCACTTCGTCCGGATGAGGAAGGGACTTTTCGCTTTCGATTTTCTCAATACGCTCCGCCGGCATAGTTTCTAACAGCTCGCTTGCCTTCTCTCTGGACAATCCAAGCTCCTCTCTTCGAAGCTGATAAACATTTTTATTTTCCTTTGTCGAAACTCGTCCCATAATTTATCCCTCCAAAGCCTTTCCAAACTGGGTCTCATACAGCTCCGCATAGGTGCCGCCGGCCTTTACAAGCTCTGAATGTACACCGCGCTCCGCAATGACACCGTCTTTGATTACCAATATCTCGTCTGCCGCAAGTATCGTGGACAAACGATGTGCAATCAGAATACTGGTTCTGGAATGGATAATCGGGTCGATAGCATCCTGAATCTTGCTCTCGGAGATGGAATCAAGCGCCGAGGTTGCCTCATCAAATATAAACAGCGCCGGATTCTTTAACAATACACGGGCAATGGAAATACGCTGTTTTTCGCCGCCGGAAAGTTTTAATCCTCTATTTCCTACGACCGCATCCAGACCCTTTTCCTGATTCTGTATAAACTCGTAAATGTTTGCCTTTTTACATGCTTCGATTAACTCTTCTTCCGTTGCATCCGGCTTTGCATACAACAGATTCTCGCGAATCGTGCCGTTAAACAAATAAGTTTCCTGACTGACGATACCGATATTTTCCCTCAGAAAATCCAGATCAAGCTTCCGCACATCCACGCCGTCAAAGGTCACCTGACCGCCACACACATCATACAGACGCGGAATCAGATTGATGATGGTACTCTTACCGGAGCCGGAGGGTCCCACAATGGCAATACTGTTTCCGCTCTTTAATTCAAAATTGATATCCTTTAAAATCTTCCGTTCCGGAGTATAAGAAAATTCTACATTACGGAATTCCACGTTACCTTCCGCCTTCGCCGGAGTAACAGCATCCTCCGCATTCTGAATCTCCACCGGCATATCGAAATACTCAAAAATACGGGTGAACAATGCCATGGAGCGAATCCACTCCACCTGGATATTAAGTAAAGAATTTACCGGTCCGTACATTCTTCCGAGAAGAGCCACCAACACGGTAATATCACCTACGGAAAGATCGGCATCATATTTCATCATAAGAATACCGCCCACCAGGTACAAAAGCATCGGTCCCACACTGGAAAAGGTATTGATGACTACCCGGAACCAACGTCCCGCCATACTCTCCTTGATATGTAGTCCAATCATCTGCTTATTTGCCTTCTCATAACGGTCGTACTCGTACTCTTCCTTACCGAACAGCTTCACCAAAAGCTGGCCGCTGACGGATAAGGTCTCGTTTAGAATACCATTAATCTTATCATTGCATTCCTGGGCTTCACGTGTCAGCGTCCACCGGGTTTTTCCCGCCCATCTGGTCGGAATCGTGAACAACGGAATCACAAGAACGCCCACCGTTGCCAGAATCCAGTTCTCCCGGAACATAATCACAACCGCACAGATTAAGGTAATGGAATTGGACAAAATCGAGGTAAAAGTACTGGTAATCACACGTTCCACGCCGGAAATATCGCTGGTCATACGGGTGATAATATCTCCCTGATTGTTGGACGTAAAAAAGTTCTGGGACATTTTCTGCAGATGCTTAAACATCTTATTGCGAATGTCAAAGGTGATATGCTGGGCAATCCAGTTGTTCAAATAACTCTCTCCCACCTGAATCAGGTTGGAACCGAGACTGACGCCCAACGATGCCACAATCAGGATAATCAGCATCTTCATGTTCTTTCCGATTAATCCTTCATCAATAATGCGTCCCGTCAAAACCGACGGCAAAAGCCCCAGTACCGAGGACAACACAATACAGCCCAGCACAATCAACAGTTGTTTCCAATACGGCAGCAAATAAGAAAAAATACGTTTTAACAACGGCAGAGTAACCTTTGGCCGGTTCGCCTTTTCCTCTTCCGTTAAATATCCACGCCCCATCGGGCCTCCCATCGGTGGCATAAAAAACTCTCCTCTCTTCTTTCGTTTTTCTTCGTTGGCTCGCACTTCGCGCTCTCTGCTCCCGTATCGTTTTACACTTCGTTCCCCTGTCCCCAATCATCTCTTGTAATATTATTGAGCCATTTTCCGCTCTTATAATGCCGGATGACCCACGGCCATTTTACAAACTCATCGGTACAAAGCAGGAAATACACTACCATTACCGGCCATTTAAACACAAAGGCCGCCAAACATCCCAACGGTATGGCGTAACACCACATATCGATGGTATCGCAGATAAAGCCGAATTTGCTGTCGCCGCCCGCACGGAAAATTCCCGCAATTAGGGACGTGTTCACTGCCGTTCCGGATATGTAATAGGAATTGATAATCAGCATCCATTTCAAATATCCCAGCGCCGTCGGCGTCAGTCCCGAAAACGTAGCGGAATACCACAACACCGCCGGAGACGCCGCAAGCACGATAAGGCCGCCGATGATACCGCTGATGACCGTCAGCTTCATCATCTTTTTCGCTCCGGACTTTGCGCCCTCTAAATCATTCTCTCCGATAATCTTGCCGATCAGGACACCTCCCGCACTGGCAATGCCGTAACAGAAAATCGTACCGAAATTACGCACCACCACCGCAACCGCATTGGCCGCCACCGCATCATCGCTGATATTCCCGATAATCGCCGCATACATGGAAAAGGCCACGCCCCAGACGATATCGTTTCCCAGTGCCGGCAGGGACAAACGTACAAAGTCTTTAAACAGCACCTTGTTTTTAATAAACATATAAGAAAGCTTCAGCTTCACATCCTTACTGAAGGACGAAACAACAAAGCACCCGATGAGTTCAATGACTCGTGAAGTCGAAGTAGCAATCGCCACACCCAGAACACCCAGCCTCGGTGCTCCGAATAAACCATAAATAAATACCGCATTTAAAAATACGTTTAAAAGGAAGGTCATAATATTTAACACACTGCAAATCGCCACCCTCTCTATGCTTCGGAGTACCGCCAAATACACTTCGATGATTCCCCAACAAAAGTAGCTGATACTGATGACGCGAAGATACTCCGCCCCCAGCTCAATGAGTCGGTCATTCTTTGTAAACAGCCACATCATCTGCTTCGGAAAAATCGCCGCACACAACGCAAAGGCGGTACAGAACATCATAGAAAACCGCATGGCAATTCCCTGCACCACATTAATTGCCTTCATATCCTTTTTGCCGTAATACTGGGCACAAAGCATGGTAATCCCGGTTCCCAATCCGTAAAACACGGAGAATAGAATGTTCGCATACTGGGAGGCCAGAGACACGGCGGATATGGAATCCTGATCCACCGCACTGAGCATGATAACATCGGCAGAACTTACCATGGAACTCAACAGATTCTGTATTAAAATCGGAAGCACCAGCTTCCAGATTTGGCTGTAAAAGGCATCTTTTGTTTTGGTCATAACGTATTCCTCTTGAATTTCTTCTATGCAGGAGTGCCTCGTTATCTCAATGCTCACTTTGCCTGCACGCACACTAAGGGGCGGTACAAGCCCGCCCCTGTCCTTACTCTTCATTGTATCATAGCTACGCCGTTCAAACAAGCCCTTAGCTGCATGTATGTTACATGTTTTTTCACTGATTCGCATGCTTCATCCTGCACATCGTCTGTACTCTACCGCTTTTCGCTTTCCTCCACGACCTTTGCCTGCACATCGGACGGTGCCGCCTCATAACGGGTAAATTCGTAGGAATAATCGCCGATACCCATAGTCATGGAACGCAGGTCTGCGGAATAACCGCAAAGCTCCGCCATCGGGATCTCCGCCACAATTTCCTGCTTGTTATTGTGCAGGGCATTCATACCGTACACACGACCTCGTCTGCGGTTTAAGTCCCCCATAATCTCACCGGTGTACTTCTCCGGTACCACAATCTTCAAGGTTGCAATCGGCTCCAAAAGAATCGGTGTCGCACTTAAAATACCGTCCTTAAAAGCCTGACAGGTAGCGGTCTTAAAGGCCATTTCCGAAGAGTCCACATCGTGGTATGAACCGCCGGTTAACGTTGCCTTAATACCTACCACCGGATAGCCCGCCAACGGTCCTTCCTTTACGCTGTCCGCAATTCCCTTTTCCACCGCCGGGAAAAAGTTCTTCGGCACCGCCCCGCCGAATACGTTTTCATGGAATTCAAAAGACTCCTCCAAATTTCCGGACGGTTCGAAATCAATGATAACGTGACCGTACTGTCCATGTCCGCCGGACTGCTTTTTATACTTATGCTCTGCGGTTACTTTCTTACGAATGGTCTCACGGTACGCCACGCGCGGCTTAAGAAGCTCCATTTCCACCTTATACCGCGCAGCAATCTTACTGGCGGTTACTTCAAGGTGCTGCTCTCCCAGGCCATACAAAAGCGTCTGGCGGTTTTCCGGGTCGTTTACCACCCTGATGGTCAGATCCTCCTCCATCATACGGGCAACCGCCTGAGACAGCTTATCCTCGTCGCCCTTATTCTTTGCCCGGTACGCGCGATACTCATACGGCACGGAGGTCTTCGGCGGATCATAAATTACAGGTGTTTCCTTCTCCGTCAGGGAATCTCCGGTCAAAGTCTCGGTCAGCTTTGCCACCGCACCGATATCTCCAGCATACAATTCCTTTACCTCATATTGGGTCTTGCCCCGTAATACATACAACTTTGCAATCTTTTCTTCGCACTCTCTGTTCGGATTATATACCGTATCCCCGGCCTTTAAAATACCGGAGCAAACCTTCACCAAGGAAAATCTTCCGAGGAACGGGTCCGCAATCGTCTTAAACACCTTCGCCGTCATCGGCTTATTTGCATCGTAATCCGCCGCAAAGGTATTGTCGGTCTTTGTATTGATACCGACCAGGACACACTTATTCGGAGACGGGAAGTACTTCTCCACCGCCTGCAACAGCATGGTCGTGCCTTGTGCATGAAGGCCGGAGCCACACAGTACCGGAACGACAGTACAATCGATGACACTGCTTCGAAGTGCCGCGGAAATCTCCGTTACGGTAAACTCCTCGCCGTTAAAATACTTTTCCATCAAAGCTTCGCTGGTCTCCGCTACCGCTTCCATCAAAAGTTCCCTGTATTTATCTACGTACTCCTTGGAATAATCCGGTATCGGACATTCATTGTATTCACTGTTCTTTGTAAAACGACGGCCCGCCATCTTTACCACATTGACAAAGCCTACAAACTTCTCGTTTTCACGAATCGGAGAATGGAAGGGTGCAATCCGTTTTCCGTATCGTTCGGTCAAATCCTCCACAACCTGACGGAAGCTGGCATTGTCCACATCCATATCGGTCACAAAGAAAATACGCGGAATCTTATAACGCTCACAAAGCTCCCATGCCTTTTCCGTTCCGACTTCGATACCCTTTCTGGCAGAAACCACAATCACTGCCGCATCACAGGCACTGACCGCTTCCTCCACTTCTCCCACAAAATCAAAATATCCCGGCGTATCTAAGAAATTAATCTTAATATCCTCCCAAATCACCGGCACCACCGAGGTACTGACAGAGCATAACCGCTTCGCCTCCTCCCTGTCGTAATCACTGATGGTATTTCCTTCCTCTACCTTGCCCTGACGGGTGGTCAATCCCGTGGTAAACGCAATCGCTTCCACAAGTGTTGTCTTACCCGCACCGCCGTGTCCCAACACAGCCACATTTCTAAGCTTCTCGTATTTGTAAGTATCCATAGCAACCTCCATTCCGTTATAACGGTTCCCTTCTCAAACCTACTACAACTGCAACATGATGTTTTGCCATTTCTTAACACCTACTTATATTTTACTAAACATTCAGAGGTTTTACAACAGTTTTCTGTTATTTTTAAAATATATTTTCTTATTTATCGGACAAATCCACATATACTTCCTCGTTGTCCAAAGACCAGAATATAATAGTCAGGTAATTCTTCTCCGGTGTAGGTCTTAACATATCTACTCTGAAAAAGTCTTCCTGTACCGATTTCAACTGAAACACAACCCGTTCCCCCGAATAGTGATCCTCAAGAAGTTCCGAATAGTTCACGTAAAAATCAGAAAGTGTCTTCGTGACCGCCCTCTTTTCCACAGAACCGGTCCGGATTGCGATGCTTTTAATCTCATATTCGCACTCATCCAGCAGACTCTCTACATCAAACTCCCCATCATACTCTTTTATATCCAAATTGATGCTATGTATCTTCATATCCAGTTCAACCTTCTCCGGCAAACCATACTCCTTTGCCAGACGGTCTCCCAACTTCTCTTCCAGCCGCTTTTCTGCAATAAGGCTTTCCTTAAAGTCATCCTTAATTACCCTTGTATGGCTTTCATCCAGTTCCAAAGATAACAGTGACTCTTTCAAAAGAGGGGTGCTTACACCATAATACACGGAAACATAATCCTTTTCCCCTATTTCCATTTCCGCAAAGTGCCGCTCTCCGTAGGTCTCCTTCAAGTACTTCTCGATAATCACCCGGTCCGCTTCTGTCGTTTTCTTTATCTCCCGTTTCTCCGCAACCAAATAAATCAAAGACGGAATCAAAATAAGTGCCGCCAAAGAAATTACAATCCCCTTCACCAACCGTTTATTTTTCTCGCTAAAGCTTCGACGTTTTTTTACAGTATAAATAATCTGGAAAATCAGAATAACCGGATAAATCGGAATAATGCTTCCCAATCCAAAAGCAATCACAAAGGCCTCAAAGCCGTAATACATGTAGCTGTCAAAAAAGCCAAAATCTATGCCGAAAATTACCGACCAAACCAAATACAAATACGGTACAAAGCTCACAAGATACAGAACGAAAGATTTTCCTGCTTTGCCCTCGGACACATCCTCCGTTTTCCCCTTTTTCTTACTTCCTACCTTGTCCAGAAAATAATACATCGGATACCCGAGACTGAACAAGCAAAGCGCAATTCCAAGAGGATTCAGTTCCACAATCACCGTGTCAAACCAAAAATCCGCCAACGGCTGTATCAATTCAAAAGCATCCCAATATCCGGTCTCCCGACCGTCCAAAATGTAATTTACCACACCCCATACAAGGAATACTGCATAGGGAACCAGGGATAAATAAAACAGAATCTTCTTCACCGTACTCTTTTTGTCTTTTTCATTTGTTTCCATAAACTCCTACCTCACTTTCATAACCATTATACGCCACATTACGCAAAAGCGCAACCTTCCCGATACGGCTGGCACTCACCCGCAAAATGAAAAGTTAAATTCCATTCTTGCCCCCAGATGTGGAATTTAGTCTTACATAAGTGGAATTAACTCTTTCACACATATGATATGATGGTGTTAATGATTGGACAGCGGAGATAGGAGGCATTATGTCAAACTT
>JAZOCC010000013.1:0-43072 GCA_045596385.1 Lachnospiraceae bacterium
GGAAGGTGTGAGCTGTTGGTATAGTAAGGAGCAGCATCACCCTGAGATGCAGTAATAATATCGGGATAACGCTTAACGTCAAACTTAGCAAGACGGTAGCTGGTAGACTCAGCAGGAGTTGCCTCGAGATTAAAGAGATCACCGTACTGCTCCTGATAGTCGGAAAGTCTCTCACGCATGTGGTTAAGAACTTCCTTGGTAAACTCCTGAGCATCGTAATGAGTAAGATCCTTCCGGATCCATCTTGCATTGAGGCAAGCCTCGTTCATACCAACAAGACCGATAGTAGAAAAGTGATTGTTGAATGTGCCGAGATAACGGCGGGTATAAGGATAGAGTCCCTCGTCAAGAAGCTTGGAGATAATAGTTCTCTTGATATTGAGAGAACGTGCGGAAATATCCATCATTCTGTCCAGACGGCGGAAGAAATCCTCACGGCTGGCAGAGAGATAAGCAATACGGGGAATATTAATGGTAACAACACCAACAGAACCGGTAGACTCACCGCTACCGAAGAATCCGCCGGACTTCTTACGAAGCTCACGAAGGTCAAGACGGAGACGGCAACACATGGAACGTACATCGCTCGGCTCCATATCACTGTTAATATAGTTGGAGAAATACGGAGTTCCGTACTTCGAAGTCATCTCAAACAACAAACGGTTGTTTTCCGTATCGGACCAGTCAAAGTCACTGGTAATGGAATAGGTCGGAATCGGATACTGGAAACCGCGGCCGTTAGCATCACCCTCTACCATAATTTCGATGAATGCCTTGTTAACCATATCCATTTCCTTCTTACAGTCACCGTAGGTGAAATCCTGCTCTACACCGCCTACGATACACGGAAGATTTGCAAGGTCTGCCGGAACCGTCCAGTCTAACGTAATATTAGAGAACGGAGCCTGAGTACCCCAACGACTCGGTGTATTGACACCGTAAATAAAGGAAGAAATGCACTGCTTTACTTCACGGTAAGAAAGATTATCAATCTTTACAAACGGAGCAAGATAGGTATCAAAAGAGGAAAATGCCTGTGCACCCGCCCACTCGTTTTGCATGATACCGAGGAAGTTTACCATCTGATTACAAAGAGTGGAAAGATGCTTTGCCGGAGAAGAGGTAATCTTACCCGGAATACCGCCCAAGCCCTCCTGAATGAGCTGCTTCAAGGACCATCCCGCGCAATAGCCGGTAAGCATGGAAAGGTCATGAATATGAATGTCTGCCTGACGATGTGCATTTGCAACTTCCTCGTCGTAAATCTCGGACAACCAGTAGTTTGCGGTAATTGCACCGGAGTTATGAAGAATCAAACCGCCTACGGAATAGGTCACGGTAGAATTCTCCTTTACACGCCAGTCTTCTTCTTTTACGTAGCTGTTTACAATATCCTTATAGTCCAAAATGGTGGACTTCATGTTACGAATCTTTTCACGATTCTTACGATACAAAATATAGGCCTTCGCCACATCGGTATAACCGGTATGCTCCAACACATGCTCTACGCTGTCCTGGATATCTTCCACCGTTACCGTATTATCCTTTACCTTCTCCTGAAAATCGGAGGTAACCCGTAACGCAAGTAAATTAATAATCTCATCGGTATAGGACTTGTTGGTTGCATGGAATGCTTTGGTAATCGCATCGCTGATTTTGGAGAGATTAAATTCTGCTATCTCACCGTCTCGTTTTACTACATTAATCATGCTTATATCTCCCTTCATAACATTTCTTTCTCTTTTGCACACGACGATTGTTTCACCGTTCACTCATAATATTACCATTATCTCTTGTGGTAGTCAAGAGAAAAACCACCATATCTTGAAAAAATTTTTATTTTTTCTTCTAGATATAGTGGTCTGTTTTTCAAAGATAGGACTAAAGTCCTATTTACTTTTTTCATTAAATTGACGCCTGTTTCCAGCGGAATATCCGAAGTACCGCTCCTACTCGTTTCCGAACAACTGCCCGTACAAATCCTTCGGCACATAAGCCTTCACGGCGGTCCCTTCCGCCACATACTCTTCCGAAAGCAACTCACCGTACTTTCGAATCAACGCCAGCTTGTTCCCTTCGGCATAGGAAATAACCTTCTCTACATAGACCTTGCTTTCCCGAAGCAGTTCGGAAATAATCTCTAACAACTCCGGAAGTCCGGTCCCCTTCTTGGCACTGATTTTCACCACACGGTCCGCCTTTAAATCCCTGCAAGCCTCCGGCTCGGTTACCAGATCCTGCTTATTAAATGCGGTAATCACCGGCTTATCCTTTACCCCGAGATTCCGCAACGTTTCATATACAATGTGCATCTGTCCGTCCATATCCGGGTTGGAGGCATCCACAACATGTAGTATCATGTCGGCATACTTCGCCTCCTCCAGGGTAGACCGGAAGGCATCCACCAAATGATGGGGAAGCTTTCTTATAAACCCTACCGTATCGGTCAAAAGCACCTGTTCTTTACTTTCCAGCTTTAAAATACGTGTCGTGGTATCCAACGTCGCAAACAATTTGTTTTCTTCCAATACTCCCGCATCCGTCAGGGTATTCAAAAGTGTGGACTTTCCCGCATTGGTATAACCTACAATGGCAATCACCGGCGTACGGTTCCTCTCCCGCATGGCACGAGCCACTTCACGGTTTTTCTTTACCTGCTCCAATTCCCTGTTTAGCTGGGCAATCCTCGCCTTAATGAGACGCCGGTCCACCTCCAGCTTTTTCTCACCCGGACCTCTGGTACCGATACCGCCGGAAGCACCTGCGGCACCGCCACCGATACGGGACATGGCACTGTAGCTTCCGATTAACCGTGTCGCACGGTATTTTAACTGGGCCAGTTCGACCTGAAGCTTACCCTCACCGGTTCGTGCATGCTGGGCAAAAATATCCAGAATCACCATGGTACGGTCCATCACCTTACACTGCAAGGCATCCTCCAGGTTCTTCATCTGGGCCGGGGAAAGCTCATCATCGCATACAATGCCATCCGCATCATGCAGAGCTAACAACATACCGATTTCTTCAATCTTACCCTTTCCCACATAAGTCCCCGGATGTACCGCTTCCCGATTCTGTATCACTACCTCTACCGTTTCGGCACCTGCTGTTTTCACAAGCTCCGCCAGTTCCTTTAAAGAAACTTCCGTGTCATCTCCGTCGGACACACAGACACCGACCAATATTACACGCTCTTTCTCTTCTTTATTCTCTATCATACCTACCTCATGCTTCTTCCCGTACCCTGGTAGCAAGGAATTCCAATTCTCTGCGTATCCTTGTATCCTCCGGATACAGACTTCTGTAATCAACCGCCTTTTCGTATGCCGTATTATAATCTCCCGTTTTCTCAAGAATTACAATCTCATTAAACAATAACTGTCTTCCGTGGAGCGGGTCGGAAAGCTTCTGTCCGCCGCGAACCGCTTCCAACGCATCGGCATAATACTCCTGCTTCATCAGGCAAATCGCCATCTGATTATACGCCGCCGCATCCTTTGCACCGTCTCCCGCAATATACTGCTTGTAATGGTATACCGCCTCACCGTAAGAGGAACGGCTATGGTAAATTTCTCCGATATAATAATGTGCGTCATCGTAACCGTTCTCTGCCGCTGCCGTAAGACTGACCAGGGCGGTGTCATACGCACCGCTGAAATACTGCGCCTTTGCAATATAATACGAATCCTCCGGCGTCGGATTTTCAATGGTCGTAATGAGACGGAGCAATTCTGCCTGTTCGGAAGCTTTTCCTAACTTCTCCAGCACATTGTACTTTCCGAAATACAAATCGAAATTCTCCGGTGTAAGCGCAATCGCATCATCATAATCCGCAAGACTCTTCTCATAATCTCCCTGCACATAGCTCATATACGCTCTGGCACGGTATCCTGCCGCATAATCCTTCTGATCCTCCAAAAGCTCATCATATACAGCAATGGCCGCCGCATAATCACCTTCGCACTCCAATGCATCCGCCAGATACATCCGGATATCGGCACTGAGCTCCGGAAGCAGTTCTTCTGCCAACGCCTTCTCAAAGTACGTCTTTGCCTCCGTATAATTGCCTTCTTCATAATAAGTAATTCCGATGGCACGCCATGCACGCTTGTTATTCTTTCTGGTCAGTTCCAGGTCCTGCTCCACAACGGCTGCTTCCAGAGCAGTTCTCGCCTCCTCATACCGTCCCAGCGCCGCATAGGCATGGCCCTGTTCGATATAGTACTCCGCCTTATTCGGATTTTCATCCAAAGCTTTGGAAAAATAGAGAAGGGCAGTCTCGTAGTCCGCTTCATTCGCAGACACAAGACCGCTCTCATAATATTTTTCCGCTTTCCCGCAGCCACCGAGAGACAATACCGTAATCCCCAGCGCCACAGCTGCAAAAAAACGTATCCGCATCCGTCACGTCCTCCTGTTTACGGCCAAATCTCTTTTCTCGGCTTATTCACGGTAATTATTTTATTGGACTGCAGATTTGTAGTCAGTACAAACCGCATCTCATCTCTGTACTCCGGCTTTGCAAAATAGTACGCATAGGTATCAATCAAAAGGAACAGATTTGCGGTTCTTCCCTCCAACTTAAACTGATTGAAACCCATCGGTACATACTTATTCCAAATATCATCCGGAGAAATATGCGTCTCATAATTCTTAAATACATACACCGAAGTGTTCTCGCCGTACTCGCAATACCAGCTCGGGATCGTCTGCTGCTTATTGGCCGGAAGCTCCCTGTTCTTTAATGCAATCGCTTCCTGCTGTGCCATAAACTTATAATGATCGCCTCTGCGCGGACAGTTCGGCACGCAACAGCAATTTGCCAAAAGCTCACACTTCTCCTTTTTATTTATCTTCTCCAAAAGGTCGAACTTGTTATTCAGATTGTAATCCAATACCACAATATGGTAATCCTTCTCCAACTCCGCATTTACCGCATCAATATCCTTAATTTCCTTACAGGTAGAACTGGTAATCTTGTAATTAGGATAACATTCCCGAATGTACTCTTCCAAAAGAGGAGAAACGACGATAACCTCATTCATGCCGTTATTCGCCTCAAGCAGGCAGAAGTTACAATACGGATCTGCCAAATCCTCCTCGGTTATGAGCGGATTGGTATAAGTAAAACGAATCGGAATCCCTTCTGCATTCACCGCACGGATGACCTGACGGATATACTCGGAATTACACTGGTCTCCGCCGCAATATCTGCCGCCGTTCCACTTGGATGTCGGGAATTCTCCGAAAAAGGACGCAATCTCCACACCCTCACGAAAATACTCCGGATACTTCTGCATCATTTTTACCAACAACATATTAATCGGGAAATTCGCACGAAGTCCCGGAAGATGAAACTTAACACTCATACCTTCTTCTCCTTTGTCTTTATCTCTGCCGTTTCCGGCGAACTGTATACTTTATTCTTTGGGTACACCCAAGGATAATCATATCATACTCACTGCAAAAGTGCAACAATTCTCCTTGCTTTTCCCTCCTGATTTTACTCGGTAAGCCACTGATAAATTACCTTGGCCATAGCCTTTGCGTACGCTTCTCCGTTGCTATCGTAAGCCTCGTTATCCGCTCCGTTTGAAATAAACCCCATCTCCACAATCATACTTGGCATCATAGCCCGCCGGTTGATGGCATAATTTTCATTATAATCGCTCATGGAACCGTACCGGACGCCCCGGTCCTCCATGCCACCTACTTCAAGAATCGCATCCAGCATCCGGTTTGCAAGTTGTCTGGCCGCCGTCGGTCTACTGTTATGTATCCAAATTTCCACACCCTTTACTCTATCATTCATTTTTCCGTTGGAATAAAACGCATTTCTGTGAAGAGAAACCAGCAAATCAACATCCAATGAATTCGCAATCAAGGTACGATCATATAACTCAAGAAAGGAATCATCCTCTCTCGTCATAACCACCTTAATTCCGTATGCTTCCAGTTCTTTCTGCAACAATTTTGCAAGCCATAATGTATCATTCTTTTCCTGACGCTCCGTTCCGTCTTCAAGTTCCAAAACCGCACCGGAATCATGTGCACCGTGTCCCGCATCCACACAAACCGTATACACCTCCGGTACAGGCGTCGGATACGGCGGTTTTGCCACCTTTGCATCTTCGCCATCTGTTTCCGCCTCCAACACTTCCGCCCCCCGGTCGTTCGCACCTTCTCCGCTTACAACACCCGAAAGAACATTTAGCTTCTCTTCCGTATGCTTCAGTTTTGACTGTAAACCTTTAGAAAAAGCCTGCACCGACTGCAACTCTGCCGATGTCTTGTATAAACAAACAGCCAGTACCGCAAGTGCCGCAAGCATAACTACTCCGAACGTAATTCCTGCAACAGAAACCTTTTTCTTCTGTTTCCTCTCCACTACTACGGCTGGCTCTTGCTCTCTACACACATGCTCTTTATTATTCGACTCCATATCATGTTCCTTTCATTTCTACCTATCGCACACTATTTTCTGCATTTGAAAATACCTCAGTACAAAAATCCCCTGATATTGTCCCTATGGCTACCGGCTCCCCCGGCACTTCCCCATACTCCGAAAGCGGCAACTCATACCAAGCCACACCACACCATTGGCCCAGCTTATATCCTACATTCTTAAATTCTCCGAGATTACGAAAGCCCATAGCTGTGTGAAAGGCTTCACTTTTCGGATTCGGCGTGGAAACACCGGCATATACGGTATAATACCCCTGCTCACGTAAAAGAGTCTGTACCGCTTCATATAAGGAAGCTGCAATCCCTCTTCTGTGATACCGTTCGTCAATATACACCGAAAGATCCGCCGACCAGCGATACGCCGCACGCTCGCCGTGCATTGATGCATATGCGTACCCTACAACTTCACCGTCTATCTCGCACACAAGCCACGGGAACTGTGCCGTAATCCGCTCCATCCGTTCTTCAAACGCCGATACCGTCGGCACCTCAATCTCAAAGGTCACCGTCGTATTCTTTATGTATGTTTCGTATATCCTTAAAATTGCCGCCGCATCCTCTTTTACAGCAAAACGAACTCTCGTGAAAATCGCCATTTCATTGTTCCTCCTACCTCTTCCATTATAGTATAAACGGGAAAAAAATTAAAGTATTATTGCGTACCATTTTCCTCCTTTTTTTAAGTAAAGAACGGAGATGAGTTTTATACGGTAGACTTCAGAGCACAAGACGGGGTGCAGAACCGACCGGAGCGAAGCGTCCCATGACCGTAGTGAAACGAAGACGACTTCGAACTTCTGAACACGGCAGTGCTCCGAAAAAAAGAAAGGACAGTATCAACGATACTGTCCTTTCTTTTTTCCAGAGCACAAGACGGGATTCGAACCCGCGACCCTCGCCTTGGCAAGGCGATACTCCACCACTGAGCCACTTGTGCATTTCCTATGAGGTACCGTGCGTTCTGCTTGGTACTCTCATACTATACACCCAATCCACGGATTTGTCAACAATAAATTAAAAGTTTAAATATTTCGAACAATTAACGATTTTTCTGTCAAAACAAACCTTTTATCGCAGACGTAAGCCACTCCGACACCATAACCATAAGCGGGATACAGAAAATACTGGCAATCGTCGTCACCGTAAATACATTGGATGCAGTCTTGGTATCACCTCCAAAGCGATTGGCAAACAACATTCCGTTGGCGCCGCTGGGACATGCCGATAAAATCAAAATCGTGGTCTTTAACTTTTCGTCAAACGGAAGAAACATCAACACAAAAATCATAAAAAACGGTACTGCCAGACACTTCATGGCACTGACTATATAAACTCTTCCTTTGCGAAGGGCTCCGAGCAAATCTCCCTGCGCGATATAAATACCGGATACAATCATCGCTAACGGCGTATTCATGGAAGAAATATACCCCACCGCCGCCTTTAACTGCTTCGGCATCGGAATCTGTAAAAAGTACACCATCAGTCCGATCACGATACAAAACATGGTCGGTGTTAAAAACGGTTTTAATTTCTCCTTCAGGCTGCGCTTCTCTGTACTTTTCCCGCGCATCAAAGCCAATCCATAGGTCCATACAAACAAATTAAACATGGTAATATAGGTTGTACAATAAATCACACCGATATCCCCGAATACCGCTTCCGCCAGCGGAATTCCCATAAATCCGCAGTTTGTAAATATAACCGTAAACCGTTCCGTAGAAAAACTTTCTTTTTTACTTCCGATTTTCAATACAAAGGACACCAGAATACCTATAATAATACTAATGGCTGAAAGCAAAAATCCGAGAAACATATTTTTCGTAATTGCCGCATCGTATTCCATACTGTAGGTATCTAAAATCAACAGCGGTGCCACCACATACAACACCACACCGGCCATTTGCCGGTTACCTTCGTCGGTAATCATTCCGATTTTATACAAAATCATGCCGGTTGCCAGTAATAAAAACATGACCAACACCTGATTGGTCAATATACCCGCCAGTTCCATCCAGTTCCGTCCTTTCTTTGAATCCGCTCATCTTCCGAGCTGCTCACAATCCAACCGTTTTCTCCCGGTCTTCCACTCCAACGCTTTACTTTTTCCTTAACCTGTGCTACAATTTAGCCGCATCCTTTATCTGTCACCGACTTTGTTCACGAAAGGAGTTTTTATGAATTTACCGAAAGACCCTGTAATCCTGTTAAGTTATATCAATACCCAGTTACGCGACAACTATGCAAGTCTTGCGGAGTTCTGCTCCGCTAACAATTGTTCCGCAGAAGATATCGTCCGCAGTCTGGAAGTAATCGACTACCACTACAACAGCGATTCCAATCAATTCTGCTAGTTTGCCGCTTCCCGACTGTTTAAATGAATCGGATATTATAACACTCTCAAAAAACACCTGTCCTGACGGACAGGCGTTTCTATTCTCTTTCCAAACTCCCCATAGTCTCTGTTAAGAATCCTCTACAGACGCACACTGACACCTCGTTCACGAAGATATCCCTTAACCTCGTTAATCTCCAGCTCTTTATAATGGAACAGGGATGCCGCCAGAGCTGCATCGGCCTTTCCTTCCGTAAGCGCATCATAAAAATGTGCCTTCGTTCCCGCTCCGCCGGATGCGATTACCGGCACGGACACTACCTCCGCAATCTGTCTGGTCAGTTCTAAATCGTAACCATCCTTGGTACCGTCCTTATCCATACTGGTTACAAGAAACTCTCCCGCACCCAGCTTGTGCGCCTCCATTGCCCACTCAATGGCATCGATTCCCATATCCACACGACCGCCGTTTTTATAAATATTCCAGCCGGAACCGTCCTCACGCCGCTTGGCATCCATCGCCACTACAACGCACTGGCTGCCGAACTTATCGGCCGCATCGGCAATAAGACGAGGATTCAAAATCGCCGCAGTATTTACCGCAATCTTGTCGGCTCCCTCTCGTAAAATCTCCTTAAAATCATCCACGGTACGAATACCGCCGCCTACGGTAAACGGAATAAATACACGCTCCGCCACACGACGCACCATATCCAGCTTAATGGCACGGGCATCGGAGGACGCCGTAATATCCAAAAACACCAGCTCATCGGCACCGGCCGCATCATAGGCCGCACCAACCTCTACCGGATCACCGGCATCTCTTAAATTCACAAAATTGATACCTTTTACCACTCTTCCGTTATGTACATCCAGGCACGGAATAATACGCTTTGTAAACATAGTACTCTCCTTACAGTTCTACAAAATTTTTCAAAATTGCCAGTCCGACTTCACCGCTCTTTTCCGGATGGAACTGACATGCAAACACGTTATCCTTTTCCACAGACGCATGTATCGTTACCCCATACTCCGTGGTTGCCGCAACAATCTCCGGCTCCTCTGCCTGCAAATAGTAAGAATGGACAAAATACACGTATGGGTCCTCCGGAAGGTTTTTGAACAACTTCGCATTCTCCTTCACCGTCAGGGAATTCCAGCCCATATGCGGCACCTTCAGTCCCGGAGCATCAGGAATCCGCTTAACACCGCCCTTTAGTAGGGAAAGCCCCTTACAGCCTTCCTTTTCCTCACTATACTCAAACATCAGCTGAAGTCCGAGGCAAATTCCGAGAAGCGGCGTCCCCTTCTCCACTACCTTATATATCGTATCTACCAGACCAAAGCTCTCTAACTTCTCCATTGCTTCGCCAAAGGCTCCCACCCCCGGCAAAATCACTTTGTCCGCCTGCAAAATCACAGAAGCGTCTCTGGTCACTACCGGCTCCGCTCCCACTTTAATCAATGCTTTTTCCACGCTTTTTAAATTACCTGCATCATAATCAATAATTGCTATCATAAATCCTCCTAAAATTCCGCATCGCTTTTCTTTCAGAAAAAACTACTGTCGGGGACATGCCCCGACAACAGTACATTGCATTCAAAATACAACCTCAAAAACTACTCCAAGTTATCCACGGCATCGTACACCTTTTTGCTGTATTCCGCCTGAGAATCGGACTGGATAATCTCCATCGCCGCCTGCTCCGTCAGCATAAAGCTTTCATTGACCTTCTCCAGTATCTTCTTACGAACGGAATCCAGATCTGTATCTACTTCCAAATCTACCGCCAGATCAATATACTTTTCGTAACGTTGCAACCCTTTCAACAAGGAATCCAAAGCTTTCGGCTTATCATCCATCCTATAATAGTTATCATAAGAATTCAACTGCTTCTGTACATACATAACCGTCATTATACGGTCATATAATAATATATCTTCGTCCTTAACATCCAATCCGTAAATCTCATTATACGCCGCCGTATACTGATCATTTTTAAACTCATGTTCCGCATTTTTAATACTGAGGGAATAAGAGAAAATGCTGGTTCCCACAATGATCACAACCGCAATCATCGCAAAGAAAATGAATACAATGGATGCACCCGCACGATTAATACGGGTCTTTTCCATTTCCTCCAGCAAAAGCTTTGCTTCTTCCATCTTCTTAGCCTTTTTCTCTGCTTTTGCTTCCTTCTTTACCCGCTGCTTCTCCAGCTTTACCTGTTTCTCCTGTTCCTTCTTCTCCGCAAGTAATGCTTCCTTTTCTTCCTTATTCCGTGCTTTGGTTTCTTCCTTTTCTCTCTTCTTCGCCTCTATCTCTTCTTTGGTCGGAGGCTGCTTTATCTTTGAAGGATCCACCTTGACATTATCAAACAGTTTATGATACAACGAAGAAAAGAATCCTCTCTTCTTCTCCTTCTTTCCACTCTCGGTCAAAGGCATATCCTTCGGTGAAGTCTCCGGCGCAGAAACAGTGGCAGCCATAGCAGACAATACGTCCAGCGAAGCCTCTTCGTCCTCATTAAGTTCTACCGGCTGTGCCCCAAACTCAAACAGTCCGTCCTCGTCATCCAGCCCCGCAAACAAATCCGAAAAATCCGCCATAGACTGAGGCTGCTGTTCCGGTGCTTTATCCAGACCGTTATCCTCTGCTTCTCCGAATAAATCGGCAAAATCACCGAACTCCGTAGCAGTCTCCTCCTCCGGTTCCTCCACAATTCCGCTGAACGTATCAGGAGCCGCGTCCAAATCTTCCGAAGATATTACCTCCGGCATAACCATTTCTATCTCTTCCGGAGCATCCCCTCCCCGTTCATCTTCCAACAACCCAAATAAATCCTCAATATCTCCCACTTCGGATAACGGAATTTCTTCCATAACATCCGAAGTCTCAGTATCCGGAATCTTCTCCGGCTCTGATTCAAACGCTTCCGAAATCTCTTCCGGCTCCTCGGTAATCAGGCCGGTCACCATACCATCTTCTGCCTCTTCCGTGACCATGACAGCTTCCGGAGCTTCTTCCTCAAGACTGAAAAACGCCTTTTCCTGAGCTTCCCAATCATTCGACTCTCCCAAATCCTCTGCCAGCATCGCATCCACCGTACTTTCATCTACGTCATCGAAAATACTGTAGCTGTTAAGCTTTGGCATCTCCGCATCTTCATCGAAAAAGAAATCGAATCTGTCCGCCAGCGAAGTATCCCCCATCGTCATCGGCTCTTCTTCCACGGCTTCCTCAATCCGGACCTTCTCCTCCGGTATTCTGTCCGACACATAAAAGGATTCGGCCTCCGGTGCACTGTAGGACGCTACCTCAGTATCAACAACCGGCTCATTATAAGTTTCTACTTTTTCAGGCACGGAAACAAGAGAGCTTGTTTCCTTTTTCGGATAAACAATCTCCCTTCGTTTCGGTTCTTCTGTCATAACTGCACTGAGTAAACTATCCAGATATGACTCCGAATCTTTCGCAGTATTCAATTTGCTTAAACATTCCGCACAGTATTCCGCTCCTTCGGGAACGGCTGTACCACATTTTCTGCACTTCGCCATATACTGCACCTTTCAAGATACGATTTACTTCCACAAAATACCGTCAATTGCCTCTACCAAATGACCGATTTCCGGCTTGGAAAGCTGGGCATCCGCACCAAGCGCCTCTCCCTTCTTTCTCATCTCGTCATTTACCAACGAGGAGAAAATCACCACCGGAATATGAGAAAATGCTGAAGAATCCTTTACCAGCTTCGTCAAACGGTGTCCGTCCATCTGCGGCATTTCGATATCGGTTATAATCAAACGAACCTTCTTTTCCAGAACACCCTCGTTCTTGTATTCGTTTAACTTATCCCATGCCTCCTGACCGTTGGTCGCCATGGTCAGGTTGGTGTATCCTGCTTTACTCAGACTCTCAGCAATCAGCTTACCCAATAGAGCGGAATCCTCCGCAATCAAAATCGGAGCCGTATTTCTCTGTCTCGGTCCCAACTGGTCGATTTCCGAAACCTTAAGTCCCGTCTCCGGACTGATATCGGAAATAATTTTCTCAAAATCAAGAATTACAATTAATTTCCCGTCCAATTTAATAATACCGGTAGCAACGCCTGTCCCGTTTCCGCTTAAAGTAGCATCCGGCTTTGAAATATCCGACCAGGACACACGGGAAATTCCCACTACACTATGTACATGAAAACCGATATTTAACTTGTTAAAATTCGTAACAATATACATATCCCTGCCATCACCGGCTGCCGGCATATGTAAATGTTTCGCCAAATCCACAATCGTGATAATCTCGTCGCGCGGCATAAAAATACCTTCAATGCAAGGATGCGCATTCGGAATCGGTGTCGGCTCCTTATACGGAAGAATCTCACGTACCTTTGCTACGTTAATACCGTAATAGTTCGTACCGATACAAAATTCCAGAATTTCTAACTCGTTTGTTCCGCTTTCTAATAAAATACCCGTTTCCATATATGCTACCTCCGTTCCTGCCTACTGCTTTATAGCGTATATTATGGTTATATTATACTTCAAATCGACAAAAAAATCAAACTTTTTCTGAATTTTTTAAAAATTTTCTTTCACTTATTTTACCTTTATCAACACCGCATCTTCACTGCCTTTTACGTCCTTTAATACAGAAAGAGTCGCGGTATCGATTACTGTTTTCTCGTCACATTCGAACACAAGAACACAGTTTTTTGTCTCTCCTGCTTTATAAGTTTTTTCATATGAGGTATAAAAATCCTCTTCTAACAGGGTCAGGCTCGGCCGAATACTCTTTCCTCCTATACGGAGCGTATACACAAACTCCTTGGAAGCCCCCTTGTTTAACGCCAATGTAGCTCCCGAATCGGACCGGTTGGTCACTTCAAATTTCAAAACAACCAGCTGCTTTCCTTCTCCTGCTGCCGCAAACAGCTCTCCCTCGCCCTGAAACAGCATCGTAGTCTCATATCCCGTATAACGGAAGAAAAAGTCTTCCTTCCCCAAAAGCTCGGTAAAATCACGCATTGTCATCTCTGTATTATCCGGTACCGGTGTCGCCGTCGGCTTTGCAGTCGGAGTAGTCTCCTGACTTTCCCCGTCTCCCGACTGTTCGCCCTTAGACGGGTCTTTCTCTACCTTTACCGGAGCAAAGGTCGGTCGGGGTGTCGGCGTCGCCATTTCTGCGAAAGCCTCCTCCTGTTCTTCACGATTCAGAAGAGAATCCGTCGCATTTGTGCCATGTTTTACCAATACACCTGCGGCATATTCCGCAACCATATCCATCTCGCTCTCCGTAATATCCAAAGGCTCATAGCATCCGGCCAGCATTGCCAGTGTACATACACCAAACAACACACCGATGAACTTTCTCAACTTCATGGCACACACCTCCGTCGTTTCCTAATATTTGCAGATTCTTCCTCTCTATTTCCGTTACAAACAGTATACCTCATTTTCCGACAAATGTAAAGCAAATAAGAAAGAGTTCCACAATTAACCTGCGGAACTCTGTCCCTTTATATTCCTTTTTTCAAAATCGGTTCACAAGTCAAATCTACACCCAATTTCTTAAAAATACGAAGGTCTACCTCGGACAGCATAACCGAAGTATGTACCTGACAACCGTGAAGCTCCGGAATCTTACTCATGGCAAGACGGGCATTTTCGTCATCCATTGCGGAAATCGCAAGAGCAATCAATACCTCATCCGTATGAAGTCGCGGATTCTTACTGCCCAGATACCCTACCTTCAAATCCTGAATCGGCTCGATGGCCTGCGGAGAAATCAAGTGAGTATCATGGTCCACGCCTGCCAGATACTTTAAGGCATTTAACAACAGCGCCGCCGAAGCACCCAGCAAATCCGACGTCTTGGACGTAATAATCGTACCGTCCGCCAGTTCGATTGCTGCCGTTCCCACTCCGAGAAGCTCCGCACGCTTCTTTGCAGCCACCGTTACCGCACGGTCGTCGGTGGTCACCTTTGCCTGCTTCATCAAAAGCTCGATTTTATATACTTCATTCTCCGTATCCTCGCCCTTCGCCAGCTTATTCATGGCACGATAGTACCGGCGGATGACCTCCATCCTGGAGGCCTGACAGCATACCTCATCATCTATGATACAGTTACCTGCCATATTAACGCCCATATCTGTCGGGGACTTATATAAATTCTCTCCGTAAATCTCATCAAATACCGCATTTAACACAGGGAAAATCTCGATGTCACGGTTGTAATTGACCGTAGTTTCCCCGTAGGCTTCCAAATGGAACGGATCAATCATATTCACATCATTCAAATCAGCCGTAGCTGCTTCATAGGCCAGATTTACCGGATGCTTTAACGGCAGATTCCAAATCGGGAAGGTCTCAAACTTCGCATATCCCGCCTTAATTCCACGCTTATTCTCATGGTATAACTGAGAAAGACACGTCGCCATCTTTCCGCTGCCCGGTCCCGGTGCCGTTACCACCACGAGCGGACGGTCTGTCTTTATATAGTCGTTCTTTCCAAAACCATCGTCACTGACAATCTGGGACACATTTGTCGGATATCCTTCGATTACATAATGACGGTATACCTTAATTCCCTTCTTTTCCAGCTTTTCCTTAAACATATCCGCCGCAGCCTGTCCCGCATACTTGGTCACAACCACGCTGCCAACATACAAGCCGCAGTCACGGTACCCCTCTACCAGACGTACAACATCTTCATCGTAGGTAATCCCCAAATCCTCACGCTTTTTATTCTGTTCAATCGAATCTGCGCCGATGACAATAATCACTTCCGCCTGGTCCGCAAGCTTAAGAAGCATCTTTAACTTACTGTCCGGTTCAAAACCCGGCAACACTCTGGATGCATGATAATCATCCAGTAACTTTCCGCCGAACTCCAGATAAAGCTTATCACCGAATTTCTCGATACGCTTCATGATGTATTCCGACTGCATCTTCAAATACTTGTCATTGTCAAATCCGATTTTCATCTCGTTTGCCCTCTCTTTTCACTACTCGTTCCGTCGGTATCCCTCCGGCGTTCTGTCGTTCCCATCTTCAAATTTACAACACACCCAAATGTTCCAACAAAATCTTCGTTCCCAAAAAAATCAGCACAATACCGCCGAACAGCTCCGCCTTCGATTTATACTTTGCACCGAACAGATTTCCCAGCTTTACGCCGATAGCGGACAAGGTAAAGGTCGTCACTCCGATAAACAACACCGCCCAACCGATTTGTACCCGCATAAACGCAAAAGAAATCCCTACCGCCAATGCATCAATGCTGGTGGCTATCGCCATGGGAAGCATTGCTTTCAGACCGAAAGAGGCATCCAGCGCTTCCTCCTTCTCCCGCGATTCGCGAATCATATTGATGCCGATAATTCCCAGTAAAACGAAGGCTACCCAATGGTCAAATGCCTCTATGTACTTTGCGAAGCTACTGCCCAGCAGATACCCGAGAAGCGGCATGACTGCCTGAAATCCGCCGAAATACAAGCCTACAATCAAACCGTGCTTTACTGACACTTTCTTTACGGAAAGTCCTTTACAAATCGCTACCGCAAAAGCATCCATGGACAATCCCACAGCAATCACAAACAAGTCGACAAGTCCCATTGCAAAACCTCCATCACATAAAATCTAGTCTACACGATTTTTAAAACAGTGTCAATATTCCACCCTGTAATTTTTCCGTAAAAAAAACGTGCAATCCGCATCATTTTCTGTTATACTCTCCCTAGAGAAAATTTTCGACAACAAACGATCTACCTGCAGGAGGACATTATGGGATTTGTACTGGGCTTCGGCTTGTTAATCGGCAGCATCGCCCTTATTTTACTGATTTGCACCGTCTTTTATTTTTACAGAAAGGCAAAAAACACCATCAACCATGCAAAAAGCACCATGAATAATCTGTTCGGTACGGACAATTTAGCAGAACTTATCGAAACAAGAAACGAAGAAGTCGCCAACACACCGAAGTCGGTAGCCGGCATGACCGCCGTATACGCTCCCGCCATCCAGGAGGACTTTCCGGAGCTTAATCTTGCGGAATTAAAGGGTATGGCAGAAGAGCACTTAAAAAAGTTCCTTTCCGAGAAGAAAAACTACGCAAGCATCCGGATTCACCGGACCGAAATCAAGGATTATACCAAGCAATCCGGTACCTGTGTCGTGGTGTTCCAGTCCGGCGTCCAGTATCTGACCGGCACCAAAAAGGTACAGGCCCGTTACAACACCCACATGATGTATGTACAGGATGCGGATGAATACGGACACGCAAACGGCTTCAGCACCAGCTGTCCGCACTGTGGTGCCGCCATTTCGGACCTTGGCCGGAAATTCTGTGACTACTGTGGCTCGGAGGTTATTCCGATTAACATCCATGTCTGGGAGCTGCACGATATCAAAGAAGCATAAAAGGGGCTGTCGCATTAGGATGCGACAGCCCCCTTTTCCTCTACTATAGCTTGCTATTTCGTATAACCGAACGCGTAAATGGTGAATGCCTTGCTTTCCTGGCCTTCTGCCATGCGGATTTCTACCGTATGCTCCGCTGCCTCGGTCTCATCCAGAATCAGTACCACATTGGAATTGTTCCAGCCGCCTGCGCCGTTTAAGGTCGTTACAAGGGCGCCGTCTACATATACTTCCGCAGTGCCGAACTCGTTTCCGCCGGTCTTATAGTTTAACAGGAGATTCTTACAGGTTAATGTCATCTTAAAGCTTTCGTTGCCTGCCGCAGCATCATGCATCCAGTTGTTCGGGAAGGAAGAACCGCCCTTTACCTGGAAGCCCTGCACCGCACTGTCCACCTTCGTAAAAGAGCCCGGGTTCACGGAAAATCCTTCCGTAGCAGCATCAATCATCTTCATCTCAGAAAAATCACGACCGAACTTCGCCGTTTCCGGAATCGGATTCATTTCCTCCGTCTCCTCTGCATCAATCGTTGCAAAGAGCTGCATTAAGCAATCGCACATTACCTGATGACCGTAATTGTTCGGATGATACTCATCCTTAAAATACTTCGTTTTCGTCATCTGATTTTTATTAATTGCACCGAATACCGCTTCTTTCATCCCCACCACCGGTACATCGTAATGCTTCGCAATCGGCAGATGCTCGTTCTGTACATTCCAGTTTTTATTGGTTACCGTCATAATCATAACCACTGCCGCATCGTTATCCTGGGAAAGTACATCGTACACCATACTTTCATACGCACGACTCTTGGTCGCCTCTGCCCAGTCGTTTACGGCAAACTCGATAAAGAACAAATCCGGCTCGGCACCCAGTGCCTCTACAACGTCCCTCTCATAACGGATTACACCGAGAGAAGACGGGGTACCGCTTAAGCCCGCATTCACATAGTTAATGTTCTCGCCGCCGTTAACACCGTAGGTTTCACCGAAGGCCTGGGCAAACAGGTACGCATAGCCCTTACTCATCGGAGATGCGTTACCGCCCTCGGTAATGGAACCGCCCAAGGTTACAACATTTACGGTCTCGCCGCTTCTTGCCTTTTCTAATACCTTCTTTACTCTGGCGTTGTTACCGGTAGACATCACGGAATTTTCAAGCATTTCCTGATACCAGTCCACATCCGGAGTAGGGGTGGCCGTCGGCTTCGGCGTAGCTGTCGGTTCCGGGGTGGCTGTCGGTTCCGGCGTCGGCTCCGGGGTAGCCGTTGCTTCCGCTACCGGAGTCGAAGTAGCCGACTGTTCTGCGGTTATTTCCTTGTTACATGCTGCCAGTGCAAGCGTTGTCACACAGGCAAGAAAAATCAAAACTCTCTTTTTCATCTTACTAATCCTCTCTGCATTCCTTTTTCTATAAGCTGTTACGCCTCCGGTGCTTCATAACCGAAGCCCAGAATCGTAAACTTCTTATCCTTCGTTTCCGGATTCTTGCGAATCTCCACCGTATGTACAATATTTTCTTTGCCACGGTATGCAATCTGTGCCGTACTGTGGGTCCATCCCACCGCCTGCGGGTCCGCCGTCAGCACATACTCACCGTCCACATAGATGTCCGCCTTGCCAAATTCCGGCTTTCCGCTGTCCTTTGTAATCACAAGCAGATACGGACTCTTAATCTTAAGGACAAACGGTTCGTCCCCGGACTCTTCCGTGGCCATCCAGTTATGCGGAAGCACCGGTGTACGGAAATTGTCCAGATTCATCTCCACATAATGCAAGTCCCCATCGGTCTCCGTAAATCCTCCACAGGAAATCTCTGCTCCCGCGAAGCCGTCCTGACGGTCCAGTAAGCGCACATTCACAAACTCCGGACAAAATACGGTCTCAAGATCCCCATAGTCCGGCTCCACACCCGCCGGGGCTGCATCTGCCTGCGCAAACAAATAGTCCAGGCTGTCTGCCATAATCCGGTGGCCGTCGCTGGTCGGATGATAAATGTCATAGAAGAACCGGTTCTTGGAAATTATGCGTCCACCGTCTGCCGGAAGGTAAAACTGCTCCACCACCGCATCCCTTACGCTCACCATCGGCAAATCGTAACGGACGCCTACCGGAGACAAGCGCTCCTGCAGATTCCAGTCGTTCTCGAATACAGAAAACAATAAAATCACCGCCGGTGCATTGTCAGAGAATAAAATCTTACGAACCAACGTCTCGTAACAATCCCCCTTGGTCTCGTCACCCTCATCGTTTACCGCAAACTCCACAACGACTACATCCGGCTTATCACCTCTGCCGAGCACATCACGCTCGTAACGAATCATGCCCAGCTCCGAGGACGTACCGCCCACGCCGGCTTTGGTATAATGCACATTATCACCTGTTCCGAACCGCGCACAGAACCGGTCATAGGCCACCTTGGAATAGCAGGTCTTCTGACTCGGCGTAGCACCGGCACCCTCCGTAATAGAGCCTCCGATAAACGCCACCGTCACATCCTCACCGGCCTTCGCCTTTTCGATAGCACGCTTTAAACGGACATTATTTCCCAAAGAAACAAAAGACTTTGCAATCATATCCCTGTATGCCGCACTGTCAAAATCCACCGGTGCATCCGGAATAAACTCCGGCGCCGTGTAACCGTCATTCAAATACAGACATACGTGAATCGTAGCCACTTCCCAGTCGGCAGCAAAACGGAACATAAACTGTCCCACACAAATATCATCACCGTACCAGTCAATCTCAGACAGCGGAATCTCCACCTCCGAACCGTTGGTCACTACCTTCGTCACATGCTTTGTCCCACTCTCGAACATGTCGGTCTTGCCGTACATATGTAGCACAAACTCCGCTTCCTGCGTCGTATTCTCACAGGCAACGGACACACCTACGGAATGCACCAGCCTGCGAAATCCTTCTGCGGACTTCAGAAGCTCCAGTATCGCTTCATCCTCTACCCGGCCGATGGTCCTGGCATAATTAGCCAGTCTTCCGTTATCCAAAAACAGCGGGCTCGCACTACCGCCTTCCGGCATCTTGTATGCCTCAATGGTCTTGTCATACAACAAAAAAATACTCGGACGCTTCTTTGTCGGGTCCTTCGGGGCCTTCGGTCCTCCGTTACTCATACCGTTCTCCTTCCCGGATGCTCCGGCCTTCCGTGCCGTCGCATTCCACGCGTTTATGTAAACGCTTTCATCACACATTTATAGAACTTACTATACACGATTTCCGGAAAAATTTCAATTCAAAAAGTGAGGAATGAACAAAGATTCTTGCTTGTGCGATTCTCCTCCTGCGGCGGGTCGCTTCAAACGACAACTTCCAATCCGCCGCAGGGTACTTTCTTCTTACCGGGCGTTTTCCTCCTCCGGACCAATCTCATATCGGATTTGCATCATTACCTTTCCTATTCCGAAGGTTCCGCAGCACATTCTTGTCTGCCGGTCCAACAACATCAAATCCTCCGTCCCCACCTCCTCATAAAGCACCATACACACTTCCGCATTTTTGTCCTCTCCGTCCAAGGAATATACCCGAAGTTCTTCAACCACCCCCACAGCATTTAACTCCGTTAAGGCCTCCTGCAATCGTCTGTACTCCCACAGTTCTAATGGCGACCGCAATGTAATAATCCCGAAAATTTTTCTCAGATTACGTAAAACACCCACAAAAATCACAAACGTCATCCCGATGGACAACACAGAATCCAGTACCGGCAGCTCATAAAAGCACATCACCGCACCTACCGCCAATACCGCCACCCAGGTCAGCACATCCTCTAACATATGCATACTGATGGTTTTCTCATTGATACTTTTTCCCCTTGCGGTCAACAGCATGGCAATTCCGTTTATCAGAATCCCGAACACCGCAAATACAAGCATCCCTTTTCCGTTAATGGGACGCGGGTCAAAAAAGCGCTGCACCGAGGTCACAATCAGGATTACTCCGCCCATCAGCAGAATCATATTATTGATAAGCCCCGCCACCACGGAAAATCGACGATATCCGAACTGATACCGCTCATTGGCCGGACGTCCCGACAGTTTCTCCATCCGCCAGGCCATCCCTAACGCAATGCAATCCCCGAAATCATGGATGGCATCCGACAGAATCGTCACACTTCCGGTCAGTACACTTCCGGCAATCTCTACAAACGTAAATAACAAATTCAAAAGAAATGCTACCAGAATCCGGGTCTCCGCCCCCTTCCCGGCATGCGTCGCTTTCCGTATTCTCTTTTTCATAAAAAGGGACCGCCCTTTCCTACACTTACCTTACAGTGTATTCGGAAAAGACGGTTCCTGTTCTCCTATCAAACTTCTATTTTTCTTTTAGTAAATAAACAACTGGGTAAAATAGTTCACACCGCGGGCATTCTGCCGGTAGCCGACACCGAGCTGTGTAAACTTAGCGTTTAAGATATTTGCACGGTGTCCGGCAGAATTCATCCAAGCGGTCACTACCTCTTCCGGCGACTTCTGTCCCCAGGCGATATTTTCCCCGGAGTAGCGGTAGGTAATTCCATGCTCCGCAAACACGGTGGAAAAATATCTTCCGTCCGGACGGGTATGGGAAAATGACTGTTCAATCTCCACGGCACGTACCTGCGCCGCCTTGCTGAGCTTTGCGGAATAGGTCACCGGTGCCAGTCCCGCTTCCGTGCGGTGCATATTTACCAGTTCCGTAATCCGAAGGCCGTACGCATAGGCTTGGTCCTGTACCTCCGGTGTTACCTCAGGTGCTTCCTCCGGCAGTTCCGGTACACCCGGAAGATTCGGCACATTCCAATCCGGTTGTTCTGTTTCCGGAATGTCCTCCTCCGGCGTACCCGGCTGCTCCGGTACATTTTCCTCCGGTGCCTCCGGCTGCTCCGGCAGTTCTACCTCCGGCAGATTGCCGCAATTCCATTTGGAAATCAAATCACGAATACTTTCACAGCCGTTCATCTGAAGTATCTTATCCTTTAATTCCTCTACGGTAGCGCAGTCTGCTTTCATTGTGTTTATCGGAAACATCGCTGCCTGGGCCTCCGATACGCCTCCCGTTGCAATTAACAGCGCTGCCGCAATTGCACATACGCCTGCTTTTCTCATAAGTTTCTCCTTTCTGACTCTCCAACCAGTTACACGTATCCCCTGTATGGTACGGGTTCCCCGCCACACCGCTATCCTACCACAAAAAACCTCCCAAAGTACATAGGAGATGCATGGAAAAAGGCGCAGGATTTTCCTACGCCTCATCTCTGATTTCTATTCTCTGTCGTCTTCCTTTGCCCGTTCGTACAACACCTTATGGTATACCTGCTTACAGAACTCCACTTCCTCGTCCGTAAACTCGTTGTAGGAAAAGGCCGCTGCCTTTACCAGATGCATATATCGTTCCCGTTCTTCCCTGGACAGCACCGCACTGTATTTGCGCAATACCTCATCGTATTCCTCATCCCGTAAAAAGCGCTGATAGAATTTACCCTTTCCGTGTAGCTTACGATACAGCCTTTGATTCAACAGTTTGATTTTCTGCCGGTTGCCGAAGCGTTTCATCTTCTTCAAAAGCTTCCGTTCATCCGCATCTCCCCTCTTTCTCCGGAAGAAATCGGACAACGGCACAATCACACCGAGGAATATGCCCACCACCGGTAATGCCAGCAAAAGAACCACCGGATTTACACTCAAATCTACCTTCGTTTCGTCCTTCCTTTTCTCTTCTTCCTGCGCTGCAGGCGTAGCTTCCCCGGTCGGTGTCGGTGTAGTTGCGCCTCCCACCTGGGATTCACTGCTTCCGCCCGCTTCAGATGACGACGAACTGCCACCCTGCGTTCCGGACGGTGTCACGGATGGGTCCGGTGTCGGCGTCGGTGCCGGCGTCACAAACGGAAGCGTATGATGCCAGAAAAAACTATTCCCGTTCCCAGCCATATGCTCCGGCCAGTTTTCCTTCACTACCTTATACGCTCCGGTCTCGGTCTGCACATAGCTCTGCGTACCGGAAGGCATGACACTGTAGCCCTTGGTGACCTCCACCGGTATCCACCCGACGCCCTCCAGATAAATCTCAACCCAGGCGTGAGCGGCACTATCCTTCACTACCGCCTCATACATCCGGCTCTCCGTATTATAGTTAAAACTGCCTGCCACATAACCGGATACGTACCGGGCCGGAACGCCCAGTTCCCGTAAAATCAGTACCGACGCCCCGGCATAGTGCATGCAGTAGCCCTGCCTGCTTGTTCCCAGGAAAAACTCCACCGGGTCGCTTCCCTTCGGCAACTCCGGCAACTCCAAACTGTAGGTCGTGTTCCGGCGCATCCAGTCCGCCACCTGATAAGCCTTGTTGATGCGGTCGAAATTCACCGAAAACCTTCCTTCGATCCGGAAGAAATCCCGTTCCCAGTTTCGTATTTCCTCCGCCACCGCCTTTACCTGCGTCATATCCTCCGGTACCGTCAGATATGCCTGCGTCACATAGGTCTCGTACCACTGCTCCCAGGCCTCTTTCTCCCATGCACTGTCGGTTTCGGTTCCCCGGAACATGATAGCAATCAATTCATCCACATCGTAATTCCAAAGAGCAAAGGGAACCTTCGTAAGATTCTTCTCCTTAATATACCGGCTGTCTCCCTCTGCCTGTACACCCTCTGCCGACATCTCCGCAAAATACGGCATATACGCCTTGATGCGGTTTGCCTTCGCATAATACATCCAGCCGTTAATTCCCCGATAAGAGAACTCCGCCAGAGACTCCTTTCCGTAACGCTGCGCCACCCGGTCGGCCGCCAGCGTAATCAAACTGTCTGCCACATATTCCGGACTGTAACCTGCTTTTTCACAAATCTTCTCAAACTTCTTTACATCGGTATCCCATACCCCGTCCTCATAGGCATCCGCATAAAACCCGATAAAATACGCACCGGAGGACGGCTTTTTCTCCAACGCCACCTTCAGTACCGTCACTTCCTCGTACTCCGGCGTTTCGTTATCCAGTTTAGCATAATTGCTCTCCGGTATATTTCCGGTATCGATTTCCTTACGTTCCAAAAAATTCCGTACCGCACGTTCCACCGACTTTGCCACATTTACCTCCTGCCAGCCGGTCCACTCGGTAATCTGTTCCATAATCTCTTTGTTCTTTTGTTTTACCTTCCGTGCTCCGTCATCTACCGTCTCCTCTGCAGATGATGTTCCCGTACGGGTAATGACAAGACACAACACCGCCGTCGCAAGCATCACAGGCACCCAGAAAAACGGCGTAAACTTCCCCGCCTCCCGGCCGTGCTTATCCGGGGCCGCCAAAAATTCCGGTCTCCGGAAAGACGCCGCATTGGTCAAAAATACTGCAGCAAGTGCTACAAGCATACTAAGCCCCGTCGGTGTCACTCCTACAAAAAGCCCTGCCACCAGTGCAAGAAACGGCACAAGTACCGCTACACCGGCCCTCTTCCGCACCCTGCCGTACCATACCAAAAGAAAACAAAGCAACCCGGCCGCAAAGCCTACAGCCTCTTCAAGAAGCAACACATCCCCTGACTCTAACCGGAAGGAGGTTCCGTAATATTTGTTCCATCGACTCAGATAATCGTTTCCTGCGGCTGCCAGACCGAATAAAACCTTTTCTCCCTGCTTTGTCCGTAACAGATGGAAAAGACTTCCTGCCGTGCCGGCTGCCAAAATCCCACCTCGGGTCAACGTCCTCAACCACGGCTTGAACAGGCCTGTCACTTCTATCAAACCACTCACAAGCACCGTCACAAACAAAATCCGGAACAGCATCCCCGACGTCAGAAGCTGCCACTCAAACATGCTTTGCAGCATTCCGAAGGCCGCCCCGAACAAGAAAATCGTGCACAACAAAAACAGGGAAAACTCTCCAAGAAAAGAGCGTTCCGTTCCGAAAAACGAAAGATGAAATTGTCTGATTCCGACAGGCGTATCCCATCGTACTTTTCGAGTTTTCTTCATCACATCCACCTTTACAATACCAGTTCCACCTGCATAAGCGACTGCGCAACATCCTTATCGGACAACTGCGCCAGCACCTCGCCGTCCTTCTTTAACGTCAACATTTCATCTAAGGATATGCCCCATACATAAGGCTCCCGTTTATACTTTTCCTTATACCGGAGTATGATGTCCTCCTTGGGCTGCGTCCAAACGATATCCATCAGTATACTTAAGAAATAAAACAGCATTTCCTCGTCGTCCACCCGCAACCGCACAATATCCTGCAGTTCCTTATCAAACCAGACCACATAGTGCGGACAATCCGCATCGGTCAGGGAAAATACCAGTCCCGCAGCCACCTCCAGATACGGAATCATCCGTTCCTTCCTCTTCATCCGTTTGGTCGGATGCATATCCAGAAACAGCACCACAGGGCACCCCTTCGGCAAAGAATGCTCCTTTACCATCAGCTCATCCTGCTTTGCCGTCAGCTTCCAGTGAATATTCTGCAAACGGTCTCCCTTTTGGTATTCTCTCACATCAAACAGCTCGTTGTTATCATGTCCCGGAAACATATCATCATAGGAATCCGTTTCTCCAAAGAAATTCCGCACCGCCAGACTGAGGCGCACCGGAATCTGATGAAGCCGCGGCATTACCTGCACTTTCCGTTCGCTCTTTGCCCGCACCTTTCCCGAAAACAATCCGGTAAAATCATATACCTTTAACTTCTTTAACCGCACCTTGTAAGTACCGGTACCGGCGAATGCCACGGACCTCATAAAGACCGTCTCTCCCCGCAAAACAGCGGCCGCCTTCATCCATTCCTTTGTCCTTTTTCCGGTACACTCATCCTCCACCGTCACAAGGGCTTCCAGACGGGCCATGGGCAAAAATCCCTTATTGGTAATCACCAGCTTTACCAGCGTCTCCTTGTCCGGCTCCGCAATGCCCACCGGCACATCAAGACTTCCGCGAATGGTACATTTCCGGTAAATTACCGTAAAAAAAGACAGCACAAAAAGTGCTGCCTGTACATACACAAGTAACATTAACTCCACACTCTCATATACCATTGCAAAATATCCCGTTGCCAGGATACTTCCTGCCAATACAAGAAAACTACCCACGATACTCATCCCTTTTCATGTAAGATGCCGGCTGCTTCGTCTGGGCCAAAACCTCCTCCAGCACCGCTGCCTCCGTAACACGGGCCACTCTGGCCTTTGTATTTAACACGATACGATGCTTTGCGATATCCGGAAAAATGCTCACCACATCCTCCGGCAGCACATAATCCCTGCCCTCCAGATACGCCCAAGCCTTTGCCATACGTACCGCAGCAATGGAGCCGCGGGGACTTAATCCCAAATCGATATAAGCATGCTCTCTCGTACTTTTCGACAGCTGCGCCACATAAGAATAAATCGCATCGCTGACCTGCACTTTGTTTACCTGATCCATGATTTCTAAGAGCTGTTCCCTGTCTATCACCGGACGCACCTCACGCTCCAAAGGGCCGCTCTTGCCCTTTAAAATCTCCACTTCATCCGCCACATCCGGATACCCCATACTCATACAAATCATAAAGCGGTCCAGCTGGGACTCCGGCAAAAGCTGGGTACCCGCACTTCCCTTCGGATTCTGGGTCGCCATTACCACGAACGGCTCCGGTACCTTGCGGCTCTCGCTGTCCACCGTTACCTTACCCTCCTCCATTACCTCAAGAAGCGCCGACTGGGTCTTCGGGGAGGTACGGTTAATTTCGTCTGCCAGAAACAGATTACACATGATGGCACCTTCGTAATACACAAAGGTCCCGGTCTCCTTCTGGTACATGTTAAAGCCGAGAATATCCGCCGGCATGACATCCGGGGTAAACTGCACCCGATGGGTCTCCAGCGAAAGAGCCTTGGAAAAGGCCATCACAAGGGTCGTCTTTCCCACCCCCGGCACATCCTCAATCAAAATATGACCGCCGGATAAAATCGCCGCAAAGGCCTTTTTGATACAATCATCCTTACCGGTCACCGCCTTCTTTACCTCACAAACCACGCGGTACACCGTATCATTCATTCCTACGCCGCTTCCGCACTTTCCGCAAAAGCGCTCTCCCTTTGCAATGTGATTTCCGCACTTCTTACAAATCATGCCGTTACTCCCTTTCTATCTGCTGCTTTTGTCAAAACTGTCACGTTTGCTCAAATCGTTGCATTTATTAAAAATTCACGTTACTCTGCCTTTTTGGTCAATAATTTTAACAGCGCCTGACAGCCCTTGGTTACATCCCGGTAAGTGGACGCGAAATCCCCGGTATACCACGGGTCCGCCACATCGAAACTCTCCCCCGCAAAGGTCAGGAGCTTATAAATCTTCCCCTCCGGATCCCCGTCCGCAATCCGGTTCATATTGCGGATATTGGCCGTATCCATTCCAATCAGATAATCGTAATACTCATAATCCGCCTTAGTCATCTGCACCGCACGATGCGGCACCACCGGCACGCCCCGGTACCGAAGCTCATTCACCGTACCGTAGTGAGGTGAATTGCCGATTTCCTCGCGGCTGGTTGCCGCGGAATTAATCTCAAACAAATGCTCCAAGTGAGCCTCCCTCACCAGGTGGGTCAAGACGCTCTCCGCCATGGTGGAACGACAAATATTGCCGTGGCAAACGAATAATATCTTAATTTTCTCACTCATATAAACCCTCTCCCTACCTCATCTGCGACGGCTGAGCCACCTGGACAATCTTTGCCTCCTGCAGATTGCGGAGTAACTGCAGGCGCACCTGGCCCTGATACTCCGGCTTAATCATGTAGTGACAGTAGGCCTCCAATACCACGAAAAAGTCATCGGTACGGCCTTCGATTTTGAAATTATTGAAGCCCATCGGCACGTACTTTTCCCAAATATCCTCCGGAGAAACGTAGGTGCAGAAATCCTTGATGGTATGTACGTTTTGATGCGCACCGGCACAGAACTTACACTCCCACGGCTTTAACTCCACCTGCTGTTCCGGTGGCAGCGTCATATTCTTTACCATATTCTTCTGGTTCTCGGAAATGTGGCGATAGTGGGCGCCGCGTCTTGCGCAATTCGGCTCGCAGGCCGCGTTAATCAAAATCTCACATCTGGCCTTATCCGTAATCTTTTCCAGCTCCTCGAATTGATTGTTCATGTTATAATCCAGCACCACCAAATCGTAGCCCTTTGCCAGCTCGGTATTGACGCCCTCCGCGCCCTTAATCTGCTTACAGGTGGAGCTGGTAATCTTCATATTCGGGTAATTCTTACGCACATACTCCTCCAACAACGGAGACACCAAAATCACGCCGTTCATGCCGTTGTGGGCCACCTTCAGACAGAAATTACAATACGGGTCCTGCAAATCGGTCTCGTCCAGCAGCATATTCGTATAAGTAAAACGTACCGGAATGCCCCAGCTGTTCAACGACTGCACCACACCGTTGATATAATCCGGGCTGCACTGGTCGCCCCTTGAATTCCGACCGCCGTTCCAAAGAGAGGTCGGAAACTCACCAAAGCAGGAGGCAATCTTCACACCCTCTCTGAAAAACTCCGGATGCCCTTTTAACATACCTAAAAACAACACATTTAACGGATAATTTCTGCGCAACCCCGGCAGATGAAATTTAACTTCCATAAAATCCTCCTCAAATCTATGATATGGTGCCTTCCGCACACCCACTTTTTTCGCTAATCTCGCATCTTTTATCATACACTTTTTTTGGCACGATGTCAATAAAAGTACACGCTCTCACCATTTACGTACATGCTCACTTTGCCTGCACGGAAACAGCCGCCACATTACTGTGACGGCTGTCCTTCGGCCCCTCCCGGCCTTTATCGTTATTCTCCTCGGAATACCTATCTTGTGAACCGGGAAATAAACTTCCAAGCGTTCTCGTTGGTATGATGTCTGCACTCATGTACCTGCTCGCTGACGCTGGCAAATGCGGTACGGCATACGCCGTCCTCACTGTCAAAGTAATGGATGGTCAGGTCGCTGCCGCGGGAATCGTCATGAACCACCTCTACACGGTCACCCTCGATGCCCCAAATCGGCTGTGCCCAGTTGTCCTTATCCGCATAGGATACATCAAACTTCTTCTTTACCTTATTGGTCTCTGCGCAGTACTGGATGCGCTCCAGTCCGGACTCTGCCTGGAACGGAAGCTCCGGCAAATGGGACTTCTCGCCGCCGGAATAGAAAATCGGCACCGGCACATCGGTATTAAATCTTCCGCTGTTGGACTGTGCCATCGGGTTGTTCTTTACCGGGAACAGTGCACTGGCCGGAGCCAGGCCCGCAAATGCCTCCGGGTACTCCTGGTACATATTCCAGGTCTTGCCGCTACCCATGGAGAAGCCTGTTGCGTAGATACGCTTCTCGTCAATATTGTACTTCTTCTTCAGGTCCTCAATCACTTCCATGACCTCGGTAGCGGTTACGTTCTGGTGATTCTCTAAAGATACGAACAGGAAGCCGTATCTGTGGGCAATCTCATACCAGCCTGCCACAAAGGTTAAGTACATGGAAGTGTCTCCACCACCGTGGAAGCCCATCATCAGCGGTGCCGGACCCTTGTCGAACAAATCATTGTTGTAATATGCAAAATAGCCTACCGGATGGGTCTCAGTGCCCTTAAACTGGCCCATATTGTCCGGAGAGGTCTTAACCACCACGCAGCCTGCCTCCTCGGTCATATTCATAGCCGGGAAATCCGGTTCGATTTCCATCTTACCGCACCACATCTTAAACTTACGTACAAATGCCGCAAAATCCGCCTTATAGTCAGCCTCGGCCTTAATGAGCAGATTCTCGCAGTTTGCAAATGCGGCATTGACCTCGTCGGAATTACCTACACTAAGAATACCGATATCGGTACGCTCCACCTGCGGCACCACACTGAGCTTTTCCATGGAACACATGGCCGGAGTAATCTCACCCGGTCCCCACAAATACTCACCGTTTAAGGTCTTCAGCAAATTCTTTGCCACGAAGTCTGCAGACGCACCGTAGCTGTAAATATCCGCTCTGAAAATCGCACCGCGGATAAAGAAGCCCTTGAACTCTCTCTTAAAGAAATCATGCTGTTCTACGATACCGTCCTCGTAACGCGGATCCATCTTCACCTCCGCAATCAAAGAGGAATACAACTCCTCCGTCGCATTGGCCCAACCGCCCTCACAGGTCGGATACACGAAAAGCACGCTACTGTCCACCGCAGACGCAATATCCGCCAGACCGCTCTTCTTTGCAAAGGCAATGGCATCCTCCATGCTCTGTCTGTTCTCCTCGAAAACGAGAAGAAGCGGCGCACGGAAGGTGTAGTTATTCACCTGACCGTCAATCTCCGTTGCCGGCAAATACGCCTTCAAAAAAAACTTCTCATAGGTGTGCTCCCAATACTTTCCACCGTCGGCCATCTTCGTCACCAACGGACGCTCCATAATACCCATAAAACCTTCCTCCTAATTGTTCTGAAACTTTACTTGGCAATGCGTATATCCGCAAATGCCTCCGAGGGATATTTTACCACAAAATGCGAGCGGATTCAATCACTAATTTGAAATCTAATTTAAGATTTATTTTAATATTTTGCCCTTTTTCACTTTAGGCATTTTTCACAAAAAAAGCGGAAAATTTCAGTAGTTTCGACGAAGGGATTTTTCTTGCCTGACGGGCGATGGTTGAGGTATAATAGTTTTATGACAGAGAACTGCCCTTCCGACACAGCGCGCGTGTCGAGGCATACATTCACTCTGTTTCTTCGGCGGAGATCTGCCGGGAGATTCACATTTATAGCGCAGAAGGAAGAAACCTATACGTTTGCCTTGCATTTTCCGTCCAATGCCCCTATAATAAAGGCAAAGGAATGTGTGCTTCTTTCTGCAACACCAAAGGGAAAGGAGTAAATATGACAGAAAACACATACATTTCCGATGCATTAGAAGGAAATAACAGCAAAGACCGTTTAGATACGGAAGTCAAGAAAGTACTAAGCGATAAAACGGTATTAGCTTGGATTTTAAAGTACACCACTGCCGAGTTTAAGCGATACTCTATCGAAAGGATAAAAACGTGTATCGAAGGCACTCCGGAAGTAGGCACTCATCCATTGAATCCAAAGTCCAAACACACCGGGAAATCTCAAAAAAGCAGTAAGCATGGTCAGTCTCCGGAGGCCATCACCGGAAGCGATACCGTAGATAAAGTACCGGGCGAAGGACATGTATACTATGACATTCGCTTTTACGCGGTTACGCCTACCAAGGATCGCATCAAGCTGATACTGAATGTAGAGGCACAAAAGGCTCTCTCATTAAAGTATGACCTTGTTACAAGGGGGATTTTTTACGCTGCACGCATGATTTCTGCCCAAAAGGGTACGGAATTTACAAAAAGCAATTATGATGATATAAAGAAAGTATATTCTATCTGGATTTGCATAGAAGTTCCCAGAAACATGGAATATACCATAACATCCTATCGGATGGACAAGAAAGTCCTTTTCGGCAATCCCAGGAGACGCTTCCGCTATGACTTGATGGAAGTTGTTATGATATGTCTCGGTAGAGAAGAAACGGCTAACACCGGAACTAAACTACACGGTATGTTAAGTACCTTGCTTTCACGAAAGCTGACACCCAAAGAAAAAGAAAAATGTTTAGCTGCAGAATATGATTTTGAAACATCAACAGAACTGGAAGGAGAATTGAGACAGATGTGTAATTATAGCGATTTGATAGAAGAAAGAGGCATTGAAAAAGGTATCAAACAAGGCATTGAAAAAGGCAAACTGACCATCCTGATTGCCCTGGTTCAAGACGGCCTGATTTCTATAGAGGAGGCCGCAAAGCGGGCCGGTATGACCGTTGAAGACCTGCAGGCTCTTATGGCAAATTAAAGACGCCAAAATCTCCCGTCGAAAGGCACTCTTGGCAACCAAATAAAAACCACAAGCTCTTGTCGCCGGAAGCATCACCCGCACCCGACGACAAGAGCTTTTTTATTTTCTTGATTCTTTCTTAATCCTTAAGTCAGTGACTTGTACCGTTTGAGGATCGTGCCTTTGCATCCTCCGCGATTGCAGCAATTGCGGAGGCCCCAGGGTAGGAAGTAACGATGAAACGTGGAATCTGTTTGTCATAGATTTCTCTTTTTGCTTTTTTTAACCAAATTCCTGACATAATACAAATAATTATTCAGTCCAAAAACAGCAAAACACTTTTATTTCAAATCAAATTTGTATGATTGCTTACCAATTTGTATGTTCCCATTCTTCAAATTGGTATTAAGATACTCTAACGCATACGGTTGAAGATTATACGCAAACGTGGTGAAATAACTACTTATAGAAGATGCTCTATATATTATATATCTACTCTCAAGTGCCGCTTTTCTTCCATCATTTATCTCTATTCCACCAGTAGTATGAAAACATTCATTGTTTTCATCATAAAAAGCCTCTATTAAAAGTTGCTTTTCATCTGAACTCATATTATCTTTCATATATTTTAATGCAATTCTTTTTTCATTGTAAATCCTTCTTTTCAAACATCTTATTAGCCACTCAACTATTCGGAACAAATAATATGAACCAAGAATTATCATTCCAATGCTGATATACGTTTGATATGAATTTCTAAATTCATACACATTAATTTTTACTGCCCACTTTTCAGGAAGCAAAGTAAGAACTAAAGAAGCAATAAATACAATTGCCAAAAGTTCTTTTAGCTTAAGCTTATCAACGATAGACTTCAAAATATCCAACTTATTCTCCTCCTCTACGCAATCTCCTCAGAATTACGCTTTATCTCTGCCACTACTTCCATGATACGTTTGGCAGTTCCCATATCATCTTTAAACAGTGTTGTTATACTGCCTACAGAGCGGAACGGTTCCTCCATCAACACCTTATTATCGTCAATATTGCCGTTTGCAACAATATAATCAACGATAAGATTTACAAAACGAATCTGATTTACATTCAGTCTCTGTTCTGCCAGGAACTCACTGAATGCCTCATTTACCGCTGCCCTGTCTACACCGACAATTCTACGGACCAAGCGACCGATTGGAGTGTCTCCGTATTCCTTCTCGTAATCAGATTTTGTACCCAAATCTTGCCACAATATCTTTTCAAGAGCCTTCAAATCCGCCGCAGTCAGTTTCTTATTATTTCGAAGTTTATACACACACAGACTGCTACCATGTTCCTTCAAATAAAACTCAACCTTCTTCCGATAATCCTTAAGGTCGCTGGAATCATAAATCGGCGCTCCCTCTTTCATATCGATAATGGTATCTGTAAAGTTTTTATAATAAATCGGACGTACTAACTTATCCAAATACTGCAACAAATCACGTAATGCAATTCTTACCGTATCCAGTTCCATAATCGTTACATCTTCCCAGAATTCCGGCAACTGTACACGCTCTATAATTTCTCTCTGTTTCTCGACCTGTGGAATCGAATACTTTGCGGACAATCGTTCTGCCGTAAAAATAACAATATTAATCGGCGTCTGTACATTCTTACTTTGCAATAGTCCTAGTTTGATGCTGTACATAAGATAGTCAAATCTTCTGGCGAGTTCATCTTCCTTTTTCGGCTTAATCAACGGAGATACATGTTCTTTTATCTCAGAAACCTCAACGGTTTCAAGACTGTTCCAGTTGGACAATTCGCGGAACTTTTCCACATATCTTAAGTGCCTTTTTACCATGAAACTGTTATTATCCAGTTCAACTACCGCTTTATGTTGACCAGACACCAATTCCATTCTATAGGTAATATACGGCTTATCTTTCGCATATACAGGTGCCTGTAACTCCCTGCAGATCAACGTCTTCGTGTTATAAATCTTCTCACAAAGAGTCTCCTGAATTCCGGTTTCACTCCCGTTAGTATTCACTCTGAAATACTCAAAGTTATTACAGAAGTCAAATATCAGGAAACGCTCCTTATCGATCCCGGCTCCCAATAAATCAGGACAAAGTCTGGTTCCTCGTCCGATCATCTGCCAAAACTTTGCATAACTGCGCACCTTTTTAAAGAACACCAGATTCAAAATCTCCGGTATATCGATACCGGTATCCAACATATCTACCGACACAGCAATCTGCGGCATTTTCTCTTTCGTGCTAAAATCGTCAATTAAAGTATCACAATATTTTATACTATAATCAATCTGCTTAATAAAGTCTCCACCACATTCCGGGAAGAGTACATTAAAGCGTTTCACAATCTCTTTGGCATGCAAACTATTCTTCGCAAAAATAATCGTTTTGCCAAGCTTGTCTCCACCTTCAATCTTCAAACCTTTTTCCATTAATTCTTTCAAAACTTTATCAATCGTGTCTTGATTAAATAGCCACGTATTAATCGCAGAACTGGAAATATCCTCATCCACCATATCATCGTCGGCAAAAGTCTCTTCAAACTCTTCCTTCTCTTCCTCAGACAACTCATCATAGTGAATGCCATCTTCCATAATCTTTGTCTTATATTCCAGCGTAGAATAATTTACAAGATACCCCTCTTCTACGGCCTTTTCCAGCTCATAAGCAAAAGTCGGAACACCACGTTCCAGGTCAAACACACCGTAAGTATTCTTGTCAATTTCATTCTTTGGAGTCGCGGTCATTCCCAACAACATAGCATCAAAATACTCGAAGATTTCCTGATACTTCCGATAAATCGAACGATGAACTTCATCACAGATGATAAGGTCAAAATGTCCCGGAGAAAACAATCTTTCTCCATACTTATTCTTCTTTTCATCGATTGCATTCATCATGGTCGGATAGGTTGAAAAAATCATTCTCGAACTTTCCGGGTCATCCTTACTGTCACATAAATTACAGCAAGATAAATCTTCTAACAAGCTTGTATAACTGTTCTTCGCCTGTTTTACAAGTGCAGTTCTATCCGCCAAAAACAGAATGTTCTTTACATAGTTGTGCCGTCTTAATACGTCCACAATGCTGATACTAACTCTGGTCTTACCGGAACCGGTTGCTTGAACAATCAGCATCTTTCTATGTTTCTTCGCAATCGCATCACACACCGCCGTTATTGCCTCTTTCTGATACGGTCTGTTAGTGATTATATCGCTGATTTCAATACGGTCCAAAGGAATCCGCTGTTCTCTTCGGTCTACTTCTAACTGTAACTCTTCCTGCGTAAAGAAGCCAGACACTTGTCTTCTCGGGTAGCCGCAAGCATCATTCGTATAATAAAACTCAAAACCGTTAGTGGTAAAAATAAGCGGTCTACGCCCATACTTATTTTGCAAACAATCTGCGTACAACTTCGCCTGCTGACTACCTACAATCGCATCTACAGACGCCTTTTTCGCTTCCACCACAGCCAAAGGCAAATTATCTTTGCCCCATAAAACATAATCCACATATCCCGTACCGGTAGGATTCGGCATACCGGTAACCGGCTCCTCAATGGTACAATTTCTCCCTATGACCCAACCGGCTTCCTGCAACTCCACATCAATATATCTTGCGCGAGTCTCTGCCTCGCTCATCGTATCCACATGGAATTCTCGTGTCTGCGTATGTACCTTACGTTCTTCCGCCATCTGCTTACGCAGTTCTTCATTCTCCTTAAGAATCTGTTCCAGTTTCACATCTTTACTGCTTAAACTATCATACAGCTTTTTAAGCTCCTCTGCTTTTACACGTTTCTCATCACCGGATACAAGAAGTGTCTCGTCAAAGGTTCTCTCCTCATATTCCTCAGAATAACAAAAATCAATCCAATCACAGAACTCAAACAAATCACGTAACGAAATAATTGCCTCATCACGCTTGATATTGCTATTCGTATGTACTGCAACATTCCCCAAATGAATCGTATACTTAAGCATAGGAAACAAACGCGGCTCAATAATGTCGCGGAAGGATTTTTCATGAATCAAACTCGATATATTATCCTGATAAGGAAGCTGCAAATCTGCATCATACGAAAAAACAAATCTTACCGCCAACTCTAATGCTCTTCTTGCCAAAATTGCACAAGTTGCCGGAGAAATCGCAAGACTTTTCTCTGCTTCAACCGCCTGAGCAGCAAATCCTTTATATTCTTTTTTCGCTAACAGGTAATCAAAATTTGTTTCCAAATCTGTTCCCTCCTTCTTTATATATCCTCTGGCTTATGATAAGTAAAAATTTCAATTTGTCGACTTGTTCAACGAAGTTTGCAAACTGCTCTTGTTGTTCAACTGGTGGCACAGGAATCCTAATATTCTCAACGATAGACTTAGATATTTCCTTGAATGTTGCACCACGTCCAAGAGCATTCAAGTATTCTGTATTTAAGAGAAGAAGCGTGTATAAATATCGCGGAACAATCTCCTCATTGCAGATAATGTTCTTGAACCCCTGATTACAATAAAAAGTTGAACCTGCAATTGCAACCTTGCCAATAGGGGCTCTTGAAGACAAAATCACAGTATTAGCAGGCATTTCCTGCAAAGAGCAACTATCTACACCCGCTTTTGTCAACTTGCGAACAGAATCATAAATATAACCGCTATCCGCATCAAGTTCAGCAGGAGTTATCCATTTGTATTCACCATCCCAATATTCCTCGATATTAGTTTTCGGTGTGGCGCCGCTCACAACCTTACCTATTTCAAAAATAGATTTCCAATCACTCTGAGAATAAGATAAATCAAATTCCCCAAACATCTCCACAAATCGGGATTTGATGAGATTGTCCAGTTCTTCCAACTCTATCTTGCGCTTCTTCTTTATCTCAACGACCTTATTCAATTTATCAACTATACTTATTTGTTCCTCTAATGTTCTTTTCGGTATCATCATCTTGCGCATAGCCGCTTGTGTCAACTTCTGTCTAGTTGCTCCATTAACCATTCCATCCACATTATAAAACATCAGAGAATAACATAAATAATCTACATCTATTCCTTCTTTGGGTTTTAATACATGCGCGTGATTATTTACCCAGCACTTTCCTGAAACACGATAGGCAATAGGTCTTTCCTTGGAACCAAAGTTTCCACCATCCTCTGCCAATAAAACCAACTCATCATCAAATAAATAATCTGCCACATGGTCCTGAATTCCATTGGCACCATAATATGGATATGGTCCCTCTTCTCTGTCCGATGCAGTAATCGGAACTCTCATGGAATCTAATATCTCACAGCAATCTTCTATGTATATTTTATCCATTTTATATCATCTCCACAAATCTGAATTTGCGGTTATCCGATGAATTTCCTATGAGAGTTCTTTACATTGCTCTGATTAACCATAGCATAATGCATGGTCGTATCAATTTGTTGATGTCCCAATAGGCGTTGTACTTGCTCTATCGGCATTCCTTTGTCTATTGCTTTTGTTGCCATGGAACGCCTGAATTTATGTGGATGTACTTTCTCAATATTGAGTCGACGTCCAAGATTTCTTAACCGTATCTCAACTCCACTTATCTTTAATCGTTCACTGGGCTTGTCCAGTGTCACAAATAAAGCTTCATTTCTATCTGTTCTGCTCTTCAAATATTCTTGCAGATGAATTTTAGCCCTTGCATCAAAGTATACTCGTCGTTCCTTATTTCCCTTACCATACACAACGCATTCCCGTTCCTCAAAATTAATATCAGCCTTATTTAGATTCACCAATTCACCAACTCGAATTCCAGCAGAATACAACAAATCAATGATTGCCAAATCCCTTATGTTTTTACAGTTATCGCGCATAACTTCAATGTTTTCGTCAGAAAAAGTTTCCTTCACACGGGTACCGGTTCTTACCTTATGAATTCGCCGTATTGGACTTTTCAATATATGATCTTCATCTTCCAACCAAGAAAAGAAACTGGACAAATTCCGTCGAATATTGTCAATCGTTACCCGCCCGCAATTATTCTTTACCTGATACTGCGTTAAGTACTCTCGTAAGTCCTCTGTCGTGATTTGCCTTACCGGTGTCTTTATATCCAAAAACATATTCTGAATCGTGCTCCGATAGTACTCTATGGTACGTTCAGAACACCCCTCAATCCGCTTGGCAGCAACAAACATATCAAGATACTCTTTATTATCAATCTCCCTTGTAATTTCCGGGTCCGTCCTCTGCAAATATTTTAGCAAACATTCCTGTAACCTTCTCATTTGCTGGACATCAAGACACTCCGACATATCGTTCAATATTCTACAAATCGCATTCTCCATTTTGGTATACTCCTTTTTTCACCCAGTATACCAAAATCAAATATTTCTGCAAGAACATCCTTTTACTTATCCGAAGTACTTCTGCATAAGCGAATCCATTAGTTGCTGCGTTTCATCCAACGATTTCTGTACTTCAACTTTCAATTTGTCGACTTGTTTCGCAAATTGTTCAAACCCCCCTTGAAGCTCTATTGGTGGATATGGAAATGGATATGCTTTTAATGCAGGCATTTCAATACCGCTTTGTCCCGCTGTTCGCTGTGATAAACCATCCAAATAATTAAATAAACAATCTTGCTTCAAGAAATATCGTATAAACTCTTTATTTCCCATCTTTGGTGTTGCCTTCATAAGTGCAACATTATAAGCACCTTCAATGCCTTTAAGAATCTGGAAAATTGGGGGGCCATATCTTCCAATCATAATATCATCTGCATCACAAAATCTTTTTGCCATGGATTTTGGAATATATGTAACATAGTTATCTGTTTTATAATCTCTAATCTGAATCAGACGAACATTATCTTCCGTTAGCTTATATTCAAAATATTTCTTATCAGGTTGAGCTCCACCAGTAAATTCTATGACATCATCAACCGTCAACATTGGAAACCCTTTTTCATTCGCATTAGGAGTTCCAAACATCTCCACAAATCGGGATTTGATAAGTTGGTCCAATTCAAACAATTCTTTCCGCCGTAATACAAGTATTTCGCTACCCTTCTGCAGCTGATATGCAATTTTCTTTTGCACATCCATTTTAGGCACTTCTATCTCTATATTTTCAACAATTGACTTAGAAATCTCCTTAAATGTAGCCCCTCTCCCTAAAGAATTTAAATAATCCTTCTTACACTTTAGAAACCAATAGAGATACTCATTATATATTTCCTCTGTACAAATCAAATTCTTGAATCCTTGGTTACAATACATCTCACAACCAGCAATTGCTACTTTCCCTATAGGCGCTCTTGATGATAAAATCACCGTTCCTTTCGGAAATGAATTTAAGCCTGTTTTCTCAACTGCAAGTTCAGTAATCTTTCTCGCAGAGTCTTCTAAAATATATGAATCTTCGGTTAATTCAGCTGGTGTAATCCATTTGACATCACCATCCCAAAATTCTTCCACATTAGTCTTGGGCGTACTTCCTGAAACAACATTACATATATCACCTAACCGTCTTTTTGCCATTTCATCATCTCCACAAATCTGAATTTATTTAAGTCCAAGCAAACTCTTAAGCTCCGAAAACTCCTTTTGAATCTCTGCCTCAATCTGCTCTATTTTACCGATAATTACTTCTGTAGACTCGTACTCAACCTGTTCATATACCACTTCTTTATACTTATTAATGGACAGGTCATAATCATTGGCAATAATCTCATCCACTGGCACAAAGAAGCTTTGCTCTGTTCTTGCTCTATCTGTCTCGGTTTCCAAGTTATTAAAACGCTTGATAATGTCCGGAATATCGCAGTCAGAAATCTCCTGTCGCTTATCGTCCAAACTATATCCATCAGCCTTCATATCATAAAACCATACCTTGTCCGTTCCGCCGGAACCGGTCTTCGTAAAGATTAAGATTGCCGTAGATACACCTGCATACGGCTTAAACACACCACTCGGCATAGATATTACTGCATCCAACTTATTGTTATTTATAATCTCTGTTCGAATCTGCTTATGTGCATTGCTACTACCAAACAACACTCCATCCGGAACAATTACAGCCGCTCTTCCACCCTTTTTCAAAATACGCAAAAACAGTGCCAAGAAAAGCAACTCTGTCTTTTTCGTCTTGGTTACTTTCAACAAATCGGCTGATACTGCTTCATAGTCCAAGCTCCCTTTAAACGGCGGATTAGCCAATACAAGAGTATACTTCTCCGAATCCGTATTCTGCTCAGACAGACTGTCTCTATAGGAAATATTCGGATTATCAACACCGTGTAACATCATATTCATGGCACCGATACGAAGCATCGTTCTATCCATATCATTTCCGTAAAACATTTCGTTATTGAAATGCTCTCTCAATTTAGCATTTAAGAACATGTCCGCATGATTATCCCTTAAATACTGTTGCGCCTCAATTAGGAAACCTGCACTTCCCATTGCCGGGTCAATAATAATGTCATCCGGCTTCGGTTTTACCAAATCCACCATCATTCTAATGATATGACGTGGTGTTCTAAACTGACCATTTGTACCTGCTGTAGCAACTTTCGAAAGCAAATACTCATACAAATCCCCCTTAGAGTCTGCATCCCCCAATTCTAGCTTGTCAATACCGTCAACAATCTTAGTCAACATTGCTGCAGTCGGAATCTTAAAGATTGCATCTCCCATGTATCTGGCATATGCAGAATCTCCATCCTGATGCAAATTCTTTATAAACGGAAACACTTCATTTGCCACAAGCTTATACATCTCATCAGCAGAACCCAGATTCTTAAACTTGCTCCACTTATACTTCTGATAATCCCCTGCAAACATCGACTCAAACGGCACCCCGAGGAAATTAGCCTCATTCTCTTTTACGGTATCCATATCGTCCAACTGCTTTATAAACAGCAAATATGTAAACTGCTCAATAACATCCAGAGGATTGGTTATTCCTCCGGTCCAAAAGGTTTCCCATATCTTGTCTATCTTATTACGTAATTCGCCTGTAATCATGTTGTAGTTCCTTTCTTTGCATTCATAGTGAGATTCATCAAAAGTTCCTCTTGTTTTTAATCTTCATTCAACTACTCGGTTTGTAATGTACCATACCGGACACAAATCTCATAATCAAATTTTACTTCCTTTCCTTTATCAAAACGAACAGTCACATATTTCCCCTCTCGTCTTATTATTGTACCGCAACCACGCTTCCTGTGTCTAACACGACCACCAATTTCATTCAATCTATCAGCGTTCTTACTATCCTTGCAAGTTCCAATCCTTGCCCTAATCCATGTCTTATCCAATTCTTTCATTACATAATATCTAAGATATTTATCCTCGAGATAATATTTTCCATCTTTTATAGAAACATAGATTGGCTTATCCATTTTCTTATGTTCCTCATAGTACGCTCGCAATTCCGCCACCTTTTGAGAACTCGGAGGTTGCTTCAAAAACTTTTCCGGAACCACAATTTCTTTAATCTTAATAGTACGCACACCGACAAATTCTTCTGCCTCTTCCTTTTTCAGTTCTTGAATAACAGCCTTTGTTCGTTCAATTGTAGACACACCTTCTCTTCTGTTCTCCGCCTCTTCTTCCCCATAAAATCCACAATGAGCCGAGCCTCCACATCTAGACATATAAGCACAGGAACCGTCTTTATGATAATGTACACACCATTTTCTATGTCTTCGTTCGTCTTTCTTATGTACATATGTAATACCGTTTGTCCCTTCAACAAATCCGTGTTCTCTCATAATTTCTCCTCATTTTATAAAACCACATCACATCAAAAAGTCTACCTGCTATTCTTTACTTTTCCTCTATTATATCAAGCAAGTCCTCATAAAATTCTTTTTTTAAACGTGCATTTTCTAAATACACTAAAGAAATAACGAGCACAACAACTAATGGCCCAAACTTTCCCGTACTATTTATTTCCAGATTTTTTTTCATGAAGAAATCATCTATAGAAAGTAATGCAATATAGAGCGGAATCAAAATAATCTTTACTGCCTCCAACTCTCCTTTTGCATATCTCCTTTTCTGTTCTAGCCAATGAACAAAATTTTCTTTTTCACAAGAATTCTGTACTGGGAAAACCTCTTTTATATGATTTTTCCACTCCAAATAGGTATCACAAAACTTATACTTATTTTCTTTCTTATTTATTTTCCTTCTGAACCAACGACGAATATTCAATATCCATCCACGATTTGCCGTTTTTCGGTTTCCATAATCCTTCCCTACATAGTGATATGTTTTCAACTCATATTTTTCATTAATATTATACGCTTGAAACTCATTCTTCATATAATTTTGCCTCACTTTCTAACTCTTTCACCTTATCTCTTTAATTATACTTCTTTTTCTAACACATTTCAACCATTTTCATCAAATATTAAAGCCGTTTCCACTTTCCTGCTGCAAAAAATAATTTAGAACACTTTTACCAATCTTTCTCTCCTACACATCCTTTGCCCAAAGCCAAAATATCAAACCGCCTATCATGATTGCCCCCAGCAACTCATTGACTATCGTTCCCACAAGAATCGCAATGATATAAAACACCCAGAACATTCCTGCAGATTCCGGGTCTGGACTGCTCCTTCGGCCTCCGCGACTTCCGTAGTTCTGTTCATCACAATCGCATCCGTAACCGGTACAACTTCTTCCGTGCTCTCCGTCATGTGGAATCATATTTCTTCTGTCATGTCCATGCTCGCTCATAGTATCAGCCTCCTTTACAAAAAACAAGAACCAAGATAAGAATCTATATCCTATCCCGGTTCTAATATAACTTATGTTATGTACAATAAAACGAACTTGTTGCTTTTATATTTTAGGCTAATTGAAAATTTAAACGCTACAAAAACCCTACTTTTACTCTTACAATCGTGCGTTTAGTTTTACAAATTTATCATTCTGTCGGATAATACTCTTAGCTGCCTGACCGGAAAGGAACAGACCTATGAGTAAACATTT
>JAZOCC010000014.1:0-106460 GCA_045596385.1 Lachnospiraceae bacterium
AAGTTTGACATAATGCCTCCTATCTCCGCTGTCCAATCATTAACACCATCATATCATATGTGTGAAAGAGTTAATTCCACTTATGTAAGACTAAATTCCACATCTGGGGGCAAGAATGGAATTTAACTTTTCATTTTGCGAGGAAATATAGGACGTTTGGCAGGACTTTCCGCTTTTACGGAAATGTGGTAGAATGTAGAAGAAATATGATTATGAGGAGATGATACTGTGGCATTAACCATACAGGAACGATTAAAAGACTTACGGGTAGAACGGGGACTGACCTTAGAACAGCTTGCCGTTGAGACCGGGCTGTCAAAATCTGCCCTCGGAAGCTATGAATCGGAGGAATACAAAGATATCAGTCATCACGCCATCAACCGACTGGCTGACTTTTTCGGTGTGACTGCCGATTATCTGCTTGCCCGGACAGAAACAAAACGCCACCCGAATGCAGAGCTTTCTGACCTGCATCTGAGTGACGAAATGATAGAGCTATTAAAGAGTAAACGGGTGGATACGGCACTGCTCTGTGAACTGGCAACCCACTCGGATTTCTCAAAGCTTCTTGCCGACATACAGATATATGTGGAGGGTATTGCATCCATGCAGATACAGAACCTAAATGCATGGGTGGATGTGGCAAGGTCTGAAATCATGGAAAAGTATCAGCCGAAGGAGCAGGACAAAACCATGTATCTGTTGCAGTCAGCCCATGTGGAGGAGGGCGACTATTTCCGAAGCAGGGTACATAAGGATATGGACAGTATCTTGGAAGATATCAGAAAAGCCCACGTCGGAAGAAGTGACGGAGCACCGAAGACTTCTGTGGCAGAAGAACTGCGACAGGATTTGGAAGAAGTGGCAGCCTTTGAAGGAAGCCGGGCAGAACAGCTACTGATGGTGTTCTGTAAACAGACCAAGCTCCGTTATAATAAGCTGACCGAGGAAGAAAAACAGGCACTGGTACGGATAATGCAGAAGTCGGAGTTGATGAAGAGTGCAGTGTCAAAGAGGGGGAAGAGAGGGCGGTAGACATCGTAATTACTTCATTTATCTCCCATCTTTAGTCGCCCCAAAAACGCACTACAAAAAAACGTTGTGACCTTTTCAGAAACATGCGGTTCATATTTACGAATCAGAATATCAATAGCCATTTTTGCAACAGAAAGCACTCCTACAAAAGTAAGCATACGACATACATATCTCTATTTTATTACACACAAAAATTATACTCCCGTCACGTTATTCGCAAACGACTGCAAAAAGAAGATTTCACAGCTATACTCTGTATTTGGATGATTTGTTGTACGAGCACTGGCAAAAAGCGTCTATGCATCTTCTAAATCCTGAGAATTTTCAACTAAATCTTCGATAAAATCTTGTAATTCTTCATCATATTGAGTCATATTTTTTCTCCTTATCCACAATTATTTTGTCAAATCCGCATAGGTAATACTGACCGACTTGACCACATCATTTTCTTCAAACGACACACATATACATTGATTATTCAATCTTCCGCCAAATGAACTTGTACCATTCCAAATGCCATAATAATACCCACCTGCGTTACTTACCCTTACCGGTTCTCCATACATATCCAACACTTCTTCTTTTGTCGAAACAGAGGGAATAATTCCTGCTATCTTGCATTTATCAGTACGCACAGTTAAATTATATACAACACTTTTCTCAATTCGTTCAGGGTAATAGTTCTCCACTGAAGCGGCCCCCATATTTTCTCCATTGAAAATCAAATTAACTATACCATTACCTTCATCGTAAACTTCCGAATCCTCTAGTCTTGCTTCGTAAGTCCATCCCTCAGGCAAATCTTCTAACACTACTGGAATTTCAAACGGCTGCCCTTTAATGATGATGTTCTTTCGAGCTTCCTCTATATCAAACGGCCCATCATACTTCATATTCTCATACTGCACACTTGGCTTCTCTTTCTCCTCTTTGTTTCCACACCCCGCCACTCCTACCGCCAGCACTGCCAGTATAAGTAGCAACTTCATTCGCTTTTTCATTCTCATTTTCATTCTCCTTCGCTTTTTTCACTCCCATGAACAAAGCTATAGCCAAAAATGAAAAAGACCGCAAAGATTCCTTCTCTTTGCGGCCGAACTATCATAAGGTTTCCCTCTTAGACTTCTAGCTTTGCGTCCCCATGTTTCCACTGGATTTGCCCCTATTATTACTCAATCAATGATACTACACTTTATTTCTCTTGTCAACTTTATCTTCGTAAAACTATATCATCTATAAATCATTTTGTCACACCGCTCTGTTTTAACGCATTCCGGAGTATCTATCCAACATTTGCAATCTTTTTTTAATCATTATCATAAAATCTTCAAAAGATACTTTTCTTCTTTCAGTAGCACAACAGAAACTCTAATCCCCAAAAAGGATAGTGCTTCCTCCTCTACCCACACGTTTCTAACGAAACGATGTTTTTTTCAGTTCTTTTGCAAAATCATCCCCTCTACCTGCTAATCAAAGAGCTTTACTTCTGTGACTGACACGGGCACAGAAACAAAGCTCTTTTTTGTCTGTTTCAAAACCGACGCCCCGAATCCCAATCCCCGACTTTTCGCAGACCCGCAGATAGAGGGTATAACACACTAGACTTTGCAAGCAAAGTCCGTGTGCCAAAAAGGGGCGTTGCCCCCTTTGGATTCCCCCATCATTTCCGTTTCTCGGATACAAAACCGACCTTGCCGGTTTTACATCCTTGCTCCGGAAATCTAAAAAAGCATCGTCGCCATCTTCAAAGGGGATGTTGACAGTGCTTCTTTATATTTATCCAAAAGTTGTTTCCTTGCAATACTGTGTAAGCGTGGGTCGTGGTGTAGTATCTTTAACTAAGGGAACCTCCCAGCTCCCAACGGGATACGGACTGGTAGGATACGCCTAAAATATCTGCTAAAGTCTCCTGAGTAATTCTTTTTTCCTTGCGAAGTGTTTTTAATTGTTCACCGATATAAAGTTTCATAGAAATTCCTTCTTTCCTTCAAAAAATTTGAAGTAGCGCTTCTTCTTGTTTGTATTGTATCAAGTTTTTTGTGGGGATACAACCTCTCGTTTTGTGAGAAAGGTTCACGGGGAGAGTGAGAAAAGAGGTAAAAAGTTTATATGCCGCAATACTACTGAATAGTCTATACTTTTCCTTTCTTTCTGCCGATATAATAGATAAGACAACTTCTGTGGGAAACGGAGTTCCCGCAAGTTTCGAATCCGGTGAAAGGTTTTCTTTCCCGTGTTTGCAAAGGAGGGCAATTTATGAGCAGTGTAAGCAACAATATGTCGAGTTATCTTCACACCTACGAGGCCTATCGGATTCCGAAGGGGCATGAGGCGTTAAATGCGCAGAATGCGGAGCTTATTAAGACGGAAGAGGGCAGTGAACTGATTTTGACGGAGGCGTCCAGAAAGCAGCTCCTTAAGGACCGGGAAAAGTATAATGCCATGCTGTTTGCGGAGGCCAATATGGCAGCGGAAAAGACCCAGATGGCGGCCAGAGAGAAGCAGGCGCAGGAAGAGGCCAAGATTATGGCGGTAGTCCGCGCTATGTCAAAGGGCGACATTGTCCCGCCAAGCGACGAGAAAAAGGTCATGGAGTATGACGGGGATTTGTATCAGGCCGCAAAAATGGCCCAGACCATAGCGATACAGGCAGAGCGGCATAAGAAAGAATCTCTGTGGGACGAAGAGGAAGAAGAGGAGTTCCGCAAGAAGATGGATAAGCTTTGTGAGGAGTCTAATGAACTGGCGTCAAGCCTAGGCGAGAAGTCCGCAGAGTTTGCCAAAGCCCAGGAAGCCAACGTGGTGGAAGTGGACATGGGTAATGTAGACTTGTCTAAGATTCAGTATTTTGTAAAGTATTCCGGTAACGTGGGTGGGGCGATTTTAGACATGTCTGTCTAAGTTATGAAGGATGATTTGAAGGAAAAATAGGAGGAGAGTATTATGAAGAATCAACGAATTTGTCCGAAGTGTAACGGAAGTGATATTGTAATCGTAGACGGTTATTGCGGACCTTACGGTAGCGGGAATAATATCATGACCGGGGCGACTATTTTTTCCGGGGTAAAGGTGAACCGCTATATTTGCTGTAGTTGCGGCTATACCGAAGAGTGGATAAACAGAGAGGATATTCCGAAGGTAAAGGAATCCAAAAAGTCCCATAGATAAGCGACGTTTGAATGGCTTAGAAGGAAGAGAGTTAAAGGAAAATCATGATAAATATCAGATATATGAAACCGGAGGATAAGCCTTTCTGGTACAGCCTTGACCGGCACTTGCCGGAAGAGGAGTTTGCAAACAAGGTTCGTGATAAGCGGGGCTATGTGCTGGAGGTGGATGGTAAGCCGGTAGGTTTGCTTCGCTACAATCTATTTTGGGATAACACGCCTTTTTGTACCTTGCTATTTATTGATTGGGAGCACCAGAAGAAAGGCTACGGACGGCTGTTAATGGAGCATTGGGAAGCCGACATGAAGGAAAAGAGCTATGGTATGGTACTTACGTCTACCCAGGTGGATGAGGAGGCCCAGCACTTTTACCGTAAGCTGGGATATAAGGATTGCGGTGGCTTTGTGCCGACGGTACCGGGGTACGAGCAGCCGATGGAGTTGTTTTTGGAAAAGGCATTATAGCGTGTATGATTTTTTAAAAAACTGAAGATAATGGAAGAAAAGGGACTGCGAAAAGGTAGTCTCTTTTTCATTTAAGCAATGACGCATTGTATTGACGAGATAAGCAAGGCCTATGCAAATCAATGCGATGATAAACGAGGAGGCTTCCATGTGCACCGCAATTACTTACAAAACCAAAAACCACTACTTTGGACGGACTCTGGATTTAGAATACACCTACGAGGAACAGGTAACGGTAACTCCACGAAACTTCGTGTTTCACTTTCGAACAAAACAGCCGCTCAAAAACCACTATGCTATTATCGGTATGGCAACGGTAGCAGAAAACTACCCATTGTATTATGAAGCTACAAATGAATACGGACTTTCTATGGCAGGACTGAATTTTCCGGGAAATGCGCACTATTTTCCGGTAACGGAGGGAAAAGACAATATTGCACCGTTTGAATTTATTCCGTGGATTCTTGCTCAATGTAAGAATCTTGCAGAGGCGCGAATTCTGTTAAAGAGAATCAATTTATGTAACCTAGATTTCAGTGAGAAATTTCCGCTGTCTCCCCTGCATTGGATAATTGCCGATCGTGAGAGCGCTATCACCGTAGAGTCCATGGCAGACGGACTTCACATTTATGAGGATCCGATTGGTGTATTGACCAACAACCCTACCTTCGACTATCACATGACCCATTTGTGCGATTACATGAATGTGACAGCGCAGGCACCGGAGAATCGTTTTGGAAAAGCTTCCCTTACGACCTACAGCAGAGGTATGGGTGGCATCGGTCTTCCGGGAGATTTGTCTTCCGCATCCCGGTTTGTGCGGGCGGCCTTTGTGAAGTTGAATTCCGTATCGGGAGAGGGCGAGGCCGAAAGCGTCAACCAGTTTTTTCATATTTTGGGCGCGGTGGAACAGCAGCGGGGATGTGCACAATTGCCGGACGAGAGTTACGAGATTACTGCCTATACATCCTGTATGAATACAGATCAGGGGATTTATTATTACACTACCTACGAAAACCATGCCATCAGTGCGGTGGACATGCATCGGTGCAATCTGGAAGGAGAAGAGATTTATACGTATCCGTTAATCAAAACACAGCAGATAAAGTGGCAGAACTAACGGGAAGTTTCTATTGACGAAATATTCCGCTTGGAGTATAATCCCATTTGGGATTATACTCGGAGGTGCAGGATGAAAGCAGAAACACTTACACTACTCAATGATGTGAACAGGGCAATTATCAAATTCAGGGGAATCTATTCCAAGTGGTCGAATCTTCACGGAATCAGTTATCATGAAATGCTTGTGCTGTATACGATTCGTGAAAAGGGATATTGCACACAAAAACAAATTTGTGACAGTTATATTCTTCCGAGACAGACCATGAACAATGTGATTACGGGGATGCGAAAGAACGGATTGTTAGAGTTAAGCAGCAAATATTCCAAAGGCCGCGAGAAAGCGTTTGTATTATCCGCGAAAGGAGAACTCTATGCTGCTCCGTTTCTTGTATCTCTGGATACTGTGGAGTCGGATGCGGTGAAACTACTGGGGGCGAATAAATTGCAGGCGTTAACCGACTTATTATTAGAATATGATGAAGCGTTAAGTAAAGCTTTGGAGGAGAAGAGGGACTTGTAGTATGGATGCGGCAGAGTTTTTTGGGAAAGAAAAAGTAAGTAAGGTATTATTTAAACTGGCTCCGCCGGTGATGCTGGCGCAGTTGATTCAGGCACTTTATAATATTGTGGATAGCTTGTTTGTGGGGCGGTATTCCGAGACAGGACTGACGGCGCTTTCCATTGTATACCCGCTTCAGCTTTTGATGATTGCGCTGGCGGTGGGCACCGGTGTGGGAATCAATACGGTTATGGCAGCAAAGCTGGGACTGGGAAACAAGAAGGAAGCGGAGGAGTACGCCGGTGTGGGAACGCCTCTTGCGGTGGTGCTATGGGCGATATTTGCCGTGGTCTGCTGGTTTATTATGCCGGCCTATGCGAAAATGTCTACGGAGTCCGAAGCGGTAATCGCGGATGTCATTACCTACGGAAGAATTGTTTGTGTATTCAGTTTCGGTTTATTTTTGGAAAGTATCTGGACAAAGGTATTGCAGGCGGAAGGCGATATGAAAACGCCTACGGTGGCGCAGATTGCCGGGGCAATTACCAATATTGTGTTAGACCCTCTTCTGATTTTCGGCATGTTCGGTCTTCCGGAGTTTGGAATCGCGGGAGCTGCGATTGCAACCGTAGCGGGACAGGTTGTAGCGGCACTGGTCGTATGTAAGAAGGGATTCCGAAAGTCTCCGGCAAAGCGGGTCTATCCCCATCATGTGGCGAAAATTTTCGGTCTCGGCATTCCGAATATTCTAATGCAGTCGGCGTATACCTTTTACATACTCGGACTCAATCTGATACTGGCAACGTTTTCCGACCAGGCGGTAACGGCACTGGGATTATACTATAAATGGCAGACGTTTTTCTTTATTCCGTTAAGTGCAATGCAGACCTGCATTGTGCCGGTGGTCAGCTTTAATTTTGCGGCGGGGAATATCGAGCGCTGTAAAAAAACGCTTCGGACCGCAATCGGCTTCGGACTTGCATTAATGGCCTTGGGAACCCTTTGTTTTGTACTCATTCCGGAGCAGATGCTGCGTGTATTTACATCGGATGCCCTGGTGGTTGAAATCGGAAAGGTGGGCTTTCGCTTTGTGGGCGTCAGTTTTTTGCCGATGGTAACGTCCTTGATTTTTCCGGTATTTTTTCAGGCGGTGGGCTCCGGATTAAAGAGTGCGCTTCTTACAATTATTCGTACCGTAGTGCTGTTTGTGCCGTTGGGGTATCTTTTCTCAAGGTTCGGACTTGATTGGTTTTGGATGACCTATCCGTTAACCGAGGTAATTACCAGTACAGTGGGCGCAATCTTTTATCGGCAGTTTCTTGCAAGAAATCGGGACTCGGTATATAATGGAGAAGGTGGTTTTTAGCACCTAAAAAAGGATGAAAAGCGGTATATCGTGTAGGAAGTGAAGGATATGAAAGCAGAAAGCAGAACATCAAAAATCGATTTTTCCAAGGGTGCGGTGTGGAAGTGTATTGTAGCTCAGGCAATACCGCTGACCATAGCGCAACTGGTACAGCTTTTGTACAATGTGGTGGACCGGATTTATCTGGGACACATGGAAGAAGGAGACGGTTTGGCCCTGACCGGTGTGGGACTGACCTTTCCGGTGATTACGTTAATTATGGCGTTTACGGCGTTGTTCGGAAATGGAGGAGTGCCGTTGTTTGCTATGGCGCGGGGACGGGAGGATGATGAGGAAGCAGGGAAAATTCTCGGTAACTCTTTTGCGTTGTTGTTGGTCAGCTCTGTATTCCTAATGATAGCGGGTTATGTGTTTCACAAACCGATTTTGTTTGCCTTCGGTGCCAGTGAAGCGTCTTTTGTATATGCAAGCGAGTATTTGAAAATTTACTTAATCGGGACGGTATGCTCCATGATTTCCACGGGGCTTAACGGCTATATCAATGCGCAGGGATTTCCTCGTATCGGGATGTGTTCCGTAGTTATTGGTGCGGTAGCCAATATTATTTTGGATCCGTTTTTTATTTTTGTATTGGATATGGGCGTGGCCGGTGCGGCATTTGCTACCGTTATCAGTCAAGCGCTGTCTGCGATTTGGATATTGCGCTTTCTGTTCGGAAAGAAGGGAGCGGTTCCGCTCCGGATACAGAATATCAGAATCAGAAAACGAATTACAAAAGAAATTTGTAAATTGGGAACGGCTAATTTTATTATGCAGGGAACTACATGTGCGGTACAGGTGGCGTGTAATTCTACCTTGCAAAGCTACGGCGGAGATACTTATGTGGGAATCATGACGGTAACCAATTCCATCCGGGAAATTGTGATGCTTCCGGTGTTCGGTATTGTAAACGGAGCCCAGCCGGTGATTAGTTATAATTACGGGGCGAAGGCCTATGGAAGAACAAAGTCTGCCATACGGTTTAATACGATAGTGGGAGCGGCATATACGATGGTGGCATGGATGTTGATTCTTTTGTTTCCGCGCTTCTGGTTCGGTATTTTCTCGGACGAGGCGGCAATGCTGGAACCGGGCATTGAGATGCTAAAGACCTATTTCTTCGGTTTTGTATTTATGGCACTTCAGTTTGCCGGTCAATCGGTATTTCAGGCGGTGGGAGATGCCAAACACGCCATCTTTTTCTCCTTGCTTCGTAAGGCGATTATCGTGGTACCGTTGACTTTGGTATTACCGATGATAGGCTTTGGTGTAAAGGGAGTATTTATGGCAGAGCCGATTTCCAATGTGATCGGTGGATTGGCCTGTTATCTTACCATGCGGATGACGATTTATAAAAAGTTGGAAAGAGAAGAAAAGGCTGCGTGTAGCGTATAATGCACGCAGCCTTTTCTGTTGGTAGTTTGTTATAATGGAAAATTAGCAATTTGTTATAACGGCAAAAGCACAAGGCATATGCCCGTCCACAACACTGTATTCAACCTGCGTTATATTGTGTGAGGCTATGAATTCTTTATAGGAAGCCAGGCTAAACTGTCTTTTAAATTTTACACCGAATACAGAGAGCAGTTTTGCCGCAAATAGGGAGTTCTTTTTTTCGTTATTGATATAGGTGGGCAATATAATCCTGCCGTTTGGTTTACACACTCTTTTCAGTTCGGAAATTGCCTTATCCGGTTCATCGAGAAGGTGAATTACATTTGCCGCAACTACAACATCAAATTCCCCTTCTTTAAACGGCAATGCAAGGATATTTGCTTTCCCGACTTTGGTGTTTGAGTATTTTGTAACCTTTTTCTTTGCCTGGCGTAACATTCCCACAGAATAGTCCGTTGCAATCAGTTTTTTACAGGTTTGCGCCATTGGTAATGTAAGCAACCCTGTTCCGCAGGCACACTCTAATACAACATCATCTTCTGTGACATATTCCTTTATCTTTTCGGCAATCCCTTTATAGCATTTTCCGTTGTATACCGTTTCAAAAAAGTCGTAAAAAGGAGACAACTTATCCCAAATCATTGGTAACACCTCCGTCTCATAGTAAGGTGGCCGGTACTGGTACGCGGCAGCCTTTTTACTCAAACTTCCTATCATACAACAGTGTTGCAATCAATACCACAAATACCGACCCTGCGTTGTGAACCAGCGCTCCGGTAGTCGGATTCAGAAGGCCAAGTACAGAGAGCACAACCGCCAGAATATTAATGAGCATGGATAATGCAATACTGAATTTGATGGTCTTTAACGTAGCGTTGGACAGGCGCTTCAGGTATGGGATTTTTCCGATGTCATCTCCCATTAAGGCAATGTCTGCGGCTTCCACGGCAATGTCACTGCCCATGGTACCCATAGCAACGCCCACGTTTGCGCTCTTTAATGCCGGTGCATCGTTGATACCGTCACCGATCATGCAGACGATATTCCCCTGCTTTGATAGTTCGGTGATGTGTGCTACTTTTTCCTCCGGAAGAAGTTCTGCGTGAACTTCGGTAATGCCTGCCTGCTTTGCAAAGTAGGTGGCGGTCTTTTTATTGTCTCCCGTCAGAAGTACTGCCTCGGTATGCATGGAATGAAGTCTTTCTATCATGGCAGCGGATTCCGGGCGAAGTATATCGGATAATGCCAGAATACCGATACAAATGCCGGATTCGCCCACCAGGAGGGAAACCTTGCCCTGACTTCGTAACTGTTCCAGATGTTCTGCAACCTTCGCAGAAAGGAGGATTCCGTTTTCATGTAAGAAGTTTTCGGTACCGCAAACAATATCATGGCTTGCTACCGTAGCCCGAATGCCTTTTCCGCCGGTCATGGAGAAGGAGGAGGATTCGGTAAGTGTCAGACTGTTTTTCTTTGCGTGGGCTACGATGGCCTTGCCCAGCGGGTGTTCGCTTTTCCCTTCTGCCGAGGCAACGAGTGCCAACAGTTCGGTTTCGCTTATGGACTCGGTAAGGGAAATTACATCACTGACTTCCGGTTTCCCGTAGGTTAAGGTGCCGGTTTTATCAAAGGCGATGGCGGTTACCTTGCCCATGGTTTCTAACGCTTCGCCGGATTTGATGATAACCCCGTGTTTGGTGGCCTGACCGATGGCAGCCATTACGGCAGTCGGGGTGGCCAGAACCAAAGCACATGGACAGAAGACTACAAGCACGGTGACTGCACGGACAATGTCCTTTGTCACAAGGTAAGTAATAACGGCAATCAGCAAGGCTACCGGAACCAGCCAGCTGGCACATTTATCCGCGGTACGCTGCATGGGAGCCTTTTTGTCTTCGGCATCCTGTACCATACGAATCAGCTTCTGCAGGGAACTGTCCTCGCCCACCTTGGTGGCTTTGATGTCAATGACACCGAAACGGTTAACGGTACCGCTAAATACTTCGTCTCCTACGGTTTTATCCACCGGCATGGATTCCCCGGTCAGTGCGGACTGGTCTACGGAAGTTTCTCCGGTAAGGATGAGTCCATCTACCGGAACGGTTTCTCCCGGGAGAATACGGAGAATGTCTCCTGCTTTAATTTCCCGGGCGGAAATCATGGTTTCGGTGCCGTTCTCAAGCCTTCTGCCCTGGGTCGGGGCAAGGGAAATCAGTTTTTTCAGACCTTTCTTTGCACGGTCGGTGGTCAAATCCTCCAGAATCTCACCGATTGCCATAATAAACGCTACTTCACCGGCAGCGAACAAATCGCCGATGGCAATGGCAGCGGTCATGGCAATACTGATTAACAAGGCAGAGGAAATTTTGCTGATACCCCGATTGCAAATCAGTTTGCGTATCGCGTTATACAGAAGCGGAAGGCCGCTGATAAACACGGTAATCCATGCCGGATCTACCGGAAAGTCGATAGCAAGCTTTGCTAATACGAAGCTTGTTATCAGAAAAATTCCGCCGATTATTGTTGCGGGGATACTTGTCAGGATATCTTTAATTCTCTTTAACATAGAAAACCTCCTTGGTTGACTGTAGTTTTATTTTGAGATATAATATGTTTGTTATAAAACATATTGTTCGGTTTTATTATAAAAAGTTTTTTTACAGGTTACAAGAGTCAAAAATGAAAGGATGTGCGTTACGGAACATTTCTTTGGATTTGTTCGGAAATCTATGGACAGAAGACAGAAGAAAACAAGAGAGGCCATCTTTGCGGCTTTTACCTCATTGCTTGCGGAAAAAAGCTATCATCAGATTTCGGTGCAGGAAATTATTGATGCGGCGGATATCGGACGAACTACGTTTTACGCACACTTTGAGACCAAGGATTATTTACTGAAGGACTTGTGCGAGGAATTGTTCGGACACATTATCGATACTGCCATGGGACTACCGACAGGGCACTATCATTGTACCTGCGGCAGTACGGAAGATTCGGTGTTTTTGCACTTGCTCAGGCACTTGCAGGAAAATGACCGGAACATACTGGAACTGCTTTCTTCGGAGAATAACGAATTGTTTTTGGGGTATTTTAAGAGCAATTTAAAGAAGTTGATTCTATCCCAGTATGCGGAAAAAGGCTTATTAATAGAGAAAGGGTTACCGGAGGATTATCTGGTGAACCATATCTCGGCTACCTTTGTAGAGACGGTCAGTTGGTGGCTGTCAAGGGATCGGAAGGAAAGTCCGGAGGAAATGACAGAGTACTTTTTGACGTTGATACGACCGGTGGTGGGGGAATAGAAACGATTTCATGAGAGTCGGAGGTTCTATGAACGGAATAATTCAAATCCGGCGGAACAGCAGGAGATGAAAATAGGATGATGAGAAAGAAGGAGTAAGAAATGGAGCTTTGGGATGTTTACGATAAGGACAGAGTCAAAACAGGAAGGACCATGGTACGCGGTTCGGAGTTTGCCCCGGACAGCTATCATATGGTGGTACACGTATGCATTTTTAACAGTAAGGGTGAGATGCTGATTCAGCAGAGACAGCCTTTTAAGGAAGGGTTTCCGAATCTATGGGATATTACCGTGGGCGGCAGTGCCACCATGGGAGATTCCAGTCAGGATGCCGCGGAACGAGAGGTATTTGAAGAAATCGGTTTAAAACTGAATTTACAGCAGGTACGTCCGCATTTAACCGTAAACTTCGATCGGGGCTTTGATGACATTTATTTGATTGAAAAGGAAGTGGATATCGATACGCTGACCCTGCAGGAGTCTGAGGTACAGCGTGTGAAGTGGGCGACTATAGAAGAAATATTTGCAATGTTGGACAGTGGTGAATTCATTCCGTATTACAAGTCCTTGATACAGTTATTATTTGATAAAAGAAAGAAGTACGGAGCGCATGAGAGAGGGTAACTCCTTACAAAGATGCAGGAAGAGGGGATGTTATGACAAACGAATTAGTCTCTTTGTTTCGTAGGAATTTTCCTTTTGTTGTACGGGAAGAAGCTACAGTAAGGAGAATATTAGAAAACAAAGAATGCAAAATTATCGAAAAACGCAGTGAGCAGAATACTTTAATCGGCGCTGTAGTTGTACATAAGAATACAATTCTTATGCTTTGTGTGGACAAGGAATACCGGAAGCAGGGCATCGGTTCGGATCTGCTTTTTAAGGCAGAACAAGTAATCCGGGAATTGGGTTATAAGGATGTAAAGGTTGGTGCGGGAGATGATTACTTAATGCCGGGAGTGCCTACAAGCAAACGATATACGGACGCGGTGAATGAGCGCCTGTATGAAGGAATCGATGCTTCGGAAAGTGATTTCTTTGAGAAGCGCGGCTATACCCATTCCTGGGATTGTAATTGCTTTGATATGCGGTTTCCGTTGTCGGAGTTTACCAAGGAAGAATATCGTGTGGGTGATACGGTAGACGGAATCTGCTACCGGTTTGCTGCAGATGAGGATGCAGAGGAGGTGTATGCATGTACCGACGCTGCTTATGAGGAGTTTACGCAGTATTATAAAAATGCGGAGTTGTATCATGGAGAGGGTAAGCAGAATCCCAAGGTGCTGCTTGCGACAGACGGTGACGAGGTGGTAGGTACTTTGATTGTAAGTTTGGAGACAGAAGGTGTCGGCCTTGGCAGTGTGGGCTGTACCACGGTGAAACCGAGCCACCGGGGGCGGCATATCGGCGTCAATATGGTGATTATCGGGACGAAATATTTGAAGGATGCGGGCATGAGGGAGGCCTATCTTGGGTACACTTATTCAGGCTTGGACCATATGTATGGTTATGCGGGATATAAGAGCTGTATTTATTACATGATGGCAAAGAAGTCGTTAGAGTAACACAAAATAACCGGTATCGTATACTGGTAGAAAGGTCGTGAGAAGATGAGTCAGGTTATGTTTCCTTTTTTACTTACTTTATTTGCGGGACTCAGCACCGGAATCGGTAGCTTGATTGCCTTTGCCGCAAAGAAAACAAATAAGCGCTTTTTGTCTCTGAGCCTCGGTTTTTCCGCAGGTGTCATGATTTATGTGTCTATGATAGAGATTTTTGTAAAAGCGAAGGATTCTTTAGTGACGGAGCTGGGTACAAAGGGTGGTTCCTGGGCTACGGTAGCGGCATTTTTCGGGGGAATCTTTTTGATTGCGATTATCGATAAGGTGATTCCGTCGGAAGAGAATCCTCATGAGGCAAAGCGTGTAGTTGCGGATTGTAAGCACACAAAGGGAGAAAAGTGTAAGAGCTGCGCGGCGAGAGAGAACTGCGAGACGAAAGAACCGTGTGCCGGAGAAGAGCCGGATGCGCCACAGAAAAGTAAGCTGATGCGAATGGGCGTATTTACAGCGCTGGCCATTGCGGTGCATAATTTCCCGGAGGGGTTGGCAACCTTTGTTTCCGCATTGCAGGACCCAAGCATTGCCATTCCGATTGTGGCGGCAATCGCCATCCACAACATCCCGGAAGGAATTGCGGTATCGGTGCCGATTTATCAGGCAACCGGTTCCCGGAAAAGGGCATTTTTCTATTCCTTCATTTCAGGGCTTGCAGAGCCGGTGGGAGCGTTAATCGGCTGGCTGATTTTAATGCCGGTGATGAACGATGTGGTATTCGGTATTATCTTTGCCGGAGTGGCGGGCATCATGGTGTTTATTTCCGTGGATGAACTTTTACCGGCGGCACGAGAGTACGGGGAGCATCATATCTCCATCTATGGTCTCATTGCCGGGATGATGGTAATGGCGGTGAGCCTGTTATTGTTTATGTAAAAAGCAAAGGAAAACACCGGAAACCTGTGATGAAATGGGGAACCGGTGTTTTTGTATGCACTATAAGTAATAGCTAGAATTGGGAGAGGAAAGCTTCCTTTCTTTGTCTGAATTGAGAATAGAAGTCCTCATCCTTCCCGTAAGGGGTTAGGAAAAACAGTTTTAAGAATACAGTCGTTACGGTATTGATGGTTTGATTGTCTGTAGCGGCTGCTATTTTTTTCTGAGTCTCGGACATAAGGCTGTGCCATTCTTTCAGAAAGGCTTCGTATTGTTCCGCATTCGGAATTCCCAACCAGTTTTTAATTTTTACCTTTGGCGTCACCGGGTTCGGGCACTCGTGTACCTGTAGGATGTAGTAAAGAGTGTCTTTTTCAAAGTAGCGTGCTAACGGAAACAGTCTGCACAGTCCCGGACGGTTTCCGTGGATGCGACAAAGGCCGTCCGGTTCTAAAAACGGGCAGGTGCCGGTCTCTTTGGAAAAGTTCAGATGGGGCAGTAAAAGTCCGTTGACAGGAGACAATGCGATGAGTTCCCTGCTGTAAAGAAGCTCAAAGGACAGTCCTTCTCCGGTACTAAGTTGATACAGATCGTAAGGGTCCAGAGTAATGGTATCCTCCGCAAAACGACAGCAGGAAGCTCTTCCGTGACAGCCGTCGCAGCCCAGCTTTACCATATCGTTTTTGGTATATAATTTTCCGTCGGAAATTTCATTTAAATCTACTTTATGTTCCATCGTAAGTTCTCCTAATCAAAAAAATGTTCAGTAGTAACAAATATTGAAGAAGTTCGGTGTGTTCGGCGTACTAAAAAAACATGAGATAATAGTAAGTCGGGAAAGCATAGCGGACAGTTTTTATCCAAGGGAAAAGGGCGGATAGGTCCGTAATTACCGGTGTAAATACAAGAGTACAGAGCACCAGAACCGGGAATGCGGCACACAATACGGTGTGGTTGCGAAGCAGTGCTTCGAGAATCGAATAAAACAACAGCAGCGCAACTATGTAACACAGCAGTGCCAAAAGCTCCGGTCCCAAATCGGTAAAGGAACCGCTGATAGCCAGGCCAATCAGACAAACCAGTCCCGAAGGGAGCAGGTAGACCGGCATGGTAAGGTAAGGATACAACAGTCTTGGTGCCCCGTGAAGACGGGCGTACAAGCCGTTTGCTTTGTCCCGTACCATTGTAAGTAAAGCGACGAAGCCACATAAAAGTAAAAACACGGCGGTCAGTCCCCGAAGCAAAGGATGTGTAGCTGCCCGGGTACCGGAGTCCGGTGTTTCTACAGCCGGAGATTCGAAAATAACTTCAATGCGGAAGGTAGAGCCGTCTGTCAGGTGGGAGCGATAGCTTTGCTCAATCTTCTCCTTTGTCACCGGAGGCAGGGAATCGTTTCCGGTGGCGTCCTCCGTAAACGGCAGATGGCCGGCGTCCCGTAAGGTATCCTGAAGCAAAGAAAGAGAATATTCTTCAAATAGGGCGGCATAAACCAGTTCGTTTAATATGCCGGTACAGGTGGAGTTTTCCGAGGCATATACCGTAATCAGGTTTTTCAGGCGATTGCGGTCAAGCTCTGCGCCAAGGTCTTTTTCGAACAGATAACCGCATTCGAACCGGTTGCTTTGTACACCTTTCATCAGCGCCTCTTCGGAGTCCGCATAGGAGAAGATAAATAAAGAATCTTCCGATGTTATCAGCTTTTCGCAAAGAGTCCGGGCAAGAGTATCCTCTGTATTAAGATAGATTCCCACAGGGATGCGGGAATCTTCTTCCGACGCAAAAGACTGTGAGAGGATAAACAGTGTAATCGGAAAGAGAAGAAGCAGACAGAGAAACAGCGTACGTTTGCCGATGCGTTTCAACTGCAAGGCAAAAAGGGTATGCAGGTTCATTCACCCACCTCCTTTCTGCCAAAAAGGGACAGAAGAACAAGGAGTCCCGAAAGTACCCCGAAGTGGAGCAATAAGAGCAGGCTGTCGGCAAGAGACAATGCTCCCGTAACTGCCCGGCGCAGTCCTGTGAGACAGGCTCCAAGTGGCAGGAATGGTGTCAGGCCGGAACAGAACTCCGGTAAAAAGGCGTAAGGCAGGAAGCCTCCGCCAAACAGTATCATAAACAGGCTGAGGAAAATGAACAGCAAAAGTCCGTGGCCTGTATTTTTCGTAAAGGAAAAAACCAACTGTGTGAAGGCGGTAAAGCAAAGTGTCAGACACACGAGGAAAAGGGCGGTAGCTTCGGTAAAGATAAAGCCCGGAAGCAGAATGCATGCAATACCGCCAAGGAAAAAGGTAAGGATAAGATAAAACAAAGCAAGCGGAAGAAACAGACTGAGTTCTAAGGAAAAAGCACCCATACCGTTTCTGCGAAGCTGTTCGGAAAAGGTCTTCGGTGCAGGGGTGCCGAGAAAGCTTCCCATGCCCGCTCCGAAAAAGAGCAAAGCACAAAGAAACAAGGTACAGCCGTAATATTCCGGAAGAGATAGCGTACCGGTTGCGGTAGTGGACTTGACCGAAAATGCGGACTCTCTGGAAAGCGCGTACTTGAGATTTTCGGTGTTGATGTCATAGTACACATCAGAGAGATGCTCTGTGATGCCGTAGGCATTATAAAGGTCGGTGGCAGCATAAATTCCGGCCTGGGAAGCGCCTAATGTACGGGAACCGGCCTCGGCGTATTTGCCGATAAAAAGCGATGGAGCCGAGGCGCCTCCCGGGAGGTACAGGCGGGCAGGAATGTTGGTGGCGTTTAATATGCCGGAAAACATATCCTTCGGAAGAATAAGCGCACCGTAGACGTCACCGTTTTCGAGGGCAGCCATTGCGGCATCCTCTGACATCTCCAAAAAGGCAAAGTTACTTGCCGCTTGGGATTCCGTAATCATCGGCAGTATCATTGCCAGATGTTCCGCCGCATCCTGATTGACCAGAGCAATGGGAGACAGTACCGTATCCGAGGAGGCGGTGTGCTGTTTCCAGAGAAAGAAAACGGCCATACCCACAAGGAGAAGCGGGATAATTGCACCTGCAATTACCCGCGGAACTGCCTTTAGAGCTCTTTTTAATTGTAGAAAAAAGAGAACGGACATGGTAGTTCCTCCTTTGGATATGGCATTATATGTTACTTAAAGGATATTCCGAAATCAAACATTCCGAAAATGGTGGAAAATAACGGATTTTCCTCTAAATTGGTCTTTGCCTCCAGTAAAAGTGCGATAAAATCCTCCTGACTCATGCGAAGAAGGTTACGTTCGGAGGTCGCCGGTGCAGGAATATTGCAAACGGTAGTATCTACGTAATAGTCACCGGAAAGGGAGAGGGAGAAGTCTGTACCGTACTCCAATTCTATATAATCCCAATCCATTGTAAATTTCTCGCCTTTTTGGATATCATCAAAGGAGCCGACGCAGTCAAAGAAGAAGAGTTGCGTATTATCCTCGCTTGCCTTTGCGGTGATATCGATTTCATTGTCCGTAGGATTAAATTCCCGGACCAGGTCAAAGCGGTAAGCTTTTCCGCCCATCGAGGCATCTAATACAAGCTTACATGCCTCTAACGGAGCCTTTGTACCGGTAAAGGAAGCGGTAAATGTAGCGGTGTTTTCTCCGGAGGTAACGGTGCTGACCATATAGTTGATATAGCCGTCCTTGGTAACGGAAACGGTTACAACAATATCACCGACGGAGTCCGCCAGTTTCCGGAACTCTTCCTTGGCTTTTGTGAAGTCGGAGGCAGTCTCGTCGGATGCTCCCGTACCTAAGGCATCTATAAGAGCCTTAGAGGATTGTTCGGAATAGTCTAAACAGGCATTTATGAAATCAACGTATGCCTGCTTCGGAATCGTGACATTATATACATTCTTTGCAGTAACAGTTTCCGGAAGAGAACTCTCTTTTTTGCCAAGTTTTTCTACAAGAATAGCCTCATCCAGCGCTTCCCATGCGGCAAGAAGCTCCTCGGTGTCAGACGGAGCGGTGATAAGTGCCTGGGTCAATTCTGCGAAAAGGTTCTCCGGTAAGGAAAGTCCGTAGGCTTGGAACAGCTGACCGAGCATGGAATTGGAGTTTAAATCCTCCTTCATGGTGGAGAAATCTACGGTTACGCTGCTGTCTAATAACTGCGGAACCGTAAGGAAAAGCTCGGAGCCTTGAATTTGTCCGCCTAAGGTAAGGTAGGTGGTACCGCCGTAGGTGATGTCCACGGTGGCTATGCTTTTCCGGTTTAATAAATCGGAGGCACTGTCAAAGGAAAGGCCGAGACCGGAAAGATAACCGGCATAGCTTCCCAGATCCTTGCCGGAAATTTCCTGAATGGTAAAAGAACCGCCGGCAGAGTGGGCCTTGTATTCGTTAAGCTTTTCATTAAGCTCGGTAAGACCCAGTATGGACTCGGTAGGATTTTCGTCCACAAAGGTCTTTTGGTAAGCTTCATTCAATGCCTCCCGCGGTGTCTTTTTAGAACAACCCGTAAGGCAAAATAGCATGGTAAACAGTAAGGTGACAGTGATAAATGTGCGCAACGTACGGGAGCGCATGTTCTTGTTGGTTGTCTTCATATTCCCAATCCTCCTAAATTAAAACTGTTGTATCAGTGTATGTTTATCCGACGTAATCGGAACCTGTAGCAGGCTGCCGTCCTTTAAAATATAAAGGGTAGAACAAAGGGAAAATTCCGCCTCCTCATGAGAGGTGAACAGGACAATCCCTCCGTTTTTTGCAAAGGTCAGCAGCTGATGATGTATCACTTCCTTGCACGGTAAATCCAGAGCAGCGGACGGTTCGTCCAAAATCAGTATTTTTGGGCTGTTTTGCAGAACGGAAGCAATGCTGACACGTTTTTTTAAGCCCTCTGACAGCTTTGCCACCGGAGTGTACATATAGTCGGCAAGTTCCATTTGACGGTATAAGGAATCGTCGGTGCTGTGTGTGACAGCTGTATCTCCTCGTTTCCAAAGCTTTAAATTATCCCGGACAGAAAGCTCCGGAAGCAACGGATTTAACTGCGGAACATAGCCGATGATATCGGCCGGTGAGCTTTTTTTTGTAAACAGCGGTGTTCCCTGATAGGAAATCGTACCGTTTGCCGGTGGCCTGACTCCCGCAAGAACGGACAGCAGAGTCGATTTGCCGCATCCGTTTTTACCGATGATGCCGATAAAGTCTCCTTCCTTTGCGGTAAAGGAGATATCCCGGAGAACTTCCTTTTTTCTGTAAGAAAACGAAATATGCTCTATGCTAAGCAAAAGACACCGTCCTTTCCGGCAGAATCGACCGCCATAATAGTTTACTACGTACAAAAGTATACTATGGAACGGGGCAAAATGCAAGTCTGCCTTTCGGTAGCAAAAAAGGCTGCCACGCCTTGTGACAGCCCACGCTTTCTGAAAATCGGAATTATGCTCCGAATACCTTAATGTCTTCGGATTCGTTTAAAATATAGCAGCCGTAGAAGCCCTGTTCCTCCAGCTTTCCGAACAGCTTGCCCAGCTTTTTCGGACGTTCGTAAAGAACGACTTCATAGGTGCTGCGGTACTCGTCGGCTTTTGCGAGAGCAGGGAGAATATCTGCGGTATCGTAAATCACGGCAATACGCTTTTTGTCGTCCGGAATCTGATAGTTTGCAGTGGTTAAGATGCTGGCAATACGTTCAAAACCAATGGAGAAGCCAACTGCCGGAACGGACTCGTTTAAGAACTTTCCGATTAAATTATCGTAACGTCCGCCGCCTGCGATGGAGCTGCCGAAGTCTAAGGACTCGATTTCAAAAATCGTACCGGTGTAGTAGCCCTGGCCGCGCACCAGAGACTTATCGTAAACGATGGAGAAGGAATCTCCCGCAAGTTTTGTAACGGTATCGATGATATAACGTAAGCTCTCTACCGGTGCCTTGTCCTCGCAATACTTTTCCGCTTCCTCCAAGGTAAACGGAGAAATGCTCATCAGGTCGGTGAACTTCTTTACGGTATCGGCGGCAAAGCCTTTTTCCGTAAGTTCAGCGGCAACGCCCTCCGCGCCGATTTTGTCCATTTTATCGAATACGATACATACGCTGTCCGCATCTTCCGGAGTAAAACCTGCGGCATAGATGAGATTCTTTAAGACGCGACGGTCGTTAATTTTTACCTTGAAGTTCTTGATACCTACATTTAACAGTGCCTTTGCGGTGGTGCTGATCAGCTCGATTTCGCAGTTAACGGAATCTGAGCCCAAGATGTCGATATCACACTGTACAAACTGACGAAGACGACCCTTTTGCGGACGCTCCGCACGGAATACCTGGTCAATCTGGATGCACTTAAACGGGCTCGGAAGGTCTGCTCTGTGGCAGGCATAGTAGCGGGACAGCGGTAACGTCAAGTCATAACGAAGTCCGAGGTCCGAAAGTTCCTTCGGATTTCCGGTTTCCAAAGCCTTTTCTAATTTATCGCCGCGCTTTAATACCTTGAACAACAGGTTCAGGTTTTCGCCGCCTTCGCTCTTATCCAGATTTTCGATATCCTCTAACATCGGCGTGGTAATGCGCTCAAAACCGCAGGAACGATAGGTCTCTAAAATCTTGCCCTGCAAATAGTCGCGGAGTCTGGTCTCCTTTGGTAAATAGTCGTTGGTTCCTTTTACGGATGTAATTTTCATAGTAGCCTCCTTTCACGCGAGTTTGCATCCCGCGGAGCTTCATATGGTAACGGTGTTTCGGTAATAAAAAGAAAAGGACCGCGCACGCGCGGCCCTTGCTTTATACTTGCATAAAATTAAGCAATGCTGTTTACGGCCTTCGTGATACGGGAAACCTTTCTTGCAGCCGTATTCTTATGGTATACACCCTTAGCAGCAGCCTTGTCGATAGCGACAACAGCTTCCTTAAGAGCGGTAGCAGCAGCAGCCTTATCGCTTGCAGCAACAGCAGCATCTACCTTCTTTACCAAAGTCTTAATCTTAGACTTAATCATCTTGTTTCTGAGAGTCTTGGTCTCGATAACTAAAATTCTCTTCTTAGCGGACTTAATATTTGCCATGTGGAAACACCTCCTATGTTTTGGATTCGATGGACGTCCTGCATGTGGACTCCGATTCGCATGATCTTGCTGCCGCGAAGCCGGACACGGACGTTTCGACGGAAGCATACCTCTATATATTAGTATATTCGGTGGAATCTGTCAATACATAATTTTAAAAAAATTACGGAAACTAGAATGGGTATAGCAGAAAGAAGAAACTCATACAATAAAAGGAGGCAGTATGGTGCAGTCAGGCGGACGGACCGATTTGGCGGTAGAGCTGAGAGAAGACTTTTCGGAAGACGATGAACGTTTAAAGGGTGTTACGGTACGGGAGGAATACTATAAACATCGGAAGGTACATGTGTCGACGGTACGGATTACGGATAATTCCGGTGCGGAAGCTATGGGCAGAGGCATCGGAACTTATATTACGGTAGAAGCCAAAGGGCTGGCAGAGGGGGAAGAACGACTGCGCCGGTTTGTGGCGGAAACTCTGTCGGAACAGTTACTGCAATTAATGAAGGAGACGAACGAAGCGGCAAAGGAAATTCTGGTGGTGGGTCTCGGAAACCGCGAAGCTACGCCGGATGCACTGGGACCGGTAACGGTAGATGAACTGGTGGTAACCAGACATTTGATTTTACAGCTGGGAGAGGAGTTTCGAAAAAAATATCATCTAACTTCGTTCTGTGCACTGGCGGCAGGAGTCCTTGCCCAGACCGGGATGGAAAGTGGGGAAATTATCAAAAGTGTGGTGGAGGAATTGCATCCGGATATTGTTATTGCCATTGATGCGTTAGCCTCCCGCAGTACGGAACGGTTGGGAACCACGGTGCAGATAACGGATACCGGGATTTATCCGGGAGCCGGTATCGGAAATAACCGGCAGGCTTTAAATAAAGAAACTTTGGGTGTTCCGGTAATTGCAGTGGGCGTACCGACAGTGGTGGATGCGGTAACAATTTTACGGGAACGTATGGGTGCATATCTGAGAAAAAAAGGAGTTGCGGAAGCGGAATGTGAGGAAATACTGACCGAAGCGGGAGAAAATAACGGACAGGTTCTGTTTGTCACGCCTAAGGGAATCGATGAACTGGTGCATCGTGCGGGGGAAACCGTAGCGGAAGCGATTAATTTATGTTTTTGTAAAGAACTATTATAGTGAAAAGGGACGGAAAGGGTGAAATCATGCGGGGAAAACAGTGGATTTGTCGCACATTAGCAAAACATCGTGCGGGAACGTACGCAGGAAAACAAAAAGGAATAAGGGAGGAACAAAAGAGAAGAAAAGTGTGCGCTCTGATTTGTCTGTCGGTAGGCTTAGGTGTGCTGTACGGAAAGGAACTACCGTTATTTTATTTTCCGCCACAGGGTTATGTGGTTCTTGAGAAACTGGCAGAGACAGAAAACAGGAAAGTCAGGGAGAATACGTTGCCGGTTCGTTATGCGGATGCGAGCGGTACGTTTTTGGAGGTATATCATGCGGAGGGAAAGGTCCCGGAGTATATCCCTCCGGTAGAAGAAATGAAGCCGGTTTCGGTAAAGCAGCTGCTGGAGGAGCGGTTTGGAGTTTTGGAGAAGGTACCCTTTCAGAGCTTTCTTTCCAACTATTATATAGAAGATGCATCCACAAAGGCGACGGCAGAGGTAATATCCTTAACCGAACTGGCGGAGTATAAGCCTGCGATAAAAAAATCGGAGGAGCCCCAGATTCTGATTTTTCATACCCACGGGTCGGAGGGATATGCAGACAGTAGAGCAGGAGTGGCGGATGACACGGTTATGGGTGCAGGAGAGATACTGGCAAAGGAACTCAGGGAAATCTACGGTTATAATGTGATTCATGAGACAACGGTATTTGACCGGAAGGCGGACGGTACCGATGACAGAAACAACGCCTATAACAATGCATTACCGGTGATTACAGAGATTTTGGAGAAATATCCGAGTATCGAGGTTGTCATTGATTTACATAGGGATAGCGGTGAGGCAAGAACCTCGGTAATCAACGGAGTAAGTACCGCAAAGGTGATGCTGTTTAACGGACTTTGCAGAACAAAGGACGGTCCGATTTCCTATTATTCCAATCCGAATCTTCCGGGGAATCTCGGATTCAGTCTTCATTTGCAGATTACCGGAAATGAATTGTATCCGGGGCTGATGCACCGTATTTATTTGAAAAGCTATCGCTATAACATGCACTTAAAGGAACGGTATATTCTGGTGGAACTCGGAACCCATAAGAATACTGTGGCGGAGGCCAAGGCAGCCATGGTTCCTTTCGCGGAGACAATCGCAACGGTACTTTCCGGAGATGACCCCGGCGTATAAAATCTGTAAGAGGATTTCGGAGGAAAATGATTGCACAGGAACCGTTCCTATGGTAAAATAGACAGGTACAAAGTACGACCGACAAGAAGGAGGAAATGACATGAAACAGATAACGGACAGCGTATTGTATGTAGGTGTAAACGACCGTACGATAGATTTGTTTGAGGGAATGTATGAGGTGCCGAACGGCGTGGCATATAATTCCTATGTGGTGCTGGATAAAGAGATTTCTGTATTCGATACGGTAGATGCGGCTTATACGGAGGAGTGGCTTTCCAATGTGGCAGAGGTATTGGGAGAGAAAACGCCGGATTATCTGATTGTACAGCATATGGAGCCGGACCATTCCGCAAGCATCGAGAAGTTTGTTCAGAAGTACCCGGAGGCAAAGGTAGTGGGAAATGCCAAGACCTTTGTGATGCTGCATCAGTTTTTCGATACGGATTTTACCAAGAACCAGGTGGTTGTAGCGGACATGGATACCCTTTGTACCGGTGAACATACCTTTACCTTTGTATTTGCGCCGATGGTGCATTGGCCGGAGGTTATGGTGACCTATGACAGTAAGGACAAGCTGTTGTTTTCCGCGGACGGTTTCGGAAAGTTCGGAGCGCTGGATGCGGAAGAGGATTGGGCTTGTGAGGCACGTCGCTATTACTTCGGTATTGTGGGAAAGTACGGTGCACAGGTACAGACGTTGTTAAAGAAGGCAGCGGGACTTGAAATCGAGAAGATTTTGCCGCTTCACGGTCCGGTTCTGACCGAGAATCTGGGATATTATCTGGGACTTTACGATACATGGTCTTCCTATGGCGTAGAATCCGAGGGTGTTGTGATTGCCTATGCGTCCATTTACGGAAACACTAAAAAAGCAGCAGAGGCTTTGGCGGAAGAATTAAAGAACCGGAATTGTCCGAGAGTGGTGCTTACGGATCTGGCACGTTCCGATTGGGCGGAGAATGTAGAGGATGCGTTCCGTTACGGGAAGCTGGTACTTGCCGCTCCGACCTATAACGGAGGTATTTATCCGGTCATGCGTGAGTTCATTGATAAGCTTACGGAGCGTGGTTATTGTAAGCGAACCATCGGCTTTATGGAAAACGGTACATGGGCGCCGGTAAGTGCAAAGCAGATGAAGGAGAAGTTTACAAACAGCAAGGAAATTACCTTTGCGGAGACGGTGGTTACCATAAAGTCTGCCATGAAGGCAGAAAATCTGGAGCAGATAAAGAAGCTGGCAACAGAGCTGTGTCAGTAAGATGCGCGCACCCACAATGCGGGCAAGCAACTTTGCTGCGTACTTAGGCACGGATGTCGAAGCGGAACCGCTTCATGGAAATCGTAGCTTCATCCTGTAAAAAGTCGGTGACGATATCAGGCTCCTTTTCCCGGTGCATGACGGAAGCGTTTAAGGAATAGCCCTTCTTTTGCAGTGCTTCGGTAAGAGAAGGGAGCTGTTCGGTTACCAGACTCTCGGCATCGGATTCGTTTAAATAAAACTTTGCGGTAACATTTTGCTGCAAAAGGGACAGGTGGATGTCCGTCGGACCGAGGGCGTCCATATCCAAATGAAGCAGAATACTGACCTCTTTGTTTTTTGCGGAGAGGTCTTTTTTCTTTGTATAGACATAAAGCTCGCCGTGGGTAAGCTGTTCCGTCAGCTTTAACGGTAGCTGTACATAAGGGAAAATCTGATTCAACGTATTCATGAATTGAAGGTTTTCCTGCATATTGGAGGCGGTATCCGCGACCGTCTTCATGGCGGAAGATGCGGTATCCGCATTGACAAGTTCGCTTAAGGAAGCCAAATCTTTTGCGGTACGTGCATAGAAATCCTCCACGGCATGTTCCTTTGTCAAATCTTCCGGCGTCATGACAAAACGGTTTAAAACCGTCTTTCCCAAAAGCTCGGAAAGGGCAGGTTCCTCCTTCAATAACGCGGTGACACGTTCGGAAGCTCCGTTTGTTGCGGCAGAGGAGAGTGTGGAAAATAATTGATTTGCGGTTAAGGTGCCGTTTGCAAAGCCTTCCTTTAGCATAGAAAACTCCGGAAAATCCTTCGGAAGCGAATTCAGCGCTTTTCCGATTGTCTCATAGGAGGAATCGGACAGAAGCTGCTTTAACGGTAAAAACTCCTCGGAACGGGCGCCGGCCTCGGCGACGGCGGTATTGGCGGAATCCGGAGCGCCTGCTTCGCCGGTTACGGTTGTGGACACCGGTGCGGTTTGTGATGGTTGGGCGGAAGGAACGGTACCTTCGGAGGCAACGATTGCTTCTCCTTGCATAATTTCGGCTGTGCCGGTAGTCACAATCCCTTCTCCGGTAAGCGTCGTAGTACCGGCAACAGTTTGTTCGCTGACAATAGTTGCAGCTCCTTCCGCAACCTGGGACGGAGCCTGCGATAAAAGAGGAGAATCGGCAGTGACAGGCCCTTCTCCCGTTTCTCCGAAAAATTGCGCAAGAAGTCCCACGGTAAAGGATGGGGATACCTCTCCGTAGGAGAAGGCATCGGATAATGCCGAGGTTAGTGTGGCCGCCTGACCGAGCAGACGGTGTTCGAAATTGCGATAGGCCTGAAGCTGTGTGGCGTTTTCTTTTGTGACCGGCAGGTTGTTTTTCATAAGGGCGGTCAGGGTGGAAAGTTCCACATCTTTATTGGCAGCGGAATACTGCATCATTTTCTGAATCATTTCCTTGTTTGCCGGAAGTCCCGCGGTTAAAAGAGAACGGACGATTTCCGCTCCGTGTTGCGATTTCGGAAGACCTGCGGCTTCTAACGCTTTATCGATGGCGGATTCCGTAAAAGAGGTATCACCGTCGGAAAGAAGTTTTAAAGTAATCAGGACATCATTGGTTTCCTGGACAAAAAACTCTGCCTTCTGTCCGATGGATAATTCCATGGCGGTACTGAGCTTGGCATGTAACGTTTTACCGTCTTCTAAACGGATAGTAACCTCGTTGCTGCGAAGATCGGTCACTTCGCCCTTTACCACTTCGCCTTTGGTTAAGGTAACCGTATCTTTTCCGGAAGAAAAAGAGGTACGTTTGGCGCCGGTGGTACCGGTCTGACCTACAGACTGCGGAAGTCCGAAAATGTTTTGAAATAATCCCATGCAAACGCCTCCTTTCCTATCATAAATCATCGGCTTGTATTTGATTTAAGTATAGCTTTTTTTTATGAGAATGGCAAGAAAATTCTGATAGCCGCTTCGGTTGACAATCCGGGGCGTTACATGGTACGATGTTTGCGGGTGAGAAGAATCAAAAACCGGCATCTGCCAAAGGAGGTACCGCCATGAGAACGGAATATGAATGTCGGCCGGAAGGTCTGGCAGAGACGGAAAAACGTTTACAAAAGAATTGCTTTATTTGTGACGTTAAGGTGCTTTCGGAAACCGATTCCACCAACCGGGTAGCGAAGGAACTGGCAATGTGCGGTGCACCGGAAGGAACACTGATAGTAGCACAAAAACAGAGTAACGGAAGAGGACGTCTGGGGCGGAGTTTTTTTTCGCCGGAGGGCGGCATTTATATGAGCATGGTGCTCAGGCCGCAAATTCCTGCGCAAAAAGCTTTGGCGGTAACGACCTGTGCAGCGGTGGCGACAGCCCGTGCCATAGACCGGGTTTGCGGATGCCGTTCGGGAATTAAATGGGTGAACGACATCTTTGTAAGCGGAAAGAAGGTGTGCGGAATTCTGGCGGAAGCAGGCTTGTCGGGAGTAGCGGAGACTCCGGACTATGTGGTGCTCGGCATCGGCATTAATGTAAAGAAGCAATCCGTACCGGAGGAACTGGAAGGAATTGTAGGTTGCTTGGAAGAAGACGTTGTGGGTGCGGTAGAGAAGGAGGCATTAATTGAAGCGGTATGGGAAGAATTTTCGGAATTGTACAGAAATCTTTCTACAGCTGTCTATATGGAAGAGTATAAGGAGCGCTCGATTCTTATGGGCCGGGAAGTGACGGTTTTTGCAGAGGAAGGGCCTTACAGAGCGGTTGTTACGGATATTGATAAAGAAGGACATTTGGTTCTTTTGCGGGAGGGAAAAACAGAAATTCTTTCTGCGGGAGAAGTAAGTGTCCGATTGTAGGAAAAAAGAGGAGTAAACGTTTGGAAAAGTCACGGGAAGAATTAGAAATACAAAAAAGTGGAAATTGCCAAACAGTAAAAAGCAGGAAAAATAACGGGGATACCATTGTAGAATTGACAAAGGCGGCTTTGTTTACGGCGGTATTTTGTGTTCTGGCGCCTCATACACTGTATTTGCCCTTCAGTCCGGTGGGAATAACACTGGGAAGTTTTCTCTTGTACCTGACCGGTCTGCTTTTGGGACCGAAGAACGGTTGTATCAGTGTAGGGATTTACCTTTGTTTGGGATTTCTCGGCATTCCGGTATTTTCCGGGTATACGGCGGGAGCCGGAGTGTTGTTCGGACCTACCGGCGGCTTTTTGATTGGGTATTTGCCGGCGGTTTTACTCGTGGGCTGTCTTACGAAGAAAGCATCCGGCGGGAGAAAGGGAATGGTACGGTTTCTTTTTGCCATGCTTACCGGAACAGCGATGTTGTATTTGTTCGGAACGGTTTGGTTTATGGGCGTGTACACAAAAGGAACGTCCTTTACGGAAGCAGTGACGGCTTGTATACTGCCGTTTCTTCCTTTTGACGGAGTAAAAATTGTATTGGCAGCGGTGTTATATCAGCCGTTTTTGCCTTTGAAATACAGAAGCAATACAACGAATAAATAAATGAAAGAGAAACGGAGAGAAACTATGAGACTCAGTGAAGTGTATCAACAGAAAAAAACAGTACTTTCTTTTGAAATTTTTCCGCCGAAGAGAGATACAACCTTAACGAGTATCGATGAGACCCTGGAGGTGCTTTGCGGATTAAAGCCGGACTTTATCAGTGTAACCTTCGGTGCGGGAGGGTCTGCCACCAACAGTCTTACGGTGGGTCTGGCAAAGAAAATAAAAAAAGAATACGGCATCGAGCCGGTGGTGCATCTGACCTGCATTAACTATACAAAGGATGAGATTCTGGCCTTTGCGGATGAACTGGCGGAGGCGGAAATCGAAAATGTGTTGGCGCTTCGCGGGGATAAAAATCCGGACATTCCTCCGAAAGAAGAGTTCTTTTATGCATCGGAACTGGTGTCCTTTTTAAAGGAAAAGCGTAGCGGTCTTTGCGTAGCCGGAGCCTGTTATCCGGAAGGGCATACGGAGGCAGCGGATAAAGTGACGGATTTACATAATTTGAAAAAGAAAGCGGAGGCGGGTGCGGAGTTTTTGATTTCCCAGCTTTTCTTTGACAATGATTTGTTTTATAAATTCCGGGAAAATATGCGGATTGCAGACATAAAGGCACCGGTTTCCGCAGGAATTATGCCGGTCATCAACCGGGCACAGATTGAACGGATGGTGACGCTTTGCGGGGCATCCTTGCCGGAGAAGTTTAAGCGGATTTTACAAAAGTACGAGTTTGATAAGGATGCATTGTTTGACGCCGGAATGATTTATGCGGTAAACCAGATTGTGGATCTGGTGGCCCATGATGCGGAAGGAATCCATGTGTATACCATGAACAATCCGGTGGTGGCAAAGCGTATTTGTGACAGTATCAAAAATCTGATTTAGGCGGTGGATAAGATGACAAAGAAAGAATTTCGAGAACTGGTGGAGAGGCGTTTGGTTTTTTTGGACGGTGCTACCGGCAGTAATTTGCAAAAGGCAGGTATGCCGACGGGAGTTTGTCCGGAACAGTGGATTTTAGATAACCCGGACAGTCTTGTACAGTTACAGAAAAGTTATTTGCACCGCGGAACGGACATTTTGTATGCGCCGACCTTTTCCGCAAACCGGATAAAGCTGGCGGAGTACGGTTTGGAAGATCGGATTGACGAAATGAACCGGGAACTGGTGGGCTTAAGTAAACGAGCCGTGGGAGAGTACATGGTAGAAAAGAGGAATGCGGAGTTTATACCGTTTATTGCCGGGGATGTTACCATGACGGGAAAGCTTTTGCAACCGTTGGGACCGTTGTCCTTTGAAGAAGCGGTTGAGGTTTATAAAGAGCAAATGCGCATTTTGGCGGATGCCGGAGTGGATTTGTTTGTGATTGAGACAATGATGAGCTTACAAGAGACCCGTGCGGCTTTACTTGCGGCAGGAGAGGTGTGTGAGTTGCCGGTAATGGTGACTATGACCTTTGATGAAACTGCCCATACCCTTTACGGAACGGAGCCGGAGACTGCGATGCTGGTACTGCAGGGACTGGGTGCCGATGCGGTGGGTGTGAATTGCGGAGCCGGTCCGGAAAAGTGTCTGGAAATCGTGTGTAGGATGAAAGCAGTGGCGAATGTACCGGTAATTGCAAAGCCGAATGCCGGGATGCCGAAGCTGGTTGCGGGGGAGACGGTGTATGACCAGACGCCGGACGTGTTTGCAAAAGAGATGAAGCGTTTGGTGGAGGCCGGTGCAGGGATTTTGGGAGGCTGTTGCGGAACTACACCGGATCATATTGCTGAAGTATACGAAGTACTCGGGAACACTCACCCACCGCATATTGCCCAAGAACAGGTGCGTGCACTGACCAATGAGCGCCGCACGGTATATGTGGATTTGGATGGTTCGTTTTTGGCAGTGGGAGAGAGAATCAATCCGACGGGAAAGAAGAAGTTCCAGGAGACGCTCAGGGAGGGAGATACTTCCATGGCGGTAGCGTTTGCCGAAGAACAGGAGAAAAACGGTGCTGCGATTCTGGATGTGAATGTGGGAATGGGCGGCATTGATGAGAAAGAAATGATGTGCCGTATTATAGAGGAGGTTTGTCAGACAACGAATCTTCCGCTTTCCATCGATACCAGTGATGCGGATGTTATGGAGGCGGCGCTCAGAATTTATCCGGGCCGTGCGCTTGTAAATTCCGTATCGTTAGAGGAGGGCAGAGCGGAGCGGTTGTTCCCTCTTGTGAAAAAGTACGGTGCCATGGTGGTGGTATTGCCTCTTGGCAGTAACGGGCTTCCGAAGGATGCAGCAGAGCGCAGGGAGAATCTCCGTACGCTGGTCCGGAAGGCGGCAGAATACGGAATTCCGAAGGAATCCATTGTGGCGGACGGTTTGGTGATGACGGTGGGAGCGGAGCCGCAGGCGGCGTTAGATGCTCTGGATACCATAAAGTATTGTAAGGAGGAGCTGGGGGTAGCGACTACCTGCGGTTTGTCCAATATTTCTTATGGCTTGCCGGAGCGCGGTTATGTGAATACTGCGTTCTTGATGATGGCGATTGCAAGCGGTCTTACGATGGCAATTGTGAATCCGAATCAGGATTTGCTGATGAATCTGGTGTATGCGGTGGATGTGCTCCGGGCCAAGGAGGATTCCGCAAAGCGGTATATCGAACGGGCGGAATGGATAGCGAAAAAGAGAGAAGAAGAGGCAGCAAAGGCGGCGCTGTCCGCAAAGACAACTATGACGCCGGAGGGGGCATCGAAGAAGGACCCGGAGGAGACTTTGAAAACGGAGCCGGGAGCGGGAGAAAAGAAGGAAACCGCTCTGATGCAGGCGGTTTTGCGGGGAGAGAAAAAGACGATTGTTTCTTTGACCGAACAGACCCTGGCAGAAGGGAAAGATGCATCGACGATTTTGGAAGAGGAACTGATTCCGGCCATTACGGAAGCGGGAAACCGTTTTGAACAAAAGAAGTATTTTCTGCCGCAGTTGATCGGTGCGGCAGAAGCTATGAAGGCGGCGGTAGAGGTGCTGGAACCGCAATTACAAACGGGTGGAGACATGAAGTCTGCAGGAACCGTGCTTATCGCAACGGTAGAGGGTGACATTCATGATATCGGAAAGAATCTGGTCACGTTAATGTTAAAGAATCACGGATTTACGGTGGTGGATTTAGGAAAAGATGTGGCGACAGAGACGATCGTGGCCGAGGCAAAGCGTCTTGATGCGGATGTGATTGCACTTTCCGCATTGATGACCACCACCATGCGCTCCATGTCGGATGTGATTGAGTGTTGCAAAAAGGAAGGTGTACGTGCAAAGGTAATGATCGGCGGTGCCGTAACTACCGAAGATTATGCAAAAGAAATCGGAGCGGACGGTTATGCAAAGGATGCGCAGGGAGCTGTAGTCCTGGCAAAACGTCTGGCAGGAGGACAGTAAAATGACAAAGCGGATGAGAGGAAATGCCCTGCTTCTTTTGGCGGCGTTTATTTGGGGACTTTCCTTTGTGGCGCAAAGCGAAGGCATGAAATACATCGGACCGTTTGCATTTATCGGAATCCGGTCTATGTTAGCGGGGGTGTCACTGGCAGTGTTTTTGGGCATCCGGGCTGTGGTGACGTCAGGAAAAAAACAAAGAGAAAAGGAAACGCAAAATACGGCGGGGGAGACTTCGGAAGCAAAGCAGGCAGGGAAGAAAACATTGCTTCTCGGCGGTGTAAGCTGCGGTATCATATTATTTGTTGCAACCATGCTTCAGCAAATCGGTATTCTGCACACCAACGAACCGGGAAAGGCCGGATTCATTACGGCGCTGTATCTGATTCTGGTTCCCCTTGCGGGGATTTTCTTCCGTAAGAAAATCGGCCTTAAGGTATGGAGTGCGGTAGTACTTGGGGTATGCGGCATGTATTTGCTTTGTATTACCGAGGGCTTTCATATAGCAACCGGAGATTTGTATCTGCTCGGCTGTGCGTTTGTGTTTACGGGACATATTCTGGTCATTGATTATTTTTCCCCGAAGATTGACGGTGTCGCCATGTCCTGTATCCAGTTTCTGGTATGCGGTGTGTTTGGTATGACGGGGACGTTTCTGACGGAAACCGTAGAGATTGCCCATGTGCTTGAGGCATGGTTGCCGCTGGTATTTTCCGGTGTATTTTCGGGCGGTGTAGCGTACACGCTTCAGATTGTGGCGCAAAAGGATACGGAACCGGCGGTTGCGTCGCTTCTTATGAGTCTGGAATCGGTGTTTGCCGTATTCGGTGAATGGCTGATTTTAGGACAGTTTCTGACGGCAAGGGAGTTCGGCGGCTGTGCCCTCATGTTTGCGGGGATTTTGTTGACCCAGTTGCCGGAAAAAAACAAAAAGAAGACGGCTGAGATTTAGCGTTGTTTATTTTTGTGAGATATGCTATTATAAAAGAAGAATAAAAATAAACTGGCACGAAGGCTTCGGAGAACGGTTTTCGGGGGATTCGAGGCGGGGACGTGCAGAAAAGAGGGAGCATGTATTCGGTTGAATTAAAGAAAATGATGCAGAAGATGCAACTTGAAAATTGTACACCGGAGATTGATATCAGTCATATTTTAATAAAGCATCCGGATGTAAACCGTCCTGCATTGCAGTTAGCAGGCTTTTTTGACTATTTTGATGCGGAGCGTGTGCAGATTATCGGAAATGTAGAGCATGCTTATATGGAAAAGATGGAAAAGGATCACGGTATCAGCATTATGAAAAAGCTGTTGAGCTTTAAGGTGCCGTGTATTGTATTCTGTCGTAACATCGAGGTACCGGAGGAGATGCGTAAGATTGCAATCGAGGCAGGAGTACCGTTGTTCCGTTCTCCCGCATCTACTTCTTCCTTTTGTGCGGAGCTGATTCGTTGGTTAAAGGTAGAGCTGGCGCCGCGTATTTCCATTCACGGTGTATTGGTTGATGTATACGGCGAAGGAATCCTGATTACCGGTGAAAGCGGTATCGGTAAGAGTGAGGCAGCACTGGAACTTATCAAGCGCGGACATCGTCTGGTTTCCGATGATGTGGTAGAGATTAAAAAGGTCAGCGATGAGACTTTAATCGGTACGGCACCGGATATTACAAGACATTTTATCGAACTGCGCGGTATCGGTATTATCGATGTGAAGACGCTGTTCGGTGTAGAAAGTGTAAAGAATACCCAGTCCATCGACCTTGTCATTAAGCTTGAGGAGTGGAATCGTGATAAGGAATATGACCGGTTCGGTCTGGAAGAGGAATACACGGAGTATCTCGGAAATAAGGTGGTATGTCACTCCATTCCGATTCGCCCGGGTCGTAACCTTGCGATTATCTGTGAGTCCGCTGCGGTAAATTACCGTCAGAAGAAGATGGGCTACAATGCGGCACAGGAGCTATATAACCGTGTTACCAGACAGTTTGAAGACAGGTAAAGGAAAAGGAGACGAATATATGGAACAGTTTGTGTTCGGAATCGATATCGGCGGAACCTCGGTAAAATGCGGTTTGTTTACGGCCGACGGAACGGTAAAGGATAAGTGGGAAATCCCGACGGACCGTACCGACGGAGGAAAGAATGTACCGCAGGATATCGCAAATGCAATTAACGCAAAGTGTGAAGAACTCGGCATTGCCAAGGGTCAGGTAGCAGGTGTAGGTCTCGGTGTACCGGGCCCGGTAAAGGAGAACGGTTATGTAGACCATTGTCCGAATCTGGCATGGCGTGATATTAATGTAAACGAAGTGATGACCGGTCTTCTCGGTGTGCCTGCCGTGGCAGCAAACGATGCCAATGTAGCGGCTCTCGGTGAAATGTGGAAGGGCGGCGGTGCCGGTGTAAAGAATCTGGTGCTTGTTACCTTGGGTACCGGTGTCGGCGGCGGTATTATTGTAGAGGGTAAGATTGTTGCCGGAGCTTTTGGCGCCGGGGGCGAGCTGGGTCACATGGTAATGAATCCGCAGGAGACCGTACAGTGCGGCTGCGGCGGTTACGGTCATTTGGAGCAGTATGCATCCGCAACGGGTATTGTGCGTATGGCAAAGAAACGTCTTTCCGAGACAGAAGATGCATCGGTTCTGCGTAGCATTGACCCGCTTACCGCAAAGGATATTTTCGATCATGCAAAGGCGGGAGATACGGTGGCAACGGAGCTCGTTGAGGAGCTTGGTGAGGTATTGGGCAGAGCGCTCTCTCATGTGGCTGCGGTAACCGATCCGGAGGCTTTTGTCATCGGCGGAGGAGTATCCCGTGCAGGAGAGATTTTAACAAAAACCGTGGAGCGTCATTATAATAAGGGTATTATGAAGGCGTTACAGGGGAAAGAGTTCCGCCTTGCAACCTTAGGAAACGATGCCGGTATTTTCGGCTGTGCAAAATTGATTTTAGATCGTTTGGAAAAATAAAGGGGGAAATGATTTGGAAGCTTTTTACGAAGAACTCTGTAAGATTGTAACGGAAGAGGGAAGTGTTCTGCGCGAGGAGCCTATGAAGAATCATACAACATTTCGTGTAGGAGGTCCGGCAGAATATTTTGTGACGGTGGCAACCACAGAACAGTTACAGGCAACGGTAAAGCTTTGTAACCTGTGTGGTGTACCGTGGTTTGTGCTGGGAAACGGAAGTAATCTTTTGGTTTCCGATGCCGGAGTCAGAGGCGTGATTTTACGTCTTTCCGGGGAGTTTATGCAGTGCGAGATTAAAGAGAATGTGCATAACGGAAGTGCGGATGCGGTGGCAGGAGGGGGAATGCTCCTTTCCGCATTTGCCATGCAGCTGGCAAAGAAAGGATTCTCCGGTTTTGAGTTTGCGGCCGGGATTCCGGGAAGTGTGGGTGGTGCGGTGATGATGAATGCCGGAGCCTACGGCGGCGAGATTAAGGATTGTATTACCAAAGCGGAGGTTGTGACCGAAGACGGAGAGTTCAGGTTGTTTTCCGCAGAAGAACTTCAATTATCTTACCGCCATAGTATTTTGACGGAACAAAAGGGCATTGTAACAAAAGCATGGTTCTCCTTCCCAATCGGTTCCAAGCTCTACATCCTTTCCAATATCGAGATGTTAAACCGGAAGCGTAAGGAGAAGCAGCCGCTTGAGTATCCGAGCGCCGGTTCCACATTCAAACGGCCGGAGGGGAACTTTGCCGGCAAGCTGATTATGGAAGCTGGTCTCGCAGGAATGCAAATCGGCGGAGCAGCGGTGTCAGAGAAGCATTGCGGTTTTGTCATTAATAAAGAGAACGCATCTGCGGCGGATATTTATGCCCTGATGCAGGTTGTGATTCAAAAAGTAGAAGAGACCAGCGGAATACGGCTGGAGCCGGAAGTAAAGCTACTGGGTGATTTTTCAGCCTAGCGCTCGGAGGGTGTTATGTCGTTTTCAATGGAAGTAAAAGAGGAACTTTTCGGAGTAAATGTGGCCGCAAGACATTGTAAAATTGCGGAACTTTCTGCTCTGATGGTTCAGTGCGGGAAAATAGATGTTGACAAAAGTGGACATCTTCATATAAAATTACAAACGGAAAGCGGATATGTAGCTCGGAAGTGTAATCTACTTTTCCGAAAGCTGTGTCAGGTGCCGGTGGTTGTATCGGTACGGACAGCGAAGGGAAGACAGTCCCATGCCCAGTATTTATTGGAGATTCATGGTGATGCGTCTGTAAAAAAAGTAGCAGAGCTTTTAAAATTAAAGATATCCGGTAAGGAAGGTGCGCTTCGTGCAGATAGTGTGGTATATGTACATACCTGTTGCAAGCGGGCCTTTTTACGGGGGACTTTTTTAGCGTCCGGTTCCATCAGCAATCCGCAGAAGTCTTATCACTTTGAAATCAGTGAAACGGAGAAAGGTCGGGCGGAGCAACTGGTTGCTCTGATTCAGTCTTTTGATGTGGACGCGAAGTTGATTTTACGGAAAAGTTACCATGTGGTGTACGTAAAGGAAGGCGAACAGGTTGCGGAATTGCTTAATATTATGGAAGCGCATCGTGCGCTTATGGAGTTTGAAAATGTGCGCATTGTAAAAGAAGTGCGTAACTCCGTCAATCGTCAGGTGAATTGTGAAACCGCCAATTTAAGTAAGACCGTAAATGCGGCACGAAAGCAATACGAGGATATTGTGTTGATTCGCGATACGGCCGGTTTACATAGCCTGTCGGAGGCGTTGGAAGAGATTGCCCGGTTGCGTCTGGAGTATCCGGAAGCATCCTTGATTGAGTTGGGAGAAATGCTGAGTCCGAAGTTGGGGAAATCGGGAGTGAACCATCGTTTAAAAAAAATCAGTGAATATGCAGATAGTTTACGAGGTTAAAAGGAGGATCTGAAATGATTTCAAAGAGTATCACAATCAGTATTCCGTCTGGGTTGGAAGCCAGACCGATTGCACTTTTGGTGCAGGTGGCAAGTCGTTTTGACAGTAAGATTACCATTGAGAGCGGTGATAAGACGGTCAATGCAAAGAGCATCATGGGAATGATGACTTTGGGTCTTGCAGCGGGAGAGGATGTAACCGTGAATGCTGACGGTGCGGACGAAGCAACTGCAATTGCCGAAATCGAAAAGTATCTGAACGCAGAGAATTAAGCAGAATGCCGTAAAGATGCAGGGGTGTGTCTTTACGGTTTTTCATTTTTTCGTATTATATTTTGGAAAGGAGCAGGTATGGAGTTTACGCATCTTCATGTACATACAGAGTACAGTTTGTTAGACGGTTCTTCGAAAATTAAAGAAATCGTAAAGAGGGCAAAGGAACTTGGCATGGACAGTCTTGCCATTACCGATCATGGCGTTATGTACGGTGTTATTGATTTTTACCGTGCCTGCAAAGCCGAGGGAATTCGTCCGGTGCTGGGCTGTGAGATTTACGTGGCCCCGGGCTCCCGTTTTCAGAAGGAAGGAGGAGACTCCGACGAACGGTATTATCATCTGGTGCTTCTTGCGGAGAATAATACCGGCTATGCCAATTTGATGAAGATTGTATCCAAGGGATTCACCGAAGGATATTACTATAAACCCCGGGTGGATTTGGATGTATTGCGGGAGTATCACGAGGGAATTATCGCTCTTTCCGCCTGCCTTGCGGGTGAAGTGGCGACGAATTTAAAGAAGGGCTTCTACGAGGAAGGAAAGGCGGCGGCGCTTCGTCTTTTGGATATTTTCGGAGAGGGGAACTTCTTTTTGGAGTTACAGGATCACGGAATACCGGAGCAGCGGACGGTGAACCAGGCGTTGCTTCGTATGAGTGCGGAAACAAGGATTCCTCTTGTGGCTACCAACGATGTTCATTATACCTTTGCCGAGGATGAAAAGGCCCACGATATTTTGTTGTGTATTCAGACCCAGAAGAAGGTGTCTGACGAAGATCGTATGCGTTATGACGGCGGACAATATTATCTGAAGTCTCCGGAAGAGATGGAGGCCTTATTTCCGTATGCCAAAGAAGCTCTGCAACGTACCAAGGCCATTGCGGATCGCTGTGAGGTAGAGATTGTATTTGGCGAGTATAAGTTGCCGCATTATGAGGTGCCGGAAGGGTACGATGCCTGGACCTATTTGCAGGCCCTGTGTGCAGAGGGCATGAAAAAGCGGTATCCGGTGGTGACAAAGGAACTGCAGGAGCGCCTGGACTATGAGTTGGGTGTCATCCATAAGATGGGGTTTGACGATTACTATCTCATTGTGTGGGATTTTATAAAATATGCCAAGGACCATGATATTATGGTAGGTCCGGGACGAGGCAGCGGTGCGGCAAGTATTGCGGCTTACGCCCTTGGAATTACGGATATCGATCCAATCCGGTATCAGCTTCTTTTTGAGCGTTTCTTAAACCCGGAACGAGTGTCCATGCCGGACTTTGATATCGACTTTTGCTTCGAACGGAGACAGGAAGTCATCGATTACGTTGTGGAAAAGTACGGAAAAGAAAAAGTGGTACAGATTGTTACCTTCGGTACTATGGCGGCCCGCGGTGTTATCCGTGACGTAGGACGTGCTCTTGACTATCCGTATGCTCTTTGTGACCAGGTGGCGAAGATGATTCCGATGGAGCTGGGAATTACCATAGAAAAGGCGTTACAAAGCAATTCGGAGCTTCGTACGCTGTGTGAGACGGATGAACAAATCCGCTATTTGATTGAGATGTCCAAGCGTCTGGAAGGATTGCCGCGTCATACCTCCATGCATGCGGCGGGTGTGGTTATCGCCAATGCACCTGCGGACGATTATGTACCCTTATCCAGAGGCTCCGACGAAGCAATTACTACCCAGTTTACCATGACTACGTTGGAGGAACTGGGACTGTTAAAGATGGACTTTTTGGGCCTTCGTACCTTGACCGTTATTCAGGATGCGGAGAAGCTGGTCAATAAAAACCGGTCGAGGGAAGATTGGCTGGATATGAATACCATCGATTATGATGATCCGAACGTATATGAAATGATCGGAAACGGTAAATCGGAGGGCGTATTCCAGTTGGAAAGCACCGGTATGAAAAACTTCATGAAGGAGTTAAAGCCGGAGAATCTGGAGGATGTTATCGCAGGTATTTCCTTGTATCGTCCGGGCCCGATGGATTTTATTCCGAAGTATATTAAGGGAAAACAGAATCCGGACAGTATTGTGTATGATTGCCCGGAGCTGGTTCCGATTTTAAAGACGACCCACGGTTGTATCGTATATCAGGAGCAGGTAATGCAGATTGTACGGGAGCTTGCAGGCTACAGCTACGGCCGAAGCGACCTGGTACGCCGTGCTATGGCAAAGAAAAAGGCCGATGTCATGGCAAAGGAGCGGAAGAACTTTGTATACGGGAACGAAGCCGAAGGCGTAAAGGGGTGTGTTGCCAACGGCATTTCGGAAGAAGTGGGTAATAAAATCTTTGACGAGATGACGGACTTTGCAAAATATGCGTTTAATAAGGCTCATGCGGCCTGTTATGCGGTGGTATCTTACCGTACCGCATACTTAAAATACTACCATCCGGTAGAGTTTATGGCGGCACTTATGACCTCCATTATGGACCAGACAGCGAAGGTGTCCCAGTATATTTTGACCTGCCGCCAGATGGGCATCGCAATTTTGCCGCCGGATGTGAATACCGGTGAGGAACGCTTCACTACGGAAGGCAATGCCATTCGTTTTGCTCTGGCTGCAATTAAGGGCATCGGTAAGCCGGTCATTCGTGATATCGTGGCGGAGAGAGAAGCAAACGGACCGTTTACGACGTTAAAGGATTTCATTGATCGTTTGTCCGGTACCGGAGTGAACAAGCGGGCTCTGGAGAGCTTTATTAAGGCAGGAGCTTTTGATTGCCTGAAGGGTAACCGGCGCCAGTTTATGTTAAGCTATGCAGCTATTGTGGACAGTATCGCTTCGGAAAAGAAGAAAAATCTTTCCGGGCAGATGAGCTTGTTTGACTTTGCCGCACCGGAGGAAAAAGAAGAGTTCGAAGTGCGTCTGCCGGATGTGACCGAGTTTGAAAAAAGCGAGCTTCTGGCCTTTGAGAAGGAAACACTGGGTATTTATCTGAGTGGTCATCCGCTGGACGAATATCAGGAAATGTTAAGCAAAAACGTAACGAAGGTATCGGCGGATTTTGTCACCGAGGATGAAGACGAGGATGCTGAGCCGAAGGTACAGGACGGTGATACGGAAATCATTGGAGGAATCATTACGGCGATTACCAGAAAAACGACACGAAGCAACTCCATGATGGCCTTTGTGACGATTGAAGATGTTTTGGGAACCGTAGAGGTGATTGTGTTCCCGCGTGATTACGAGAAGTATAAGCAGGAGCTCTTTGAGGATAATAAAATATTAATCAGAGGCCGGGTAGCGGTAGAGGAAGAACGGGCGGCACGACTTATTTGCAGTGAAATTGTTCCGTTTTCCGCTATGCCGCGGGAGGTCTGGGTAAAGTTTCCGGATAAAGAGACTTTCCTGAGACAGGAGCGTATGTTATACGAAATTCTGGATGCTTATGACGGAAAAGATGATGCCGTGGTATATTGTGTGACGGAAAAAGCAATCAAGCGACTGCCGAAAAACCATACTACGCAGGTGTGCGAAGCATTGATTTCCCGTTTGGAGACGACTTTTGGAAAAGATTCTGTAAAAGTTGTGGAAAAACCTCTTGAAAAAAGAGGCTAAACGCTGTACAATACAATATATGCATGTTATCAGCACGGAGGAATACAGAATGGCGACGAAGAAGACAGAGAGCAATAACACGGTGGGAAAGAAAACCGGTGACAATATTAAGACGATTGCAGTGTTAACCAGTGGCGGCGATGCACCGGGTATGAACGCCGTGATTCGTTCGGTTGTAAGAACCGCGCTTGCAAACGGTAAGAAAGTAAAGGGTATCCGAAGAGGATATGCCGGCCTTTTGGACGAAGATATTATTGATATGGACGCAAAGAGCGTAGCGGATATTATCCAGCGCGGCGGTACGATTTTATATACGGCACGATGCGCAGAGTTTACTACGCCGGAGGGTCAGGATAAGGGTGCTGCGATTTGTAAGAAGCACGGTATCGATGCTGTGGTGGTTATCGGCGGCGACGGCTCCTTCCAGGGTGCCAGAAAGCTTGCGGCCCGTGGAATTAATACCATAGGTGTTCCTGGTACCATTGACCTTGATATTGCATGTACCGATTATACCATCGGTTTTGATACGGCAATCAATACCGCAATGGAAGCTATCGATAAGGTTCGTGATACTTCTACCTCTCATGAAAGATGTAGTATTATTGAGGTAATGGGTCGTCATGCGGGCTATATTGCATTGTGGTGCGGTATCGCAAACGGTGCAGAGGATATTATTCTTCCGGAGCGTCACGAAGACGATTTTGAGCAGAAGATTATCGACAATATCAGAGAGAAGAAGATGCTGGGTAAGAAGCATCACATCATTATTAATGCAGAGGGTGTGGGTGATTCTTACGAGATGGCAAAGCGTATCGAGCGTGCCACCGATATGGAGACGAGAGCGACGATTGTAGGTCATATTCAGCGTGGCGGTAGTCCGACCTGTAGAGACCGTGTCTATGCATCTATGATGGGAGCTAAGGCAGTAGAGCTTCTCTGTGAAGGAAAGAACAACCGTGTAGTCGCATATAAGAACGGCGGTCTCATTGATTACGATATCGAGGAAGCACTTGCGATGAAGAAGGATTTGGATGAGGATATGGTAATCATGTCCCAGAAGTTATCCAGAAAGTAAGACATAAAAAGAATAATAAAGCAGGCTAATGTATGTTCGGTGTAAGAATCGGACATATATCAGCCTGTTTTTGTTATTGTATCATATAGGAAAGAACTATATTGCCTCATCTACGTTGGCACCCAGCACGGCATCCAAATCAGCCGCTTTTTTATTCTTGTCGTAATCGGAGTCTCCGTACTTGATGAGAGTGCGGGTGGTACCGCCCGCCACATAGGAGCGACCGCATTCGGGACAAATAGCGGTTTTTAAAGAAACGGTAGCGGAGATAAGCTCGTTTCCGGGTTTGTTTCCCTCACGCTTTGCATTAGCGACGTGTTCCTTTTCGTGGGACATGACAACGCCTGCGGAGGCTTCCGGAGCAATATGTCCCGGCGCTTTAAAGGAAACATTTCCTTCGTCGGAACCGTCTACATATTTACGTTCTTTACAGGTCTGGCATTCGCCTTTTTTTTCGGCTTTTCCGGTACGACTCTGCTCGCTCGTTTTTTCTGCGGACAGAGGAGAAACAGACGGAAAATCGGGGGTATTTGCTTTTGAACTTCCGGTAAGAGCGGAGGCCAAACTACCTGTACCGTTGCTATAGGGTGTATCTGTAGGACGGAAGGAAAGAAACATAATAAAGCCTCCTTTCTTTTATGCATAGGAAATTTATGAATGTCTTCTTGATGCGGAATATGCACTGGTCTTTTCCTGCTGACGGTCTCTTTGTTTTGTCATAAGATAGCTGGATAAGTAAGAATTCGGTTCGACAAATTTGCATCCGTAGCTAAAGGTGCCTTTATCTTCATTGGATTCTCTGCGTACAATATTAGCAGAGAGAACCAATGTCTTACGGTCGGTAAGAGGAATGGTCAGACGGATGGTGCGGCCGGTATCATATTCTTCCTTGCTGACAAAGCCGAAACCGGATTCACTGATATCGCGAACTAAAACATTATAGGATTGCGGACCGCTACTCTGGAATACCGTAATGGCCATAGTTTCACCTACATATACGCGGAAAGAACCGCGGCGGTTATACGGCTTTGCTTCTCCCTCCAATTCGACCTTGTAGTATGTTCCTATCTTAGTCTTTACCAACGGTAGAGCGACGGAATGCCAGGCAAAAACCGTCTTCTCCTGCAAATATAATAAATCAATGATGCAGGAATTACCGAAGCCCACGGTTCGTCCTTCTAATAAAATCGGTTGAAGTAAAATATAGTTGGAATGTACTTCGGCGATGGTTGTGGATAAATCCTTTGATTTGAGTCCTACGGTCACGACTAACGTAACCGAGCGTTCTTCTTCTAAATCCTGAATCGTCATATGTAAAAGCCCTCGAACAAAACATAGCAAAAAATGTTAGTATCTGTCATAATAATTATACTACATACGTTTTGTTGTTGCAAGCACAAAAAAGGAAAGGGACGAATTTTGTTGTACAAAAGAGAAAATTGTGCTATACTTTTTTGAAAGGAGTGTGAAACGGTATGATTTTTCCGAAATGGATAGAAAAAGGAGATATAATCGGTGTGACGGCCTGTTCCGGAGGGAAAACGTCGGAGGTTGACAGGGTACGACTTGACAATGCCGCAAAACAGTTTGAAAGACGCGGGTATCAGGTGGTTGAGACGGCAGATGTGCGAAAGGAAGAAAAGGGAAGAAGTGCACCGGCTAAGGTTCGGGCAGAGGAGTTGCATAATCTGGTGGATAGTCAGGAAGTTTCCTGGGTGATTCAGGCCTGTGGAGGGGATTATTTGGCAGAGATGCTGTCTTATACGGATTTTGAACGGATAAAAGCAAATCCGAAATGGTACCAGGGCTATTCCGACCCGACAGGACTGTTGTTTTCGATTACGACGAACTGTGATATGGCCACGGTATATGCGGGAAATTACGGAGATTTCGGAATGAAACACTGGCATAGGTGTCTGGAAGAGAATGTAGCGATTCTGGAAGGAAGGCAGACGGTGCAGACGAGCTTTCCGAAATATAAAAACGGCTTTGCGGAACGGATTACGGGAGAGGAGGATTACCAGGAGGATACACCGGTGCGTTGGGAATGTGCGCAGGAACAGGTAGAACTTTCCGGACGACTGTTAGGTGGCTGTTTGGATGTGTTGTTGGACCTGGTAGGAACCCGATTTGATAAAACGACAGAATGGTGTGAGCAATACAAGGAAGACGGTATTCTTTGGTATCTGGAAAGCTTTGCGTTAAGCTCCGAACGTCTGACCTGCGGACTTTGGCATTTAAAGGAAGCCGGCTGGTTCCGTTATGCAAAGGGCTTTGTTTTCGGCAGACCGACCTTCTTTTCTTCCGATTACGAGATTTCCTATAGGGAAGCGGTGGAAGCATCCTTAGGCGAACTGGGACTTCCGATTGTGTATGAAGCCGATGTGGGACACAAGGCTCCCCGTATGACCATGATAAACGGTGCAAAGGCAACGATTGTTGTGGCGGACGGAAAAGGTACAATGACCATGACAAAGTAAGCATTTAAAGAAAAATGACTTGTCATTTCATAAGGAAAACGGTATACTGTAAATAAACGGATGTGTAGTGAAGGAGTGTAAAAGAGAAGAGGAGGTTGTCATGGAGGAAAAGAGAAAAAATAAGCGTTTAAAAATCTCGTTGGAGCTGAGTGTTTCTTCTTTGTTTAAACAGGATAATGTGAGGGTTGATGTTAAGGAGGCGCCGATTCTTGTTACGGATATTTCTAAGGGCGGTATCGGTTTTGAAAGCGAGAGCGTATTGCCGATCGGCTATTATTTCAATGCGAAATTAGAGCTGGGTTCTAAGGATTCCGTATTATACACGGTAGTGAAGATTATCCGCAGTGCGGAAGGAGAAGACGGCCGTATTGTATACGGATGTGAGTTTGTAGGATTGGCTCCGGTGCTGGGGTACATCTTTGATGAGTACGAAGAGAAGATAAAAGAGTAAAGAATCGTAAAGAAAACTGAGAAAAGATAAGAAGCAGGTCGGTTGACCTGCTTCTTGCTGTTTCAGGATTATGAATTATAACTTCGTAACGTTTGCAGCCTGCGGACCCTTTTCACCGGTCACTACTTCAAACTCTACCTTGTCGCCTTCGTCAAGGACCTTAAATCCGTCCATGTTCAGTGCGGAATAATGTACGAATACATCGGTTCCGTTCTCATCGGAAATAAAGCCAAACCCCTTTTTTGCGTTGAACCACTTTACTGTGCCGTTCATCCTATGTTCCTCCGAAACTAAAATAATAAATGAGCCGTATCAAACAGCCTAAATTTAAGATAGCATAAATTTATAAAATTGTCAATGATGACAAGGATTTTTATGGATTTTTTGTGGGCAATGTGGTAAGATAATCAAAAAGGAATAAGGAGATTAGGGTAAAATGAGTCATGTGATTAAAAATACAGAAACCTTGAAAAAATTGTCGGCTTATGAGATTGTCTCGGAGGAGAGTCTGCCGGATATTTCGGGCTACGGTATCGTACTTCGACATAAGAAGTCGGGAGCCAGAGTTGCGGTGATTTCCTGTGAGGACAACAATAAAGTATTTTCCGCGGGATTTCGTACACCGCCGGAGGATTCCACCGGTGTGGCGCATATTTTGGAGCATTCTGTGTTGTGCGGTTCCGAGCGTTTCCCGGTAAAAGACCCGTTTGTGGAATTGGCAAAGGGTTCTTTAAATACATTTTTGAATGCCATGACCTACCCGGACAAGACTATTTATCCGGTGGCAAGCTGTAATGACAAGGACTTTGCAAACCTGATGGAAGTGTACATGGATGCGGTATTTTTCCCGAATATTCACCATGAGAAAAATATTTTCCTGCAGGAAGGCTGGCACTATGAATTGGAAAGTGCCGATGGGGAGCTTTCTTATAACGGCGTGGTGTACAGTGAAATGAAGGGAGCTTTTTCCAGTCCGGAAGAGGTGCTGTTCTCCGAGATTCAGCAGGCGTTATACCCGGATACGGCATACGGTGTGGAGTCCGGCGGTGATCCGGATCATATTCCGGAGCTTACCTACGAGCAGTTTTTGGAGTTCCATAAGCGTTACTACCATCCGGTAAACAGTTACATTTATCTGTACGGTGATATGGACGTAGAGGAACGATTAGAGTGGGTAGATCGGGAATATTTGAGTCGGTTTGAAGAGATTTCCTTGGATTCTTCTTTAAAGATTCAGGCTCCTTTTGCGGAAAAGAAGTCTGTAGAGAAGTATTATTCCGTCAATAATGAGGAGGAAGCAAAGGACGCTGCTTATTTTGCATACGGTGTGACTTTTACCGGGGAGAAGGATGTAGTATTGGAGACCGCGGTTTCCATGCTATGCTCCGCTTTAATCAATAAACCGGGAACACCGCTTAGACTGGCGCTTACGGAGGCGGGAATCGGCGAGGATTGCTATGCCGATTTTATGGATGTGGCAGCACAGCCGTTTTTGGCAATTATTGCAAAGAATGCGGCAGAGGATAAGGGAGAAGATTTTTTACGAGTGGTAACGGAAACACTGGAGAAATGTGCGAAGGAAGGTGTACCGAAGAAGTCTTTGTATGCGGCCTTAAACAGTATGGAGTTTTCTTTAAGAGAAGGAGATTCCGGAAATTATCCGAAGGGCCTTCGTTATTGCCAGATGATGCTGGGAACCTGGCTGTACGATGATGGCAGTGTATTTGATAATTTGTATTGGACGCCGATGTTTGATAAGCTTCGTGAATTAATCGAAACGGATTATTTTGAAAACTTAATCAAGGAGTACTTGCTTGAGAATACCCATGGGGTATGTTTAAAACTGTTACCGAAGGTGGGATTGCTGGCGGAAAAGGAAGAAGTCCTGGCGAAGGAATTGGCGGAGTATAAGGCATCTTTGTCTAAGGAAGAGGTAGAAGCTTTAGTTGCTCAGACGAAGGTATTAAAAGAATATCAGAGCGAGCCGTCAAAGCCGGAGGATTTGGCAAAGATTCCGCAGTTAACCCGAGAGGATATTAAGAAAGAGGCGGATCCGCTTGTAAACGAAGTAAAGGAAATTGCAGGCGTTACGGCGCTTCATCAGGAGCTGTTTACCGCAGGAATCGCCTATGTAAAGCTTTTATTTGATATGAAGAAGGTACCGGCAGAGTTGCTTTCCTATGCGGGAATCTTAGCGGATGTGTTCACACGTATGGATACAAAGAGGCACAGTTATCTGGATTTGAACAATGAAATCAGCATCAATACCGGCGGTATTTCCGTCAGTACCATGATTTCTTCCAAATACGATGATTTGAATGAGTACCGTGTATTCTTCCTTGCGGAAGGTAAGGCGTTATACGGTAAGGTTCCGGAATTGGTCGCTTATTTGAAGGAATTGCTTACGGAGACGGTATATGAGAATCCGGCCCGTATCCGGGAGATTTTACTTGAGCGTAAAAGCGGACTGGAAAGCCGGTATACCGACATGGCTCAGGGTGCGGCGGTAAAGCGTGCGTCCTCCTATTTCTCCGAGGTGGGTGTTGCTATGGAGAAGCTTGACGGCATTGCGTACTATGAGTTTATTTCCGACTTGCTGGAGAATTTCGAGAGTCGTAAGGAAACGCTGGTACAGAAGCTTAGGGACGTGTATGAATGTATCTTCGCAAAGGATGTGATGATGCTTAGTGTAACTGCGGATGCGGAAGGGTATGCGTTAGTGAAAAAACAGGCAAGGGAGCTGTTTGAGGCGTTTGTGCCGGAGGCAAAGGGAAGTTGTATGAAGCTCGTGCCGGAGAAGAAGAACGAAGGCTTCGTTACGCCGGGACAGGTACAGTATGTATGCTGCGCGGGTAATTTCCGTGAGGCGGGATTCGACTATACCGGAGCGTACGAGGTGCTTCGTACCGCTATGAGCTACGGATATCTTTGGAATCAGGTAAGAGTATTGGGCGGAGCGTACGGTGCGGCATTGATGGCACTGGAAAACGGACGTATGGCCTTTTATTCCTGGAGAGATCCGCACCTTTCCAGAACCATGCAGGTGTATACGGATGCGGTAGAGTATATTGCAAACTTTGAGGCGGATGAGGCCGAGATGACCAAGTATGTCATCGGCACCATGAGTAATGTGGATATGCCGCGGAATCCGCGTATGGAAGGGGAACGTGGCATGACTGCATATTTGACCGGCCGTACCTTTGAATCCGTACAAAAGCACAGAGACGAGATTCTGACCATTACGGTAGAGGATGTACGTGCGTTGGCGGAAGGTGTAAGAGCGATGCTTTCCCAGAACTGCTGTTGTACGGTAGGCTCCGAGAAAAAGGTTCGAGAGGATGCAAAGCACTTTATGACCGTACGGGATTTGTTAAAGTAATAGAGAAGGACAGTTTCCGGAAGGAACTGTAAGGAGAAAACTATGGCACAGAACAGTGAGAAAAATAAAAAAGCAGGAAAGGGCGAGCGAGGTTTTCGTTCCGGATTTGTAGCGTTAATCGGCAGACCGAATGTGGGAAAGTCAACGCTTATGAATCATTTGATTAAGCAGAAGATTGCGATTACCTCCAATAAGCCTCAGACCACCCGTACCCGGATTCAGACCGTGTATACCGACGAGAGGGGACAGATTATTTTTTTAGATACCCCGGGTATTCATAAGGCAAAGAATAAACTGGGTGAATATATGGTCAATGTGGCGGAGGGTACTCTTTCCGAAGTAGATGTGATTTTGTGGCTGGTGGAGCCGACGGACTATATCGGTGCGGGAGAGCAGCACATTTTAGAGGTGCTTGCCCGTACAAAGACCCCGGTGGTATTGGTAATCAATAAGATGGATACGGTGGATAAGGAGACGCTTCTTAAGGCAGAGGAGACCTATCGTGATGTCTATCCGTTTGCGGGTGTGATTATGACCAGTGCCCTGCGCAGCAGGAATGTGGATAAGCTGCAGTCGCTTCTGTTTTCCTTGCTTCCGGAGGGGCCGATGTACTATGACGAGGACACGGTAACGGACCAGCCGGAGCGTCAGATTGCGGCGGAGATTGTAAGAGAAAAGGCGCTGCGTCTGTTAGACGATGAAATTCCTCACGGAATCGCAGTGGCCATCGAACGGATGAAGGAGCGGCCGGACGGTCGCCTGGTGGATATCGATGCCACGATTATTTGTGAGCGGGATTCTCATAAGGGAATTATTATCGGAAAGCAGGGGGCCATGCTGAAACGTATCGGCACCGAGGCAAGAAAAGAAATCGAGCTTTTGTTTGAGTATAAGGTGAATTTAAAGCTTTGGGTAAAGGTAAAGAAGGATTGGCGGGACAGTGATTTTCTTTTGAAAAACTACGGATATGTGGAGCGGTCTGAAGAAGATTAATCATTTGTAGCAGTCTTCCCGGAGAGGTGAACACAAAGCAATATAATCGTGTCAAGCCCCAAATTTTTTCCAGTGCCTAGGATTATAGTATCAGTGTTTTTTTGTGAGTTTCGGAGATGCTACTAACAGAATCTTTCGGAGAGAAAATGTTCGGATGATTTTGAGAAAAAAGCAGATGTGACTCGAAAATAAGCAGAAAATACAGATACGGGGGTACGGCGATGGAAGAAGAGTATTGGGAAAAATTCAGAACAACCGGGAGTGTGGCGGACTATTTGTCGTACCGCAACGCGGTGAAACAAGAGAGTAACGAGCAACAGAAGGTACAGGGAGACGTCTATGACGGAAAGCATTACGGTAACAGGCATGATACTGTCGGCACAACCCATCGGGGAGTATGATCGGCGGATTGTGCTTTTGACAAAAGAAAAGGGTAAAATTTCCGCATTTGCAAAAGGTGTGCGTCGCCCTACGGCGATGCTCGCCGGTTGCAGCCAGCCTTTTGTGTTCGGACGGTTTACGTTGTATGAAGGAAGAAACTCCTACACCTTACAGGCGGTGGAAGCGGAGAACTATTTTGCGGAGCTTCGGAATGACTTGGAGGCAGTCTATTATGGGGTATACTTTTGTGAATTTGCGGAAGCGGTGACACGAGAGGGACTGCCGGCAAAGGAAGAACTAAAGGTGCTGTACCGTTCGTTGGGAGCACTTCTTAAGAAGTCCATCGGCTCGGAGCTGGTGCGTGCCGTTTTTGAGCTGAAGATGTTGTCCGTAGGCGGCATTTCGCCGCAGGTGTACGAGTGTGTGAAATGCAGAAAGAAGGAAGCACTGCATTGGTTTTCCGCAAGAAGCGGAGGATGTATTTGTAAACGCTGTGCGGATAAGTTGTGGGAAGAGGAACTGCGAATGCCGGAGAATGACGCCCATATATCCGGTGGAGATGCCGGAGTGGGACTTACCGTGGGAGAACGGTATCTTCCGGTGGCAGGATCCACGTTGTATACAATGCAGTACATTTTGGCAACGCCTATTGAAAGTCTCTATACCTTTACGGTATCGGAGGATGTGCTGCGGCAGTTAAAGAAGATATTAAAGGAATTTCTGGACCTACATATCGGACGGAAATTTAAAAGCTTGGAAATGTTGGAGTTACTTTAGGGAGGAATAATATGTCAAGAACCATGCAGTTTAAAATGGAACGTCCCGGCCTTGTAGAGGTGGGGCAGGAGGTAGAGATTCGTGAATCGACACTTCCGAATGCAATTTTCTATTATGTGATAGAACCGGCGGTAGCCATGTCCGGGAACATTCCGTTCCGTGAGCGGCTGACAAAGTTATCCGGTGTGGTGAAGGATGTAGAGGAGAATAGTAAAGGATTCTATGTAACCGTAGAATTTGAAGAGTAATAAAACAGCCCCACTCGCACGAGTGGGGCTTTCATTTTACCGGATTCTTTCCGGGAAACCGATCTTTTTCTGTACCTTACGAAGGGTTTTGTTTGCCACGTAGTTGGCACGCTCGCCGTTGTTCTTGATAATGCTGTCGATGTATGCCTTATCCTTGGAAAGCTCCGCAACGCGGTCCTGTAAAGGCTTTAATACATCTACCACGGATTCGCCTACGGCTAACTTAAAGTCTCCGTAGCCCTTGCCTGCGAATTCTTTTTCCACGTCTTCCACAGACTTGCCGGTGGTAGCACGGTAAATGTCGATTAAGTTGCTGATGCCCGGCTTTTCTGTTGCATAACGGATTTCGTTATCGGAGTCGGTGACCGCACGCTTAAACTTGCGGATAATGGTATCCGGGTCGTCCATAAGGTAAATGCTTGCGTTTAAGTTCTCGTCGGACTTGGACATCTTCTTGGTCGGGTCCTGCAGGCTCATAATCTTTGCACCTACCTTACCGAGATATGCCTCCGGAATTTTAAATACATCGCCGTAGATGCCGTTGAAGCGCTGTGCGATGTCACGGGTCAGCTCAAGGTGCTGCATCTGGTCAATACCAACCGGAACCACATCTGCCTGGAACAAAAGAATGTCCGCAGCCATGAGTACCGGGTAAGTGAAGAGGCCTGCGTTAATGTTATCCGCGTGCTTTGCGGACTTATCCTTAAACTGGGTCATACGCTGTAATTCACCCATGTAAGTATAACAATTCAAAATCCAAGCCAGTTCCGCATGACCGGAAACGTGGGACTGATAATAAATACAGTTCTTTTCCGGGTCAAGACCTGCCGCAATATAAAGGGTCAAAAGGGCGCGGGCACGCTGGCGGAGTTCCGCCGGATTCTGACGAACTGTAATGGAGTGTTCGTCTACCACACAGTAGTAGCACTCGTAATCTTCGTTTAAAGAAACCCAGTTCTTTAACGCACCGAGATAATTTCCGAGGGTTAGGTTGCCGGTTGCCTGCATTCCGCTGAATAAAATTTTCTTTTCGTCTGCCATAATTACTCCTTCTCCGCCTTCGTCGGGTCCGCCGTCGGGCGGATGTTTTATCCGCAGATTATCATATCATATTGCGGGGAAATTCGCAAGGGGTAGGCGAGTTATCGTGAGGAAATAAATGGTATTTTAATGTATGATTTGTCATGGAGCCGTGTTGCAAATGCTCCTACAGAGTATTATAATAAGGTCAGAAGGATGGCGGAGTATGTCCGGTGGCAGACTGGTAAGAAAAGAGGAGGAGAGGAATGAAACAGAAAAAGTTCAAGCAGTCGGTGTTTCTTTTCGGAGCAGTATTGTATGTCTGCGGATTGGTGGGATGCGGGAAGAGGCCGGAAAACGATACAGTGTCTACACAAACAGCGGTGCCAACGCAAGTGGAAGACGAGGTGACGAGTACGATTGTACCCGATTTGACAAGAGTACCTATGCCGGAAGCAATAATATCACCGGCGCCGGCCATGCCAGTTGCACCGGAACCGGTGACATTTCCTGTAGAGATTAACGAAATGTCATTTCCGGAACCGTTGTTGCGAAGGAAAGCGCTGGCGGCAGATGCGGACGGTGATACCGTGTTAAGCGAAGAGGAGGCAAAAACCGTGACGAAGCTGCATCTGAAAAAGTTAGCGGATGCGGATGCAAAAGACGCGATGGAAGATGAGCCGTTGCCGGAATATTCGGTTACGGATTTTGTATTTGATTTAGAGGGAATTCAGTACTTTACGGAGCTTTCCGAACTGACGGTGAATTTGCTTGGTGGTGAAGCTTTTGTTGAGGGTGGGAACGTAGAAGAGATTCTTGTTGAGACAAAGAATTTTAGCCGGCTGTATGAATGCACGAAGTTAAAAAAGTTGTTTTTGTATGAAGTAGACATACCGGCATTGGATATTTCCGGATGGTCAGACTTAAAGCGCCTGGAAGTAAATTGCATGCATCATTTAAAGAGCATAAGTGTAGGAAATCATGAAACGTTGTCTGCACTTTGGATTTCCGAGTGTCATGCATTGGAAACAATAGATTTGTCGGAACTGGAAAGAATAAAAACGGTAGATATTGTTCGAAATGACAGTCTGAAGAAGGTAACGTTCGGAGAAGCAAACGGGAAGCTGGAAACTATCCAGTTAAACGGTTTGAGGAGCTTAAATGAAGTTGATGTTTCCCGGTTGCAACATCTGAAAACGTTGAATCTTACGGATGTAGCTCTTGCAGGTCTTGACGTAAGTAAAAATACGGAATTGGGACAACTTTGTGCCGAAAGATTGCATTTGGATACGTTGGATTTAAGGAACAATCCGAAAATCAGTTACCTGATTAACGACAGAGATTCCTTCCGGACAATTTTGCTTCCGGAGGAGAATTGTATTGATATGATACGTTGGACGAATTCTGCGGTGACGGAGTTCCCGATAGAGAATTTAAACCCGGAGACGTTGACCGGAATCGATATTCAGGGAACGGCCATAAAGAAGCTGGATGTAAGCGGGTATCCGAATCTGGAGTATTTGTATTATGATGAAGACGTGACGGAGATTGTAAGATAGAAATAACAGGCTGACTTATTTTACCTTTCCAAACGCAAGAACGGGCTGCGCATCTGTGCACAGCCCGCTTTCTTTTTAAAGCAGATGACGGGAATCGAACCCGCCTCCTCAGCTTGGGAAGCTGATATTCTACCGATGAACTACATCTGCCTGACAGAATAATCTTACCACCGGAGACTTTTCTTGTCAATAAGCCAAACGGATTATCGTTCCCATTTTGTCGACAGGATGGGAGTTGATTTGAAAAAATGGAGAAAACCGTGTCGAAATAGCGGTTTTTCTATTGAATTTAGCGTAGATATATGTATAATATAATATGTTACGGTATTGTGCTAAACTGTGGACGATGCCAATGTTTGAAGGAGGGCAACATGGAACGGAAAAAGGTAATTGAGTTTCGTAATATTGCAAAGAGCTTTGATAAGCAGATTACGCTAAAGGGTATCAATCTGGATATCTATGAGAATGAGTTTGTAACGTTATTGGGACCGAGTGGATGCGGTAAGACCACATTGCTTCGTATTTTGGGAGGATTTTTGGAGGCAGATGAAGGTAGCGTTATTTTTAACGGCGAGGAAATCAGCCATAAGCCTCCGTACGAAAGAGAATTGAATACGGTGTTCCAGAAGTATGCCTTATTTCCGCATTTGAGCGTTTACGAAAATATTGCATTCGGTCTGAAGTTAAAGAAGATGAGTAAGGACGTTATCGACCAGAAGGTGATGAAGATGTTAAAGCTCATCGGTCTGGAAGGCTTCGAAAATAAGAATACGACCCTGTTGTCCGGAGGTCAGCAGCAGCGGGTTGCCATTGCAAGAGCTTTGGTAAACGAGCCGAAGGTGCTGCTTCTTGACGAGCCGCTTGCGGCTCTTGACTTAAAGCTTCGTAAGGAGATGCAGTACGAGTTAAAGCGTATCCAGCAGGAGGTCGGCATTACCTTTATTTTCGTTACCCATGACCAGGAAGAAGCCCTGACCATGTCCGATAAGATTGTGGTTATGAACGGCGGCGAGATTTTACAGGTAGGTACCCCGGAGGAGATTTATAACGAGCCTGCGAACCGTTTTGTAGCAAACTTTATCGGTGAAAGCAACATTTTACCGGGCGTGATGTTGGATGATTACAAGGTTCGTTTTGATGATAAGACCTTTGACTGTGTAGACTTCGGCTTTAAGAAGAATGAAGAAGTAGAAGTGGTAATCCGCCCGGAGGATATCGACATCGTGGCAGTGGACAAGGGTAAGATGACCGGTGAGGTATTAAGTGTTCTGTTTAAGGGCGTGCATTATGAGATTATCGTAGAAACTGTGCCGGGTACCAGTGTAACGGTGAACATGCAGGTTATCCGGAACAACGAGGTGACCGGTGCCGGCGGAAAAGAAAAAATCAATGCCAGCGATTTCTATGTGGACTTAGAGGATGTGGAAAAGCTGGATGATAAGGAAATCATTGCCCGTTCCAATGCTATGGCGTGGAATCCGGAAAATGACGAATATATTTCCATTGCAAATCTTGAGTATGATATTAAGCCGGAGCTTGGCAGCTATCCGGTGGTATTCTCCACCGCAAACGGGACTGCGGTAGAGCGTAAAGTATTTGTGGTAAATCAGCCGGTAATTAAGAACGAAAAGGCAAACGAAGCAATCATGGCGTTTAACTTCTCTGCTACCGTGGATGAAATCAAGGAGTCCCAGACGTTAGAAACGGATATTAAGACCTGGGCAAGTGCACAGGGCTGGAAGTTAAGCGATGAGAACCAGGCAATCGACATCAGTGTGGATTACGATTTTGATCCGGCGGATATTAAGGAAGGCGTCTATAAGATTACCTTCTGGACCACCGGTCGTGAATTTAAGATACATACCACGGATTATTCGGAGGTAGGCCAGGAAGTCGGACTGACCTTCTTCCCTGAGGATATTCACGTTATGTCAAGGATGGTATACTAATGAAGAAGTTTGCACAGTTAGCGATTCCTTATATTGCATGGGCGGTTATGATGCTGATTTTTCCGGTACTTTTGATGTTCCTTTATTCCTTTACGGAACACGGAAACAGCATTATTTCCTTCTCCTTCACGCTGGAGCATTACATTAAGTTCTTCTCCGACTCGGACTTTTTGCTGATTCTTTGGCGTTCCTTCGGAATTGCGGTAAAGACAACGATTATATGTTTGATTCTGGGCTATCCGATTGCGTATTTTATTTCCCGCAGCAAGGAGAATATCCAGAACATTCTGGTACTCTGTATTACGGTACCGACCTGGATTAACATGCTGGTAAGAACCTATGCTTGGATCGGTTTGCTCAGTGACGGCGGTTTGTTCCAGCAGATTTTAGGCTTTTTCGGTTTTGACGAGGTCAGTCTTTTATATACGGAGGGCTCCGTACTGTTAGGCATGGTATACAACTTCCTGCCGTTTATGATTTTACAGATTAATACGTCCTTGTGTAAGATGGACCAGTCGCTCCTCAACGCAAGTGCGGATCTTGGTGCAAGACCGCGGGAGACCTTCTTAAAGGTAACCCTTCCGTTGTCTCTTCCGGGTGTGATTAACGGTATTACGCTGGTATTCCTGCCGGCAATCAGTGCGTTCTTTATTCCGAAGCTTCTTGGTGGCGGACAGTACTTCTTAATCGGTAACTTAATCGAGAACCAGTTCATTACCGTAGGTGAATGGAACTTCGGTAGTGCCATTTCCATGATTATGGCAGCGGTTATGATGCTGCTCATGATGTTGGTAAAAAAGGTAGAAGTACATAACAACGGCGGAAAGGAGGACGAATAATCTATGAAAAAGGAAAAACGTACCTTTGGAAAAGTATTAATCGGCCTGACCATTGCATTTTTTTATTTGCCGATTGTTTACATGATTATTTTCTCCTTCAATGAGGGAAAGTCCCTGACCAGCTTTTCCGGCTTTTCCTTACGCTGGTACCAGCATATGCTGGAATCCAGGGATATGATGAGTGCGCTGTATACTACTTTTAGTGTGGCACTTTTGGCAACCTTGATTTCCACGATTGTGGGTACGATTGCGGCTATCGGTCTCAGTAAGTCCAAAAAGATTGTCCGGGATGTCATGGAACAGGTAAACAACTTCCCGATTATGAATCCGGATATTGTTACCGCCATCGGTTTTATGTTGTTGTTTATTACATTCAAAATCGAACGCGGCTATGTAACCATGCTTTTGGCACACATTGCCTTTTGTATTCCGTATGTGATGCTTTCCGTGATGCCGAAGGTCCGCTCTCTGGACCCGAATCTGGCGGATGCGGCCATGGATCTGGGTGCAACTCCGTGGGTGGCGCTGACAAAGGTAATCGTGCCGCAGATTACACCGGGTATTTTCTCCGGTGCCCTCATTGCCTTTACCATGTCGGTAGATGACTTTATCATTTCTTACTTTGTTACCGGCGGCGGTGTAAAGAACTTAAGTATTATGGTGTATACCATGAGTAAGCGTGTCAATCCGAGTATCAATGCGGTGTCGACTTTGGTGGTACTCATCATTACGGTGGCACTCGTAATTATTAATGTTGTGCCGGCTATTCTTGCAAAGCGTCCGAAGAAGGCGGAGATGGGCAAGAAGAAAGCGGCGATTCTGGTGCCGGTGGGCATTGCTGTAACAGCTGCGGTAGTTCTTTTGGCGGTATTCGGCGGGAAGCGTGAAGGCTCCGGTTTGCCGTATGCGGGACAGACCCTTTATATTTACTTGCCGGGTGAATACATGGGCGAAGAGATTATTCCGACCTTTGAAGAACAGACCGGTGCAACGGTTATCGTGGAGAACTTCGATTCCAATGAGCAGATGTACATTAAGGTTACCAACGGCGAGTCCTATGATATTATTATTCCGAGTGACTATATGATTCAACGTCTCTTGGAGGAGGGCTATCTTCAGAAGCTTGACAAGTCCATACTTACCTGTTGGGATGAGTTGAATCCGGAGGTAATGGGACAACCGTTTGACCCGGAGGATGAATACTGTGTATCCTATTTCTGGGGTACCGTAGGTATTGTATACGATAAGACGGTGGTGGATGAGGCTGATTTGGAAGAGCAGGGCTTCGGTATTTTCTTAAACGAAAAATATAAGGGAGATATTTACCTGTATGATTCCGAGCGAGACTCCTTCATGATGGCCTTAAAGGATCTGGGCTATTCCATGAATACGGAAAGCGAAGCGGAGCTTAACGAAGCTTATGACTGGCTGGTACAGTGCGTAACCACCATGGAGCCGGAGATTGTGACGGATGAAATCATCGATAACATGGCTCAGGGCAGAAAAGCTCTCGGCCTTTGTTATTCCGGTGATGCTACTTATATTATGAGTGAAAATGAGAACATGGGCTTCTATATGCCGGAAGAAGGCACCAACCGCTGGTATGATTCCATGGTCATTCCGAAGAATGCGGAGAGCATCGAACTGGCCCATGAGTTCATGAACTATATCAGCAGTTATGATGCGGCATACGATAACTCCGACTGGGTAGGGTATACTTCCCCGAATGTGGCGGTTGTGGAAGCATTGTCCTCCGAGGAGGAAGAGGGAAGCTACGCAGGCATCAATGCCTATATTCCGAGAACCGACCACCCGAATGATGAGGTATTTGTATTTAACGATGAGACAAAGAAGATCATCGGTAATCTTTGGAGTAAAGTAAAAATAGCGGCAAGTAATGCAAATTAAAGATAAGGCTGCACGGACTGTGCAGCCTTTTTGTATGAGAATAACGGAGCGAACGGCGTCTACTTGGCCAACGGTATCGTCAGCTTGGACTTGAACAAATCTCCGTCGATTTCTACGTAGAAGTTGCCGCCTTGCAGTTCTGCCAGGCTCTCTGCAATGGAAAGACCGAGGCCGCTGCCTTCGCCGGAACGGTCGTCATTTCCGCGGGAGAAACGGGTCAACAGTTCCTCCGGTGTTTTGGTAAGCACCGAGGCGGAGGTGTTCTTTACGGTAAGCAGTGCAAGCCCGGTTTCTTCCGGCAAATCCAGGGAAACAAATACTCTGGTGCCGGAAAGGGCATATTTACATACGTTGGACAACATATTTTCGATAATGCGGTGGGTGCAGGCTCCGTCTGCAAGGACGTTAACAGGTGTTTCCGGAAGTTCCATACAAAGGGTCAGATTCTGCTCGGTGAGCCTCTCTTCGAAGTCTCCCACTGCCTGTCGTAACAGTTCTACCGCATTGAAGCGAATCGGCTCCAGTTGCATAGTGCCGGAGGCTGCCTTGGAGGCTTCTACCAAATCATCAATCAGGGCTTTTAAACGCCAGGATTTCTGGGAAAGTACTTCGGCATATCCTGCAACCGCACCCTCTTGCGGTAATTCGTTTTTTATCAATTCAATGTAGTTAATAATGGAAGTGAGCGGTGTTTTGATGTCGTGGGACACATTGGTAATGAGTTCCGTTTTCATACGCTCACTCTTTGTTTGCTCCTCTACGGCAGAGTGCAATCCATCACAAATCTGATTGATGTTTTCAGATAGGTTTTTATTGGAAGGAAGCATGGACTTTGTCGGAATCCGGATGGAAAGGTTGCCCTCGGACATCTGTGCGGTACTTTCGGAAATGCGGGCACGGTCCAACATGTTTCTGAGACAGACAACCGTACAGAACAAGGCACCCAGAATCAAAAGCACAAGAGCCGGCACCATCAGTTCCAGAAGAAACAGTACAATCGCTGTAGCAAACCATAGAATTCCGCCGCCCAGGTATAGAATTGTCTTTCCGAAGGACGGAAGAAAGTGGTAAAATTCCTTTAAGTTTACATCGATGTATCGAAACAGCTTTCCCAACGGTAACAGAACAAAGCGTCCCAGTAGGGAACTGCGAAGGAACGTCTTTGCCTTGATTCTGCGAATCAGGCTGAAGTATAAGATGCCGGAAACAAATAGGAAAAAAATCAGGCATCCGTGGAAAAACGGAATCCACTGACTGTACTTTGGATAATCGGTCAAAAACTGGGTCACGGAGGTTTCCCAATAGCGGTTGGATACAATGTGCCAGAGAAGGAACGGTATCGCAAACCAAACCAGTAGCATTGCGATAATCACTTCTGCAAAAATACGGTCGTAAAAGTGCAGGTGAATCCCTTCTTCGGTACTTTTTCTACCGGACAACAGGTTGCTTATAACAAATAAAAAGAGAGAAAACAAAGTATAATAGACGGTGGTTTGAAGACCATTGGTAAAGTCATACTTTGCCGAGGTAATGTTTTCTGATAGAGCGGTAAAATCATCTTTTACAAGGTTGTCTGCGACAAACGCATATAACAGATAAGTACCGTTCGGGTGCTCCGGAGTTATAATTTCAACCTGCATTTCGCCTTCTTCTATCGTGATTTCATTGTGAGAACGCGGATTTGAGGTGACCGGAGGTGTAGGTTCCGAATTGGAAATTGATTCCAGATGATTCATGTCACTTGTATGGGAGGAATCATCCGAAATGTGATAGTTGTAGTCGTAATGAAGGTCCTCGGCCATTTCTGCGAGAGGGCGGCTTAAAAAATCCATGGACCAAAGGAGTGTGGAGCGGTTTAAAACGTGGTTGTTTCCACCACCGGTCATGGTACGATTATTTTCGGTGTTTAAAATCAGGTAAATATTTTCATTAATGATTCCGGAGGTAAGAAATGCCTCCAGACTTCCGCTTTTTTCAACGGCATAACGTTCAAAATCCGCAGAAGCATAGACCTTCCCGGTTTTTGTGTTTTCCACGTAATATTGGTAGTTGGTTGGCTCCTCGTTGAGCTTTGCGTGATAGTAATAGAAGGCGGTTTCGTTTGGTTCATATACATTAAAGAGGGAGGTTTCTAAATCGTCATCGGTAACTTCCCCGTTTAAAAGGAGAGCCAGTTCCGAATCCACATCCGTAGAGCTTAATTCATATCCGTCTTCGCGATAGCGTACATAAACGGCGGTACGTTCCACGTATTTGGAAAAAAGCTCGGAGTATTGTCTGGTTTCGTAAACAGAATCGGTGCTTCCGTAAAGAACAGGTGCCCGTAAGGTCAAAAAACCGTAATGGAACGCTACGCAACAACAGAAGATAAGCGTAAAAGCCAGTATGGTTTTTGTAATCCCCGAATAGATGATACGTTTCATAAATGTTCCTCCCTATCAGCCCTGCCAGTCAATTTTGTAGCCTAATCCCCAGACTACTTTTAAATAACGCGGTTCCCGCGGATTAATTTCGATTTTTTCACGGATATGACGGATATGTACCGCAACGATATTGTCCGCACCGTAGGACGGTTCGTTCCAAACGGCGGAGAATATCTGCTCAGTGGAAAATACTTTGCCTTTATTTTGCACAAGAAGAAGGAGCATGGAATACTCTGTCGGGGTGAGACGTACCGGTTCTCCGTCCACGGTCACTTCCTTGGTCTCATCATTAATTTTTAAGCCTCCGATGGTGTAGCATTGCTCGGTCTGTTCTTCGGTCAGGCTACCGAAGGTGGTATAACGACGGAGGGCAGACTTTACCCTGGCTACCAGTTCTAACGGACGGAACGGTTTTGTGATGTAGTCGTCCGCACCGATGTTAAGTCCCAGAATCTTGTCGGTATCTTCGGTTTTTGCACTTAAGAAAAGAATCGGAAAGGCAAAGCCTTCCTCACGAAGCTTTCCGGTCAGACGCAGGCCGTCCATCTCCGGCATCATAATATCCAGAATGGCAAGATGCGGCGTCTCTTTATGAACCGCTTCCAATGCCTCTCTGCCGTTATATGCGGCAATGACCTGATATCCCTCGCCGGATAAGTAAATACGGATTGCTTCTACAATCTCTTTGTCGTCGTCACAAACTAAAATCTGGTACATCAAAAACCTCCACCGAACGGTAATTTTAAATACTACGATTATATTACCACAGATAAATGAAAAAAACAGTACCTGATTTCTTAAAGATTTCTTAGGATTCAACGGGTTACGACATATATCGATATAGAAGGGTTGTAGATTTTTCGTATTTATAGGGAGAATTTCTCATTTTTTGTGGTTGACAGGTGGAAGCTGTGGTGCTATAGTAGACAAAATACATCTTTTTAAGAGGTATTCAAAAAGTCAAGAAAGCGTTCGGGGAAAATGGTATATTAGGGAGAGTGTGTACCTGTTGTTCGGTAGTGAGAGGAGATAAGGGATGAAAAAGAAGAAAGAAAGGAATCGGACCAGAGCGTTAAAAAACAATCTGTATGCCTTAAAACTGGGATGGCAGATTGCGCCGGAGCTGGTGATACATATGGCGGTGGCAAGAGTTCTGGGGTATTTTGAATGGCTGTTTTACAGTGCGTTTTTTATGCGGTATGTAATCAATGCCATGGAGACGGAGCAGGAAGTGACATCGATTTTCATTTTTCTCGGTGTGACGGTGGCGGTGTTTGCGTCCATGACACTTTATAATCAATATCTGGAAGGTAAGGTATGGCCCGTTGCCACTGCGAAGGTGTACAAGAAGCTGAACTTGCGCTTGTTTGAGAAGTCCACGAATGTGGAGCTTTCCTGTTTCGAGGACAGTGAGTTTTATAATAAGTATACCCTGGCAACGGAGGGCGCAGCGGATAAGCTGATTGAGACAATTTCAAATCTCTGGGGCGTGCTGTTCGGAAGTATTGCGGCGGTGCTGGGCTTTTATTTGATGTATGACATTGATCAATGGTCGGTGCTGTTTGTTGTTTTTCCGATTCTCGGTAACTTTGTGTTTAACCGGAAGCTGGGTCAGATTGATTTTAACCGGAATAAGGATATGGCACCTCATAACCGCAGAACGGCCTATGTAAACCGTGTTATGTATCTGGCAGAATATGCAAAGGAAGTGCGTCTGACTAATGTATTTTCCTTGATGAGAAGAGATTACAGAGAGGCAATCAAGGGTGTGGCTGATGTAACGAGGAAGTATTCCGCAAAGGCGGTAGTGCTTCATTGGTTTTATGTCCAGTTTACCTTTTCCTTTATTTTTGAGGGTGTGTTGATTTACGGCGCGTACCGGACCTTGGTCAATGACAGTATGAGCCTTGCAAAATTAGCGGTATTAACCAGTATGATGGTATCCTGTACCTGGATTTTAATCGGTTTTACGGACTATTTGGCAGCAGGGTTTAAGAACGGCTTGTTCGTAGACAATTTGCGGAATTTCTTAGAGTATGAAGAGAAGATTCCGGAGGATTATAAGGGTGCCGACCCGGGGGATACCATTGAGAGTATCGAGTTCCGTAACGTTTGCTTTTCTTATAAGGATGAGGAGGTTATCCGAAATTTGTCCTTTGAGCTGAGGGGGGGAAAAACTTATGCGCTGGTGGGTCATAACGGTGCGGGAAAGTCCACGATTATCAAGCTTTTGTTGCGGTTTTATGACCCGACCTCCGGTGAGATTTTCTTAAACGGTAGAAATATCAAGGAGTATGAGCTTTCTAAGTATCGTGCCTTGTTTGCGGGAGCTTTTCAGGATTATCAGATTTTCTCTATGTCGGTACTGGAAAATGTACTGATGCGAAAGGCAACGCCGGAAGATGAGGCGGAAGCAATCCGAGCTTTAAAGCTTGCGGGAGTTTATGAGAAAGTGCAGAGTTTGCCGAAGGGGATTTATACCACTCTTACGAAGGAATTTGCGGAAGACGGTGCGGTATTATCCGGTGGTGAATATCAGAAAATCGTGGTGGCGAGAGCTTTCGTACAGAAGCGTCCGGTAAAGATTTTCGATGAGCCGTCCTCGGCCTTGGACCCAATTGCGGAATACCGGTTGTTTGAGAGTATCCTGCGGGACGGACAGGATAAGACGATGTTGTTTATTTCACACCGTTTGTCTTCCGTACAGAATGCGGACTGGGTATTTATGTTGGAAAACGGGACCATTATCGAGCAGGGCTCCCATAAGAAGCTGATGGCAAATCACGGAGCTTATGCGGATATGTACGAAAAGCAGGCAATCAACTATCTGGCAACAGACAGAACTTCTTTGGAAGGAAGCTTCTTTGCCGCAGATAAGGAGGTGACTGAGTAATGAAAAAAGTATGCAGTAATCTCTGGTTTCTGTGGAAGCTTTGCTTTAAGACCGCACCGGGCTTTATGCTGTATCATTTGTATGACGGGTTCCGGTTGCAGATTATGATTTTTATCGAACATACCCTTTGTATCCAGTATGTACTAAAGTGTGCGGAGTACGGAGAACCGTTTTGGAAGGCACTTTTGGTTGTGGGAGGATTTTTGTTACTTCAGATGCTGGTGGTGATTCCGGACGGATATTATCAGCATGCCATGGTGTATCGGGCAAAGCCGAAGCTTTACAAGGCACTCAAGGAGCAGATGTACGAAAAGGCAGCGGAGCTTGACTTGTCCTGCTACGATAATCCGAAATACTATAATGAGTTTGTGTTGGCGGTGTCGGAGTCGGAAGCGTCCATTGACCGTTTCCTGACCTTTTTACATAACACGGTGCAGAACGTGACGATTTTAATCAGTACCGGTGTTTTCTTTATTATGACGGATGCCATCGGTATTCTGTTTGTGGCGGTATCCTTTGTGGCATCCTTCTTCCTGGCGAAGAAGTTAAACAAGCTCAATTATGATGTACGGATGAAGGTAAATCCTTGGGAACGTAAACGGAATTATGCCGGTCGTGTGTTTTACTTAAATGACTATGCCAAGGAGCTGCGTCTCAATAAGGATGTGGCAAAGATTTTGAAGGAGGACTTTGAAGAGGCAAATGATGCCATTGTGGCGGAGCAGAAGGCGGTGGCGAGAAAGCGAATCGGCTTGTCCTTTGCGCGGTATTATTGTGCGGGAGACTTTATTACGGACGGTTTGTATGTAGCCTATTTGATTTTCCAGGCAGCGGTATTCCACACCATCGATTACAGCAATGCGGTGGTATTGTTTAACCAGACCGGACGCCTTCGCCGTGGTATGCGCGGTATTGCAGAAATCGCACCGGCAGCCAATGAAAATAGCCTGTACATAGAGAAAATCAGAAATTTCCTTGCGTATGAGCCGGAAATGAAACATGGCGTAGGGGCGGATGTGCCGGCCGGAACGGGTGCGTTGGAACTTAAGAACGTATCCTTCCGATATACGGAGGAGTCCGAGGAGATTTTACATGACATCAGTCTTAAGGTACAGCCGGGGGAACGTGTGGCAATCGTAGGCTATAACGGTGCCGGAAAGACCACGCTGATCAAGCTTCTGATGCGTTTATACGATCCGAGTGCCGGTACGGTATCCTATCACGGAAAGGACATCAAAGAGTATGTACTGTCCGATTACAGAAACCGTGTGGGTGTCGTATTCCAGGACTTCAAGATGTACGGTGCAACCTTGCTTGAAAACGTGGTATTGGAGGATGTAGGAGACGGAGCGGCAGAAGAAGCTGCGGTAACCGAGGCACTTTGCAAGAGCGGATTCGGAGACCGGATTGAAACACTGCCGAACGGTTTAGCAACCGGTTTGACCACGGAATTTGACGAAAAGGGTGTGAATCTCTCCGGCGGTGAAAGCCAGAAGGTAGCCATTGCCAGAGCTTTTTACCGGAATGCGGATATCCTCATTATGGATGAACCTTCTTCGGCATTGGACCCGATTGCGGAGTACAATTTAAACAAGGCCATGCATGAGGCGGCGGAAGGAAAGACCGTATTTTATATTTCCCATCGTTTGTCCACCACCAGAGATGCGGACCGTATCCTGATGCTTGAGAAGGGACGGATTATCGAGGAAGGTACCCATGAGGAGCTGCTTGCGAAAAACGGGCAGTATGCCGAGATGTGGTATGCACAGGCAGGAAAGTACACGGCGTAGGATTGTGCGGGTGACCGGGGCTGTTCAAGTTACGGAGCTTCCCGCAGATAAAAGCATCTTCTCTCGTGTTACGGATATAAGTCTTTCTAATTACTCCGGGGGATGTTGTAATAAGAGTGACGCAACCGCCCTGATGCGGCATCCTGCCTTATGGCGGGCTCGCTCAAACATCCTTGTTTGAGCGTTGCTGACAGACAAGCGGAGTAATAAGAAAGTCTAATATCCTGCACAAAGTTCGAAGATACGTTTATCTGTGGGAAGCTCCTGTTACTTTGAAAAGAGGGCGGCCACCCGGATAGCTAGCTTGTTAAGAAAAGAGATAGGCAGGTTTGTAGGAGATTATTATGTAGGAGAGGTGACTATCATGCGGGTAACAATAGAAACCGAACGATTGATTCTGAGAAATCTCAGACCGGGAGATGAGAAGGCGGTATATGCCTGGGCCGGAGATCCGGATGTGGCCCGGTATATGATTTATCCGCAGTACCGGTCGGAAGCGGATGGGATTGAATGGTTGAAGGAAAGAGAAGAGAACGCAGAAGATCCGGATGATTATGATCTTGGCATTGTGTTGAAGGAAACCGGAGAACTCATCGGAAGCGGGGGGCTTGTGTATCATGCGGAAGACGATATCTGGAATATGGGCTACAATATCCGAAAGGATATGTGGGGAAACGGGTATGTGGTAGAAGCGATGCAGGCTATTATGGATGAGATACGAAAGACACGGGAAATTTGGGTGTTAGAAGCACAGTTTGCGGTGGAGAATCATAAGAGTCAGCGTGTCATGGAAAAGCTTGGGATGGTATATGACAGAGACTCTTCTTTTGAAAAGTTTGATAAAAGCGAAAAGTTTCTAGCGAAAACATTTCGGCGAGTGTTTGAGTAGGTATTACGTAGGGGCGGAAGACGGAGTATCAAGGCAATTTCGGGACGGATTGAATGTAAAATCAGAATAGTCAGGTTTGTAGAATACACGTTACAAACTTGACTATTTTTGTCTATATGATAGAATTAGAAAAGAGTTATTTTAATAGATAGAAAGAAACAGTGAGGATAGAAATAATGAAAAAAGGTATGGATTACATCGGTGTGGTAGAGCGTGTGGATTTCCCGAATAAGGGATATGTGAGGGTGATTCCGGATTGTGAAGAGAATGCTGCGGATGCGGAAATCCGCGTGACGATAAAAGGCGTCATTGAAGGACAGAAAATTAAGTTTCGGCTGACGAAGCTTCATATGAGCAGTAAAAAGGGAGAGGGACGCCTTTTGGAGGTGGTGACACCGGCGCCGCAGGAGGTAAAAGCTCCTTGCGAGTTATTCGGGACTTGCGGAGGCTGTGCATACCAGAGCCTTCCTTATGAGGCACAGCTTGCGTTAAAGGAGGAGCAGATTCGGAGATTGATGGATGCGGTAATCGCAGAACCGTATGAGTTTATGCCGATTCGGAGAAGTCCACAACCGTTACGTTACCGTAACAAGATGGAGTTTTCCTTCGGTAACGAGTATAAGGACGGACCGCTTTCCTTGGGGCTGCATAAAAAGGGCAGTTTTTATGATGTGCTGACTACGGATGCCTGTCAGATTGTCCATGAGGATTATAATTTGATTTTACGGGAAGTGCTGGCTTGTGCAAAGGAGACCGGCCTTGCCCATTTTCATAAAATAACCCATAAGGGCTATTTCAGACATTTGGTGGTGCGTCGCGGGTTAAAGACCGGCGAGATTTTGGTGAACCTGGTGACCAGCTCGGATACCGAGACGTATATCGGGGAATCGGTTGGAAAGGCAGATACCGGGGAAACTGACAGAGTCGAAGCGGCCGTGTCAGCAGAGAGAACTCCGTTTGATGAAGATGCGTTTTTGAAGAAACTTTGTGACCGCTTGTTGGCATTGCCTTTGGAAGGAAAATTTGCCGGCATCATTCACAGCAGAAACAATAGCCTTGCGGATGTGGTAACCAGCGAAAAGACTACGATTTTGTACGGAAAAGATCATTTTTATGAAGAACTTCTGGGACTGAAGTTCCGCATTACTCCGTTTTCTTTCTTCCAGACCAATTCTCTCGGAGCGGAGGTGCTTTACAGTACCGCCCGCGAGTTTATCGGAGAAGTGGACGGAAAACTGGTATTTGACTTATACAGCGGTACCGGCACCATTGCCCAGATGGTGGCCTCGGTGGCACGAAAGGTCATCGGTGTGGAGATTATCGGAGAAGCGGTAGAGGCAGCAAAGGAAAATGCCGCAGGCAACGGTCTTTCTAACTGCGAATTTATTGCCGGAGACGTGCTTAAAATGTTGGATACCATTGAGGAACGTCCGGATATGATTATTCTGGACCCTCCGCGCGACGGCATCAATCCGAAAGCTTTGGAGAAGATTATTAACTACGGTGTGGACCATCTGGTGTACATCTCCTGTAAGCCGACCAGTCTCCAGAGAGATTTGGTGACGCTTCAGGAGAGAGGTTACCGTGTGGTAAAGGTATGCCCGGTGGATGAATTCCCGATGACAGCGCACACAGAGACGGTGGTGCTTTTGACGAAGATAAACGGAGCGTAGGCTGGGTTGAGAGTCACAGTTAACTGTTGTAAAATTTGCAACAGTTAAGAGGGCAGTAAAAAAGGAGCTATTATGGAAACAAAAGATATAATCCTACGGGAATGGCAAGAAAAAGATGTTGACAGTCTTTTTGAATTATGCAAAGATACCGAAATGGAGAAAAATGGAATCTCGTATTTTGATTCGAAAGAGGAATGTTTGGAATTGGTAAGAAGCTGGGCGAAGGAGTCTGGATTTCGCGCAATTATCAGTAAAGAAGGCAACGAATTAGTGGGTTTTATTTTGCTTGGGGATATGAATCGTTATGAAGGATATTTGGAATTAGAGTTTGGAATTGGTGCGAAATTTCGTAACAAAGGCTATGCAACGCAGGCAGTAAAATGCATGTTAGAATATGGTTTTGGCGAGTTGAATGCTTCCGCAATTGCAGCGTGGGTACGTTCACATAATGAAAGCAGTGTGAATGTGCTTGAAAAGTGTTCTTTTACGTTGGAGGGAAGACTTAGACGCCATGCCAGAGATAAGAGCGATACATTATGTTATTCGATTTTGAAGGAAGAGTGGAGGTAATTTATGAGACTCATTGATATTTCACAGGAAGTCCTTTCCTGCAAGGTATTTCCGGGGGATGACAGTCCGAAAGGGGAATTAGTAAGAAGTATGGAGGACGGTGAACTATATAACCTTTCCATGCTTTCTATGTGTGCCCATAACGGGACACATATTGATGCGCCGTTTCATTTTATTAATAACGGGAAGACGGTGGATAAGATGCCGTTGGAGGCGTTTGTAGGGGAGTGTTTTGTGGCACGTCACGAAGGTGATGTTACCGCAGAGGATGCCCGTGAGATTTTAAAGAAAGCAGAAGAGGCCGAAGCAAAAGAACGTATTTTAATTGCAGGTAAGGCAACGGTGACATTAGAGGCTGCGGAAGTGTTTGCGGAAGCGGGGATAAAGCTTCTTGGAAACGAGAGTCAGACGGTGGGACCGGAAAATGCACCGATGGCAGTTCATAAGGTATTACTGGGAAAGGAAATAGTGTTACTGGAGGGCGTAGTGCTTTCCGAGGTTTCCGAGGGGAAATATTTCTTAAGTGCGGCACCGCTTAATTTCGCGGGATTTGACGGAGCGCCGTGCCGGGCGTATTTGATGGAGAAGTAACGGAGGGAACATGCTTACAAGAAAATCCAGCAGAGCAATCGTTTTAAATAAGCAGAATCAGATATTTCTCTTCCGCTACACCTTTGATTTCTTTGCAGAAGAAGATTCTATCTGGATTACGCCGGGCGGAGGCTTGGATGATGGAGAGAACTTTGACGAAGCACTGAAAAGAGAACTGCTTGAGGAGCTGGGAATCGAACTTACGGAACCGGCACCGTTTGTTTTCTACAGAAATCCGCTATATGAGTTAAAAAACGGGGAAACAGTACGAAGTGAGGAACGGTTTTATTTGGTATATTGTGAGGAGGAGATGTTTTCTTACGCCGGTTGGACGGAAAGCGAGAATAAAAGAATGACTGCCGGAGAATGGTGGTCTTTGGAGGAAATCAAGGCATCCGGAGAGAAGTTTTTCTCTGAAGATATTTTAGAAATATTAGAGAGGCTGTCGCGGGGAGAAATACCGAAAGAGCCGAAAGAGATTCGCTAAGGAGGAGAAGTATGTTCAAATTTATATTTCCGAGTTTGGGATACAAAGAAAAGGCCATCGAGTTTATCAATGAATTTAAAGAATACAATTCCGAGATAAACGGAAGCGGAGCCTTGGATGGGTACCTTGAGGATTCCACTTATGAGGAATGGCTTAAGAAGGTGCTTGCTGATATTGATATTGCCAATGTGGAGAAGCCGCGGGTGCCGGCACTTACCTATTTTTATGTAAGAGAAGAGGATGACAGAATCGTCGGAATGATTAATATGCGTTTGGCGTTGAATGATTTTCTCAGAACAGAGGGAGGACATATCGGATATTGCATCCGGCCTACGGAACGTAGGAAGCACTATGCCACCGAGATGTTAAAAAAGGCATTGGAGGTATACGATACTATGAGTATCAAAGAAGTGCTTTTGGGCTGTGATAAGGATAATGTAGCTTCCTCCGGGGTAATAAAAAACTGCGGCGGAGAGCTGATAGAGGAATTATACAGTGAGACATTCCAAGCAGAAATACAACGTTACGTAATTCGAAGATAAAAACGATGTGGGGGAACCGTATGAAAAGAAAACGTTTAGACAGAGATGCATGGGGATTTCAGTACTTCCCCTATTATCAGATGCGGGTGGAAACGGAGCATTTTAAAGGTTTGGTAGCTTTGATTTGTATGACTTCCGGAGAACCGCAGTACTGGGAGTGTGCAAAGGCCGGGAAGGTACAGGTGTGCGGAGAGGGGATGCGCTGGCTCCAGATGATACCGGACGGAAGGGAACATATGGTGACGGCAAAGTATCTTCCGAGCGGACGGGTCTCTCTTTGGTATGTGGATATGTTGGATGCGGTGGAATATGACAAAGACGGTATCGCAGTGTACATAGACAAGTATCTGGATTTGATTTTTACATCGCAGGGAGATGTGGGAATTGACGACAGGGATGAACTGGATGCAGCTTATGCATCGGGCGAGTTGTCGAAAAAGCAGTATAAAGGAGCGCTTAAGGAATGTAAGGCTGTTAAAAAAGAATATTGTAAGAATGTGGAGCAGACGGAGCGGTATTGCAATGAGGTTCTTGCCTATGTGAATCAAAAAATAGCGGAAGGTGCCCGTGATTATAAAAAGGTAGTGCGGGAGACTTTGGACGAAAAGCTGAGTTTGCGTCCGACCATGCGTCCGTTGTTTTGCGTGGACATGTTGGATTACGAGGAAAATTGGCCACATTCTGCACGACCGTCGGTACGAGGTATTATCCGGAAGGGCGATACGCTTGCCATGGTACATAGTTTAAAGTACGATTATTACAAGTTCCCGGGCGGTGGTATCGAAGGCGACGAGGCTCACGAAGCGACGTTAATTCGTGAAGTGAAGGAAGAAACCGGGCTTGCCGTAAAGCAGGAAACCATAAAGGAATATGGTTTTGTACTTCGTCTGCAGAAGAGCGATTATCTGGAAAACACGATTTTTGAACAGGAAAATTTCTATTACACCTGTGAGGTGACCGAGGAAACAGGTGAGCAGAAGTTGGATGATTACGAGGCAGAAGAAGGATTTACGCTGAAGTTTGTGACTCCGGAGGAGGCCATTCGTACCAATAAGAACTGTCATTGTACCGAATGGGACAAGGCGATGGTAGAACGGGAGACGAGAGTACTGGAAGGTCTGAAGAGAATGTGGGGCCGGGAGTAAGGGTGAGGCAGTAACAGGTAAAGAAATAGACTGCTCAGAAAGGAAAACGCCATGATAGTTATATACCGTCTTGCGACACCGCAGGATTTAGAACTTATCTGGAACAAGAATATTGCAGAGAACTTGGAAGATACCCGATGGGTGCAATGGAAAGAGGAATATATCCATTATAATAAAACCGGTATGGCACAGACCTACGTGGTGGTATGTGACGAGGAACCGGTGGGAGAGTGTACTTTGATTTTGTCTCCGGAGTGTAATGCGGTCAGAGGACGTTTGGAACTGGCCGACGGAAAGACGGTTGCTAATATCAACGCTCTGCGGATTGCCGGAGAATATGAAGGACAAGGGCACATTTCAAAACTGATGGCATATGTGGAAGAAGCGGCGAAAGCACAGAACATACAGGCACTTACCATCGGAGTGGAAGTGAAGGAAACACGAAACTTAAGTATTTATTTGCACTGGGGCTATGATAACTTTATAATGTCGGAAACAGAAGAGGAAGAGCCGGTGTTATATTACCGGAAAGAAATCGGTTGAGCGAAAGCGTATGAAAGGCCGAATACGGATAACAAACAGACCGAAAGTGTCGGAGGAATAGGAGGTGTCTGTGCGAATCAGAAACGCAACTGCCGGGGATTTACCCAAAATCAGAAAAATATATACTGTCGCAAAATCCTACATGGACACTTCCGGAAATCCGAATCAATGGTCGGTGGGGTATCCGCCGGAAGAATATCTGCAGCAGGATATTGAATTGTCCCGGCTGTATGTATGCGAGGAGAACGGAAGACTTTGCGGTGTGTTTATGCTCTCCATGGAAGCTGACCCAACCTATCATTACATCGACGGGACATGGTTTAATGATGAGCCCTACGGTGTGATTCACCGGATTGCAAGTGACGGGATGAAAAAGGGTGTGTTCAAGGTCGTGCTAGAGTTTTGCAAAACAAAAATGGCAGAACAAAATATCACAAACTTGCGAATCGATACCCACGAGGATAATAAGACCATGCAACATCTGGTGGAAAAATATGGGTTCGGGTACTGCGGGATCATATACCTGGAAAACGGTAGTCCCCGACGGGCGTATCAGCTTGTTTTGAGACCTGAATGTACTGTTAAATCTTAGTTTGTAATATTTGTTAAAATATTTACAAAGTTTTGGCCGTCTGGTCCCGATACCGCATTTTTTGCGGAGGACAGGCGGTTTTTTATTGTTTGTTAAAAGACTGCCAAGAGTCCGCAAAGATAGGACAATTTTGTTGACAAAGAACGAAAAAAAATATATAATTAAAACATCTTAATATTTGGATGTAAAACAGAGGCTTACGAAGGATATCGTTAAGTCTTGTTTTGCTATCTGTTGCATTTTAATTTAGTAAAATAGAAAAGAAAGGTAGTTGAATCATGGCTTTTTCTCTTCACGGGGTTCATGTTCCCCATAGAAAAAACACACAGGATAAGCCGGTAGCCCGTATGGATGCACCGAATACGGTGGTGATTCCGATGGTAATGCATATCGGTAAGCCTGCACGCCCGATTGTAAAAGTCGGAGATTTGGTGAAAGTGGGTACGAAGATTGCAGAGGCTGACGGCATGGTTTCGGCACCGATTCACTCCAGCGTATCCGGTAAGGTTGTGAAAATACAGGATTTTCTGTTATCAAGCGGCGCAAAGGCACCGGCGGTAGTGATTGAGTCCGATGGTGAAATGACAGTCGACGAGAACATTAAGGCACCGGTGGTGGATTCTAAGGAAAGCCTGATGGCGGCACTGACAGAGAGCGGCATTGTAGGTCTCGGCGGTGCGGGATTCCCGACCCATGTAAAGTTTAATGTAGACCCGGCCCGTATCGAGTATTTGGTAATCAACGGAGCGGAGTGTGAACCGTATGTGACCAGCGACACCGTGACCATGGTGGAGCGTGGGGCGGATATGGCTTATGCCCTTCGTGTACTGAGTAAGTATCTCGGTATTAAGAACGTAATCATCGGCATTGAGTCCAATAAAAAGACAGCCGTTGCTTCCATGCAGAAGCTTGCGGAGGAAGTAAAAGATGCCTGCACGCTTCAGGTAAAGGTACTTCCGGCGGTATATCCGCAGGGCGGTGAGAAGGTTCTCATCTACCATACTACGGGAAAGGTAGTGCCGGTAGGAAAGCTTCCGATTGATGTGGGTTGTATTGTAATTAACTGTACGACATTGGCGACCATCGGTACCTATTTGCAGACCGGTATGCCTTTAGTGGAAAAGTGCGTAACCGTAGACGGCGGTGCGGTAAAGAATCCGCAGAATGTATTGGCGCCGATCGGTACGTCCATGGCAGAGATGTTTGCATTTTGCGGTGGATTGACCGTAGAGCCGGCAAAGCTCATTTACGGCGGTCCGATGATGGGACTTACGGTGCCGGATGATTCCGCACCGGTGATTAAGAACACCAATGCGATTCTGGCACTGACGGAGAAGGAAGCAAAGCTTCCGAAGACCACGGCTTGCATTCGTTGCGGTGCATGTACCAATACCTGCCCGTTCGGCCTGGCTCCCGCTGCGATTTCCAAAGCGTTCGAGAACAAGAATGCGGAGTTGATTGAAGAGTTGTCCGTAAATGCATGTATGGAATGCGGTTGCTGCAGCTTTGTATGTCCGGCCAATCGTCCGTTGGTACAGAACAACAAGCTGGCAAAGGTATTTTTAAGAGAAGAAAAGGCAAAGGAGGAAGCAAAAGCATGAATAATAAATTAAAGCTCGCTGTTTCCCCTCATATACACAGCGGTCAGTCTACTGCAGGAATTATGCGGGATGTGCTGATTTCCCTGCTCCCGGCTGCAATCGCCGGTACGGTGATTTTCGGATTACGTTCCCTTTTGGTTATTGCGATTTGTGTGGCCGCATGTGTAGGATTTGAAGCATTGTTTAATTTCATCATTAAAAAGGATCAGACCATCGGCGACCTCAGTGCCGCAGTAACCGGTCTTCTGCTGGCGTTGAATTTGCCGGCCGATATTCCGCTCTGGCAGTGTGTCATCGGCTCGCTGTTTGCGATTGTGGTGGTGAAGTGTTTGTTCGGTGGTATCGGATGTAATCCGGTGAACCCGGCCATTACGGCTCGTGTGTTTATGCTCATTGCCTTCGGTTCCATGACGGTGCAGGCGTTCCCGGCGGTAGTGGATACCGTTTCAAGCGCAACGCCGCTGAGCCTTGGTGAGGGTGCGGCAATGCCGTCTCTTCTGGATTTATTCTTGGGACTTAACGGCGGAGCCATTGGTGAGACCTGTGTACTGGCATTGATTCTCGGTTTTGTTTATCTTTTGGTGCGTCGTGTCATTACCTGGCATATCCCGGTAGCCTATATCGGCACCGTGTTTGTATGCTCCTTCTTCATGGAAGGTATGGATTTCACGAGTGCTTTGGCGATGATTCTTTCCGGTGGTTTGTTCATCGGTGCGATTTTTATGGCAACGGACTATGTGACTTCCCCGGCCACTGCGGCAGGCAAGCTGATTTTCGGTTTGGGTGCAGGTCTTATTACCTTCGTGATTCGTTACTTCGGTGTGTATCCGGAGGGCGTGTCCTTTGCGATTCTGTTTATGAATATTCTGACGCCTTACATTGATTCCTGGACAAGGCACAAAGTCTTTGGAGTGGGAGGTAAGAAAGCATGAAGAAGTCTTTAAATGTAAAGAGTATTGTGGTGCTGACAGCGATTTGCGGGGTGATTTCCCTTTTACTTGCCGCAACCAATGCGCTTACAGCCCCGATTATTGAAAAGAATCAGGCTGCTGCCGCAAACGAAGCGCTTCTGGTAGTCATGCCGGACGGTACGGACTTTGAGAAGATGGATCTTTCTTCTTATGAACTTCCGGCGACCGTGACCGAGGCTTATAAAGAAGCCGGCGGCGGTCATGTGGTGAAGCTTACCACCACCGGTTACGGTTCCGGATTTGTGATTATGTGTGGTGTAAACGCCGACGGTACGGTGAGCGGAGCGGTTTGTTTGTCTTCCAACGAGACCTTAGGTCATGAGAAGACCTTCGGTGAGAATTTTACCGGAAAGAACAGTGAGACTGTTGAGGCAGTGGATGTGATTTCCGGTGCTACCAAGACGACCGCGGCCTATCGCAATGCCGTAAAGGATGCGATTAATGCAGCAACGATTCTTGGAGGCGGTTCCGTAGATATCCGCAGCGAGGAAGAGATTCTTACGGACAATCTGGCTGCGGCACTGCCGGCTGGGGAAGGTAAGTTTACCAAGCTGTTCCTGACCGAAGTGATAGAAGGTATCGATGCGGTATATACCGCAGACAACGGCAAGGGTTCCGTATGTGTCATCGGAGAACAGTTTGTCGGTGTGGATGAGACCGGAGCGGTAGTATCCGGAGCCGAAGGCGATGCAGCGGCAAATGTTTCTGCACAGATGGCAATTATAAATGCTTCCGAGGAAACGGAGATTGACCTTACCGCATATGCGGATTTGCCTTCTGCGCTTGTTTCTGCAACAAAGACCGCAACCGGTAATTACGTGCTTACTGTAAAGGGTGCCGGTTACGGAATCAACGGCGGTGATGACTATCATCCGGCTTCCGGTGAGTATATTTATATTAAGGTGTCCATGACCAAGGACGGTAAGATTATCGATTGCCTTACGGTTTCCCAGGCAGAGACACCGAACTTCGGTGATGCTTGTGCGGACGAATCCTTCTACGGTCAGTTCGTAGGAAAGACCGAGGCGGATTATGAATCGGTTGACGGTATTTCCGGGGCAACCCTTACCACAAACGGTTATAAGAAAGCGATTTTACGTGCATTTGAGTCTGTAAAGATTTTAGAAGGAGGTGCCGGTAATGAAGAATAACGATAATATGTCGGTATTGGTAAAAGGTATTCTGAAAGAAAATCCGGTACTGGTATTGATTCTCGGTACCTGTCCGACCCTTGCAACTACGACGAATATTGCCGGAGCCTTCGGTATGGGAATTGCGGCAATGGTAGTGCTTATTTGTTCCAACATGCTGATTTCCCTGCTTCGTAAGATTATTCCGGAAAGTGTGCGTATTCCGTGCTATATTGTAATTATTGCAGGATTTGTTACGATTGTGCAGATGTTTGTACAGGCGTATTTCCCTGCTTTGTACGAGATGCTTGGCGTATACTTGGCACTGATTACCGTAAACTGTATTATTCTCGGTCGTGCGGAGATGTTCGCAAGTAAGAATAATGTGCTTCGTTCCGCCCTTGACGGTATCGGCATGGGAATCGGGTTTACCATTGCTCTTTGCGCTATGGCATTCATCCGCGAAGTGTTCGGTAATGCCAGCTTTGCGGGAATCCCGATTCCGTTCCTTGAGCCGTACAAGATTGCGTTCTTAGTGAAGGCTCCGGGCGGTATGCTGGTATACGGTTTACTCATTGCCCTTGTGTATGTGATTACTTCCGGTAAGGCACCGCTTAAGACGGATTTCTCTTGTGCGGGTTGTCCGTCCGCAGGCAGCTGTCATACCGGTGCATGTATGAAGAAAGGAGAGGAGCAGTAATGGAAGTATTTAAGACATTAATTATCATTTTACTTTCTTCGGTATTGGTAAATAACTACGTGCTCAGCCGTTTCCTTGGAATTTGTCCGTTCCTTGGCGTTTCCAAGAAATTGAATCAGGCAGTAGGCATGGGTATCTCGGTTACCGCGGTTATGCTTCTGGCAACTGCCGTAACCTGGCCGATTCAGTATTTGCTGTTGGATAAGTTGGGTCTGGGTTACATGCAGAATATTATTTTTATCCTTGTAATCGCATCTTTGGTACAGATTTTGGAGTTGATTTTAAAGAGATTTTCTCCGGCGCTTCATAAGGGGTTGGGTGTATATCTCCCGCTTATTACAACGAACTGTGCCGTGCTTGGTGTGGCGATTAACAACATCAACGACGGTTACAATTTCTTAGAGTCTATGGTAAGTTCCCTGGGCTGCGGTCTCGGATTTTTACTGGCGATGGTACTGTTCTCGGGACTTCGTTCCCGCATCGATGAAAGTCGTGTGCCGGCACCGTTTCGAGGACTTGCCGTTACTTTAATCGCTGCTTCCTTCATTTCGCTGGCTTTCATGGGCTTTGCGGGTGTTGTGGATGCGCTGTTCGCGTAAAGGAGGTAACGTAGGGCTATGAATATTTTGATTGCATTTTTAGTGGTAGCTGCAATCGGTTTGCTTGCCGGTTTGCTTATTGCGGTAATGTCCCGTTTCTTCGGTGTGGAAGAAGACCAGACGGTAAAAGCGGTTCGTGCCTGCTTGCCGGGTGTTAACTGCGGTGCCTGCGGATATAAGGGATGTGACGACTATGCGGTAGCGGTGGCAGAAGGAAAAGCAAAGCCGAATCTTTGTGTTCCGGGAGCCGAGTCTACGGCAGAGGAACTGGGCGCTTTGCTCGGAATCGAAGTAGAGCCGCCGAAGGACGTGGTTGCGTTTGTTCATTGTAACGGTAACTGTGAAGCGACCGCGACTAAGACAGAGTATGTGGGCGTAACCAGTTGTAAGGCCGCTGCAATGCTGTACGGTGGTCCGGAGACCTGTAGTTACGGTTGTATGGGTCTTGGTGACTGTGCTGCGGCATGTCCGGCCAATGCTATTTGTATGAAGGACGGCATCGCCCATGTGGATACCAGCCGTTGTCTCGGTTGCGGACTTTGTGAAAGCATTTGTCCGAAGAAGGTGATTTCCATGGTGCCGCAGGAGACAGTAGTTGTTGTTATGTGTAACAGTAAGGACAAAGGTGCGGATGCCCGTAAGGCTTGTGAGAATGCCTGCATCGGTTGTATGAAGTGCGTAAAGACCTGTCCTCACGAGGCAATTACCGTAACGAATAATTTGGCAAAAATTGATTATGCTAAATGTGTGGGGTGCGGGGCATGTGCCGGAAGTTGTCCGACCGGTAGCTTAAAACAGGTATTCTTCCCGGATTTATCCGAAGAATACGAAGATTTCAAGGTAGAAGAATGATGAATCAGGAAATGAAGACTACGCCCACCGCGAAAAGCGGTGGGCGACTGTTTCGTAACGATGTAATATTTATAGCAGCCTTATTGCTGGCGGTTTCTGTATGTGGCTTTTGCTTTTATTTTCTTCGTGGAGAAGGAGATAAAGTAGTAGTGACGGTGGACGGAAAGGAGTTCGGGACTTATTCCCTGGAAGAGGATGTCAGGGTGGAAATCCGGACGGGAGCAGCGGATGAGGAACGGAACGTGTTGGTGATTAAGGATGGCGAGGCTTTCGTGGAGACTGCCACCTGTCCCGACGGAATCTGTGCCGGTCACAAGCCGATTTCAAGAGAAGGTGAAAGTATTGTTTGTCTTCCCCATAAGGTTGTGATTACGGTTTATGCCACAGAAGATAAGGACGCACCGGATATTGTTGTGTAAAGGAGATTTGCTATGAGACCTGCGACGAAAAAGCTTGCCATGTTGGGACTTTGTACCGCAGTGGCCCTTGTACTGGCCTATGTGGAAGCACTGCTTCCGCCGATATTTACCGCAGTGCCCGGAATAAAAATCGGCCTTCCGAACATCATTATTGTGTTTGTGTTGTACCGGTTCGGTCTTCGGGAGGCTTCGGTGGTATCGTTAGTTCGTATGCTGGCGATATCCTTTATGTTCGGAAATATGATGGCACTTGTTTACAGTCTGGCCGGGGCATTTTTAAGTATGCTGGTGATGGTCGTTTTAAAGAAACTGAATTTTTTATCTGTGGTAGGAGTCAGCGTGGCCGGCGGTGTATTTCACAATGTAGGTCAAATTTTGACTGCCATGTTGTTGTTGGGAACGGCGGAGCTTGGTTATTATTTAATTGTACTTGCAATCACCGGCACCATATCCGGTATTTTTGTCGGTTTGTGCGGTGCGATTATTGTGAAACGAATCCCGAAGAAATTGATATAAATGCATGTTGACAAAGTTCATATTATCGTGCATAATAAAGTTGATAAAAAATTAACAAACACAAACAAGGAGGAGTTTTCCATGAAAATGAAAAAGTTACTTTGTTTATCTCTTAGTGTTCTTATGGTTGTATCTATGGCAGGCTGTAAGAAGGAAGAAAAGAAGGCAGAGACCTTAAAGTTCGGTATGGGCGTAGTGACCGAGGTTTCTAAGGCAAGTAATGCGGAAGGAGATGCAAACGGTCAGGGACAGGCAGTTTCCAATGTGGCGGTTGTTACCGTGGATGGGGCTGGTAAGATTGTTGCATGTCAGCTTGATACCGCAGATGCTACCGTGGCATATACCGGTGACGGTAAGGCGGTGGCAAATGAGTCCTTTGCTACCAAGTATGAGCTTGGCGATGCATATAATATGGTTGCTTACGGCGGCGCGGTAAAGGAGTGGTATGAGCAGGCTGATGCATTCGAAGGCGTTGTTTGCGGTAAGACTCTTGATGAAGTAAAGGCATTAGTAGCAGGGGAAGGTAAGGGTACCGAGGATGTAATTAACGCAGGCTGTACCATTACGGTTACCGAGTTTGTTCAGGCAATCGAGAAGGCATACAACAATGCGGTTGCTTCCGAGGTGACTGCAGAGCATACCTTAAAGCTTGGTGTATCCACTGCACAGTCTTGTAAGGATGCTACCGAGGATGCGAACGGTCAGAATCAGTTAGAGACCACGTTCCTTGCTGTTGCGGTAGATGCTGAGGGCAAGGTTGTGGCTGCTACCAGTGATTGCGTGCAGGTGAAGTTCACCTTTGATGCAACCGGTGCTTCTACTTACGATTTGACTAAGGCTGTTTCCTCTAAGAAGGAGGCCGGCGCAAACTACGGTATGAGCGCATACGGCACCGATTTAAACGGCGACGGTGTTGTGAAGGAATGGAACGAGCAGGCGGCTGCATTTGATGCGGCATGTGTCGGTAAGACTGCTTCTGAAATCAATGGTTTTGCAAATGCTGACGGTTACGGCAATGCGGATTTGCAGACTGCAGGTTGTACGATGGCAATCGACGGTTTTGTAAAGGCTGCGGCTAAGTTAAAGTAAGAGAATAAAGATAAGCCGGGGGAGGTTCGCCTTCCCCCTTTTCTAATTATGAAAACGGTACGGTAGTTTTTTTGCTACAGTACCGTTTTTGTTATTTTGATATGAGAAAGGTTGAAAAAGAGTCTTGACATTTGAAGGATGATTATATATACTATATTTCATAGTTAGCTCAGGCTAACTATTTTGCAAAGTTGACAGTTAGCATTCGCTAACTGCTGCAAAGGTATATGGAGGTGAGCACATGAGTGTAGCAATTATCGGTGGAAATGAGTGTATGGTACGAAGATATGCGGAGGTATGTAGTGATTATAAGTGTAAAGCAAAGGTGTATCCTAAGATGACAAGTAGTTTGAAAAATATGGGTTCACCGGATTTGATTGTGTTGTTTACCAATACGGTATCACACAAGATGGTTCATTGTGCCTTGGGAAAGGCCGGTATACATACAAAGATTGCCAGGTCTCATAGCAGTTCTATTGAAGCTTTGAAGAAGATTCTGGATGAACATACGGTATAAGGAGGGATTGATTTTGTCAGAGGAGTTATTAATCAAGCATTGTTCGCCTACACTGGCAGGAATGAAAACAGGGAATTTATTTTCCGGTGAATTTCGTGATGAAGGAATGCTTAGAGAGTGTATTCGCTGTTGGAACCGGACTTTGACAAAGAAAGGAGTACGTGCCGTACCGTTACAATTTCGGGACGGACGTGCACTAATCTATGTGTATCGTCCGGAACGGTTGCGTATGGATTTTTGTCATAGTACATCGGAGCGTTTGTTACGGGAAAGGGGTTATTGTAAGGAAAAACCGGGAAACTGTGTGGTACAGCTGATAAAACGGTTGCATGAATATGAAAAGTTTCCTCATGAGATAGGCTTGTTTTTAGGGTATCCACCGGAGGATGTCATTGGATTCATAGAAAACCATGCAAGCGGCTATAAGTGGGTCGGGGGCTGGAAGGTATACGGAGATGAGGAAGCTGCGAAAAAGGCCTGTGCGAGATATAAAAAGTGCACAGATACATATCGGAGTATGTTTGCAAAGGGAAAAACGATAGGACAGCTTACTGTGGATGAATATAAAAGTAAAGATTATGTTGCAAGGATGGAATGCAGAGGGGTATAATATTCGCGAAGGTAAAGTGAGAATGCCCAAAGCCGTCCGGTGGATGCTTGCATCCAAGAGGACGGAAACGGGCATACGAGCGCACACGCGAGTGAGAATGCCCAAAGCCGTCCGGTGGATGCATACTCACTTTGCCGAGCAAAATCATAAAATTCTGAGGAGATGTGCATGAAGAAAAAAATATGGTTGAGTATCCTACTTTGCTCCATGCTTTTGCAAAGCATAGCTATGGCCGGCTGCGGAACAAAGCTTGAAAAATATTCCACCTATTCCTTTGACTATTTCGATACGGTGACTACGATTACGGGATATGCCAAAAGTCAGGAACAGTTTGATGAGATAGCCGATGGAGCATTGGAAGAATTGTCAGAGTATCACAAGCTGTTTACTATTTATCACCGGTATGACGGAACGGAAAACCTTTGTACCATCAATGAGATTGTCGATGGTGCACACCGTACCGTATCGGTGGACCGTCGTATTATCGATATGTTGCTATATGCAAAGGAGATGTATGAGAAGACCGATGGGACGGTGAATATTGCTATGGGAAGTGTACTGTCCCTATGGCATGAGTACCGGACGGAAGGGATAGACGAGCCTTGGGCGGCAAAACTTCCGCCAATGGAGAAATTGGAGCAGGCGGCAGAGCATACGGATATCAATGCACTTGTAATTGATGAGGAGGCCGGTACGGTGACCTTGACCGATTCGGAAATGAAATTGGATGTCGGGGCAATTGCAAAAGGTTATGCGGTAGAAATGGTGGCTCGTTCTTTGGAAGAACAGGGTGTGACCGGTTATGTGATTAATGTGGGAGGAAATGTCCGGACGGTCGGTGTAAAAGGAGACGGGAGCAAGTGGACCGTAGGAATCGAGAATCCGGAGGAAGACAGTGAGGAGGAATATCTGGCCTATTTAGAGCTTGCGGGGGAGTCCTTGGTGACCAGTGGCTCCTATCAACGGTATTATGTGGTGGATGGAGAGCGGTATCATCATATCATTAATCCGGAGACTTTAATGCCTTCGGAAGGGTATGTATCGGTATCTGTGGTATGTAACAGTTCCGCAGACGGAGATGCGCTTTCTACCGCACTGTTTTGTATGGATTTTGAGGTAGGGGCGGAATTAATAGAATCTCTTCCCGATACGGAGGCAATGTGGGTGTTGCAGGATGGAACAAGGATGGAATCTTCCGGGTTCGCAAATTACAAAAAGGAATCGATAGAGTAACTGTTTTGGAGATTGTAAAACGGGTTGTGCATGAAATCAAGATGCACAACCCGCTTTCTATTTGAGGGCAATCAAATACTATGAAATAAAATCTTTGGAGCAAAGTATAAGTTTCACGCCGCTTTTTAATGTGACGGTGCGGCAAATACCCTTGTAAATGAGAGTCAGCTCCGTATCAAACTTCGGAAGTAACGTAACCTCGGTTAAAGTGCCGTTATTCCAAGAGATATCATAAGTTACGGCACCTACACCGCACAGTCCGGTGACATTTCCTTCGTTCCATTCCTTCGGAAGTGCCGGGAGCAAAACGGTGCGGTCTTCACTTGATTGTAACAGCATTTCCGCAATACCGGCGGTGGCGCCGAAATTACCGTCAATCTGGAACGGCGGGTGGTTGTCCAGAAGATTTTCCAAGGTGGACTTCTGCATCAGTGCCAGAAGGTTTTGATAGCATTCTTCACTGTTCCAAAGTCTTGCGTACATATTGATAATCCAGGCACGGCTCCAGCCGGTATGGCCGCCGCCGCTTGCCAGTCTGCGCTCTAAGGTGACCTTTGCCGCATCACACAGCTCCGGGGTGGCATCCGGCGTAATCTGGAAGGCCGGATGTAAGGCCCATAGGTGGGAGATGTGACGATGGCCCGGTTCGGCTTCGTCATAGTCCTCCTGCCATTCCATGATTTGTCCGTGCTTTCCGATACGGATGCTTGGAATCTTTGTATCGTATTCTTTTGCTTTTTCAAGAAATGCAGTGTCCGTATCGCCTACAATCGGTGCGGCGGAAAGAAGATTGCCGAACAGCTCATGAAGAATCTCGTTGTCCATGGTGGAGCCGTAGGTAAGGCAGCCGCTCATACCGCTCTTCATAATATACGTGTTTTCAGGGGAAACGGAAGGGCAGGTAACATAGGATCCGTCTACTTCAATGAGGAAGTCAAAGAAGAACCGTACCGCTTCCTTTAAGGCCGGATAGTACTCCTTTAAAAAGGCAACATCCTGCGTATATAAATAATGCTGCCAGATGTGGGTACAAAGCCATGCGGCACCCATCACCCAGAAGGTGGCCGGAATGTAGATATCCTGGGGAGCGGTGTCACCCCACATGTCCGTGTTATGATGGGCGACAAAACCGTTGCAGCCGTACATCTCTTTTGCGGTGCGGATTCCATTCGGAAGCATCCGCAAAATGTGTTCGAACAGTGGCATTTGACATTCCGCCAGGTTACAACTATTGGCCGGCCAGTAGTTCATTTCGGTGTTGATGTTGATGGTGTATTTGCTGCCCCAAGGAGCATCGATGCTGTTACACCAAATGCCTTGCAGGTTTGCCGGGAGACAGTCGCCACGGCTGGAACAAATGAGAAGGTAGCGTCCGTAAGCAAAATAGGTGGCAAGCAGACCGTTGTCCGGCTGCTTCGCAGAAATACGGCGGAGACGTTCGTCAGTGGTCAGCTTGTCCAGTTCTTTATCATAAGGCAGGGTAAGAGTCATGCGCTTAAAGTAAGGCTGATACTCTGCCAAATGGTCATGATACAGTTCCTCGTAGGAATGCTGTGCGGCTCTGGTCAAGGTATCCTCTACGGTTTTACGCGGGATGGCACTCCGGAAGGTAGTAGATGCCGTAATCAGTACAAGAACCTCTGCCGCATGTTCCGTCAACAGATGTTCGCCGATGCCTTTGACAAAGGCGCCGTCGGAAATCATACGCATGCCGCAGCAAAAATCGGAGCCGCCACCGCCTAAGTTTCCGGACATGTATAAAGAGTCTGCGGTGTGTTCCGTGGCTTCGTAGAAGTTACCCCTCTGTAAGGACGCCGCTAAATCCAGATGCCCCGGAGCGGAGGCGGTAAATCTTGCCACGATACAATTGTAATTCTTGCTGACAAAGGAATCACAGCGGTAGGTAATCCCGGTGCTTTCCTCGGTGGTAACGGTGGTATGTACCGCAGTTTCCAAATCCAGAGTACGGCGGAAGTTGATACCCTTTGTGAGACGGCCGCAGAAGTCAAAGTATACATCGCCCAAGGTCTGGTAGGTGTGCTCGCTTTGCGGTGTGCCGGTCAGGGCATATTTACACAGTTCCTCGGCTTTACGGATGTTTCCGGAAAGGATGAGAGAACGTACTTCGCTAAGATGTGCAAGAGCATCCTTGTTGTTTCGGTTCCTCGGGCCGCCGAACCAAACGCTGTCTTCGTTAATCTGAAAACGTTCGGAGGTATTATTTCCGTAAATCATGGCGCCCAGGCGGCCGTTGCCGATGGGAAGGGCCTTGTTCCAGTTGTAGTTTGAAGAATCGGTATAGGTTAATTGATACATACAATCCTCCTGTCAATATGAGTCATGGGTACGTAAAAGAAATCGGTTAGTCCAATAGGTGTTTCTGCTTTAAAAAGGCACTTGTTTTATCTACCACAGGTCCTAAAAACAGGGAGATAAATAAGGTGACAATACCGATACTGCCGCCGAACAGTAGGCAGATGCCGCAGGCCAGCAAATCATAGGGAATGCGGACTGCGCGGAACGGCAATCTTTGAAACTTCGGCAGTTTGGTAATTCCTTTGTGTAACAGGAAAGCGGCGGCGTCATAAGGGGCCACGCCCAGCTCGCAGCACATATAAAGGGCTGCGGAGACGACAAATAAAAGTAAGGCCGGAACCATAATGATGCCCCGTGCAAGGAGAGACGTGATTTCCTCCGGAAGAAAGAAATTTTCCACCCAGGTAAAGAAATCCACACAATATCCCACAAGGAACATATTTGCCACAGTACCGATTCCGATAAGGGACCGGTCGCAGAAAAATACTATAATTAATAATACCACATTCAGGAATGCCTGCCAATGTCCGAAGGAAATTCCGATGAGGTCGGATATGGCAAGATTCATGCAGGTGTACGGGTCTCCGCCGAGATTAGTGCGAATTAAAAAGGATAGGGACAAGCCCATTCCGATGACGGCCGGGATGACAAGAAAAATCCGGCGCTTGTTTTTCTTTAAATATTGTATCAGCATAGTGCCTCCTTTCGGGTTCATTTCTTATTATAGCATTGTGAAAGGAGGATTTTTATAGTATAATGTGACATGTAAACGAAGAAAACGGTATATTTTCGAAGGAGAGGAACATGAGGAAGAAGAAAGAGAACAGAACCTCCGGGAGCGTGCGTTTTTTGCTGGAAGGGGTAGTGATGCATGCGGTAATGGTAAGTTACCGGCGTTTTACGAAAATAATACCGGAGCATGCTCACGGAGAAAATGTATATGAGATTCATTATGTAACGGAAGGCGTCGGGGAAGTTTCTTTAAACCGGCAGCGGTATCAGTTGACGCCCGGAACGCTTTATATTACAGGTCCCGGGATACTGCATGAACAGTTGGCGGATGAGGCAAACCCGGTTACGGAGTTCGGCTTGTATTTACAAACGGAGGGAGAGCACAAAGGCGGCGAACTGTTACAGATTATGAGAGAGCATCCGTTATGGTGCGGAATGGGAAGAGATGGGCTCCGTTCTCTGATGGAGCAAATCCTTTCGGAGCAGGCGGGAAATTTACCGGGAAGCGCCGAAAAACGGGTGCATTTGCTGGCAGAGTTTGTGATAGAGTGTATCCGGAGTATCGGCCTGAAGGAAGAAAAGAACGGTGCGCTGCCGTTACCGGAGGAAGAGTTTTCTACAAATCCGGTACGGGAAGAAACCATGCTGCTGGTTGCGGACGAGATATTTTTATATGAATATCGGGACATTACATTAGAGGGGATGGCAAAACGTCTGGGGCTCAGCGTACGTCAGACGCAACGATTTTTGGAGAGAATGTACGGAAAACCATTTACCCGGAAAAAGCTGGAGGCCAGAATGTCGGCGGCGGTTCCGATGCTACAGAACGGACGCTATACGATTACCGAAATCAGTGAGCGATTGGGGTATTCGTCTCCGGACCATTTTTCCCATGCCTTTTCCGGGTATTACGGTTATGTTCCCAGCAGTCTCAGAAAAAAGTAGGCAGTTGCCTTACTGCTCGGAGAATTGGTCTTTGCCTACGCCACACAGCGGACATACCCAGTCTTCCGGGACATTTTCCCAAGGGGTGCCCGGTGCGATACCGTTGTCCGGATCGCCGGCTGCTTCATCATACACATAGCCGCATACATCACATACATAAGTCATAATAATACCTCCTTTTGGTAATGAAGTTGTTTATGGTGCAAAATGCCATATTCGTTTTTTCGCTCGGCAAAGCCTTGCAAAACTTTTTCCAAGGCCGCGTGTGCGTTCATATATAGTATATCACAAAGTAGAAAAAAATAACAGTTTTTTTCTTAAAACAGAAGGCTTCGTTGACAGGAAAAAAAGTAGGAGTATAATGAAATTATAATCTGCAACATATGTTTTAAAACAAATGTGACAGGTGTTTCCGGCAGTAAGGAAAGGAGCGTGATTATGTGCCGCCAAAGGCAAAATTTACGAAGGAAGAGATTATTGCGACTGCACTTAATATAGTAAAAGAACAGGGGATTGAAGCGCTAACGGCTCGTTCTCTTGCAAAAGAATTAGGGAGTTCTGCCAGACCGATTTTTACGGTATTTGCGAGTATGGAGGAAGTACAGGCAGAAGTCCGCAATGCAGCAATGAAAGTGTTTGAAGCTTATGCGGAGATTGCGGGGGAGTATACTCCGGTATTTAAACAAATCGGGATTCAGATGATACAGTTTGCAAACAGAGAGCCGAAATTGTTTCAACTTTTGTATATGCAGGAACATAGCGACAGTAAGAGCTTTGAAGAACACTTAAAGTATCTGGGGGACACGGGAGAGTTGTGCCTGACGGTGTTGGAGCAGGAATACGGATTGACCCGGAAGGAAGCGGTAGCTTTATTTAAGCAGGTATGGATTTTTACATACGGAGTTTGTGTGCTTTGCGCCACGGGAGCATGCCGGTTCAAAGAAGCGGAGATTCAGGAAATGTTAAGTAGGGAGTTTGTAAGCATGCTTGTTTTGATTAAGAGCGGCAGACTGGAAAATTGTGAGGTTGTACCGGAGAAGAAGACAAAGTAAGAGTGCGAAGGAAGTACAGACGAAAGTCTGCGGAAAGGAGCATGGATATGAACGGTGTATTGCAGATGAATGAACAGCAGGCGAACAAGGTGGTTGCAAAGGTGATGCGAATTACTTTTTTCATCTTTGTACTGGTATTCGGACTGAATGTGGCAGGGATTTTTGTTGTGGACCAGACGATTATGACAGTTGCGTTTGTGGCAGGTTCTGTATTTCTATGGCTGCCGACGCTGTTTCACCGAATCGGGCAAGGTTCGGCCGGTTGGATTAAGTATTTGAATGTGGTTTGTGCTTCGTTGTTTATTTTGTTGACAACAACTACCTTAAGTTTTCATGTGATTGTAATTTACGTGTATGCAATTGCGATTGCAAGTTTGTACTTCTCGAAGAAGTTAAATATATTAGCTACGGTTATCAATGTAGTCGGCGTGTCGGTGGGACAGATTTTGGCATTTCAATGGAATACATTACCGGATAAGAATTTTGACACGATGTATGATGTGTTGGTATACAGTGTAGCACCGAGAGCTTTGACGTTGATTGCGATTGCGGCTATTTTTACCATGCTTTGCAGCAGGACGGCAACTATGTTAGGAAATCTGATGGGTGCGGAAGAACAAAAGGAAATGTTGGAACGTATGACAAGACTTCGTGAACAGAATAGCCAAGTGTCGAGGCAGTTGCTTACGTTTGTGGAAGAACTGGAGCAGCTTACCCGGATTTCAAATGAGACGAATCAAAAAGTGGCGGATGAGACGGAAGCAATTATGCGCGGAACGAAAGAAAACGCAGACCAGATTTATGTGATGAACGACGGATTGGCGGATATTACCGGGCAGATGGCGCAGTTGGGTGACATGAGTGACCGGCTTGCGAAAGCGGCGGAACAGATTAGAGAGCTTTCTTCCGGAAATCAGAAGACCATGGATTTGGCTACGGATCGTATGTTACATATTTCCGAAAGTGCCCGGGAGTGTAAGAAGGTAATTGAGATTCTGGGAGAGCAGTCCAATGAGATTATGGGAATTATTCAGACGATTACAGATATTTCGGCGCAAACAAAGCTCCTGGCTTTAAATGCTACGATTGAGGCGGCAAGAGCAGGGGAACACGGAAGAGGATTTGCGGTCGTTGCGGAGGAGATACAGAAGCTTTCCGAACAGACACAGATTGCGGTAGAAAGCATCGGTACAATTGTCAATGAAGTAGTAAAAAGTACGGAGGAAGCGGTTGCTTCCATGGAACAGAGCGCAGAATTGACAGAGCAGGGATTATTGCAGATGAAAGAAGCGGGAGCGTCTACTCATACAATTACGAAAGCAAACGAAACAATGACCGCACAGATTGATGAGGTGGACCGGATTACGAAAACACTTTTGGAGACAGAAAAGCAGGTGGCAAGCGGTATGGAACAGGTACATCAGAATACCGAAGTGAACTTATCTGCGGTGGAGCATGTTGCGGATGCTACGAAGGAAAGTCGAAGAGGAACGGAGAGTCTGGTGGATATGGTTCACAGAATTAAGAACCTTGCGGGACAGTTGGCGGAGGAATAATAGATAAGTGACGTAGAAAGGACACACCGGGAAAGGTAGTGTCCTTTTCTTATATCACGGGGAATTTTTACACACTTATTGCAGAATCTCCCAAAGGGTGCTATACTAAACTGTGTTGTTGTGATGAAAAGGAGGAAGTATGGAAACGATGAAAAATCTATTTAAAAAATACAAGGAAATCATTATGTATTTGGTGTTCGGAGTGGCTACAACGGTGGTAAACTGGATTGTATATATTATCTGCACGAAGTTGTTCGGACTTTCGGGGGCAGAGCTTTCCAATGGGCAGATTGCCGTTTGTAACGGAATTGCATGGGTGGTTGCGGTGACTTTTGCGTTTATTACCAATAAGTTGTTTGTATTTGAAAGTAAAAGCACGGAAAAGAAGTTTTTACTGGTGGAAGCGGCAAAGTTTTACGGTTCCCGTATTTTTTCGGGTATCTTTGAAATTTTGTTGCCGAGCGGCCTGATTGCAATCGGTTTGAATCAGTCGGTATTCGGTGTGGAGGGTGCGATTGCCAAAGCGATTACCAGCGTTGTGGTGATTGTGATGAACTATGTGTTAAGCAAGCTGTTTGTGTTCCGCAAGAAGAAAAAATAATACGAAGGATTGCTGTGAAAGGAGAGCCGGCAAGGCGACAAAAAGATGAGCGATTTGTTTACAATAAAAGGAATGGTAACGGTAAAAAAAGGTGAAGCCCGAAGCTTAAAAGCAGGCGGTCTTTGGATTTATGATAACGAAATCGATACGATTACCGGTGCGGTGGAAGACGGTGAGCTGGTGCGTGTAAACGACTTTGACGGGTATGTCCTGGGAACCGGGTTTCTGAATCGCAAGTCTAAGCTTATGGTGCGTATGCTGACCAGAGATAAGGATGCGGAGATCAATGAGGAGTTTCTTGAGAAAAGAGTACGTGCAGCCTGGGAGTATCGGAAAAAGACGGTGGATACAAGCAGTTGTCGTTTGATTTTCGGAGAAGCGGACTTTTTGCCGGGCCTTGTGGTGGACAAGTTTTCCGATGTATGTGTAGTACAGTCTTTGGCGCTTGGAATCGACCGGTTAAAGCCGGTAATACTGGATGCGCTTAAGAAGGTATTGGCAGAGGACGGAATCACCCTCCGCGGTATTTATGAGCGCAGTGATGCCAAAGTCCGGGAACAGGAAGGCATGGAGCGTTTTAAAGGTTTTTTGACGGACCCGTTTGAGACGGAAGTAGAGATTGTAGAAAACGGTGTAAAGTACTTAGTAGATATTGCGGACGGTCAGAAGACCGGATTTTTCTTAGACCAGAAGTATAATCGCTTGGCGGTGCAGAAGCTTTGTAAGGATGCAAAGGTACTGGATTGCTTTACCCATACCGGTTCCTTTGCCTTAAATGCCGGTATTGCAGGAGCGGCGAGCGTTCTCGGTGTGGATGCCTCGGAGTTGGCTACGGAGCAGGCGAGAAAGAATGCGGAGTTAAACGGGCTGTCCGATACCGTAAAGTTTCAATGTGCGGACGTATTCGAACTTTTGCCGGAGCTTGAGCGTGCGGGAGAGCAGTTTGATGTGGTCATCTTAGATCCGCCGGCCTTTACCAAGTCCCGGAACTCCGTGAAGAATGCAGTAAGAGGCTACCGTGAAATCAATATCCGCGGCATGAAGTTAGTAAAAGACGGAGGGTATCTTTGTACCTGTTCCTGCTCTCATTTTATGACGCCGGAGCTTTTTACGGAGACCATTGCCCAGGCGGCAAGGGATGCCCATGTACGTCTGCGTCAGGTAGAGTACCGTACTCAGGCAGCGGACCATCCGATATTGTGGGCGGCCAATGAGTCGTACTATTTAAAGTTCTATGTCATGCAGGTCGTGAAGAACTTTTAGGTAGAATTTATTAGAGAATGCTTTACCGGTAATTGATATACGTGGCTACTGGATAGGCCCTTTGGTTGAATGGATGGGGAGATTTATGAGGAAACATAAAAAATGTGGAATAGTATTGATTGCTTTGCTGAGTGTGGTGGTTGTCTTTTTTTCAATTAAATCATATTATTATTTCAAAATTAGTAGTGTTAAGCTACCGGATGACACAAAAACAATAAAGATGCAGACGTATGTCTCGGATATCTATGGGACGCATGTATGTGCTGAGAAAGTGGTAGAATCCGAATTGGACTATGAGCAGTTTATTAAGTGCATTCGTGAAATTAATACAGATGATAATATAAAGATTTATCCAGTTTATAAAGAAGGCAGTAAGTATTCAGTATGGCACGATGATTATAGTGTGTTGTTGGTAAACAGTATAGCTGATAGAGAAAAAGAGGGAAAGAATTACTATCTGATAACCAATAATACACCGTATGGTTCCTTATTTTACTGAGCATTTTGAAAAGGTGTATATGAGAAAAAGACTTTTTGAGTATGAGGTAGATGTGGGATGAAAAGACGCAAGAAAAAAGTCAAATTTGGGATTCTAATCTTTTTACTGGTTGTAGCAGTATATTCCTTTTTCTATGTACATAATCTGGATAAGGCGTCAGAGTATTTAGAAGCTTTTCTGGATAAGTCGTTCTCTTTATCGGTAACAAAGGACGGGTATTATTTAGATATAATCCCATATGAAGATTTATCTTCGAAATATAGGTCGGCGGTTTCCGAAGAGGAGTTTACCGGAGCTGATACGGATGAGGAATGCATGGCTCTTTATGAGAAAATCAGGAAGACGACTTGGAGCGAAAGGAATACCTCTTTTTTTACAACGAAGGGAATGAAAAAAGGTGGTTATTCGGAAATCTTAATTGTTGACGATATTACCTATCGGGTAAACCATGATATTGATGTACGAATCGGGTATTTTACTTTTGAACCATATATCTCGAAATGGATAATAACGATAGAAACGGAGTAGTATTTTAGGAGGATGCGGATGATTACACTATTCAACAGAAAAGAACTTACGGTAACCTTTGACTTAAGCGAGCAGGCGCGTATACGCACGCTTCTTGCAGCAGAGGGGATTGATTACTCCGTGAAAACGGTAAACCGTATGAGCGCATCACCGATATCTTCCGGGAGCCGGTCACGTACCGGCACCTATGGGCAGAATACGGAGGCGATGATTGAGTATAGTATTTATGTGAAAAAAACGGATTACGAGAGAGCAATAAAGGCAATTCAGAAATAAACGAAAAAAGAGAAAGTCTATAGGCGACTTTCTCTTTTGTATTATGCGGACGGTTTTCTTTTACAAAAATACAGAACGGAATATACCAGCATCTCAGCAACGAAAAACAGCGTAATATTGATCACCGGCATAATGTATGGTGAAATTGCTTCGGGGAATAGATAAAACGGGTCCCGTACCACAAAGAACCAGTTAAAAAAGTGAGAGTAGTTTTCCGAGATGCCGTTGTAGATGCTGTTTCCGAGGATGGCCCACAGTGTCATACCTGCCAGTACAAAAAGTTCCCGGTAGCATGTTTTAAAGCGTATGTTCGTGCTCTCATAAACCAGAACCACCAGACCGTACACCACCATAATACCATGGAACAGCAGTGTCTGGATGACCCGATAAGAAAATGGAGCGACCTGATGCCACATCAATCCCGCAGGATAAATCAGGTAGACCAGGTTGGAAATAAAGCCGAGCAAAGCAAAAGAGGTTCTGTATTTTTTCAAGAAGCTGTTGTGATAGCTTAAAAAGCACATAACGCACATGGCGGTGCAAGCGTGAAACGGCAGCTTCTCGATGTCAATTTCATTGTAGGCAAGGGGCATGAGAAAGAAATCCGCAACATAGAGCCCGAAGGCGGAGAAAATCAGTATACGGGAAAAATGTTCTCTTGCCTTGGCGGATTTGTTTTTCAAACGTAACAGTATAACCGTCGATACCGTTAGAGTAACAAAAATGTATATGAGATGCCAAATATCAAAGCAGGAAAAAAGAACGCCGTCCTTTTTGTCCGATAAAAGCTTGTGTAAAACCGAATACATAGAGCGTCTCCCTTCTTTTTATGCTAATATTGTAACATAAAGAAGGAAACTTTTCAAATTCCCCTTTACAAATCATAGAAAATGACGATATAATAGATATAAGGAAAAGTGTCTTTTAACGTACCAATGAATAAGCATAAGTCAAGGAGGGCGATGCATATGTCATTTTTTAATTATTCCAGTACATTATTTAGTGGGATGAGCAGTTCCGGCACCGGTTTTTCCGGGCTTCTCGGTGAGTATAACCAGATTCGGAACGGCACCTACGGAAGACTTTTAAAGGCGTATTATAAGAAGTACAATGCGGACGGTACCGCGAAGTCTTCGACTACAGAAAGTAATAAAACAACCAATAAGGGAAAAACCAGTTCCGATACGGTAGACACCGCAAAGGAATTGGATACCGTAAAGGATTCCGCTACGGCACTGCAGAATGCGGCAATGAAGCTGGCTGCGGTAAAGACCGGTTCTTCCTCTCTTTATGAGAAGAAGACGATTGTGGATACCAACGAGGACGGTTCCACCTCTACCCGGACGGACTATGATTACGATACCTTGGTAAAGTCGGTACAGTCCTTTGTGTCTGCGTATAACGATACCTTGGAGTCGGTGGGAACGATTGAGGCGTCTTCCGTACAGCAGAAGACCCAGTGGATGACCCAGGTGACCAAGCAGTATACGGATGAGCTTGCGGGCGTAGGAATTTCCGTTGATAAGGACGGACGTCTTGCTCTGGATGAGAAGGTATTTCGTGAAAAGGATATGTCGGAGCTTCAGGATTTCTTCGAAGGAACCAATTCCGCTCTGGGTCAGCTTGCCAGAAAGGCATCCGGACTTGCGGGAGCGGCGGAGCTTCAGGCAACAAAGGCAGCCTCCGCATACACGGCAAACGGCAACAACTATCCGACCAATGCCATGAATTCCGGTACGTTGTTTGATTCCTTGTTCTAGGTTTGTTTTTTCGAAAAGAATAGTATTCATTTTGATACGAATGAGAGGCTGTCGCAAGAAGCGACGGCCTTTTTTGTCGCAAGGAGGCAAAGACAATGTGACGCATATATGGTGGATTGCAAAAGGTCTCGGAGTATGATACTATGGAGGGGCAGGGAGACGCAAAGTGGTGTGAGAAAGGAGATAAACTATGTTAAAAATCGGGTCTCATGTAGGGATGAGCGGAAAAGAGATGTTTTTAGGGTCGGTAAAGGAGGCTCTTTCTTATAAAGCGAATACGTTTATGTTATATACGGGAGCACCGCAGAATACCAGACGGAAGGCAATTTCGGAACTGAATATCGAAGCGGGCTGGGAACTGATGAAGGCAAATGGTCTGTCGGAGTTTGTGGTGCATGCGCCGTATATTATTAATTTAGGGAATTCCGTGAAGCCGGAGACCTATGAGCTGGCGGTGGATTTTTTGCGAGAGGAGATAAAACGTACCGAAGCCATGGGAAGTAATGTGCTGGTGCTTCATCCGGGGTCCCATGTGGATGCGGGAGAAGATGCAGGGATTGCACAGATTGTAAAGGGATTAAATGAGGTGCTGACGCCGGAGACGAAGGTGCGGATTGCATTGGAGACCATGGCAGGCAAGGGAAGTGAAACGGGAAAGACATTTGAGCAGCTGGCCCGGATTTACGATGGCGTTGCATACAACGATAAGCTTCGTGTATGCTTTGATACCTGCCATGTGCATGATGCGGGTTATGATATTGTGAATGATTTTGAAGGTGTGGTGGCGCAGTTTGATTGCGTGCTGGGGAAAGAACAAATTGCGGTATTCCATATTAACGACAGTAAGAATGTACGGGGAGCGGGAAAAGACCGTCATGAGAACATCGGCTTCGGTGCAATCGGTTTTGATGCATTAAATAAGATTGTTCATTTTCCGGACTTTGAAGAGGTCCCAAAGATTTTGGAGACACCGTACGTGACTGCGGAGCCGGAGGGCAAAGAGAAATCCATTGCACCGTACGGGGCGGAAATCGCTATGTTGCGGGCCGGTGTGTTTGAACCGCGTCTTTATGAAATCTTAAGAAATCATTAATTTATTGTAGAAATATGTTGACGGTGTTTTTGTAATATGGTACTATTGAGAGGTAGTTTAAAATTACATAGGAGGGCATTAGAGTATGGAGAACAACAACGGTAAGGGATTATCTATCGCAGGTCTCGTATTAGGCATTGTAGCAATTGTATTATCCTTCTTTTACATGGTAAACATTTTAGGATTAATTCTTGCTATCGTAGGTCTTGTATGTGCACTTAAGGGTAGTAAGGCTGCTAAGGCATCCGGTGAACCGACCGGTATGGCAACCGCAGGCCTCGTACTTTCCATCATCGGTCTTGTATTTGCAGGTATCGGTGTGCTGACCTGTACGGTTTGCGTAGCTTGTGTGGCTTGTACCGCAGGTGAGGCCGTAAGTGAGTTGGGCGATTTATCTTCTTTCTACTAAGATTGAAGAGAAGTACCGTAGTTTACAGTACAGTTTGTGTGTAAACGAGTTCCGTAGCACGGCGTTTACTACCGCGTTTAGGGGTATGCCGTGCTATGGATTTTTTCTTTTTTTTGGAGGAATGGTTATGTTTCCTTATTTTGAGGTTTTCGGTAGGCAGGTGGGCAGTTACAGCATTTGTGCAATTGTGGGTCTGCTTCTTTGCGGAGTAGTGGCTTGTAAGCTTGCAACGCATTTTAAAGTAGCTTACGAGGATGTTATTTTATTGATGGTAGTAATCGGTGTGTCGTTGTTAATCGGAGGACACATTTTATTTGGAATTACAAATACGAGTAAACTGATTGCATTGTTTCAGAATGCATCTTCTTATAGTTTTAAACAGATATTGACGTATTTGGGCATGTGTTTTGGCGGAATGGTCTATTACGGAGGATTTTTGGGAGGCTGTGTGGGGCTTCTGATCTATACAAAGTATAACAAGACGGTGGAGCGGAAGCTTGCCTTTGATTTATATGCGGTGTGCGTTCCTTTGTTTCATGTATTCGGACGTATCGGTTGTTTTTTCAGCGGATGCTGTTATGGCATGGAGAGCCGTTTCGGTTTCGTGATACACGGAAATACCTTGATTCCGGAGATAAACGATGTACGGAGACTTCCGGTGCCGTTAATTGAGGCGGTATGCAATTTGGTGATTTTCTTTATTTTACTTCGCTTGTTTAAGAAGGGAAAGGAGAATGGCAAGATGATTTTTTATTACATGCTAATCTATCCGGTGGTACGTTTTGTACTGGAGTTCTTCCGGGGGGATGCGATTCGTGGTTTTTTGTTCGGAATTTCCACCTCCCAGTGGATTAGTATCGGATTGTTTGCTGTGGCGGTGTGGAAGTTGTTTTTGTCAAAGCCGAAAAGTAAGAATACTGCGGTATGTGCGGGCATGTTGTTGGCATTGACCCTGGCCTTCGGCGGCGTAACGACGGTAGCTTACGCAACGGAAGAAAGTGGACAGGAGACGGAGGCAAGCCTGACTCTGAGCGATGATGCGTCAGAGGAGCAGAACGAAAATGCATTGGATACTAAGGAGTCTGAAAGTTCTTCGGAAAAGAAGGTTGAGGGCACTTCCGGGACCTCTGAGACAGAGGTTACAACGACCGGTACAGAAAAAAAGGAACCGCCGTTTAATGCAAAAGAAAAATTTGTAATTTTTGTTTGTTGTTTCTTCAGTATTGCACTTTGTCTTGTCATTGCATTATTCGGAAATCCGAAGGACCGCCAAAAGGATAAGTATAATCGAATGCAGAGGCAGAAGCTGTTACAGGAGAAAAAGCTCAGGGAAAAGGCGGAGCGAGAAGCAAGATTTGCGGCAGAAGATGCAAAATATGCAGAAGACCTGATGAAGTACGAAAAGGCAAAGAGAGAGTACGAGGAAGCCAAGGCCGCAAAAAAGGCAGCTAAGGAAGCGAAGAAGAAGTAGAGTCGGGGAGTTAGGGAGAGATATGAAAAAACGAATGAAGTTACTGCTTTTATTGGTAGCGCTTATAATCGCAGTAGCGGGATGCGGAAATGACAGCAAAAAGGATAAGCCAAGTGTGCAGTATGAGAATATGGAGTATGATGGGCCGTTTGATATAGAGGAAGCTCGAAAGAACATCATCATTAAAGGGCAGCCGTTTGAAATTCCTATAAAGTTGGGAGATTTGCCGAGCGGGTGGACATATCAGGAACATAAATACAGTAAAAATCTTGATCCGGGACATGGTATTGTCACCCTGTTTTTTGATGGAGTTGATATGGTTGATGTTGCTCTAGAAGAGTATGATCCAGAGAAACCGAAAAAAGCAATCATATATAATTTTACAATTCATACAGCGGATTGTAGTATAGATGGATTTATGCCACAAGTATCGACGAAAGATGAGGTTGTGGGAAAATACGGGGAACCATATACAAGACTCGGCGGAGATTATTATGGGATTGTGAATGATTCGAAAACACTGGGTGGAAGAATTAACAATCAAAGTATTTCTTTTAAATACAACGATGATGGAACTATTAGTAGCATAAGTTTGACTTATGCGGATTTATCAAAATAGAAAGAAATAGAAGGGCTTGTGCAGAAATCGCACAGGCCCTTTTTGAATCATAGAAAGTTGGAAACGATATGGATAAATTTGGTTTTGCTTTTCCCGAAGGGTCGCGCATTTAGCGGAGTCGAAATCACCTCTTAGAAAAGACTGGGCGCGAGGTCGCCCCCGAGCGTCCTAGTCGTTCTTAGAGGAAGTTTGACGGAGCGTTGCGACTTGCAAAACGAATTTATCCATACCGTTTTCAACGGTTGAAGACAAAAGGGGCGTGCAATTTTGCACGCCCTTGATTTTGCTTTTCTTACTTCTCTAAGCTCTGCATCTTCATTGCGCGAACCTTCAAGGAAAGTCCGAACAAGTTGATGAAGCCTTCTGCATCGTGGTGGTCGTATAAATCACCGGTGGTGAAGGAAGCGATGCTCTCGTTGTATAAGGAATACGGAGAGGTCGTTCCCTGCTTAATGATGTTGCCCTTGTAAAGCTTTAACTTAGCTTCACCGGTTACATACTTCTGGGTGGACTCGATGAATGCCTGCAGAGCCTCACGAAGCGGGGTGAACCACTTTCCTTCGTAAACAACGTCTGCGTACTTATCTGCAACACCCTTCTTGTATGCTAAGGTATCGCGGTCAAGGATTAACTCCTCAAGCTGCTCATGAGCTGCCATAAGGATGGTTCCGCCCGGAGTCTCGTAAACACCACGGGACTTCATACCTACCACACGGTTCTCAACGATATCAACGATACCAACGCCGTGCTTACCGCCCAGCTTATTTAACTCACGGATAATATCGGAAGCCTTCATTTTCTTGCCGTTTAAAGCAACCGGTGCGCCTTCTTCGAAGGTAATGGAAACGGTTTCACCCTCATCCGGAGCCTTTTCCGGAGAAACACCGAGTACTAAGAGATGGTCATAGTTCGGAGCATTTGCCGGATCCTCAAGTTCAAGGCCTTCATGGCTGATGTGCCAGAGGTTACGGTCACGGCTGTAGCTGTGGCTTGCGTCGAACGGAAGCTCAATGCCGTGTGCGCGGCAGTATTCGATTTCTTCTTCACGGGAGGACATCTTCCAAGTGTCGTTACATCTCCACGGAGCGATAATCTTTAACTCCGGAGCTAAAGCCTTGATACCAAGCTCGAAACGTACCTGATCGTTACCCTTACCGGTAGCACCGTGACAAATGGCAACAGCGCCTTCCTTCTTTGCAATCTCAACCAGCTTCTTAGCGATAATCGGACGAGCCATGGAAGTACCGAGTAAGTATCTGTTCTCGTAAACAGCGCCGGCCTTTACGCACGGGATTGCATACTCATCAACGAACTCGTCTACAACGTCAAGGATGTAAAGCTTCTCGGCGCCGGAGTACTTTGCGCGCTCCTCAAGACCGTCAAGCTCGCTTTCCTGGCCAACGTCGATACAGCAACAAACAACGTCGTAATCGTAGTTCTCCTTTAACCACGGGATGATAGCGGTCGTATCAAGACCACCGGAGTAAGCTAAAATAACTTTCTCTTTCATAATGTGCCTCCTTAATATGTACATAAAATCAATACGAAGTGATATCACGTCTTGCTTTGCTGCAATCCTGATATTCACCATCATACACTTGCAATCTGAATAAGTCAAGAGGGAAAATGAAAAAAGATGTTATAAATATACAAGAAGGATGTATGAAACAAAAAATACTGAAAAGAAAGCCGGGGGAGGAGACTGTCTTTTTATATTAATAAGTAGAAATTACTTGTATTTCTCGAAGTTGTGACTTATAATGGTTGGGATGTGTGGGTGTTTTTCCTTTGATTATTCGGAACACATTCGAAAGGAGTTTTGTATGAAGTATCGTATTGTACTGGCTTCCGGTTCGCCGAGAAGAAAAGAGATTCTTGCAGGAATCGGTGCAAGCTATGATGTAATTGTCAGCGATTGCGATGAGAGTACGAACGTTACGGACCCGGCGGAGCTGGTAAAGGAGCTTTCCGGCAGAAAGGCGGGGGCGGTAGCAAAAGACCTTACGGGACCTGTGATTGTCATCGGTGCGGATACGGTGGTTGCTTATAACGGAAGTATTCTCGGGAAGCCGAAGGATAGAGAGGATGCAAAACGGATGATTTCCATGCTGGCGGATGATACCCATCAGGTATATACCGGCGTGTCTCTGGTTATTAAGGAAGAGACTGGAGAAAAGCGTGTGATTTCCTTTGCGGAATGCTCGGAGGTGTCGGTGGACGCCATGACGGACCGGCAGATTGAAGAGTACCTGGATACAAAGGAAGGTGAGGATAAAGCCGGCAGCTATGCTGTGCAGGGTATCTTTGCGGTTCATATTAAGGGAATCAAAGGAGATTACTTCAATATTGTAGGTCTTCCGGTGGCTGCAATTTATAAAAGATTGTACGAAAACGGTATTGATTTGAAGTCCGGTGAAAAATTATAAAATAGGTATTGCATAATATACAGGAATGATGTATAATTATGAAAATCAAAGAAAGGAAGCACAGGCGGGGCCTTTGGCTTAGGTGAATGAGATGGAGCAGAAGGAAAAGGGAAACGACATTATACTTCGTGTTATGGTGCCGGAGGATTATGACCAGGTATACCGTTTGTGGTGTGGGATAAAGGGATTCGGCATCCGCAGTATGGACGATTCCAGAGAAGGTGTTGAAAAGTTTTTAAAGAGAAATCCGACCACCAGTGTGGTTGCGGTAGATAATGATGAGATTATCGGTGCAATTTTGTGCGGACATGACGGTAGACGCGGTTGCTTCTATCACGTATGTGTAAAGATTACCCACAGAAAGCACGGTATCGGAAAGAAGATGGCGGCCTTTGCCATGCAGAAGTTGCAGGAGGAGGGAATCAATAAGGTGTCTCTCATCGCTTTTAAAAGTAACCGGGGCGGCAATAAATTCTGGCGCAAGGTAGGCTGGACCTTTAGAGAAGATTTGAATTACTATGATTTTACATTGAATGAAGAAAATATTACACGGTTTATCGAGTAGCGGAGTTTGCGAAGGAACCGGTGAAATGATAATTACTGATTACATAGAGTAGTTGAATTAAGAATGCGAAGAAAGGATGAAAAGTATGAAGAAGATTGACGGCGGCGTTACCGCAGCGAAGGGATTTAGTGCAGCTTCCACGGAAGCAGGAATCAAATATAAGAACAGAACCGATATGGCAATGGTATTTTCTAAGGAGCCGTGTACGGTTGCAGGTACGTTTACCAGCAATGTGGTAAAAGCAGCCTGTGTGCAGTGGGACATGAAAATTGTGAAAGAATCCGATGCGGTTCATGCGGTTGTTGTGAATTCCGGCATTGCCAATGCATGTACGGGAAAACAGGGATTTGACGCATGCGAAGCAACGGCAGAAGCGGTAAAGGAAGCGCTCGGTGTTGCAACAGATACTTGCCTTGTGGCATCTACGGGTGTTATCGGCATGCAGTTACCGGTTGAAAAACTGGCAAACGGTGTTAAGGCAATGGCACCAAAGCTTTCAGAGACGATAGAAGCAGGCACTGCGGCAGCAAAAGCAATTATGACGACAGATACCGTACATAAGGAAATCGCGGTTACTTTTACGGCAGACGGTAAAACAGTTACCCTTGGCGGTATGTCAAAGGGTTCGGGGATGATTCATCCGAATATGTGTACCATGCTCGGCTTTTTAACAACCGACCTTGCCATTGAGAAGAGTCTTTTACAGGAAGCATTAAGCGAAGTGGTAGCAGACACCTTCAACATGATTACCGTGGATGGGGATACTTCTACCAATGATACACTCGTAATCATGGCAAACGGACTTGCCGGAAATGCGAAGATTACGGCAAAGGGAGAAGACTACGACAACTTCTTAAAGGCCCTTTTCTATGTATGTGAATTTTTGGCAAAGAAAATGGCAGCAGACGGCGAAGGTGCCACCAAATTGTTCGAAGCAAAAGTAGTAAACGCCAAAAGCAAAGAAGATGCAAGAACCTTATCAAGGGCAATTGTTTCCAGCAATCTTTCCAAAGCCGCAATCTACGGATGTGATGCCAACTTCGGCCGTTTCCTGTGTGCAATGGGGTATTCCGGAGCGGATTTTGACCAGAATGATGTGGAACTTTTCTTTGAAAGCAAGGAAGGTCGTTTACAGGTATTCGATATGGGCACACCAATTGTTTTTGATGAAGATATGGCAGTAAAGATTCTCGGAGCAGATGAAGTAACCATTTTTGTTGACATGCATGAAGGCGATGCATTCGCAACAGCATGGGGCTGCGACTTGACCTATGATTATGTAAAGATTAACGCGGATTACCGTAGTTAATAAGATAATGCCGGGTGGAACGAGAAAAGGCGAAAGCGAAGAAAAGAAAGCGAGGATTCCAAGATGGAAGGTTTGATGGCAAAGGCAAATACGCTCATTGAGGCATTGCCGTATATTCAGAAGTTTAAGGATAAGATTGTAGTGGTAAAGTACGGCGGAAGTGCCATGCTTGACGAACAGTTGCAGCAGAACGTAATTAAGGACGTGGCACTGTTAAAACTGGTTGGTATGCAGCCGATTATCGTACACGGCGGCGGTAAGGAAATCAGCAAATGGGTCGGTCTTCTCGGGAAGGAAGCGAAGTTTGTACAGGGCCTTCGTGTTACCGATGCAGAGACCATGGAAGTAGCTGAGATGGTGCTCAGCAAGGTAAATAAGCGTCTTGTTCAGATGTTGGAGCAGCTTGGTGTAAAGGCTGCCGGTATCTGCGGTAAGGACGGCGGCACCTTAAAGTGCGAAAAGAAGCTGGCAAACGGCGAGGATATCGGATTTGTAGGAAATATCACGACTGTAGATACCGGTTTGATCGATACTCTTTTGGTAAACGATTATATTCCGGTCATTGCACCGATCGGTATGGATGATAATTTCTTGTCTTACAATATCAACGCTGACGATGCGGCATGTGCTATTGCAACCGCTATGGGTGCGGAGAAGCTGGCATTCCTTACGGATATCGAAGGTGTATACCGCGATTTCGAGGATAAGTCTTCCCTCATTTCCGTGCTGACTTTAGACGGTGCGGATGAGCTCCTTGGCTCCGGCGTTATCGGCGGCGGTATGCTTCCGAAGCTTCAGAACTGCATCGATGCGGTAAAGGAAGGTGTGGCAGGCGTACATATTCTGGACGGTCGCGTACAGCATTCGTTGCTTCTTGAGTTCTTTACCGATAAGGGTATCGGTACCGCAATTGTAAAAGGCGAAGAGTAAAAGTAAAAAGAAATAATGTGCCGGGGCAGGGCGTCCCGGCACTTCCATATAAGGAAGGAGAGAACAACATGAACAAACAAGAATGTATGGAAAGAGCCGAAAAGGTATTGATGCATACCTATGCAAGATATCAGGTGGTTTTGGACCACGGGGAAGGCGTGTATTTATATGAAACCGACGGAACGAAGTATTTGGACTTTTCCGCAGGTATTGCGGTGTTTGCGCTCGGTTACGGTGATGAGAAGTATAATGAGGCTGTAAAGGCGCAGGTAGATAAGCTTTTGCACACCTCTAATTACTATTACAACGAGCCGACCACCTTTGCGGCGGAGAAGATTGTAAAGGCTTCCGGTATGGACCGCGTCTTCTTTACCAACAGCGGTACGGAAGCAGTGGAAGGGGCTATTAAGCTTGCCAGAAAGTATTACTATAAGAAGCACGGAGTGGCAGACAGTGAAATCATTGCCATGGAGCATTCCTTCCACGGCAGAAGTATGGGTGCATTGTCTGTAACCGGTACACCGAAGTACCGTGCGGCTTTCGAGCCGTTAATCGGCGGTGCCGTATTCGCGGAGTTCAATAATTTAGACAGCGTAAAGGAAAAGATTACCGACAAGACCGCGGCTATCATTATGGAGACCGTACAGGGAGAGGGCGGTATTTATCCGGCAGAAAAGGAATTTATTCAGAGTGTAAGAAAGCTTTGTGACGAGAAGGGCATCCTTCTTATCTTAGACGAGATTCAGTGTGGTATGGGCAGAACCGGTACCATGTACGCATATCAGCAGTACGGCGTAAAGCCGGATATTATGACTACGGCGAAGGCTTTGGGCTGTGGTGTGCCGGTAGGTGCTTTTGCGGCTACCGATGAGGTTGCGTCCGCTTACGAGCCGGGCGACCACGGTACTACCTACGGCGGTAATCCGTTCGTTACCCATGCGGTAAGTACTGTATTTGATCGTTTCGAGGAGTTAAATCTGTTAGAGAACGTAAAGGAAGTGGGAGCATACCTGTACGAGCAGTTAGATGCTCTTGCAGCACGTCATGCAGATAAGATTGTGGCACACAGAGGTATCGGCCTCATGCAGGGCTTAGAATTTAAGGAACCGGTAAAGGATGTGGTAAGCCGTGCCATGAAGGCAGGTCTTATCCTGATTTCTGCAGGAACCAACATCATCCGTTTCGTTCCGCCGCTTGTGATTAAGAAGGAACATGTGGATGAGATGATAAAGATTTTGGAAGCGAATCTGTAAGTGATTGATATATCATAACAGAAAAGAGGCATCCCGGAGTGTGAAAAGACATTCCGGGATGCTTGTGTTTTCGTTGGAAATTGATGTGTAGAGAGCTGAATCGGCTATCTTTCTGCTTTATAGCATGCGAATTTACCGACCGATGCTCTCAGACAGAAGATTGCTTCGCCGTTTCTTACATAAAGCGGTTCCATGGTCCTTCCGCTGTCCGGTGCAACCAAAGCTTTACCGCCTTCCACGTGGATGAAAACATCGCTGTCTCTGGTATCGGCATCCACATACGGGTAAAGCACGAAGGAGTCGTTATTATAAACAAACATACCGATCATCGGGTCACCTTCCAGATAGATACCGTTTACGGCGAATTCCTTACGCATACGGTTTAAGATAAGGTTCGGATAATGCTTCAAATCCGAGAAAGCTTCCGGAATTACAAGAGTATACATCTGTCCCTTTCCGTAGGTGTCCCTTGCAAGTAAGGTATAAGCCTCTTCTTCGGCGATACCCTTGCAGACAGCACCCCAGGTGGCGTTGTTACGGAACTCCAGAACCGGAACGGTGACCGGCTTCTCTCCGTAATCCCGCTCCCAGCGGTTCCAAAACAAGGAGGATTCCGCGGCAAAATCCCGAACAGAAGCAATGCGTCCTCTGTCACGGATGGAAGTGATACGCATAAGCCCACGGTCCAGTGTGGCTTTTACGAAACCGCTTGTAACAATGGCTTTATGACCGTTTGCAAGGTAGTTCTCCAGCTTGTCTACGACATCCGGGTCATAAGCGGAGGATTGTGTTAAAAGCAAGGTGGGAGCATCCTCCGGAAACCACGGAGTCGGTGTAATAGGGAAACCGTGCATACCGAGGAAATCCTGCACATTATCTTCGCCCTGAGAGGCATTCGGAATATAACACGGAATACCTACCGGAGTGCCCAGGTTGTCTAAAAGTGCATCCAGTTTGTCTAACATAAAGCCTAAGGCCGGAACATTTACCGTATTAACCAGTGCCTGGAAGCAGAACATCATCATTTCTCTCGGCTTTGCAAAAGCAGTCAGATAAGCTTGTTCCAAATAATAATCCAGGCTCTTACAGTCAAACGGGTCAAACCAGCCGCCACCGTTTCTGCCCGGTGCCATAGACTCCAGATAGCGCATCAGGGAGTAGGAGAGATAACGCGGTAAATGCTGGTCGGTATTGACCGGGTCGCGGGTCTCCGTACCGGTATAAATCAAATCGAAAATCTCCTTTTGGGAAAGAGGGTCGTAGCCGGTTTCCTGATAGGACTCCATCCAGTTCGGGTATTTGATGGTGATTTTACAGTTCGGATTGATTTTTTTCGCCGGAGCGATGACGTACTGTTCCGAAACCTCATACATGCGATGGGTACGGTATGCCTGCCAGCTACCGTCGGTAATACCGTGAGCGGCATTGTACAAATCCTTTTCTTTACGGCAGGCGTCACAGGTACAATTGGTGAAATAAAAGTCGTCTAGAATAAAGGCATCGAATACCTTTGCGTTCAGTTCACAAACTTGCTGCAAGGTATTTAACATAAAGGTATCGTTATAGCAGAAGGTATTGAACATGCGTTGTTTCTTTTCCGCACCTTCCGGATCCGGCATGCTGGTAGTAATACCGCCTTCAGCCCGGATTCCGTTGCGTTCAAACACTTTTTTGCATAAACGGAGTTGTGTTTCCGAGGCAAAAGTACCGTCGCGGTATGGTTCCAAATAAACCTTGTCCAGATGCATATATTTTTTGAAAAAATCTAAATCCTTTTGTAACTGTTCTTCGGTGGCACCTGCCACACCGTGAGCAACAAAGTAAACCACTAAATCAAAATTTTTGTAATTTCCCATACAGTATCCTCCTGACAGTAAATATTGTATAAATTAATTATAGTATTTCTGAAGAAAAATATCAATATATTGTCATATCAAAATTATGACTGATTGTTAGACAAAATTGAGGTTTTAAAAGGAAAACAGACAAAAATGAAAGATGAGTAAAATGTGGGTTTGTTTAATAAAAGTAAGATTGAGAAGAAACTACGGAAAAAAATTGGCGAAAATAATAAAAAAAATTTCAAAAAAGTGATTGACAAGCACCACAAAATATTGTATACTAACAAACGTCGCTGATAGCGAAACACAAATTAGCGAGTGCTGCTGTGGCTCAGTCGGTAGAGCGTCACATTGGTAATGTGGAGGTCACGGGTCCGATTCCCGACAGCAGCTCTGAAAAAGCTTGGTTTTCACCAAGCTTTTTTTGTACATAAAATTAGGTGGGAATCTATGTTAATATATAGATTGTTATGCCACCAAGCTATTCAAGAGCCTACTGATGGAATCAGGACC